>JAXLWN010000042.1:0-60719 GCA_046328475.1 Chloroflexia bacterium | reverse complement strand
CGGGTGTGGTGGCGTTTGCCATCGTGCCGTGATGAGAGGACGGGGGGAGCATGCCAGCGCGGTTGGTGATCGGTGGGCAATGGGGGGACGAGGGCAAGGGGAAGATCGTCGACGCCCTCGCGGAGCACGCGGCGCTCGTGGTCCGCGCGACCGGCGGCAATAACGCCGGGCATACCATCATCAATCCCTACGGCAAATTCAAGATGCACCTCATCCCGGCGGGGGTCTTCCACCCGCAGGCGCTCTCGATCATCGGCAACGGGGTGGTGATCGACCCGCAGGGGCTGATCGGCGAACTCGCCACGCTGAAGGCGGCGGGCGTCGATACCTCCGGGCTGCGGATCAGCGACCGCGCGCATGTGGTGATGCCCTGGCACCCGCTGATCGACCAGCTTGAGGAGAAGTCGCGCGGCGGGAGCGCGATTGGCACCACCGGGCGCGGCAT
The DNA here is from genome assembly GCA_046328475.1 of Chloroflexia bacterium. GTDB lineage: Bacteria > Chloroflexota > Chloroflexia > Thermomicrobiales > CADCWN01 > CADCWN01. The sequence goes on along the minus strand of JAXLWN010000042.1, from coordinate 60,274 downwards.
CGGCCCGGCCTACGCCGACCGCGCCAGCCGCACCGGCATCCGCATCGCCGATTTGCGCGATGAGCGGTTCCTGACCGAGAAGGTGAACGACCTCGTCGCGCGGAAGAACCGCATCCTCGGCCTCTACGGTGCCGATCCGCTCGACCCGAAGCGGATTCTGGAGCAGAGCTTCGCGTTCGCCGAGCAGCTGGAGCCGTACATCGCGGCGACCGAGCTGCTGGTGCAGGACGCGCTGGAGCAGGGGTCCGAGGTGCTGGTGGAGGGGGCGCAGGCGGCGCTGCTCGACCTCGACTTCGGCACCTACCCGTATGTGACCTCCTCCTTCCCGACGGCGGCGGGGTCGTGCGCGGGCGCGGGCATCGCGCCGACGCAGGTGCGCGAGGCGATCGGCGTCTTCAAGGCCTATTGCACGCGCGTTGGCGGCGGGCCGTTCCCGACCGAACTGACCGACGCCATCGGCGACCACATCCGCGAGCGGGGCCAGGAATATGGCACGACGACGGGTCGCCCGCGCCGCTGCGGCTGGTTCGATACGGTCGTCGGGCGCTACGTGATCCGGCTGAACGACATCAAGCGCGTGGCGCTGACCCGCTTCGACATCCTCGACACGCTGGACGAGGTGCGCCTCTGCGTCGGCTACCGCACGCCCGGCGGCGAAGTTACCGCGCCCCCGGCGAGCGAGCACGATTGGGCGCACATCGAGCCGGTCTACGAGACGATGCCGGGCTGGCGCACCGACACGAGCGAGGCGCGTGCCATCGGCGATCTGCCCGCTGCGGCGCGGCGCTACATCGAGCGGATCGAGGAGCGGCTGGGCGCGGCGGTCTCGCTGATCGGCGTCGGCCCTTCGCGCGAGCAACTGATCCGGGTCGACGAGACGGTCCTCGCCGCCGTGTGACGGTTCGCAGGTTAAGACGTTTGAAGGTTCGAAGGTTGGGCGCTCGACACACAAGCCCTGTCCTCTAAACTTTCGAACTTTCGAACCTGCCAACCTGCGAACCATACCTCTGGAGACGACGATGCTCGATTCGCGACAGATTCAGGCGATCATCCCGCACCGCCACCCGATGCTCCTCGTCGATCGCATCCTCGAACTCGAAGAGGGCGTGCGGATCGTCGGCATCAAGAATGTCAGCCACGGCGATGCCTTTTTCGTCGGCCACTTCCCCGACTTCCCGGTGATGCCGGGCGTGCTGATCGTCGAGGCGATGGCGCAGGTGGGCTCGGTGGCGCTGCTGCAGATGCCGGAGAACCGGGGCAAGATCCCGTTCTTCGCCGGGATCGACGGCATCCGGTTCAAGCGACCGGTGCGGCCGGGCGATGTGCTGCGGATGGAGATCGTGCTCGGGAAGTTCCGCCGGGGCTTCGGCTCGGGCACCGGGACCGCGACCGTGGATGGCGAGGTCGTCTGCAAGGGGGAGCTGCTCTTCGCGCTCGCCGACGTGCCGAAGGTCGAGGAACCGGCGGGGGAGTAGGCACCCCGACATGCAGGGCGAACACCCGGCCGACAGACTCATCCGCGAGGTGATCGCGACCCGCCGCCGAGCGACGCCGGAGGAGGTGGCCGTGATCGTCGCGCGGATGGCGACTGCGCCGTTTGATGGGCGGATGGTGTCTGTCCGCATGGTTGAGCGGGGCATAAGGTATCGGGGGCACACGCTCGGTGCGCGCGAGGATTCTCTACCACCTGATCAAGCGAGTCGCGATCAGCGAACAGTGGGCCGATGGGGCGACGTTCGATTCCTACCTGTCTGATTTGAGGCGGGCAATCCTCGCTCCCACTGCGCGGCTGCTGGTTTACGAGCGGCGCGGTGGGGCAATTGCGGCTACCATTACTCCAACGGACGACGTTCTGGAAAGCGCGCGACAGGGGTCGGGCAGCTTGCCAAATCTGCTGGTAGTCTATTCGGCGGATCGCGGGGCCATCATCACAGGCTACCAGTACTCCACCTGGTCAAGCACTGGGCTTCCCGAGGAGGTCGTATGGCTCAAGTGATGCCCGGTCGCACACTGTCGGGCGGATCGACTTCTCGCTCGATTACCTCAAGAAGGCATGGGAAGGGATCCCGCTCGATGCCCTAGAGTGGGACGAGTGGGACCAGATTGCACGTCTAGACTTCGAGATGGAGTGGGCAATTCCCGAAAGTCATCTCGCCATGTTGAAGGAATGGGTAGCAGGGAGAGCTGAATCCGACGCAGCAGGCGCGATATGCCAAGTTGCTGCAGATCGTGGCGACCAATCGGCCGATCCTCGACCGAATGCTGGCTGAGTGGTTCGTGGTACATAGCTCCCAATCGTTGCGCCAAAATGCCATCACCGTCTGCCTGCCACGCGCTGCGGCCTGTTCGCTATGCGGCGACCGGGCGCGCGGGGGGCGACGCCGCGCCGGATCGTGGTGCTGCGTGTTGTTGCCTGGGGGATGTGCTGCTGACGACGCCGTTGGTTGCGGCGCTCGATGCGGCATTTCCGACGCGGAGATTACCTATGCCAGTGGCAAGTGGTCGGGGGCGGCGCTAGCGAATAGTCCGCACGTTGACCGGGTGCTGACGCTGCTGGATCGGTGGGATCGCGGCGGCGGGGGTTGATCGGGGTGCTGCGGAGTGAGCGGTTCGATCTTGCCGTTATTCCCGAGCGGTCGCCGCTGCTGGCGGCGCTGGCGGGGATCCAGCGCCGGGTGGGGTACGATTCGGCGGGGCGGGGCTTCGCGCTCACGGATCGCGTGCCAGTGCGCGGGATCCGGCACGAGACGGACCTGGCGCTCGATCTCGCCCGGAAGATCGGCTTGACGCCGGGCGAGCGACGGTTGCGCTATCGTCCTGGCGCGGAGGCGACCGCGCGCATCGCTGCGCTGCTGGTCGAGCGCGGGGTGGGTTCGCCGTTGCTGGTGGTCCACCCGGGCGGCGGCTCCAATCCGGGCGTGACGATGGATACCAAGCGGTGGCCCCCCGAGCGATTCGCGGCCGTCGCCGATGCGCTGGCGGAGCGGCATGGCGTGGCGATCGTGCTGGCGGGCGCACCGAGCGACCGCGAGACGGTGGCGGCGATGCGGTCCGCGCTGCGCCACGACGCGGTCGATTTCTCTGGGATGTTCACCTTCGACGAGCTGGGTGCCCTGTGCGCCCGCGCCGACCTCTATCTCAGCAATGATGCGGGCACCACGCACCTCGCGGGGGCGTGCGGAGCCCCAGTCGTCGCCGTCTTCGGGCCGACCGATCCGGCGCAGTATGGCCCGGTCGATGGCATCGGCGAGGCGGTCTGGGACCCGATCGCCTGCGCCCCTCACGTGCAGCGGGGCGACCTGACCCGCCCCTCCAACGCCGACCAGAGCGTTCGCTGCATCGACGCCATCACGGTCGAGCAGACGCTGGCGACCTGCGAGCGCGTCCTCGCCCGCGTCGCGCGGCTGCCGGATGCGGCGGCGCAACGATGAGCGCTCAGTCCGCGCGCCACCGCCTACGCCGCGCGATGCTCCAGACGACGGCTCGGGCCATCGGGCAGGGCAGCCAGCAACCGGCAACGACCACGCCGCAGCGCCTGCTGCTGATTCGTCCCGATCACCTCGGGGATGTGCTCTGGCTGACGCCCGCGCTTCACGCGTTGCGACAGCGGTTGCCCGATGCCGCGATTGCCGTGGCGGCGGGGCCGTGGAGTCGGCCGGTGCTCGCCAACAATCCCGACCTGGACGATCTGCTGGTGATCGATTTCCCAGGGTTCGAGCGCCGCCCGAAGCGCAGCCCGGTCGCGCCCTACCAGTTGCTTGCGGCGGAGGCGAAGCGCCTGCGGCTCTGGGGCTTCGACACCGCCGTGGTGCTGCGCGACGACCACTGGTGGGGCGCGCTGCTCGCCGCCACGGCGGGTATCCAGCGCCGCCTCGGCTATCGGCATCCCGATGTCGCGCCGTTCCTGACCGAGAGCCTGCCGCTGCCAGGGCATGAGCACACGGCGATCGGCAACCTGCGGCTGGCGGATGCGCTGCTCCGGCGTGCGGGGCAAGCCTCTTTGCTCGATGCGGCCACTGTGCCGCCGACCGACTTCCCGCTGGTCTTCCACCCTGGCGATGATGCCGAGGCGCGAGTAAACGAGCTGCTCGCGCCGCTGCCGAGCGACGGCCGACCACTGGTGGCGATTCACCCGAGCGCGGGCGTGCCGGTGAAGCTGTGGGACGAGGGCAGGCTGAGTGTGTGGCGGACCGCCTCGCCGCCGAGTTCGGCGCGCGAATCGTGCTCACCGGCGGCCCCGGTGACGAGCCGCTGACCGGCGCGGTGGCGGCGCAGATGGCGAGCGGTCGGCCGCTCGATCTGACCGGCCAGACCGATATCGCGTCGCTGGTCGCGCTCTACCGGCGATGTGCGCTGGTGCTCGGGCCGGATAGCGGCGCGCTGCACCTCGCGGTCGCGGCCGGTGCGCCGACCGTCCATCTTTACGGCCCGGCCGACCCGGTCAAGTTCGGGCCGTGGGGCGATCCCGCGCGCCAGCGCGTGGTCCACGCCGGGCGGCATTGCGCCAACTGCGGCGACCTTTCCCCGTCGCGCCCGCGCGGCGCGGCCTGCATGTTGGCGATCGGCATGGAGGACGTGGTCGCGGCTGCGCGCCCGCTGCTGGCACTGGTGGCGCGATGACGCTGCGGATCGGGGTTGACGCCAGCCGCGTCGATCGCGGCCATCGCACCGGCACCGAGCAGTATTCGGCGCAGTTGCTGGAGGCGTTGGGCGAGCTTGACCACCGGAATCGCTACATCCTCTACGCCAACGGGCGCAGCAAACCGGCGCTGCGACTGCCGCCCAACTTCCGGGCGCGGCTGATCCCCTTCCCGCGCCTCTGGACGCACGCGCGCCTCTCGCTGGAGATGGCGAGTCGCGCGCCGGATGTGCTCTTCGTCCCGGCGCACGTCGTGCCGCTGGCCTACCCGCGCACCGTCGTCACAATCCACGACCTCGGCTATCGCGCCTTCCCGGAGGCACACCCGCCGCTGGCCCGGCGCTACCTCGACTGGTCCACGCGCTGGAGCGCCGCCGCCGCGCGGCGGGTGATCGTGCCGTCGGAGGCGACCGCGCGCGCTCTGACCGCCGCCTACGGCACGCCGCCCGAGCGTATCGTCGTCATCCCGCACGGCTACCACCCGCGCTTCCGCCCGCTCGATGCGGGCACCGTAGACGCCGGATTGGCGCGACTCGGCATCGCCCGGCCCTACCTGCTCTTCGTCGGCACGCTGCAGCCGCGCAAGAATCTCGCGCGCGTGCTCGCGGCGTTCGAGCGGCTGGCGGCCGGAGGCTGGCAGGGGCGACTGGTACTCGTCGGGCAGCGGGGTTGGCTCAGCGACCCGATTTTCGGGGCCATCGCCCGGAGTGATTCGCCCGCGCACGGCCGTATCCATCTCACCGGGTATCTGGCCGATGGGGATGTGCCGATCGTCTACAATGGGGCGGATGGGCTGGTTTTCCCGTCGCTCTACGAGGGCTTCGGCCTCCCGGCATTGGAAGCGCTCGCCTGCGGCACGCCGGTCCTGACGAGCGATACCACGTCGCTGCCCGAGGTCGTGGGTGACGCGGCACTGACGGTAGACCCGCTCGATACGGACGCCATCGCGGATGGCATGGCGCGACTGGTCGGCGAGGCCGCCTTGCGCGATACCCTGCGCCAGCGTGGTCTGGCACGCGCGGGACGGTTCACCTGGCGACGTGCTGCCGGGCGGACCCTGGCGGTGTTGGAAGATGTTGCGCGTGAGCCGCGATGACGAAGCGTAAATCCCTCATACGTCGCATCATGGGAGCGCTGGCCCTGAGCGGTGTGGCGAGCGTGAAGGCGGGTGCCACACGACGCGGGCGGGTCAGTGACCCGCCCCTACCGAGCAGGGTGCCTTACCATCGGCCTGGGGCGACGGTTCTACCTGAGACGATGCCGTTGCCGTTCGAGCCGCGCCGGATTCTGGCGGTAAAGCTCTTCGCGCTCGGGGATTTGCTGAATACGACCCCGGCGCTGCGGGCGCTGCGCGAGCGGTTCCCGGATGCGCGGCTCGATGTGCTGACGACGCGGCAGGGGAAGCCGGGGCTGGCGAACTCGCCGCACATCAACGATGTGCTGGTCTTCGACAAGAGCCTGTTCGATGACGTCGGCGGGCTGACTTCGCCGCGTGCGCTCTGGGCAGGGGTGCGCTTCGCACTCGACTTGCGCCTGCGCCGCTACGACACGCTGGTCTTGCTGCACCACCTGATCACACCCTGGGGGACGATCAAATACACCGTGCTGGCCCTCTGGAGCGGGGCGCGCATCCGCGCCGGGCTCGACAACGGGCGGGGCTGGTTCCTGACCCACCGCGCCCCGACTGGGGCTTCGGTGCGCGACGAGCGACAGTACTGGCTCGATATCGCCGCCGCCATCGGCGCGACGAGCGACAACGACCGGCCAGTCTTCGTCGTGCCGCAGGCCGACCGCGGGCGGGCGCGGCGCTCGCCAACAAAGCGCGCAAGGGCAACGCGGCCCACTCGTCGTCATCCACGCGACGAACGGCACCTATGCGCCCGGGCGGCAGTGGCCTGCTGGAGCGCTTTGCCGCCGTCGCCGACCGGCTGGCGGGGAGCGCGACGCGGCGATCGTCCTCGTCGGTGTGCAGAGCGGGCCGGGGATCGCGCGGGTTGCAGCGGCGATGCGCCACCCGCGCTCAATCTCGCCGGGCAGACGCCCCTACCGACGCTGGCCGGGCTCATCTGGCCGCCGACCTCGTCGTCGGCAACGACAGCTCGGTCGGGCACCTTGCGGCGGCGCTTGGCACCCCCACCATCGCCCTCTTCGGCCCCTCCAACGACCGCGCCTGGCGACCCTGGGGCGCGGCGTCGGTGGTCCTCCCGGCCGATGGCGTCTCTTGCCGCCCCTGCCCGCCAACCACGCCCTCGCGGTGCGCAGCGCCGACCCGCACGCGCCGTGCATCTACACCGGCTACGGCCGGGCAACCCGATGGCTGCAAGCACTGCCGCTGCCTCGACCTCCTCGACGCCGATCGCGTCGCCGCCATCGCCTGCCGATTGCTCGCTCGGAGCGCCGAGAATGAAACGCCGCTGCCACCGCGCGCGTAAATCGGTTGGCAAGGTTCGGTCAATGCGCCAGTTCTGCGCGATATACTTGACTGTGCCAGGGGAAGAAGCCCCTACGTTCGTCATTCGTCATTCGTCATTCGTCATCGAGGTGAATGGTGCTTGGGAGTGGGCGGGTTAGCGGGGCGCTGCTAGTCATCGCGGGACTGGTCTTTGGTCTGGGCGGCGGTGCCTGGCTCCTGGTTTCCGGTGCCTCGACCGCTGGCAAGGTGCTCGGCCTGGTCTTCCTCCTGATCATCGTGCTGCCGATGATCCTCGGGGTGTCTTCCTGCTCTTCCGGGGGCAGTCCGAGGCGCGGGACTACGCCGAGGTTCAGAAGCAGCGGATGGTGCTGAACATGGTCGAGACGCGCGGCAAGGTGCGGATCGCCGACATCGCGCTGGAGATCAACGGCACGCGCGATCAGGTGCAGAAGTACATCTACGACCTCGTCGGCAAGGGACTCTTCACCGGGTACGTCAACTGGCAGAAGGGCGAGTTGCTCGCGGTCGATGCCCGGCAACTCAACGCCAGCCAGACCTGCCCCAATTGTGGCGGCCAACTCGAACTCGCCGGGAAGGGCCTCGTCCAGTGCCCTTATTGCGGCAGCGAGATTTTCCTGTCGCCGAGCGGACGATCGTAACGAGACGTGAGACGTGAGTCGTGAGTCGTGAGTGGGCGACGAGAATCTAGCGCCCACACCTGAAGCTATTAGCCACGAGCGAGATTCTCACGACTCACGCCTCACGACTCACGACTAACAACACGGAGGACACATGAGCGCGTGGGCCAAGCAGGGTGGTGGGAGCGGCGAGAAGCGCGGGCCGGGGATTCTGAACATGATCCCCGGGTATTCGGGCTATCGCGCGAAGGAGGCGCGGCGCGACGAGGACAAGCGGGTGCGCCTGGAACTCGCGCGCCAGTATGGCCAGATCGCGCAGCGGATGACCGATCTACAGGGCGAACTGGTGCGCGCCCAGCGGTTCGCCGAGATCGGCAATGTGGAGCAGCTGGAGAAGTCGCTGCGCCTCTTCACCGACCGGCTCAGCACCGCGACCTACGGCTACGGCGGCCTCTTCTCCGACCGCTCGATCGATGAGAAGGCGCTCGACCAGATCGGCGCGTTCGACCGGGCGCTCGGCGACGGCATCGACGAGTTGAAGCAGGGGGTCGAAAGCCTCTCCTCAGCCATCCTCGGCGGCGGGGATGTCGGCAAGGAGATTCGGGCCACGCGGACCCTGATCGACAACCTCAACCGCCGCTTCGAGCTGCGCGGGCAGGCGATCGAGAGCGGGCAGCCGGTTGGTGATACCGCCGTCGGCGATCTGCTAGCCGGGGTCGGCGCGGGAGAGCAGGCGCACGTCGCCAGCGACATCCACTTCGGCGATGCCGTCTCGATCAGCGGGACCGATTACATCGTCCGGGGCCGGATGGAGTTCCACGACGGCCCGCTCGCCTGGCGGCAATATCTGCTGCGGGACGGCAACACCGACCGCTGGCTGCACGTGCCGCCCAGCACCGCCCAGCCGATGGCGTTGCTCGCGCCGACCACCGAGGTTCCGGGCGACGGCGCGGTGGCGACGATCGGCGGGGTAGGCTACTCCCAGGATGCGGCGGGCACGGCCAGCGCCGAGGTGATCGGCGAGTCGGGCAAGGCGACCGGAGCGGCAGGCGCAGTATCGCCGCTACTTCGCCAACGACGGCGGCCTGCTCTTCACCTACGACTGGGGCGGCGAGAAGCAGACCTTCGCCGGACACGCGCTCGATCCGCTGGAGATTCAGGTCTATTCGCAATCATGACGAAGTGCTGAGTGCTGAGTGCTGAGTGCTGAGTGAAGTACGAAGTACGAACGACGAAGTACGAAGTGATGAGTGGGATCGCTATCCGACTACCCGACCATCCGACCATCCGACCCACTCGGCACTCGGCACTCAGCACTCAGCACTCGTAGATTGGTCCTTCCGGCACGCGGTGCCGTGGGCATAGCGGGTGGCATGGGTCACCCGATACGACCGGACGATGAGAGCGAGGCACCAGTGCCCGCTCGATGAGGAGGCAAAACCGCGATGGGTATCTTCGATCGCATCTCCCGCCTGGTCCGCGCGAACGTGAACGACGCGCTCGACAACGCCGAAGACCCCGAGAAGATGCTGGATCAGCTGATCCGCGACATGACCGAGGAGATCAAACGGGCGCGCGGCCAGGTCGCCGCGATGATCGCCCAGGAGAAAGAGTTGGCCGCCGACAAGGCCGAGGCCGACCGCACCTCCTCCGAGTGGGGTCGCCGGGCGCAGCTGGCGGTGAACCAGGGCAAGGATGACCTGGCGCGCGAGGCGCTGCGCCGCAAGCGCGACAGCGACGAGAATGGCCGGATCTACAACGAGCAACTGGTCGCGCAGCAGCAGACGGTCTCGCGGCTGAAGAACCAGTTGCAGGAGTTGGAGAACAAGCTCGACACGATGGAGAGCAAGCGGGACGCGCTCGTCGCGCGCAGCCGCCGCGCCAAGGCCCAGCAGCAGGTCAGCGAGACGATGGGCAACCTGCCGAACAGCGGTGCCGCCTCCGAGTTCGAGCGCTTCGAGCGCCGCATTCGCACCACCGAGGCGAAGGCCGCCGCCTCCGCCGAACTGGCCGATCTCGACAACGACGACGACTTTGCCGCGCTCGACCGCGACCTCGGCGTCGAGGACGAGCTGGCCGCGCTGAAGGCCAACCGCCCCGGCGCGGCGTCCGGCAACGACACCGCCACCCAGACCGTCCCGACGGCTGGCGGCAGCGACATTGAGGACGAACTCGCCGCACTGAAGGCCAACCGCTAGGGTATTGCGGATTGCGGATTGCGGATTGCGGATTTAGACTCTCGGTGTGGGAGGGGTCGCCACGGTGGGCGTTTCCTTACCAGGGGAGTGAATCCGAAATCTGCAATCCGCAATCCGCAATCCATGAAAGGAGGCACCCGTGCCCCTGCTCGATCTGATCGAATTTCCAGATGAGTCCGGATCGGAGATGGTCCACCGGGTGCCCGAGTATGGGTCCGGCGAATTTGTGCTCGGTTCGCAGCTGGTCGTGCGCGAGAGCCAGGCGGCGATCTTCTTCCGCGACGGCAAGGCGCTCGATGTCTTCACCGCCGGGCGGCACACGCTGAGCACGAACAACATCCCGATCCTCTCCAGCATGTTCGGTATCCCCTTCGGCGGCAAGAGCCCCTTCCGCGCCGAGGTGGTCTACGTCAGCCTGCGCGAATTCATCGACATGAAGTGGGGCACGCCGCAGCCGATCCTCTTCCGGGATACCGACCTGGGGATGGTCCGGCTGCGCGCCTTCGGCTCCTACTCGATGCAGATCGCCGACCCGCAACTCTTCGTCAATAAGATCGTGGGGCAGCAGGGGGTCTACGACACCAACCAGATCCAGGACTACCTGCGGAACACGATCATCCAGAATCTGACGACGATCCTCGGCCAGTTGATGAAGAGCATCCTGGACCTGCCGGCGCAGTACAACAACATCGCCTCGGCCACGCGCGCGGCGGTCATGAGCGAGTACAGCGCGCTCGGCCTCCAGTTGCGCGGCTTCCAGGTGGCGGCGATCACCCCGCCCGAGGAGGTGCAGAAGTTCATCGACCAGCGCTCGGCGATGGGCGCGCTCGGCAACATGCAGCAGTACACGCAGTTCCAGACCGCGCAGGCGATCCGCGACGCGGCCAACAATCCGGGCGAGGCGGGCGGCGCGCAGGGCATGGGTCTGGGCCTCGGCATGGGCATGGCGATGGCCGACCAGGTGCGCCAGGCGATGCAAGGGCAGCAGGGCCAGTATCCGCAACAGGGCTACCCGCAACAGGGATATCCCCCCCAACAGGGGTATCCACCCCAGCAAGGCTATCCGCCCCAGCAGGGCTACCAGCAACCGCAGGGGCAGGCCCCCCAGGCCCCGCAGCAGGGCGGCGGTAGCGGGGCGTCCGCTGGGCCGAAGTTCTGCCCGGAGTGCGGCACGGCGACCAACGGGGCGAAGTTCTGCAGCAATTGCGGGCACAAGCTGGTCTGACCATTTCCGACTGCATGGCGAAGCGCGGGGGCACCTTCGGGTGCCCCTTTGCGGTCTCTTGTGGGTGGCTGGCGACTGAATCACCCGCAAGCGGGTACCCGGCCTCGCGGGCCTGCGGGCCACGAAGTCCGCCTGCGCGAACTGGGTGCGGGGCCGAGGGGTATATGAGGTGTCGTTGCTGCGGAATGCAGCTAACGCTTCGGATTCCGGCGACGCCTGATCCTCGCGCACCCCGAGATTCCGAGACACGCCAGCGCCATGGCGCTGGCGATTTGCAGCACCATGGTCTTGGGCGCAGACCAGCCACCTCCGGTCTTTGGCAAGTTCGGGATCAGCCCGGGGGGATCGTAGCGTTCCACCGCCCCGGTGATGGTCCCACCACCATCGCCGAGCTTGAATCCGCCAACCGCCATGACCTGCCCGCTGGGCAAGGTGACCGCCTCCGTGCCGCGAGGTACGTGCAGCGGGGCGACCGTAGTCCAGCGCCGGGTTGTCGGATCGTAGGCTTCGGGCGAGGGGCCGACGGCCAGCACTCGTCCATCGGGCAGAAACAGGCCGGGGGACTCGGGTTGCTGCGTCTGCGTATCCCCGGCCGGACTCCAACTGTTGCTCACCGGATCGTATGTCTCGGTGTCCTGTTCCACGCTGGCCCCGCCGAACAACAGCACGGTGCCATCGCGTAGCAGCACGAGCGTGTGACGATAGCGCCAGCGCGACATCGGCGCGACCGCCGACCAGCGGTTGGTTACCGGGTCATAGATTTCGGCGGTCGCCAGCGGTGTGTCGACGCGATTGGGGACTCCCCCAGTAACAAGCACCCGCCCATCGCGCAGCAGCACGGCCCGGTGCAGGTAGCGCGTCACCGACATCGGTGCGGCCGGGGACCAACGATTGGTCGCGGGATCGTAGATCTCCGCGCTGTCATAGGAGTCGGCGCGGACAGTGCGCGAAGCACCACCGGTGACCAGCACCCGCCCATCTGGGAGCAAGGTGGCGGTGTGATTACCACGCGGTTCGGATAGCGTTCCTGCCGGGGTCCAGGCATCGACACGCGGATCATAGACTTCCGCGCTTGCGTGGGCCATCTGCCCACCGAAGCCTCCAACCACGAGTACCCGGCCATCGCGCAACAGGGTGGCCGTGTGATCACCGCGCGGCACGCCCAGCGACGCGGCGAAAGACCAGCGGTCAGAGGACGGGTCGTAGCGCTCGACGGTGGCGGTTATGGCTTCGCTGGCCGCGCCGGATGCGAGAACACTCCCACCCACCGCCAGGATCTGGCCATCCTGGAGCGTGGTGACGGTATGCCCTGTTCGTGGTGCCAGGAGCGGCGCAAGCAGCGTCCAACGCCCCTCCCCAGTATCCCGCGCCTGCGCCAGTGATGAGGGTACGATCAGGCAAAGCAGGCAGACAAGCGCGCCGGTCACTCTCCCGATACTGCTCATACCGCCCCCTCGGACTATGGCCCACCGGCCCGCTCGCAGTTACCACGACCTTACCACACCCACGCCGTCCTCGGTGACTCACCCGGCGAAGAACGCGTACAACTCGGCGTAGGTCTCGTCCAGGGTTTCCAGGGAGGTAGTGGCCGCAGTCGAGCGAGCGAGCGCGCACGTTGTAAGAGCGATCCAGATAGCCGCCCTGGCCTTCTGGGGCCAGGGCGGGGCGGCGATGCGGCGGTTCTCGCCGCAGCCCTGCTCTCGCCGGATGGCGGCTGGTATACTCCCATATGGTTCGGGGTAGACGAGGGGCGGGGGAATGGCTGACCAGGCAGCAATCAGAGATGAGCGGGCGGCGGTAACCGTTGCCCCGGCGGGCGATAGCGCGGCCGCGACCTCGCGCAAGGGGACGTTCCACGCGATTGCCCACCACCGCGAGTTCCGCTTCCTCTGGACCGCCGGGGTGGTGACGCAGTTCGGCCAGTGGTTCCAGAATATCGCGATCGGCTGGCTCGCACTGACCCTCACCGACAGCCCCTCGTTCGTCGGGCAGGTCGCGTTTGCCAGCGGCGTGCCGATCTTGCTGCTCTCCTTCCCGGCCGGGGCGCTGCTCGACCGGATCGACCGCCGCCGCGCCTTGCTGGCCGCGCAGCTGCTCGGTGCGCTGCTGGCGCTGGCGATCGCCTTCGTCAACTGGCGCGGCTGGATCGAACCGTGGCATCTGATCGTCGCCGCCGTGCTCAGCGGCATCCTGCTGGCGGTGGTGCAACCCGCCACGCAGTCGCTCGCGCCCGCGCTCGTCCCGCGCGAGGATCTGGCGAACGCGCTGGCGCTCAGTTCGGCCGGGAACAGCGCGACGCGCATCATCGGGCCGTCGCTCGGCGGGGTGCTGATCGGCCTGCTCGGCATCGCCGGGTGCTACCTCGCGCAGGCGTTCACCTTCGTCGCGGCGGTGGCGCTGACGGCGGCGGTGACGGTGCCGCGCGGGGCGCGACCGGGCGTGACCATCGGTGGCGGCGTGCTCGATGGCCTGCGGATCATCCGGCGCGACCCGACGCTGACCGGATTGCTGCTGCTGGCCTCGGCCCCGGCCCTGCTCGCCTACCCCTACATCCAGCTGCTGCCGGTCTTCGCGCGCGACGTGCTACACCTCGGGCCGCGCGGCCTCGGCATCATTATGTCCACCAGCGGCATCGGCGCGTTCACCGGCGCGCTGATCGTCGCGCGGCTGGGGAGCTGGCCACACAAGGGCCGCCTGACGCTGATCATGGGCATCCTCTACGGCTTCGTGCTCTCGGCGTTCGCCCTCTCGCCGATCCCCGCCCTCTCGGCGACCATCCTGATCTTCTCTGGCTTCATCGGCTCGGTCTTCGCCTCCACGAACCAGATCCTGGTCCAGCTCGCGACCAGCGAGGAGATGCGCGGGCGGGTGATGGGCGCGCTGGCGATCAGCTTCGGGCTGATGCCGGTCGGTGCCCTGCTGATCGGCACGCTCGCGCAGCAGTTCGGCGCGCCCCTCGCGGTCACGGTCGGCGCGATGGCCTCCACCCTCTGCATCGCGCTGATCGCGGCGCGCTACCGTACCCTCTGGCGACTGTAGCGGTCGGCCAACGCGCCGCCGTGACGCCAGCCATGCCAACCGTGCGGCACCTGGCACCGTCCGCGCACCCTTGCGCGGGCGACAGAGCAGAGGAACAGTCATGGATTACGCACTCGACCGATTCACGGCGGAGATCCGCGAGGCGCTGATCGCGCAGGGGCAGATTCCTCCCGCGCTGGTGGAGCTGGTCACGCCCAGGCCCGGCATCCCGGCCGATATCGCCTTCCCAACCTTCCGCGCCGCCCGCGAGCGCGGCATCCCCGCCCCGCAACTCGCCGCATCGCTCGCCGCCGCGCTGCGCTTCGCGCCGAACTCGCTCGTGGGCAGCGCCACGGCCGCCGGGCCATTCCTCAACTTCGGCCTCGCTCCCGCGCGCCTCGCCACGGCGGTGCTGGCGGAGGTCGCAGCGGGCGGCGAGCAGTACGGCCACGACGACCTGGGCGGCGGGCGAACGGTGCTGGTCGAATATTCCTCGCCGAACATGGCCCGCCGGATGCACGTCGGCCACGTCCGCACGACGATCATCGGGCAGGCGCTGGCCAATATCCTGGCCGCGCTCGGCTACCGCGTGATCAGCGACAGCCACATCGGCGACTGGGGCAAGAATTTCGGCGTGCTGATCGCCGCGATCGAGCGCGAGGGTCGCCCGGGCGGCGCGAACGACGAGACGCTGGCGACGCTCGAACGGCTCTACGCGCAGTACAGCCGCCTGACCGGCGAGGACCCGGCGATCGACCAGGCGGCGCGCGATTGGTCGCTGCGGCTGGAGCAGGGGGACGAGACGGCGCGCGAACTCTGGCGCTGGATCGTGGAGATGACGCTGCGGATCAACCAGCCGCTCTACGACCGCCTCGGCGTCAGCTTCGAGACGGTGTTGGGCGAGTTTCTTCAACGATAAGATGGGGCCGATCATCGAGCAGGCACTCGCGCGGGGGTGGCGGAGCGCAACGCGGATGGCGCGGTCGTCGTCGCGCTGCCCGAGCTGCCGACCTTCCTGTTGCAGCGGAGCGACGGCGGCACGCTCTACCACACGCGCGACGCCCCCACGGTCGCCTTCCGCGAGCAGTCCTACGACCCGGTGGCGATGATCTACGTGGTCGATTGGCGTCAGGAACTCTACTTCCGGCAACTCTTCGCGCTCACGCGCGCCCTCGGCTACGCGCGCGACCGCGCGCTGATCCACGTCGGCTACGGGCTCGTGGTGGGGCAGGATGGGCAGCCGCTCGCCGCGCGCCGGGGGAACATGGTCTATCTCCAGGCGCTGCTGGACGAGGCGCACAGCCGCGCCCGCGCCATCGTGGACAGTTCCAGCCCCGATCTGCCGGAGGAGGAGCGCGAGGCGATCGCCGAGCTGGTCGGCATCGGCGCGGTGATCTACAACGACCTCTACCAGGACCTGCGCCGCAACATCGCGCTCGACTGGGACAAGATGCTCGCGCTGCAAGGGAACAGCGCGCCCTACATCCAGTACATGCACGCGCGCTGCCGCTCCATCCTGCGCCGGGCGGGCGTTGCCGCACCCGGGACGCTGCCCGCCGCTGATCTCACCCTGCTCACCGACCCATCCGAGACGGCGCTCCTGAAGCAGATCGCTCGCCTGCCGCAGGCGGTGCGCAATGCGGGCGAGCGCTACGCCCCCTACGTCATCGCCGAGTGGTGCTACGAGACGGCCCGCGCCACCGCCGCCTTCTACCGCGACTGCCCGGTCCTGGCCGCGCCCGCCGACGACCTCCGCTCGGCGCGTCTGCACCTCGTCGATGCGGCGGCACGGAGTCTGCGCAATGGGTTAGGGCTGCTGGGGATCGGGGCACCGGAACAGATGTGAGGAAGTACGAAGTTGGAAGTACGAAGTACGAAGTAATGAGCAGTGCCGTTGGAAAGCCCGGTTCGTGCTTCGTCGTTCGTACTTCGAACTTCCGCTTGCCGTCAGCCCACCTTGCCGCGTATCCTACTCAACGACACACCGGGAGGTAAGCACTATGACCGCTGTTCCTTTGCGTTTCGGCACCCTGGTCACCTGCATCGACGGGCGCGTGCAGCGTCCGACCATCATCTGGATGCGCGAGCAGTATGACATCGACTACGTCGATGTCATCTCCGAGCCCGGCCCCGACAAGTTGCTGGCCGAAGCCGATCCGAGCATCGTCGTGCCGGTCGAGAAGAAGGTCGCCTTTTCCGTCCAGGCGCACGTCTCCCGCATCGTCGGCATCTGCGGCCACTTCGACTGCGCCGGGAATCCGGCCACGCCCGACGAGCACCGCGAGCAGATCCGCCAGAGCGTGCAACTCGCGCGCAGCTGGAACCTCCCCGCCCAGGTGGTCGGCCTCTGGCTGAACGAAAACTGGCAGATCGAGGTGGTGGAGCCGCCTCTGGAAATGCCGTAGGACGGAGTAACGAGTAACGAGTAACGAGGAGAGTTACGGTTCAGAGGTTAGAAAGTTCGCAGGTTTGCAGGTTGCGGCATGAACGTTCAAACCTTCCAACCCTCGAACCGTCCCCTCGTTACTCGTTACTCGTTACTCGTTACTGGTCTACCCCCAATCTCCCTCGTCTTCGCGCTCCAGGCGCTTCTTGCGCGCTTGCCGCTGCATCGCCCGGTTGTGCCAGGAGATCATCAGTTCGGTGAGGTCGGCGGCGGTGCCGGAGGCGCGCAGCTGCGCGAACTCCCTGGCGAAGCGCTCCTGCTCCTCACCTTGCAGCCAGGTGGTCCACTCGAAGAGGTAATCGGTCGGGCCGGGGGATCGATCGCGTCCTACCATCTCGCAACAACCTTCAGGGCGCGACCGGCGCAACGCCGACCCGCTCGCGCCACCAGCTCAGCGTGTCGCGCAGCGATTGCTCGAACGGTATCTCCGGTTGCCAGCCGGTCGCCGCGCGCAGGCGGCTCGCGTCGGCCACCAGCACCGGCACATCGGACGGGCGGAGCCGCGACGGGTCATACTCGACGGCGATCGGCCGCGACGCCAGCCGCAGGAGCTGGTTGAGCGCGTCGCCGATGCGCACCGCCACGCCGCTGGCGATGTTGTAGACCTCGCCGGGCGTGCCCAGAGTCAGCGCGAGGCGATAGGCGCGCACGACATCGCGCACATCGAGGAAATCGCGGCGCGCGTCGAGATTGCCGACGCGCACCACCGGCGGGCGCAGCCCCACCTCCACCTCGGCCACCTGGCGCGCGAACGCCGCCAGCACGAAGCGGTCGCTCTGCCCCGGCCCGTGGTGGTTGAAGGGGCGCACCCGCACGACTGGCAGCCCGTAGGAGTGGAAATATTGCCACCCGAGCAGGTCCTGCGCGACCTTGCTGACGGCGTAAGGGTTCGTCGGGCGGAACGGCTGCTCCTCAGTGATCGGCATCTCGTCGGGATGCACCAGCCCATATTCTTCGCCGGAGCCGACGACGAGGATGCGCGGCGGCGCGGCCAGCTCGCGGCAGGCGTCGAACAGGTTCACCTGGGCGATGATGTTATTGCCGAGCGTCGCGCCGCCATCCTGGTGCGACGTGGGGACGTGGCTCTGGGCGGCGAGGTGGAAAACGTGAGTCGGCGCGACCTCCGCGACCACCTGCCGCACCCGTTCGCGGTCGAGCAAGTTGGCCACGATCGGTGTGCAGCCGCCCACCTCCGCCAGGTGCCGCCCGAGGCCGAAGAGGTCCCAGGCGGTGTGCGCCCGCAACTCCCGCGCCAGATATGGGCCGACGAAGCCGTCGATCCCGGTGATCAATGCCCGCAAGCGCCGCGCCCTCCCACCAACATACGTCTCGCCGCGACACCTTGCCGCGCCACGATTCTAACACAGCACTCTGGCGATTCCCGTTGTGACGGGGTGTGGGAAGAGGAGAGTGGAGAGTAGAGAGTGGAGAGTGACGAGAGAGGAGTCGTAAGTCGTAAGTCGTAAGTCGTAAGATGGGGCCGGGTTCTTCGCCGCGCTCATGAAGCCTCCCGGACTACCCTGTCATTCTGAGCGCCAGCGAAGAATCCGTGACCCATGCCTCTCCCCAATCCGTAACACCATGCGATGGCTATACTTGGCCGCACGAGCGGCAACGTGCGGAAGCGTACCCCACGCGAAGGGAATGGTTTGGCGTGACCAGAGGGGCATTCCTGCGCGCGGCGATGGCCGGGTTCGGTGCCAGCCTGGTGCTGACCGCGACGATGCTCGCCCTCCGCCTCCGCTTCGATGCTCCGACCTTCCCCGAGCGCGTCGATGACGCGGTCTTGCTCGTCATCCCGCAGTGGCTCTTCAGCGAGCTGCTAGAGCGCTTCCGCTTTTCGGCGAAGCCATTGCTCTTCGTCGGGCTGATCCTCGCGCAACTCCTGATCGCGACCCTCGGCGGCGTCGGCTACAGCCGGGCCGCCGTCGCGCTCGCCGGGCGGATCGACCTCACCAGCCCGTTCCTCGGCGGCGTGGTCGGCTTGTTCTCGGGCGTAGTGCTCGATTTTGTCGTCCTGCCCGCGCTCGGGGCCGACGCGCCAATCGGCACCGCCGGGCTGGCGATGACGGCGCTGCCGGGCATCGCCTATGGACTCGCACTGGCGACGCTGCTCCGCGCGCTCAGCCCGCCCCGCCCGGTACGCGATCCGCTCACTGGCAGCTATTCGCAACCGCGCGGCGTCAATCGGCGCACCGCGATCGCCGTGCTCATCCCTGCCGCCGGTGCGCTCGTCACGACGCTCTCGTTGCGGCGTATCCTCACCGGAGTGCGCTCGCGGCAGCCCGGCACAGTGTCGCAACTCCCCGCACCGGTCCCCCCGCTCCGAGCAATCCACCAACCCCACCGCTAGCACCCACGAACACCCCGGCAATCGCGCCCAGCCCCACTCCAACCAGCCCCTTCGCAACGAGTCCGCCGCCAGTCCAGTATCACCCACGACACCGACCACGGCGCAGCCCGCTGTCGCGCAGCCGCCAACGGCGACACAGCCAGCCAGCCCGAGTGCCACACCAACACCGACTCCCCCCGTCCCAACCGCCACACCCACGCTGACCGGCCCGCAGATCCCGGCTGGCGTCGCGCCGCGCATCACGCCCACCAGGGACTTCTACACGATCTCGAAGAACTTCCTCGATCCCCTGGTCAGGGCCGAATCCTGGGAGTTGACGATCGTGGGGCTGGTCGAGCACCCGCGAACACTGCGCTACGGCGACCTGCGCCAACTCCCCGCCGCCTCGCAGCCGACCACGCTCACCTGCATCAGCAACGAAGTCGGCGGCGCGCTGATCGGCACGGCGATCTGGACTGGCGTCCCGCTCGCCGCGCTGCTGACCCGGACGCGGGCGTGCGCCAAACGGCCACGCACGTCGTTTTCGGCTGCGAAGATGGCTACGTGGAGACGCTCCCACTCGCAGCGGCGCTCGATCCGGCGACGCTGCTGGTCCACACGATGAACGGCGAACCGCTCTGGGAAGTCCACGGCTTCCCCGCGCGCCTGATCGTTCCCGGCCGCTATGGCATGAAAAATCCGAAGTGGATCAGCAAAATCGAGGCGGCGACTCGCCCGCCGACCGGCTACTGGACCGAGCGCGGCTGGTCACCCGACGAGCCGATCCAGACATCCGTGCGCATCGATGTGCCGGGCCTCTGCAGAGTCTCCCGCTCGGCCCCACCACGATCGGCGGCATCGCCTTCGCCGGCGACCGGGGCATCTCGCGCGTGGAGGTCAGCACGGACGATGGCACCACCTGGCGCGACGCCGAACTCGAACCCGCGCTCGGCCCCACTACCTGGGTCCGCTGGTCCTTCCCCTGGACGCCCACCCGCACCGGGAAACACACCCTCGTCGCCCGCGCCCGCGACGGCAACGGCACCCCGCAAACGCCGACCGCGCGCAAACCAGGCCCCGGCGGTGCCACCGGCTACGACCGGCGCGATGTCACCGTCGCGGGGTGAGGCAATTAACCTCTCGACGCACTCTTCAGTATGGAAGCCTATGCACTAAACTGGGAAGTCATTGGTGCGGCAACGAGAATCGGGCACTCACCCCCCGGCCCGAAACCGGGCGGACGCAGCGCCCGCAGCGCCCGGTGTGCCGGTGCTGGGTAAGTTCTCCCCCAGGGCGAGACGGATCAACGCGCCGCCCTGGGCGATGCGTTCGCTCTTGCCGTTGTCATCCTCCACACCCAGGAGGAGCGTCTCAGCCAGCGCACGCCCATCTGCGATAATGGTGTGCCGTACTGCCGCGAGGGCATCGTCTTGCGAGTCGAATTCGGCAACGAGATTGCGGGTCTCGGTATCCCAGAGTTCGTATGTCGTTGCCATCTCAAACCTGCCTTTCGGCATCTTGCACTCGCGTCACAGCGGTCACATAGCGCAAGAGGTCATCGGGATCGCCCCAGATCGTACAATGTCCGCGTCTATTCACCTGCCCGATACGGATCGGCGCGTCGTCGGGGATGTCCACCTCGGCGATGAACGTGCCCAGATCGTAGTCCGCCGCCTTGGCGCGACAACGCGCCTCGGTGTCAAACGTAGAAATGCCCGCCCACTCATCTTCGCGCTCATATGGCTCCCGCCTCGGCTTCCCTTTCGCCTTGTTGGAGGTGAAATCCTCGGCGGTTGGCGGATTCGCATTGACCGCGCGGTAGAGCGTCGGCACTATGCCCCCTCACAGTATACATGCCACGCGCCCTTGGGATTCCCCGGTTCGGTTGAACTCGACTGTACCACAACAACCGCTCTGGAGAATGATTCCAGAGCGGTTGTTGCCTTGCTTCGCTGTTCTATGGGTAATACCGGAGGCTCAGGCCAGCCCCGCCGCCTTGCGCAGCGCATCGGCCCGGTCGGTGCGCTCCCAGGGGAGGTCGAGGTCGGGGCGACCGAAGTGGCCGAACGCGGCCGTCTGGCGGTAGATCGGGCGGCGCAGGTTCAGGTCGCGGATGATCGCGCCCGGGCGCAGATCGAAGTGCTCGTTGATCAGTTTCAGGATGCGGTCGTCGCCGATCGCGCCGGTGCCGAACGTCTCCACGCTGACCGACAGCGGGTGCGCCACGCCGATCGCGTAGGAGAGCTGCAACTCGCAGCGCTCGGCCAGACCCGCCGCCACGACGTTCTTCGCCACCCAGCGCGCCGCGTAGGCCGCCGAGCGGTCCACCTTCGTGCAGTCCTTGCCGGAGAAGGCCCCGCCGCCGTGCCGCGCCATGCCACCGTAGGTGTCCACGATGATCTTGCGACCGGTCAGCCCCGCGTCGCCCATCGGGCCGCCGATGGTGAAGCGACCGCTCGGGTTGATGTAGAAGTGGGTCTTGGCGTCGAGCATCCCCTCCGGGACCACCTCGTTGATGATCGCCGCGCGGATGTCGCGCCCGAGCCGTTCGTTGCTCACCTCGGGCGAGTGCTGCGTCGAGATGACGATCGCCTCGACGCGCGCGGGCTTGCCGTTGCGATACTCGACCGTCACCTGGCTCTTGCCGTCCGGCCGCAGGTAGGGAAGCGTGCCGGTGCGCCGCGCCAGCGAGAGCTGGCGGGTCAGGCCGTGGGCCAGCGCGATCGGCAGCGGCATCAGCTCGGGCGTCTCGTTGCAGGCGAAGCCGACCATCATGCCCTGGTCGCCCGCACCGGTCGCTGCGATGTCGTCGCTCGGCCTGCCGACAGAGCGCTCCTCCAGCGCGGTATCGACGCCCTCCTTGATCTCGCTCGACTGCTCCTTGATCGAGAGGATCACGCCGCAGGTCGCCGCATCGAAGCCGGTGTCGCTGTGGTTGAAGCCGATGTCGCTGATCACCTCGCGCACCAGCGCGTGGATGTCCACGTAGGCGCTCGTCGTGATCTCGCCGAAGACCAGCACCAGCCCGGTCGTCACCGCCGTCTCGCAGGCCACGCGGCCCATCGGATCGACCGCCATGATCGCGTCCAGCACCGCGTCCGAGATCTGGTCGCACATCTTGTCGGGGTGCCCCTCGGTCACCGACTCCGATGTGAAGAACAACTGGGGCGACTGCATGAATGTTGTGCTCACGAACACCTCCGGTCAATTGCGGATTGCGGATTGCGGATTGCGGATTCGGGGTTGAGGAGAACCGGAGGCTTTCCCCCAAGGTCTCGTCAATCCGAAATCTGAAATCCGCAATCCGCAATCGTCTCAGTGCCACGAAGTCAGATACTTCTTCTGCTCCTCGGACAGGGTGTCGATCTCGATGCGCATCGCCTTCAGCTTCAGGCGGGCGATCTCGTGGTCGATCTCGACCGGCACGTTCAGGACGTGGTTGCCCAGATCCTTGCCGTGCTGCACCAGGTACTCGGACGCGAGCGCCTGGTTGGCGAAGCTCATGTCCATCACACTGGCCGGGTGCCCCTCGGCGGCGGCGAGGTTGACCAGGCGACCCTCGCCGATCACGACCAGGCTCTTGCCATCGACGATGTGGAATTCTTCGACGAACGGGCGCAGCTGCTGGCGGCTGTCCTCCGCCATCCGCTCCAGGGCGCGCATGTTGATCTCGGAGTCGAAGTGGCCCGAGTTCGCCATGATCGCGCCGCTGCGCATCGCCAGGAAGTGCTGCGTGTCGATCACGTTGATGTTGCCGGTGGCGGTGACGAAGATATCGCCGAGCGGCGCGGCCTGCTCCATCGTCATGACGCGATAGCCGTCCATCGCCGCTTCGAGCGCCCGCACCGCGTCAACTTCGGTCACGATCACCTGCGCACCCAGGCCGGCCGCGCGCATCGCGATCCCCTTGCCGCACCAGCCGTAGCCCGCGACGACCACCACCTTGCCCGCGATCAGCATGTTGGTGGCGCGGATGATGCCGTCCATCGTGCTCTGGCCGGTGCCGTAGCGGTTGTCGAAGAAGTGCTTGGTGTCGGCGTCGTTGACGGCGATGATCGGGTACTTCAGCGTGCCGTCGGCCTCCATCGCCCGCTCGCGGGTCAGCCCGGCGGTCGTCTCCTCGGTGCCGCCGATCACGTTGGCGAGGTACTGCGGGTACTGGGTGTGCAGCACCGAGACGACATCCGCGCCGTCGTCGATCACGATGTGGGGCTGGTGCTCGACCACCGCGTGGATGTGCTTCATGTAGGTCTCGGTCGATTCGCCCTTGATCGCGAAGACCGGCATCCCATACTCGACCAGCGCGGCGGCGACATCGTCCTGCGTGGAGAGCGGGTTCGAGGCGCAGAGCACCGCGTCCGCGCCGCCCGCTTGAAGCGTCAACGCCAAATTCGCCGTCTCGGTGGTGATGTGGGCGCAGGCGACGATGCGATAGCCCTTAAACGGCTGCTCGCGGGCGAAGCGCTCGCGGATCAGCGCCAGCACCGGCATCTCGCGCGCCGCCCAGGCGATGCGCTGCCGCCCGAGCGGGGCCAGCGCCGGGTCCTTGATGTCGTGACGCGCGGCTGGGGTCTGGGACATCGGTTCCTCCTTGGCGAGTCGTCAGTCGTCAGTCGTCGGTCGTCGGTATCTGCTCCACGCCGTACGCTCTACACTCCACGCTCCACGCTCAACGACGCAGTCAGCGGCGAGACATCGGGGAAGGTGCGGTTGAAGCGTTCGGCGAACTCCGCCGTGGTGTAGCTGTGCGCCTGGGTGCCGAGGTGCTCGACGGCGTAGGTCGCGGCGAGCGAGGCGATCCGCCCCGCAATCGGCAGCGGGAAGCCGCGCGTCAGCCCGAGGACCAGCCCGGAACGGTAGGCGTCGCCCGCGCCGGTCGGGTCGATCATCGGATCGGCCACGGCCACCGGGATGCGATGGACCTCACCCTGAAAATCGATCTCGGAGCCTTGATCGCCGAGGGTGGTGACGATGATCCGCGCCCGCCGCCGCAGCTCGTCGCGATCGAAGCCGGTGCGCTCGGCGATCAGCGCCATCTCGTAGTCGTTGCCGATCACCACCTCCGCGCCGGTGATCCCCTCGACCAGATCCTCATCGGTGAGGATCGGCAGCGACATGCCCAGGTCGTGGATGTAGGGAATGCCGAGTTCGCGGCACTCGGCGGTGTAGCGCCGGACCGCCGACAGCGAGTTGGCCGAGACGAGCGCCAGGGTCGTGCCAGGGGCGACCACCTCGCGCAACGAGCGTTCCCCGGCGTGGTTCATCGCCCCGGGGTAGAATCCGGTGATCTGGTTGTTGGAGTTGTCGGTCATGATGAAGGCCGAGGCGGTGAAGTCTTCCACCACATCCACCGCGCTCGTATCGACGCCAATCGCCCGCAGCTCCTCCAGATAGGCGGTGCTGTCGTGCCCGGAGGAGGCGAAGAGGCGCGGCGTCTCGCCGAGCAGCGCGAGGCTGTAGGCGATGTTGCCGCCGGTGCCGCCGCGCTGCCGCGTCAGCGACGAGACGACGAACGACACGTTGAACATGTGGATCTTGTCGGGCAGGATGTTGTCCTTGAAATAGCCCGGGAAGCGCATGATGTGGTCAAACGCCAGCGACCCGGTCACAAGTACACTCACCGCTCACCCATCTCCTCGCGCGGCGCACAATTGCGCGTCGCCGCGTCATCCACACAAAAAAGCCCCCAACGGCACACGAGCCAGTAGGGGCGACACGAACTGCGGTCCCCTACTCTCATCTCTCAGTTGCGCACGCTGTGCGCATCCGTCGGACTTGGCACCGTGCGGGGCGAGACTTCGCCTGCCGGTTGCCGGGCGTCATAGGGCCGGTCCCTCAGCCACTCCCGATAAGAGTAGTTGCCTGAATTGTTGGCGCGCAGTGTATCACAGCCCCGGTGAGCGGCGCAAACCGCCGATCGGTGGCTTACCCCTATTCCTTAGTAACGGATGCGCGCCGGATTTATCACACGACCGAGCACTGCACCAGCCATTCCTCGCGTCACTTCATACTTCGTCGTTCGTACTTCGTACTTCCCATCACCGGCACCCCAACTCCGCCAACACCGCGCGCACGTCGTCCGTCGGCACCGCGTCGCTGATCGTCACGTCGCCCGGCGTGGTCGGGAGCACCCAGTTGACCCGCCCGGCGCGCACCTTCTTGTCGCTGCCGATCCGGTCGAGGATGGCCGGGGCGGGGCAGCCTTCGATCCGCGCGGGCAGGCCGAAGTCATCCAGCAGCCCGTCCACCTGGCCGACCAGCGCGGCGTCGGCGTGGCCGGTGCGCGCCGCGAGCCGCGCGACCGCGCGCATCCCCAGCGCCACCGCCACGCCGTGCGTGTAGCGCCCATAGCCCGCAACCGCCTCGATCGCGTGGCCGATCGTGTGCCCCAGGTTCAGGTGGCGGCGCAGCCCGGTCTCCTTCTCGTCCTGCTCCACCACCGCCGCCTTGATCGCGATGCAGCGCGCGACCACCCGCGACAGCAGCGGCTCCTGCAACGCCTGGAGCGCGCCGCCATACTCGCGCAGGGTCGGCAGCAGTGGCTCGCCCGCCAGCCCCGGCACGCTGCGGTCGAGGAAGCCGTACTTGATCACCTCGGCCCAGCCAGAGCGCTGTTCGCGCGGCGAGAGGGTGCCGAGCAGGTGCGGATCGACCAGCACCAGTTGCGGTTGCAGGAACGCGCCGACCAGATTCTTCCCGGCGGGGAGATTCACGCCCGTCTTGCCGCCGATGCTGCTATCCACCATCGCCAGCAGCGAGGTCGGCACCTGCACCAGCGGCACGCCGCGCAGATAGGTCGCCGCCACGAACCCGGCCAGGTCGCCGACGACCCCGCCGCCGAACGCCAGGATCGCCTCGCCCCGCTCGGCCCGCTCGCCCGCCAGCCAGGTGTAGAGGTCGATGGCCCGCGCCAGCGACTTGCTCTCCTCGCCCGCCGGAACAGTCGTCCAGCGCGCGTCGAGCCCGTCCGCCGCCAGCGCGGCCAGCAATCGCTCACCGTGCGCCCCCCACACCCCGTCGTCGCTGACCACGAAGACGCGCCCGCGCCCGAACCCGTGCGCCGCCACCAGCGCCCCCAGCCCGGTCAGCCCCTCCGCCTCCACCACGATGGTGGAGGTGATCCCGCCGGTCTGCACCACGAGCGACGACATTTGTTCGAGCATCTCGCGCTCCTCAACTCTCAGCGACGCACACACCAACCATACCGCTACAGCATAGCCCGACCACGTCCCACCCGGCAATCGCCCAACACCCTGCACCAGCAACCTTCCCCTCTCCCAGCGGGTGGGAGAGGAGTGCCGCCCGCAGGCGGCGGGGTGCGGGCCGTCTCTCCCCTTACGACTTACGACTTACGACTTACGACTCGCCCGTTTACCCGCCGTTTACAGTGTCAACATTGCCAGACCGCGACCGGCAGGGCTATAATGGCTGTGCCGTCCAAAGGCCCTCAAGCAGCGCCAGTAGCGCGACCGATTTTGTGTTGCCGGGGAGTCGGAATGCCCCATGTGTTGATTGCGGATGACGAGGACGCCATCCGTACGCTCCTGAATGAATTCCTGTGCGGGGAAGGCTTCGCCACCAGCGAGGCCGCCAACGGGCAGCAGGTGCAGGCCGCGCTCGCCGAAGGGGGCGTCGATCTCGTCCTGATGGACGTGCGCATGCCCGTCAAGAGCGGGCTCGATGTGCTGCGCGAGGCGCGCGAAAACCATAACAACCATAGCAACGGCGCGGCGCGCGACGGCCTGCCGATCATCGTGATGACCGCCTACAGCACCGCCACCCACGCGATCGAGGCGATCCAGCTCGGGGCCTACGACTACATCGCCAAGCCCTTCGACCTCGACCACGTCCTCGTCACGGTCAACAACTTCTTCAAGCGCCAGGAACTCGCCAATCAGGTCCAGGCGCTCCAGGCGCAGCTCGGCGAGCGCGACCCCAAGGAGCAGATCGTCGGCACCACCCCCGCGATGCTGGAAGTGTTCAAGACGATCGGCCGCGTCGCCCGCTCCGACGTGAACGTGCTGATCACCGGCGAGACCGGCGCGGGCAAAGAGTCGGTCGCCGAGATGATCCACAAGAACTCGCTCTACAGTCGCGGCCCGCTCGTCAAGGTGAACTGCGCCGCGCTGCCCGAGACGCTGCTGGAGAGCGAACTCTTCGGCCACGAGAAGGGCTCGTTCACCGGCGCGATCGCCCAGCACAAGGGGCGCTTCGAGCAGGCCCACAAGGGGACCATCTTCCTCGACGAGGTCGGCGAGATGAGCCTCGGCACGCAGAAGAAGCTGCTGCGCGTGCTGCAAGAGCGCGAGTTCGAGCGGGTCGGCGGCACCGTCACCGTGAGGGTGGACACCCGCGTGATCGCGGCCACCAACAAGAACCTCGTGCAGGAGGTCGCCGAAGGGCGCTTCCGCCAGGACCTCTACTACCGCCTGAACGTGATCACCATCCACCTGCCGCCGCTGCGCGAGCGCAAGGACGACCTCCCGGCGCTGGTGGAGCACTTCCTCGGCAAGCACCGCTACATGCCCGGCACCCCCCCGTCGCGCATCACCGAGGGCGCCATGGACGTGCTGCTGGAGCACAACTGGCCCGGCAATGTGCGCGAGTTGGAGAACACCATCCGCCGCGCCACCGTGCTCGCCCAGGGCGGCCTGATCACCGAGGAACTGATCACCTTCTCCGCCGCCGACGAGCGCCAGTTGCTCGACATCAGCCAGCGCGTCCGCGACGGTGCCTCGTTGCAGGCGATCCTCAACGAGACCGAGCGCGCCGTGCTCAACGAGACGCTGGCCCAATACAACGGGGATCGCATCGGTGCCGCCCACGCGCTCGGCCTCACCCTCGACGACTTCCTCGACCGCCTCAGCGCCTACGGCCTCACCAACCTCCTCCTCGCCGCCGACTGACCGCGGTCGCCCCACCCGCAACGAACGAGGGACAGCGCCGCAGCTCTGCTGCGGCGCTGCTGCATGGTCAGAAAGTGAGCAGAGACTGAGCACCTTTCGGTATGGAGAGTGGACTGCCATGCGGCCTATGCTGCCCATGTCGAACTGAACGACGATGCGCACGAAGGAGCAAGGCAATGCGACAGCGATTCCTGGCACTGGTGCTCGGCCTGAGCCTGACGCTTGGGGTGGTCTGGGGCATGCACGGGACACTCTCGCACGGGAGTATCGCCGCCGAGACGCGGCAACCGGTCAACTTCGGGGCCACAGCGGTGCAACCGTCGGGCTTCCCCGCAAGCGGCGCAGCCGTCGGGATTCGGGGAACGGGCCGCGCAGCCGACGGGATTCCCCCCGCAAGCCGTGCAGCCGACCGGGTTCCAGCTCTGACCAATAGGCGCTGAGCGTGCTCGGGTGTGCGAGGCACACTCGGCATCGTGTGTCGATCCGTCCGCCCTACACCGTCAGCCCGTCGTAGGCCACCTCGTAGCCGCGTCGCGCCGCGATCTCGACCAGCTTGGGATGCGGCAGGTTGTCGGCGTGCGAGATATGCTGCGCGAAGATGCGCGCCCCATCATTCAGCACCCCTCCTCCCGCATGCGCGCCACCTGCTCGCCGAACAGCCGCGCGTTGAGATGGCCGTCGTAGCGCGCGTTGTCGCCGAAAGTGTGGTCGAGGATCACCACGTCGAAGCGCATCCGGTGCTGGCGGAAGCCCTGCCAGGTCTCCTCCGGCAGCGCCGTGGTGTCGGTGCCGTAGAAGAGGCAGCGCCCATCCGCCTCGATCGCGTAGAGCAGCGGCTCCATCGCCGGGTCGTGGTTCGCCGGGAAGGGCGTCACCCGGTAGCGCCCGGCCGCGAACGGCCGCAGCGGCTCGACTTCGTGGATGGCGAGATCGAGCCGCTCGCCTACCGCCGGATCGAGGAACTCGGCCGCGCCGAACTCGCCGCGCAGGATGTCGGCGATCCGCCGCAACGACCCCCCCGAGGCGTAGAAGTTGAGCCGCTGCCGCCCCACGATTCGCCAGTTCAGCCCGCGTGAGAGGAAGGGCAAGGGATCGAAGTGGTCGGTGTGCGCGTGCGTCTGCAAGCAGTGGCGCACACCGGTCAGCGAGCGCCCCAGGGACGCCGCAGACGCCGCCACATCCGGCCCGATGTCGATCAGCAGCTCATCGTCGATCAGCGCCGCCGACCGCTTCCGCAGACTCGGCCCGCCGAGCGCGCGGGCGCGCTCGCAGTTGTCGCAGCGGCAGAAGGCGCTCGGATAACTCTCGGCGGCGGCGGTCCCCAGGAACGTCAGCTGCATCCATCCCTCCACAGTGCTGTTCTATCCATCCGGGTCATGTTGCACACTATAGCAGGCCGCCGCAACCGGGCCGGGAAGCGCCGATTTCGGTCTGGCAGGGAATACACAGTCGCCGTTTTTCGTTATTCTAATAGTGCAAATCGCTGTCCGCTATCGACTAGCAACCGATTGCTGCAATCGCGACATTTTCGCCGCAAAACCCTTGACAGCGCCCGATACCTGTTCTATACTACCTATAGAACAAATGTTCTGCGGTCCGATTGAATGGTACAAAACGGAGGATTGAGATGAGTGAGCGGACTGCACCAGTGACGACGAACACCTTCGAGCCGGCCAAGTATCTCGTCAACCTCAACGGGAAGGGCGAGTACCTGGAGGTCAAGTGGCGCCTGCTCTGGCTGCGCACCGAGCATCCCGACGCGGTGATCGAGACCGAGTTGGTGCGCTTGGAAGACCGCGACGCCGTCTTCAAGGCGCGCGTCAGCATCCCCGGCGGCGGCTCAGCCACCGGCTGGGGCAGCGAGAGCGCGGGCGACTTCCGCGACTTCCTGGAGAAGGCCGAGACCAAGGCGATCGGCCGCGCGCTGGCCGCGCTCGGCTTCGGCACCCAGTTCTGCCACGACCACGAGTTCGGCGTCGGCGAGCCGCCGGTCGTCAATGTCGGCCAGATGCGCATCGTCGACACCCCGGTCGATCTGGCCGCGAGTCGCGGGCGGCGGCAGGCCCCGGCGGCGCAGG
This sequence comes from Chloroflexia bacterium, assembly GCA_046328475.1. Lineage (GTDB taxonomy): Bacteria > Chloroflexota > Chloroflexia > Thermomicrobiales > CADCWN01 > CADCWN01. The sequence goes on along the minus strand of JAXLWN010000042.1, from coordinate 30,381 downwards.
TCGCCAGCAATGTCGCGGCGGTCGGCGACCCATCCACCCAGCGCGCCACCGAGCGCCAGGTCAAGTTCATCTTCGCCATCGCGCGCGAGGCCGGGCTGGACGAGCAGGAACTGACCACCTGGAGCCAGGAGCTCTACGGGCAGGATGTCAACCAGCTCAACCGGCGCGACGCTTCCACCCTGATCGAGGCGTTGCAGCGGCGGCGCAACGAGGTCGCCTGACCGGCGACCGGCGCACCGAGACACCGATTGCAACGAATCGCACGAAGGAGCGAACCATCATGGCGAAGCTGGCCAAGACCTACGACCTCACCACCCGGCGCGCCGACATCCAGCGCTTCGCCGAGCGCTCGGCCCTCGAAACCCGTCGCGACAGCCTCTACGAGCGCCTCGAAGAGGGCTATGGCCGGATCGAGCGCGGCCTGGACGAAGGGCGCGACATCACGACCTGGGAAGACCTCTGGCTGACCCTCCTCAACGAGTACGAGGCGGTCTGCGACCAACTCCAGCGGGACCTTGCAGCCTGACCGTGGCGGCGGACAGACTGGAAGCCATATCCGGGACTGCGGCGGGCGGGCATCGATGCCCCGCCCGCCGCTTGTTGTGACTGAACCGCCAGGACGCCAAGGAGTCGCCAAGAGCACCAAGACGGGGGACGATTGAACCACAGAGAACACAGAGAGCACAGAGACGAGAGAAAAAGAAGAACACTACTCTCCTTCGTCCTCAGCGTCCTCCGCGTCCTCTGCGGTAAATCCGTCCCTCGTCGTCCTTTATCGTCTCCGCGTCGGTCTCCGCGTCTCCGCGTCTCCGCGGTCTTACTCTCTTCTCTCCTCTCTCTTCTCTCCACTCTCCTCGTCTTGGCGCTCTTGGCGTCTTGGCGGTTCAATCGTTCCCTAAACCTTCAACAACGTCCGATTCCGCGCCACGATCAGCCCCATCAGCACCAGCGAACTGAGCGCCATCCCCGTCAACGTCGCTGACGGCCCGATGATCGTGCTGAGCGTCCCGGCCAGCAGGATGCCGAGCGGCCCCATCCCGATCGCCATCGCCAGCATCCCCAGCGCCCGCGCCCGCAGGTGGGGCTCGGTCGCCCCGATGATCAGCGACGGCTGCATCGATGCGAACGCGCCATGGCAGAGCCCCATCGCCACCTGGATGCCGAGCGCGAAGAGATAGAGGTGGTTGTTCGCCAGCACCAGCACCAGCAGCGTCACGCCGAACGAGCCGATCAGGAAGACCCGCCCGCGATGGAACACCCGCGTCGTCAGCGCCAGCGTCCCGGCGATCGCGATCGAGCCGATCCCGTCGATCCCCGCCAGCAGCCCCATCCGCTCCGACCCCACCGACAGGATCTCGGCCGCCACCACCACGATCAGGTGCTGATAGGGGAACGTCAGCAGATTCATCACCACCGTGATCAGCAGCACGCCGCGCACGGTCGGATTGTGGATCGAGGTCGTCCAGCCCAGCCGCACCAGGTTGATCAGCGGGATCGTCTGCCGCTCCGGCCGCTGCACCGGCAGCCCGCGCCGCCACAGCCGCGCCACCGCCACCAGCGTGATCGCGTAGAGCGCCGCGAGGCACCAGTAGCCCAGGCGCGGCCCGCCGAACGCCAGCAGCACCCCGCCCAGCACCCCGCCCAGCACCCGCATCCCGACGTTGGTCATCGTCTCCAGCGAGAGCGCGTTGCTCGCCCGCTCGATCCCGCTCAGCTGCACCACCAGCGCGCGGCGCGCGGAGAAATCGCAGGCCCAGCCGCAGCCGAAGACGACCGTCAGCAGCCAGATCTGCCAGACCTGCACCACCCCGGTGGTGAACAGCAGCGCGATGACCGTCGCCGCGACCAGCGACGAGATCTGCACGATCAGCAGCAGCGTCGTCTCGCGGATGCGGTCGGCGATCGAGCCGAGCAGCAGGCCCAACACCAGCATCGGCAGCGTGCGGCAGAAGCCGACCAACCCCACCGCGAAGGGCGACCCGGTCATCTGCAAGACCGCCCACCCCGCCACGATCACTTCGAAGGCGTTCGCGAAGTAATAGATGATCCCGGTCAGCCAGAGCCGCCCGTAGCCCGGCAGCGCCAGCACCGGCGGCACCAACCTGCGCCACGCCAGCGCCGACCCCTCCGGCACCGCCGTCGCCCGATCGCCCATCTTGTCCCCACCCAACGATCACCCGCGCCCGCCGCCACCGCCCACAATCGGCAAACGGCCCCGAACGCCGCCGCAGTATACACCGGATATGGAATCCTCCACCCCCACACGCTACACTCCCCTACGGCACTCGCAGTGGCTACTGCTTGCTCGTCGTTCGTACTTCGTCGTTCGTCCTTCGTACTTCTCTCACGACTCACGACTCACGACTCACGACTGGACCATGCCCTACCGCATCGCCTTCCTCACCGACATCCACGCCAACCTGCACGGCCTCGACGCCGTGCTGCGCGACGTGCGCCAGGCCGCGCCCGACCTGATCCTGGTCGGCGGCGACCTGACCTACAAGTTCGCCTACCCGCGCGAGACGCTCGAACTGCTCGCCACCGTCGAGCACCAGGCGGTGAGCGGCAACACCGACATCTACGTGACCGAGTGGGCCACGCCGGACGCCTGGCCCGACTGGCTACCCGGTTGGGCGCAGCCCCACGCCCGGTGGACCCGCGAGCAGATCGGCGCGACCTGGGCAGCGCACATCGCCGCCCTCCCCACGGAGCTGACGCTGACCGTCGCGGGCGCGCCCGGCGGCGCGGGCGACCTGCTGCTGACGCACGGCGTCCCCGGCAACCCCTTCGTCGGCATCCACCACCCGCCCGGCCCGGAAAACCTGCATCCCCACTGGGCGATGTCCGACGCCGCGCTGCACCCGCACCTGCGCGGCGTCCGCGCGGGGCTCATCCTCACCGGGCACACCCACATCCCGCTAATCCGGCGCTGGGGCGAGAGCACCATCGTCAACCCCGGCGCGGTCGCGCACATCTGGCGTCCCACCCCCGACACCCACCTCGCGCGCTGGGCCTTGCTGACCTATCACCCCGGCCAGGGCTGGGAGATCGACCTGCGCGCTGTCCCCTACGACAATGCCGCCGCGATCCGGGGCCTGCGCGCGATCGCCGACCACAATCCCTTCGTGCCCAAGCTCGCCGACCTGATCGCCCCGCCGCCGACACGCCCGTAATCCGACACACCGGAAACGACCCCGGGCGCACAAACACGCCCACCCATCATTGCAAAAATGTGACAAAAGTACTACAATCATTGTGCCAGCGAGGCATGCGTCATGGCTCGCTTCGTGCTACGCCATGTGCGCCATCGGGCGCGAGCACGCCAGGTGTGGTGGACGGTGTTGCCCCGCCGCACGCGCCGAGTATGAACTGGACAATGGGCGACACTCGCTACCAGGCAGGCGATCCGATGCTACACGCCCACCCGCTCCGGCGTTGGCGGCAGCGCACACCTCTCGCGCCCTCCGTCTCGCCGATGCTTCACACCACGGCGCGCACGATCACGCGCGCCGCGTCGAAGAGTTTTCTACCCGCCACCCTGCTCTCCCGCCGCAAGCGCCGGGCGATCCAGGCGCTCTACGGTTTCCTGCGCACCACCGATAACATCGTGGACGACGGCGGCCTCGGCGCGACCCTGCGGCCCTCGAAGCTGGCGCGTCCGCGCTCGCCGCCCCGTCACGGAGCAGGATCACCCCCGCCTCGCCCTGGGCCGACACCCGCGACCGCTATCGCGTCCCCCAGGCACTCGCCGACGAACTGATCGATGGCGTGGCGATGGACCTGACCATCCGCCGCCAGCCACCTACCCCGACCTGGAACGCTACTGCTACCGCGTCGCCCTCGACCGTCGGCCTGATGTGCTCTGCATGCATCGTCGGCACCGCCGACGACCGCCCGGACGCCCTGGCGATCGCCGCCCCCTACGCCATCCAGCTGGCCTCGCGATGCAATCCTCCACCAACATCCTGCGCGATGTCGGCGAAGACGCCCGCGCCTACCGCATCTACCTGCCCCCGGACGAACTACACGAAGCGGGCTACAGCGAAGCCGACCTTCTATCAAGCGATCACCCCGCCTTTCCGTCGCTCGATGGGGGACCAGATCGCCCGCGCGCAATCGTTCTACAACGCCAGCCGCGCCGATCGCCATGCTCCACCCCGGACAGCCGCTTCGCCATCGCCGCCGCCGCCGCCATCTATCGCGGCATCCTGCCCAAAATCGTCGCGAACGACTACGATGTCTCACCCGCCGCGCCCACCCGACGCCGCGCGAAAAACTGCTACCTACCGCGCTGCTGATCGAGTCGGGGTAGTCGGGTAGTCGGGTAGTCGGATAGAGAGCCCTCTCGTCGTTCGCCCTGTCGTTCGTCCTTCGTACCTCACTCAGCACTCAGCACTCAGCACTCAGCACTCGGAGGCAGATGCACGGCGAATACCTCCTCCTCCTGGCCCTCTCGCCCGGTTCAGTCGTCGGCCTGGACCGCCTGGCGAACCTCGGCGTCTTCCGCCAGTGGCGACGCCTGCTCGTCGCCCTCGTCCCCCTGGAAATCGCCATCCTCGCCTGGGACGCCCTCGGCGTGGAACGCCGGAGCTGGTCATCGAACAAAGCCGTCCTCGCCGGACCCTATGCCTTCGGCGGGCGCATCCCCTCGAAGAACTCCTCTTCCCCGTCGTCGTCGGTGCCTGCGCCCTCACCCTCCTCTGGGAACTCGTCAAGAAGTGGGAAGTGGGAAGTGGGAAATAAGAAACACACTCTACTCAGCCCGCGCAGGCGGGCTTCGCGGCGCAGCCCCCAGCCCAGCGCTTCAGCCCCCGGGCGCACGCGCCTGGGCTCCGCCCGCCAGCCAACCGCCCCGCCCCCCACCCCTTTCCCACTTCCCACCTCCCACTTCCCACTTCCGTCATGATCCGCTGGGAATACCCTCCTTTCCGGCATCATCGCCTGCGCCGCCGTGCTGGCTCTCGACCGGGCGCTCGGCACGCGCCTCGCGCAACGCCCGCGCTTCTGGGCCTTCCTCGGCATCATGCTGCTCTGCCAGCTCGCCTTCGACGGCTACCTCACCGCCCGCCCCGTCACCCTCTACGCCGACCCCTGCTGCCACCTCGGCCCGCGCCTCCCCCTGCTCAACATGCCGATCGAAGACCTCCCCTTCGGTCTGCCCTTGTCGGCCTCGCTGCCGTCCTCTGGGAATGGGCAGGAAACGCCATCGAACGTACAACAGAGAACAGGAGAACAGGCGATGAATCACCACGACACCCAAACCTTCGTCACGCAGCTTTCGTCAATCCGCAATCCGCAATCCGCAATCCACAATCGGGTGCCCCATGCCCCTAACCCTCCGCACCATCCTCACTGTCTCGCGCCCGATCTCCTGGTTCAACACCGTCTTTGCGTGCGCGGCCGGGGCCTTCGTCGCGGGCAACGGCTCAAAGAGCGCCGCAACCTGCTGGCGCTCGCCTACTTCACGCTGCCCTACAACCTCGCCCTCTACGGCATCAACGACATTCGCGACTACCCATCCGACAAACTCAACCCGCGCAAGAACTCCGTCGAGGGTGGCCTGCTCCCCCCCGAGACCCACCGCCCGGTGCTCGCATGGATCGCCGCCCTCAACGCCCCCATCCTCCCGGTCCCTGCTCGCCCACGGCGACCGCCGCGCCAACGGCGTCCTCGCGTTCCTCCAGGCCACCACCATCGCCTACAGCGCCCCGCCCCTGCGCCTGAAGGAAGTCCCCGGCCCGACTCCTTCATCTCCGCCACGCACTACGTCACGCCGTTCGTCTACGGACTCGCACTCAACCACGCCCAGAACTATCCGCGCCAGGAGATCGCCGCCTCGTCGCCTGGTGCATGGCCTCCCAGTCCTTCGGCGCGATCCAGGACGTCGAATTCCGACCGCGCGGGCGGCTTCGACTCGATCGCCACCACGCTCGGCGCGCGTCGCACCGCCCAGTTTACCGCCCTCTACCTGCTCGCCACCCTGCTCGCGCTCACCGGACGCAGCGCCGCGCGCGGCAAGCACCGCCGGAGCCCTCGCCCTCCTCCCCTACGCCGCCAACACCGCCCTCTTTCTGCGCAACCCACAACCCGCACACGCCAACTGCCACTGGCGCACCTTCCTCAAACTCAACCTCCCTCCGAGCCATCTACACCATCACCTTCCTCTGGGGCCGGACGAAGTACAAACCCTTCGGCTAGCGCGACGAGGATGAGAGAGAAGAGAGAGGAGAGAGGAGAGAAGGACACGATGATATTCACCACAACACTCAAAGCACCACCAGCGCAAAGTCCCCCCAGCATTGGGGGGATTTAGGGGCCTCCCCACTTCCACTCTCCTCTCTCCTCTCCCCTCTCCTCGCCTCCGTGCCCTCTGTGCTCTCTGTGGCCGGGGACCGGTCACCAAAGGACAACAATGAGCAACATCGTCGTCATCGGTCTGTGGCTTCGCCGGACTCGCCAGCGCCATCCGCCTGCAAGCCCAGGGGCACCAGGTCACCATCGTCGAACGTCGCGAGAAAGCTCGGCGGACGCCTACCCGCTGATCGACCGGGGTAGCTGCAGCGTCTCGACATGGGACCATCCCTGATCACCGCGCCCGACCTGATCGACGACGTCTTCGCCGCCGCAGGCAAGCGCGACCGAAGATTACGTCAGCCTGTCCCGCTCGACCCCTTCATCGCATCTACTTCGATGACGGCCGCCACTTCGAGTACACCGGCGACCAGGCCCAGATGGAGGCCGAAGTCGCCAAATTCAACCCGGCCGACGTGGAGGGCTACCGCCAGTTCATGGCCGGCGATCAAGGCTCATCTACGACCGCGCCCCCGCCGACCTCGCCCACCAGCCCTTCCTGCGCCGCGCCGATTTCGTCAAAATCCTGCCCGAGCTGGCGCGGCTCAACGCCATCCGCTCCGTCCACACCTACGTCGCCAGCTACCTCCGCGACCCCCACCTGCGCAAAAGTCTTCTCCTCTTCCACCCCTCTTCCTCGGCGGCAACCCCTTCACCGCCTCCTCCATCTACGCCATCATCCCCTACCTGGAGGCCCGGCGTCCACTTCTCGCTCGGCGGCATGTACCCTGGTCGAGGCCGCGCCGCCTTCACCGAACTCGGCGGCACCATCGAAACCAACGCCGAGGTCATCGAGATCGAGGTGCAGCACGGCCAGGCCTGGGCGTGATCACCCGCGACGGACGCCGCCCCCGCCGCCGCCGTCATCTCCAACGCCGACGCCGCCGTGACCTACAAGGAAAGCTGATCGCCCCGCAGTGGCGTCGCCGCTGACCGACCACCGCCCTCGGTCGGATGCGCTACTCGATGAGCAGCTCCTCCTCTACCTCGGCCTCGACCGCCACTACGACAAGTTCCTCCACCACACCATCCTGATCGGCGATCGCTACAAAGGGCTGTCACCGACATTCCTGGCGGTCGCCTCGCCGAGACTTCTCGATTCACCTCCATGCCCCCACCATGACCGACCCTCGATGGCCCCACCCGGCCACGAGAGCGTCTACCTGCTCGTCCCCGTCCCCCACCTCGGCGGCAGCCCCCCCGTCGATTGGGCGACCTACGGCGACACCTTCCGTGACAAAATCATCACCTACCTCGAACACGATCGGCCTGCCCGACTTCGCCGCCAGCATCCAAATCGAGCACCGCTTCACCCCGCTCGACTTCCAGCGCGAACTCGGCGCGCACTCCTCGGCACCGCTGGCAGATGGAGCCAACCCCTCTTCCAATCCGCCTACTTCCGCCCCCACAACCGCTCCGAAGACGTGCGCGGCCTCTACCCGCCGCACCGCGGGCACCCACCCCGCGCCGCGGCTCTCTCCCCGGCACCCTCCTCTCCGCCGAAATCACCAGCAAACTGCAGGGGCGCGGCCTGACGGAGGAAAATAGGGACGAATTGAACCGCCAAGACGCCAAGGACGCCAAGACTACGAAGAGAAGACGGATCCTTCGCTGCGCTCAGATACACCCCGGAAGCCACCGCCTTCCCCCTGTCATCCTGAGCGCAGCGAAGGATCCGTCGTCCCTCCTCATCCCTCGTTCGTTTCGCGCCCTCTGCGTCGTCCTCCGCGCCCCTCTGGTGTAAACCCTCGTCCCCTTCTCCCCTTCACCCCTCGCCCTTCATCCCCCCGGCCTTGGCGTCCTTGGCGTCTTGGCGGTTAAACCGTATTTCTCACTCACTACTCGTACCGCTGCGGATGATCCCTTAGCTCCCGCAGGAAATCATCGATCACATCCGCCTGCGAGTACGCCGCCTCCCAGCCCCACTCCTGCTGCGCATTGCGGTCATCGGGCGGCAGCAGCAACCGGTCGAGGATCGGCTGCAACTCCCGGTCGGGATTGAACGTGATCTGCGCCCCCGGAATCTGCGCCCGCACCAGATCCGCCAACTCCCCGGCGGTCACGATCGGCGTCACCCCCGCGATGACATAGACCCCGCGCTTGATCGCCTCGCGCGGCGCATCCGCCAGCCGCACCAGCGAGCGCGCCGCATCCTTGAAGTACATCACCGGGCAGCGCGTCTCCGGGTCCACGTAGATCTCGTACGGATTCCCCTTCGCGCACTCCTCGATCACCCACGAGTTGTACTGCACGATCGCCGGAGTCCGCACCCCCGGCCCCACAATCGACGGGAAGCGCACCCCACGGAAATCGAGATCGTACTTCCGCCGGTAATAGAACCCCAGCTGCTCCCCGAACACCTTCGTGATGCCGTAGAACAACTCCGGCCGCTGGATCGTGTCATCCGTCAGCACCGGCTCGGTGATATCCATCCCGAACGTCGCGATCGTGCTGGAGAAGATCACTTTCGGCACCTTGAACAGCCGCGCCGCCTCCAGCACATGGTAGGTACCCATCGCATTCGCCTGCAGCGCCGCCGCCGGATCGGCCTCCGACGGGAACGACAGCATCCCCCCGAGATGAAAAATCACCTCCAGGGGACCGCTCCACCGCGTGCAGCAATATGGCCGAAATTCCCAGATCCCCCTGGACAATTCCACCTTCTCCGCAATCTCATCCAATCGCTGCGGCGTTGTGGTCGAAGACCACCACCGGCCCTCGCCGCGCGCCAGCAGCAACCGCGCCACATTCGCCCCGATAAATCCGGTCCCGCCGGTAATCAACACAGTCATCGACGCCTCCCAGCGCATCCACCACCAACGAACGCGCGGAGTATAGCCGATGGTCAGCGAGTGCACGGCGATAGAGGCTGCAATAGCAACGCGCAAGAAGGCAGCATACCGAACCAGCCGAATATCCAGCCGGATTGATCCGGCGCATCTTGTAGCCCGGATACTTTCATGTCCGGGCGGGCGTCGCAAGGCCACTCACTTCCAACAACGCCTCGCCTGAGCAAACGAGAGGACAGACAACCTGCCACCATCACCGCTTGCGCCAGCGATACCAGAGCGCCTGACCACCGGAGCGAGCAACTGATAAAGACCAGCGAAAACGATGATGGCAATTAACAAGGGCAGCGGAACCGGCGGACTGATCATAGCTACCTCGCGATGATCGTAGCGGCGCAGGAATCGTCCCGCATAAATCCCCGCCCGGCCCACGCCCACCGCCACCAGAGACACCAGCCCCGCTCCTGTACACCGCCCAGACAAAGTGCATCGCACACAGAAGGAGCCAAACCAATGCCGTTCAACTGGGTCCCCAAACCAGGAAACACAGGTCTACACCATGGATGGCCACCTCATCGGCCAGGTCGCCGATGCCTGGCCCGCCGAATACGCCAGCAGCGGCCCCCTCGCCAAGGCGATCGGCCAGCAAGGCATGGGCTACTTCCGCCTGACCGGCGTCAAAGGCGGCGACCTCTTCGTCCCCACCTCCGCCATGGCCGACTACACCGACGAGCGCATCCGCCTCAAGGTCACCAAGGCTACCATCGGCAAGGTACAAGCGACTGCCGCCCCTCCATTCACCGGCGAGTAACCCCAGCCACCACCCCCACGCCCCATCGCGGCCCGGCGACCCCATCGCCGGGCACGCCCCCCCACCGCTCACCTCCCCACCACCCGCAATCCCTGTCCGCCCAACCGCCAATCAACCAATTTCCCGCCATGTTGGCATGATCCGACCCTTTCGGCGGGTTCAATGCAGGGCGCTTCGCGAAGCGCCCGCGTGATCAGCACCCGCGCCGCATCCGGCTACCCGCCCTACCTGCCGCCCAAGCGGGAGGCTCTCACCATGACCGCCACCCCTTCCCCCAGCCACCCGTCGAAGTCCCCCATTCATGGGGGGACGGAGGGGCCAACCCCGCCCCAGCCACCCACGCCCCCAAGCGCCACCGCGCCGCCAAAGTCCCCCCAGGATTGGGGATGGAGGGGGGCCTCCTCAACGCCCCAGCCACCCGCAACGCCCCACCAGGCGAAGAAAGAAAAAAGCAAAAATGCAAAAACAAACCTACTTTTGTACCAGCTTTCCCTCAACCAAACACCCCATCCCAATAACCAAAACCTAACAAACATCAGGGGCGGCCCGGCAGCCCAACAGGCCCACAGGACCGCCCCAATCGCCCACAAACCAGCGCAGTCTACCCCCCGTAGACCACCCGCCCATCCACGATCGTCGCGAAGATGTCGGTGTTCAGGATCTCGCGCCCCGGCACCGCCAGGATATCCTGCGACAGCACCGTCAGATCCCCCAGCTTGCCCAGCTCGATCGTCCCCTTGATCCCCTCCTCGCCGCTGGCGTAGGACGCGCCCCAGGTATAGGCATAGAGCGCATCGTAGGGGTCCAGGCACTCGTCCGGGTACCAGCTCTGCTCCGGCTCCCCGTCCGCGTTCTGCCGCGTCACCGCCGCGTGAATCCCCGCGATCGGGCTGAGATTGTCCACCGGCGCATCCGAGCCGAACGCCAGGACCGCGCCCGAGCGCCGCAGCGTCTCGAAGACATAGGCGTAGCGCCCGCGCTCCCCCCACCAGCGGTCGATCCCGAACATGTCCGAGGTGCAGTGGATCGGCTGCATCGAGGGGATCACCCCCAGCTCCACGAAGCGCCAGATATCCTGGTGCGTCAGCAACTGCGAGTGCTCGATCCGGTGCCGCAGCCCCGCGCCCAGCCCATCCCGCTTCGCCTCCTCGAAGATGTCCAGCAGCATCCGGTTCGCCGCGTCCCCGATGCAGTGGCACGTCGAGGCGATCCCCGCCGCCGCCGCGCGGCGCACCTGGTCGCGAATCACCTCGCGCGGGGTGAGCGCGATGCCGAAGTTCTGCGGCTCGCTCTCATACGGCTCCAGCATCAGCGCCGTGCGCGACCCCACCGTGCCATCGGCAAAGATCTTCTGCTGCCCCAGCCGCAGCCACTCGTCGCCATAGCCGCTGCGAATACCGAGTGCGATCGCGTGGTCGAGCTGATCCATCGGGATGCTCTCCAGCAGCCGCAGTGTCATCCCCTGCTTCGCGCGGACCCGCTGGAGCGCCGAGAAAGCCTGCGGGTTCTCCATCGACTGCACGCCGGTCAGCCCGAGGCGGTTGGCCTCGCGCATCCCCTCCACCAGCGCGGCCTCGTTCTGCTCCTCCGTCGGCTGCGGCATCGCCTCGCGCAGGAAGCGCATCGCCCCTTCGAGCAGCATCCCGGTCGGCTCGCCGTCGGCGTCGCGCTGGATCACGCCGTCCACCGGATCGGGCGTCTCGCGCGTAATCCCGGCCAGTTGCAGCGCCTTGCTGTTGACCCAGTAGGAGTGGTGATCGTGCGAGGAGAGCGCCACCGGGTGATCGGGCACCAGGCGATCGAGGTCCGCCCGGTTCGGCCAGCGGTTGTCGCCGAGGAAGTTGTAGTTCCAGCCGCCCCCGGTGATCCAGCGGCCGGTATCGGGCGTCTCGCGCGCCCGCGCCGCGACCCGCGCAACCGCCTCCCCGATCGACTTCACCCCTTGCAGCGGCACGCGTGCCAGCGCCAGCGAGAGGCTGAGGAAATGGACGTGCGCGTCGATCAGCCCCGGCACCGCCGTCCGCCCGCCGAGGTCCAGCCCCTCGGACGACCCCATCGCGGCGCGCACCTCGTCGTTGGTGCCGATCGCCACGATCCGCCCGTTCAGCATCCCGACCGCCTGGGCGTTCGGCGCGTCCGGATTCAGCGTGTGAATGTTGCCGTTGTAGACCGCGAAGCGGCGGGTCATGATGCTCTGCCTCCCACAAGCGCGTTGCCCAACCCCACAGCGAGACGATGCTTCCCGTCATCGGTGGGAGTATCGTGGGCGCGGCGGCAGATGGCAAGTGCGGGATCTGGCAGCGCCTTAGCGCAGCAACTCGGCGATCGTGCCGAACGTGTACCCATCGGCCTTGAGCTTGCGGATGATCTCGGGCAGGGCGGCGGCATCCTGCGACGCCGCGCCGACGTGGAAGAGCAGGATCGCGCCGGGGGCGCTGCCGTCGATGCAGCGCTGGGTGACCTCGGCGGCACTGATCCCCTTCCAGCCGAGCGAATCGACGGTCCACATCACGCTGTGGGTGTAACCGAGCTGCCCGAGCTGGGCCAGCATCGCGTCGTCGTAATCGCCATATGGCGGGCGAAACCAGGGCTTCAGCGGAACCCCGACGATCGAGTTGATCACCGCCTCGGTCCGCTCGATCTCGCGGCGGCGCTCGTCGGCGGTCAGCGCCGCCGTGCCCGGCGAGTAGCCGGTGAACGAGGCGTGGTCGTAGGTGTGGTTCACCAGCAGGTGCCCCTCGTTCACCATGCGCTGGACGAGATCGGGGTTCTGCTCGGCCCACTTCCCGGTCATGCCGAAGGTCGCCTTCACGCCGGTGCCGCGCAGCGTGTCGAGGATTTGCGCCGCGAAGCCCCGATCCGCCCCCGCGTCGAACGTCAGCGCGACCATCCGGCGCGACGCCGGGCCGCGCGAGACGCTGATCGCCTTCGCCCCTGGCACGGCCGTGGCGGGGGCCTTCGTCGCGGTCGGCGCGGGCGGCTTGGTGGCGGTGGCCGCCGGGGGCTTCGTCGCCGTGGCCGTGGGCGAGCGCGTCGGCGCGACTGTCGCGGTCGCGGTCGGTGCAGGCGGCGCGGTCGCCGTGCGGGTGGGCGACAGGGCGATCGTCGGCGTTGCCGTGGGGCGTACCATCGGTGTGGGCGATGGTGGTTGCAGCGACGGCGATGCCGCCGTCGGCACAGTGCTTGGCAGCGGTTCGGTCGGAGCTGGGGTTGGTGGTTGGATCACCACGGTGGTGGAGGCGATATTGGGCGGCGGCGTGACCAACGTCACCCCGGCACTCCTCGTGCCGCAGCCCGCCAGGACGAGCAGCAGCGCCAATGTCGCCCCGACCTTGCCCAGCGTTCTCCGCGCCACGCCGCACGCTCCGATCCGCCGTACCTACGCACGAAACCTCTACCCGATAGAACGCTCAGGGCGCGGCGGCGGTCTCTCCCCGCCCTTGCTGCTGGCAGGGCTGGCGATGAAGGCCACGAAGCGCGGAGAGGCAAAAGAGACCCGCCCTGGCTATGCCAGGGCGGGTAAAGTTGATCCGCAACCTGGAGTCGCGTACCCCGCCGAGATGGGGTTCAGTCCGCCGCTTCGAGCGCGGGCAGGTGGACCAGGTGGTGCAGGGCGCGGGCGAGTTCGGCCAGCGGCTCGGCGTGCTGCAACTGCTTCAGCCACCGTTCGGGGATCGCGCCGATCCCTTCGCGCGCCCCGGCAAGCGCCCCGGCCACCGCGCCGACCGTATCCGCGTCGTCGCCGAGGTTGATCGCCGCGACGACCACCTCCTCGAAGCCCTGGTGGTTCTCCAACGCCCAGAAGGCGGCGCTGAGCGTTTCGAGTACATAGCCGCCGCTGCGCACATCCTTGCGCGCGAGCTTGGGCGCTTGCAACAGCGCCTGGCGCACGCGCGGCTCCTCGATCTGCTCCGCGATGCGCGGAACCAGGTTCTCCGAGCGCCCCGCCACCAGCTCGGCGATCGCCAGATTGACCGCGATGGTCGCCCAGACCGGCTGCGGGTCGGCGTGCGTCAGCGCCGAGGTCAGCGCGCTGTCGCGCACCAGTTGGTCCGGTCGCAGCGCGTGGAAGAGGCCGACCGGCGCGCAACGCATCACGCTGCCATTACCGGCACAGCGCCCGGCGAGTTCCTGGCAGACGCGCGGCCCGACCTCCTGCCAGGGCATCCCCTGCTCGTGGTAGCGCAGGGCGATGCGCGTCAGCTTGCCCACATCGGTCGGCTCGCCGTGCAGCCAGGCGACGAAGCGGCGGGCGATATCGGCGGGGTCAACCCGACCCAGCGCGGCGATACTGCCGCCGAGTGCAACCGCAAGCTGGGTATCTTCCGTATATTCTCCAGGGTCGACGTTGAGCCACCCGCCGCCGAGCAGGTCGCGCACCTCGCCCCAGGTGGAGGTGATCTGCTCACGGGTGAGGAATTCGAGCGGCGCGCCGAGCGCATCCCCGAGCGCGAGGCCGACCAGGCAGCCGACATACCGGTCGCGCGGGAGAACCGTCGACACAGCGAGGCCGCGCTGAACGGCCGCAATGGGAGGCAGAATCGCAGTGGTATACTCTAACACCGAGTGCATCAGACTCATCTCGAACCGCCGGCGTGCGAAGGAGTGCCGACCATGGTTCCGTTACTCTTCACTATCATGATCCAGATCGTGCGAATCGTGCCGCTCGTGCTGTTCATCGGCTGGATCGTGAACATGGCCGATCCGCACGGGAGTTGGGCGGTGACGCGCGTCCTCAATAGGATCAGCGAGCCCTACTTCTATCGGGTACGGGGCCTGCTCCCACGGGTTGGGATGCTCGACATCTCGCCCATCCTCATCGTTATCCTCGCCTGGATCGTCGGGCAGCTCCTGTGGATGCTGCGCTGACAGGACCGCCCGTATTGTTCCACGTTCACGCCAGGAGCACAACCGCGATGTATTCCGTGATTGGCCTGATTTCGTTCCTGATCAAAGTCCTGCAGATCCTCTTCATCGCCCGGTTCATCGCGCAGCTGATCGACATGCGCGGCAGCAACCCGATCACGCGCTTCTTGATGGATATCACCGAACCCATTCTGGCACCGGTCAGGCGGCTCTTGCCATCGGCCGGTGGTCTCGACTTCTCCCCGACAATCGTACTTTTCGGGCTCGTCCTGCTCCAGATGGTCCTCGCGTCGGCATTCTAGGGGCCGATAATCGGCCCTGACTGCGTCCGCGTCGGCGATTCGTCCCTCCCTTTAACGTATCGACCGGCCGAATCGCTTCAGCATTCGCCTGGCTAGCAGCAGGCCGTGCAGACGAGCGCGCTGACCGCGCGCGTCGGCGCAGTTGGAGGCGCGACTGGCGGGTCACAGCCAGAATAGCCACTGCCCGCCATCGAGCGACGGGCGCGCAAGCCCCCGCGCAGCCAGCGCGGGGCGTGCGGCAAGGCCCCTGGGGCAGCCGGGCACCAAGGGCAGACCTGGCGATGGCCACCGCGCCCGACCACGTCATCGGCCACCACCCTGGTCGATGCGCGCGGCGTGCGGCGCCGACCTGGCCGGGGAGCCCCGCCGTGGCGGTGGCGCGGCGGCAGGTGGTGGACGGCCGCTGGCGCTGGCGGTGACCGAGCACCGGGCGGCCACGGTGTGCTGCCCGCACTGCCGGCATGCGACCGCCGCGCCGTTCATCGGCGTGGCGCGGCCGGTCCAGTATGGCCTGCGCCTGCTGGGGCTGGGGGTCTACCTGCGCCACTACCAGTTGCTGCCCTACCTGCGGATCAGCGCGTTGCTGGCCGACCTCTTCGGCACCGGCCCGTCGGCGGGCACGCTCCACCGCGCGAGCCTGACCCGTGCCGCCGCGCTGGGCGGCGTCGAGGCGGCGATCAAGACGGCGCTCGGCGCGGCCCCGCTCGCCCACGCGGACGAGACGAGCATCGTGGTCGCGGGCCAAGGCGGTGGGTCCATGTGGCGAGCACGGCGACGCTGACCCACTACGCCTGGCACGCCAAGCGCGGGCATGCGGCGACCGATGAGATCGGCATCCTGCCTGTGTTCGCGGGGCGGGCCTCATCCACGACGCCTGGGCACCCTACTGGCACTATGGCTGTCGGCACGGCCCGTGCAACGCCCACCACCTGCGCGAGCTGACGGCGGTGGCCGAGCAGCCGGGGCAAGCGTGGGCGACGGAACTGCGGGCCACCCTCCTCGCGATGAAGGCCCACGTCGCCGGGGCGGGCGCGGCGGCGGGCGGGTCCGACGCCTTCGTCGCCCGCTATCGACCCTGCTCGCCGACGGCTACGCCGCCAACCCGCCCCCCACCCGCCTGCCCGAGGGCCGCAGCGCGGGCGGCTCCGGCAGAGCACGGCGCGCAACCTGCTGATCGCCTGGACCGCGCGCGAGGCGGAGGCCCTGGCCTTCCTGCATGACCCCGCCGTGCCCTTCGACAACAACCAGGCCGAGCGCGACCTGCGGATGATCAAGGTCCAGCAGAAGGTCTCGGGCACCTTCCGCGACGACGCGGGGGCCGACGCCTCTGCCGCATCCGCAGCTACATCTCCACGCTCCGCAAACAGGCCCGCCATGTCCTCACTGCCCTCGAACTCACCTTCACCGGGGCACCCACCACTGCCTTGCTTGGCGCCTGAATAGTTACCTTTTCGGCCTCATCCTGCTCCAGATGGTCCTCGCGTCGGCATTCTTCTAGGGGCCGGAACCGATCCCGGCTATGCCCGCGTCGGCGACTCGTCCCTCCTTAAACGTATCGACCGGCGGAATCGCTTCACCGTTCGCCGGGCTAGCGCGTCGCGCGAGCCTGCTCGATCTCGTCGCAGAGGGCAATCACTGCGGCGCGAGCGGCGGTCGCGTAGTCGTCGCCGGCCGAGGCGTAGGTGACGCTGCGGCTGGCGTTGACGATCGCACCGAAGCCGTCGGCATCGAGACCGGCCCGGATGGTCGCCGCCAGATTGCCTTCCTGCGCCCCGACGCCGGGGATCAGGAGCGGCGCGTCGGGCAAGATTCGCCGCACCACCGCCAGTTGCTCGGGATAGGTCGCCCCCGTCACCGCGCCGATCATCCCCGCCGCGTCGAACTCCGCGATCCAGGCGGCGATCTGGTGCGCCACTGCCTCATACAACGGAAGCGGCCTGCCGGATGTCTCGCCTTGCGCGACCGGCAGATCTTGCAGATCGCCCGCGCTCGGATTGGAGGTGCGGCAGAGGATGAGCACGCCCCGATCTCGGCGGGAGAGGAAGGGCTTGAGACTGTCGGCACCCAGGTAGGGGCTGAACGTGACAACATCCGCACCGAACTGGTCGAAGTAACCAGCAGCGTAGGCCGTCGCGGTATGACCGATGTCGTTCACCTTCGCGTCGAGGATGAGCGGGATCTCGGCCGGGATCAGCTCGCGCGTCCGCAGCAGGGCCTCCATGCCCGGCACACCATAGGCCATGTAAAAGCCGAGGTTCGGCTTGTAGGCGCAGACAAGGTCGGCGGTCGAACCGATGATCGCCCGGTTGAACTCGGCCAGCGCCCCGGCCGGATCGTGCTCGAAGCGCGCCTGCAACGCCGCCGGGAAGCGCCGCACATCGGGATCCAGCCCGACGCAGAGCAGGCTCCCGTTGCGCTGCGCCGCCGCCCTGGTGCGCGCGGCGAAAGTCGTGGCCGTTGCCGTAGTCATGCGCTCACTCCATTCGTAGAGGTCAGAGGTCAGAGGTCAGAGGTCAGAGATCCATCCCGAGCGATTACCTGACTAGAGAGCGATGCGCTCCGTGCAAGACCCTGACCTCTGACCTCTGACCTCTGACTACTCGTCCAATATCTCCCGCAATTGCTCGATAGTGATGTTGCCGCCGCTGATCACGAGGCCGACGGTCTTGCCCTTGAGTTCGTCGCGGCGGAGGGTGGCGGCGGCGAGGGGTGCGGCCCCGGCCCCCTCGGCCAGTTGTCGGGTCGTCCGCAGCAGGGTGACGATCGCCCGGCGCAAGTCGGCGTCGCTGACGAGCATCAGTTCGTCCACCAGGCGCGGGATCAGTTCGAGCGGCAATTCGAAAGGCTGCCGCGTCGCGAGGCCCTCGGCGAAGGTGGCGATGGTCTCGGTCTCGATCCGCCGCCCCGCGCGCCAGGAAAGATAGACCGCTGGCGCGCCCTCGGCCTGCACGCCGATCACCTTGATCGCCGGGTTGACCGCCCGCGCGACGGTGGCGGTGCCCAGGACGCCGCTGCCGCCGCCAAGCGGCACAAAGATCGTATCGATATCGGGGGCCGCTTCGAGCAGTTCGAGCGCGTAGGTGCCGACCCCGGCGATCAGCAACGGCTCGTTGGAAGAGTGGATGTAGCGCAGCCCCTCGCGCGCGGCGCGCTCCTCGGCGATCAGGCGCGCGGCGTCGAAATCGCGACCCCCGAGCACCACCTCGGCCCCGAGTGCGCGGGTGGCGGCGACCTTCAGCGGGTTGGCCGCCTCGGGCATGTGGATGATCGCCCGCGCACCGAAGAGCCGCGCGCCATAGGCGACCGATTGGGCGTGGTTGCCGGTGGAGACGGCGATCACGCCCCGCGCCCGCTCCTCCGGCGTGAGGGAGGAGATCAGGTTGACGCCGCCGCGCACCTTGAACGCGCCGGTCGGGTTCAGATGTTCGCACTTCAGGAAGACGCGGCAGCCGAGGAGTTCGCCCAGCGCGGCCGACTCAATTGTCGGTGTCGGTCGCAGATAGGGGGCGATTGCCGCCCGGGCGCGCAGAACATCGGCCAGCGTGGGCACCGGCCAGGACATGGGCTCCTCCTCACTCCGTGGTTGGGGACGATCTGCGAGCGATCAGCCTGAGAAAGTATAGCTCATGCCCAGACATCTATCGCCAACAGTCTATGTACGTACGCATTGTAAAGTCTATTGTGTACGATTTTGCTTGCAATTACGAGGAAAGTGTTCCCGAATCGGCAATTCTGTGATATGCTATGCGCCAGGAGGGGAGGAACGGAGCCGCCGTGGATATGCCCGCAGCCCGCAGCAAGATGCGGGAGGTAGGGCCATACTCGGTGTCAGCGCGTTCCCCGGCCGCCAGGTGCGGGGCGAGGCGACACCCAAGGTGAGGAGGGGTCGGTTGTTCACGCGCTGGTTACGCCCACGGACGGGAGTGGAAAAACATCCGCTCTACGGCCTCGGTTTGCAGGTGCAAAAAGGGAAGCTCTCCCTGGAGCAGGCAACCGCGAGGATCGAGGCGACGCGCGACCTCCGCGACCTGGCCGATAGCCAATTGGTCGAGCTCGACGCGGGGATCGCAGACCTCATCCCGACGAACCGGGGCTTCGCCTTCATTCTCGCATCCCTCAACTATGCCGTCGCCCGCGCCAAGGGTTTCCGGCGAGTGCAGGTGGATTGCGCCCTGCGGCTGGTGGACCTGACCTATGAGACGCAGGGGAAGATCGTCCTCCTGCGCGAGGCGGTGAATGCCTCGCGCAAGTCTGGCTACCGGCGCGGCGAGAAGGTGGCGCTGGCGACGCTGGCGAGCATCTTCTCGCAAGAGGGGCGCTACGAGGAGGCGATCGGCCTCTATAAGGACCAAATCGAGAGCGCCAAGGCGGGCGGCTATGCGGCGATCGACGCCGAATCGCTGCTCGCGCTCGGCGACATCTACCGCGTGCGCGGCGAGGTGGGCGAGGCGCTGGAGACCTTCGAGCGCGCGGTGCGCGTGGCCGGGGCGGCCGGGCAACCGGCCGAGCAGGTCGAAGCCCTGACGCGCGCGGCCGAGCTTGCCCTCCTCCAGGGCAACCCCGCCATGGCGCTCGACGCGCTGCAGCGCGGGCTGATGATCGCCGAGTCGAGCAAGAATTACCGCCTCGAATCGGACCTTGCCGGTCTGCTCGGGGATTTGCTGCGCGACCTGCAACGCCCGGACGACGCGCTGACCGCTTACCGTCGCGCGCTGACGCTCAACGGCGAGGATGTGCAAGGGCAAATCAGCATCCTCTCGCGCCTCGTGCCGCTCTGCGCCGAAGCGGGGCACTGGCAGGACACCGCCGACTACGCCCGCCAGGGGCTGATCGTCTCGGACGGGCAATACCAGGCGCAGGAAGTGCTCTGGTTGCTCGACCTGGCGATGGCGCTCCTCGAACTCGGCCGCGATCTGGAAGCGATCGACGCCGCGCGCGACGCACTGGTGATCGCCCGGATGACCGAGCCGAACGGGCGACTGGAGCACGACACGCTCGGTCGCCTGGGGACGCTGCTGACCGAAACCGGGCGACCCGACGAGGCGGTGCCCGTCCTCGAAGCCGCGCTCGACCTGAGCACCCTGCTTGGCGACGGGTCGGCGGGCGCGACCTGGCTGACCCATCTGGCGCGTTGCGCCTGGTATGCGGGGGACATGTCGGGCGCGATCGACCGCTACACCGAGGCGCTGGGTGCCGCGCGCCAGCTGGGCGACCGCCCGCTGGAGGCCCACATCCTCGGCAGCCTGGGGACCTTGCTGCGCGAGACCGGGCAGCAGCGGCGCAGCCTGGAGTACTACCACCAGGCGCTCGAACTGAGCAAGCTGGCCAACGAGGGGCGCGAGGTCGTGCGCTACCTGACGCAGATGGGCCGCACCTACGGCGAGTTGCGCCAGTACGACGACGCGCGCCGCTCCTTTAACGAATCGCTGACCCTGGCGCGGCGGATCGACGACAAGCGCGGTCAGGTGGAGATCCACCGTCGCCTCGCCAACCTGCTGCGATCCCGACGCGACCGCGAAGGTGCGATGGCGCAGATCACCGCCGCCGCCGCGCTGATCGCGGGGATCGATGACCCGCGCCTCGCCTCGATCACGCTGCAAGAACTCGCTTCGGTGCAGGAAGAGTTGGGGCGCTGGGAGGAGTCGGCGGCGAGCTACCGCCGGATGCTGTCGAACGCCGAGCGGATCGACGACCTCAGCGGCAAGTTGCAAGCGCATCTCCAGCTCGGGCGCATCCTGCAGTACCAGCAGCCGAACGAGGCGCAGCAGCACCTGCGACAGGCCCTCGACCTCGCGCACGAAATCAACGACCCGCAAATCATCGATCAGGTCAGCGAGTTGCTGCCGACCGGCACCGAGTCGGCTACAATCGACTAGCACACCTCACCACAAAGCCAATCCCGCAGGATGTCGCGTACGTACGCGACATCCTGTCGTTTCTTCCTCCCCGTAACCACTAGACAGCCCTATCCTCCCGCGCTATACTGTACGTACATCACAGGCCGATTCGGGCCGCGTGATCGGGGCGGGGAATTCCCGCGCCGCGCGTTGCTCTCTCCGCGAGCGGCTACCCCACCATCGCCGCCCCCGACCATCGCCGCAGCGGAGCGCAGATAGGGAGGCGATCATGACGATCAGCCAGGAACGCACGGTGCTCACCGCATCAACGGCGGGGCGGGTTGAGTTCGCCACGGCGGGTGCTCGCCGTGGCGCGAGCTGTCCCTGGCTGGTGCAGGGCGAGGTTCGCCGCGACGACGGCGTGCGGGAACAGCTCTACATCATCGCCGAGCCGACCGAGCCGACGCAGCGCGGCGGCATGGGTGCCAAGTTCATCGCCGCGATCCGCGATGTCTACGCCGCGAGCACCCACGACGACCCGATCGTCGCCCTGACGGCGGCGATCGAGGCGGCGAACGACGCGCTCTACCACAGCAACCGCTCCACCGCGCCCGGGCTGCGCGTGGTGCTCGGCCTGACTTGCCTGGTGCTGCGCAATCAAGACCTGATCATCTGCCAGGTGCCGCCGACACAGCTGCTGCTGGCGCAGAACGGCGCGCCAGTAGTCCTGCCGAGCTTCGATACGTGGCGGGCCGACTATCAGCCGCACGCAGCGGGCGATCAGCAGGGTCTGGGTGCGACGGAGACGGCGACGCCGCTCCTCTACCGCGCGGTGCTGGAGGAGGGCGATCTGATCGTCCTCTGCTCCACCAACCTCGCGCGCCTGCTGGCGACCGCTGACGAGGAGAATCTCGGCCCGCTGCTGGGCAGCGACCCGCACGAGGCCGCCGAATTCCTGCGCGAGCGCGCCGAGCGCAACGGCCTCGATCCAGCCTACGGTGTGGTGATCGCGCCGACGCCAGAGTGCATCGTCGGCCACAGCGGCCAGGGATGACGAATACGAGGTGCACGACGCGCAGGACTCCTGGGATGACGAGGGGGACCAGCCGGCCGGGGGGCGCACCGGGGAGCGGTGGATCGACCGCAGCCTGCGCGAGATGCGCGGCTGGTCGCAGGTTATCCCCTGGCGACGCCGGGGCGGCGGGCGGATCGTGCCACTGCGCCCAACGCGCAGCGAAGACCAGACGGTAAGCGATGAGTCGGAAGAACCGTATCCGGCGGCGCGTGCCGTGCGCTACGAGGATGAACAGGACGAGGACCCGGTGGAGCAGTACGACGCGTCATACCACGCGGCGACCGCCACGGATGAGATCGCGGAGGAAGACGACGAAGAGGCTCCCAACAGCTATGCATCGACGGCGGCGGACTATCCCGACTACGACGAAGACGATGAGGAGCCACAGCCGCCGGTGCGCCGCCAGGGCCAAGCGCGCGTCGCGGGGAGGGTGGCAGCCCGACCGCGCGGCGGCATCCTGCAGGCGCTTGGAGCGGTGGTCGCCTTCGGCTTCGTGGTGGTCGGGAGCGTGCTGGAGCGGGTCCTTCCGGCGGGCGGGCGACGCAGGAACGAGCGGTTCCTGGAGCGCAGCCGCAACCGGGTCTGGCCGCTCGGCAACCTGGAGCGCCACGCCACGCGCGGCCCGCGCGTTGGCCGCGCGCTGCCGCTGATCGCGCTGGTGGTGGTCCTCGTCGCCGGGGTGGTGCTGACGCTATCGGTACGCAACCAGCAGATCCGCAGCGAGCGGCAGCGGTTCGACAATGCCCTGGCGCAGATCGGGCAGCAACGCGAGGCGGCGCTGGGTGCTGCGGATAAGCTGGCGGCGTATAACCAACTGCTGGTGCTGCCGGACAGCCTGGGCAAGATCCCCGGCGCGGAGAAGCCGGGGCGACCGGAGCGCATCGCCGCCGAGCGGGCGGCCATCGCGGCGGCGGTCGATCAGGTCGCCGGGGTCGAGCGCTTGTCGGCGGAGATGGTCCAGTTGGTCGCCGCACCGCCCACTGCCGGGTCGGCGGGAACGGGTCGGCCGCAGATCGTGGCGCACGACGGGAAGCAGTACGCGTTGGTCGGCGGCGTGGTCTACAACGTGGACCCGCGCGCGAAGACGATGACGCGCATTCTGGGCAAGGGCGACAACGTCGGCGGCGTGAGCGTCGGGCAGGTGGTCGGGATCGTCTGGCGGGTCGATACGCTCTTCGCCTTCACCGAGACGCAGGGGTTCGTGCTGGGCGCGTCGGGCTGGACGACGACGCCATTGGCAGCGACGGGGCGGAAGGCAATGGCGGTCGAGAGCTTCGACGGCAACCTCTACTTCCTGGAGCCGGAGCGCGGGCAGATCGTCAAGTTCGCGTCGGGGTCCTACGCGCAGACGCCGCAGCCCTGGTCGAGCACCAAGGCGACGACCGATCTGAGCCTGGCGCTCGACTTCAGCATCGATCGGGATATCTACATCCTGCTCTCGGACGGGCGGATCCTCGACTATTTCCAGGGTGAGATGAAGACCTCCTTCGCCCCGACCACCGTGCCGCCGCTCGCCGGGGCGAACGCGATCACCACGGCCGAGGAGGGGCGCTGGCTCTTCCTGGTCGACCCGAAGGAGGGGCGGATCGTGCGGGTCGGGCGCGATGGCACCATCGCGGGGATCTACAAGCCCGCCGATGGCGGGCAGAGCATCGCGGGGGCGCGCGACATCGCGGTTGATGGGGCGACGGGCACGGTTTACGTGCTCACCGACGCGGGGGTGGTGAGCGTTCGCCTGCCGTAGGCGGTGCCCGATGTGATCAGAAGCCAATCGCCCTGCGGCAGTGCCGTGGGGCGATTGGCTATCCAGTACGATCGTACTGCCCGGTACCGCCGCGCTTGCCCAACGCCCACCGCTATGGTAGCCTGTAGCCGCGCCATACGCTGTGAGGGCAGGGCAGGCGCATCCAGTGGCGCAGTTGTTCGTCATGATCGTCAACGGTTGGGCAGCGCCGCACGCCGGGAGTGTCCCGCGTGGTGCGGTGTTGCCGACTGTCCATGCCATAGAACGATGTACAAGGAGAGAGCGACGTTGCGCGTCTTGATCACGGGCATTACCGGCTTCGCCGGGAGCCACTTGGCGGAATATCTGCACGGTCTCGATGGGGTCGAGGTCTACGGGACCCATCGCTGGCGCAGCCGCCTGGACAATCTGGCCGAGCTTGCCGTTGCGGGCGCGCTGAACGTGGTCGAGCCGGGGGCGAGCGATCCGAAGGTGATCAGCCAGGGGTTCCGCCCGGACAAGGTCAACCTGATCGGCGGCGACATCAACGATTTCCACTCGATGAACACGCTGATCGCGGCGGTGCAGCCTGATCGCATCTTCCACCTCGCCGCGCAGAGCCACGTGCCAACCTCCTGGAACGGGCCGGCGGAGACGCTGCACCTGAACATCATCGGGCAGGTGAATATCTTCGAGGCGATGCGCGCCAACGGGAACGACGCGATCGTCCAGATCGCCGGGTCGTCCGAAGAGTATGGCCTCGTACTGCCGGACGAGGTGCCGATGACGGAGCAAAACCCGCTGCGGCCCCTCAGCCCCTACGCGGTGTCGAAGGTGGCGCAGGATAAGCTGGCCTACCAGTACCACATGAGCTACGGGATCAAGGCGATCGTGACGCGCGGCTTCAACCACTGCGGGCCGCGCCAGACAGAGCACTTCATCGTCGCCACGCTCGGGAAGCAGATCGCCTACATCGAGGCGGGGCTGCAGGAGCCGGTGCTGCGGCACGGCGACCTCACCTCCAAGCGCGACCTGACCGATGTGCGCGACATGGTGCGCGCCTACTGGGCGCTGCTGGATCGCGGCGAGCCGGGCGATGTCTACAACATCGGCTCGGGCACGACGCGGACGATCCAGGAGGTGCTGGATGGCTATCTGGCCCTCACCACCGCGACGATCGACGTGCAGCCCGACCCGGCGCGGATGCGCCCGTCGGACGTGAAGATCCTCTGGGCGGACGATTCGAAGTTCCGCGCGATCACCCAGTGGCAGCCGGTGATCCCCTTCGAGCAGACCCTGCGGGATACGCTCGACTACTGGCGCGGGCGCGCCGAACTTGAGAAGCGCGGCGGCGCGCTGCTGATGTCGCATGTTTAGTCGGGTAGTCGGATAGTCGGGCAGTCGGGCAGGTAGAAACGAGCGGACGACACTCGCTGCTATCCGACTATCCGACTGCCCGACCGCCCGACTGAGGCGGGGAGCGGATGCCAGGAACGCCCCATTTCGGGACTGACGGGTGGCGCGGCATCATCGCCGAGGACTTCACGTTCGGCGCGGTGCGCCGGGTGAGCCAGGCGCTCGCGCTCGAGGTGCGCGAGCGGTTCCAGGCGGGGACCGGCGCGCAGACGCCCGGGCTGGTGATCGGCTTCGACACGCGCTACGGCTCGGGCCGGTTCGCGGCGGCGGCGGCCGAGGTGATCGTGGCGCACGATATCCACGTCCATCTTTGCCGCACGCCGGTGCCGGCGCAGGTGGTGAGCCACGCGGTGGTGGAACTCGGCGCGGACGGCGGGATGGTGATCACTGCGTCGCACAATCCCGTGCAATTCAATGGCATCAAGTTGAAGGCGCGCAGCGGTGCCCCGGCCTCGTTTGCCTTCCTGCGCGACCTGGAAGCGCGCCTCGCGGCGCTGGAGGCGCTGGGGGGCGATCCGCCGCGCCGGGCGCTCGATGCGGCCGAGGATGACGGCAACCTCGACCGGATCAATCCGGTGCCCGGCTACCTGGAGGCGCTGCGCGGGCTGGTGGACCTGGAGCCGATTCGGAACGCTGGGATGACGATCGTCAGCGACGCGATGTACGGGGCGGCGGCGGGGATTCTGCCGTCGCTGTTCACCGAGGCGACGACGAAGCTGATCGAGATCAACGGGACGATCAACCCCTCGTTCCCGAACCTGCGGGGGCCGGAGCCGATCGCGGCGAACCTGACGCGCCTGGGCAGGCTGGTGCAGGAGGGCAACTCGACGCTGGGCGTGGCGTTCGACGCGGATGGCGACCGCCTGGGGGTGATCGGGCCGGGGGGGCGCTACGTCAATGCGCAGACGATCTTCGCGCTGCTGACGCTCTACCTGCTGGAGGTGCGCGGCTGGAATGGGCCGATCGTGAAGTCGCTGAACGGCACGACGATGGTGGACCTGCTGGCGCAGGATTTCGGGGTGCCGGTTTACGAGACGCCGGTGGGCTTCGGGGCGGTCGCGCCGCTGCTGCGCGAGCACAATGCGATCATCGGCGGCGAGGAGACGGGGGGCTTCGGGTTCCGGGGCCACATCCCGGAGCGGGATGCGATCCTCTCGGCGCTTTTCCTGCTCGATCTGCTGGCGCAGCGCGGCGGGACGCTGGACGACGCGATCGCCGACCTGGAGGCGCGGGTCGGGGAGTGGTTCTACGAGCGGCTGGACCTGCCGACCCGGCTGGAGGCGTGCAACGGGGTGATCGAGCGGGTGCGCGCCGCCGCGCCGCGTCGGTTGGCGGGGGTGCCGATCACGCGGGTGATGGACGAGGATGGCATCAAGTATGTGCTGGAGGATGGGAGCTGGCTGCTGATCCGCTGCTCCGGCACGGAGCCGGTGCTGCGGCTCTACGCCGAGGCGCATTCGACCGAGCGGGTCAGTGAGTTGCTGACGCGCGGGCGGGAGTTGAGCGGGTTGTAGGCGGTCCTTTTCTGGCGACATGAGCATAGTCTCCGGGGTACGTCTGGCGAGTTCGCCGGGCGTTTTTGTTTGTTGGGATGGGGAATTTGACCGCAACACTTGTTGGTGAAAAGTAGGTTTGTTTTTGCATTTTTGACTTTTTTCTTCTCCTTCTCCGGGGGTGGCGATGAGTGTGGAGAGAAGAGAGAAGAGAGAAGAGAGAAAGACCGCAGAGGCGCGGAGATGCGGAGAATGACGCGGAGACGGGGGAATGACGAATGACGAATGACGATGACGAATAGAACCGCAGAGGAGGACGCAGAGACGAAGAGAGAGGAGAGACGAGGAAGGGGACGGATGCTTCGCTGCGCTCAGCATGACAGGGGGAAGGGGTGGAACTGCGGGGTAGCGGGGTGGCTGGGCAAGGATTGGTTTCAAGTCCCCCACAGGTGGGGAACGTGAAGCGGTGGCTGGTGTGGAGTGCGGTGGTCATGGTGGTGGCTCCTGTGATTCGGGTAAGGCGCGGCCTGGGCGGCGCGGTCCGGGAACGCGCTGCTTTTGATCGAGTGCCGCTGTCTATTCGGACCCGTCGAGTGGGGCTGAACATGCCACTATGGCGGTAAATTGACCGATTGTCCGAGATGGTGCCAGGGAATGGTGGCGCGGCGCGGTTGGTGGTATGGGTGTGGCGGCGGGTCCGGGCGTGACATAGCGTAGGATGGCGACGTCGAACAAGAAGATTTCGCCATTCTCGGCTTGTACGGTGGTTGCTGTCCGATCGCACCGATGATTCGCAGCGATCGCCTTGCTCGGCGTGGGGAATTCACCAGCAAGCGGAGGGTCTTGGATTGGAAAGGTTGTAACGAAGAGGACTCCCTGCGAGCGCTCGTGGGTTCGCACCCCGGCGAACACACGGATGATCAGATCGCCGCGATCCATTTCCCACACGTTCTGGTAGAGGTATCCCGATGGTGCCAACGGGCCATCACGGATCGGATTGAGTACGCCAGAGCCAGCGGGGGTGCCGCTGAGCGGTGCCCGTGTTTCGGTGGGACGGCGATCGAGGGTTGCGGTGAATTGGCGTGAGCCAGCCCCACGGCGCGCCAGGTTGCCAGGGAGGCGTCCCAACGCCGCTCGTCCCCCCTCTTCGAGGGCGACTTTTGTTTGCTCGGAAGGGTTCCTGGTTGGCCGTGCTATGGTCGGGCTGACGACCTGTGCAACCGGGGGTGGTGCGCTCATGGTTGCCTGGCTGGCGATGCCTGCTGGCGCATCGGGCTGCCCGCATGACGCAAGCATGAAGAGGACCGCCAGGACAGCGCCGCACAGGGCCGGGGCAATGACGAATCGCCAACGCGTTGCCATGTGCATCGCCACTCTCCGGGCGTGCGGATCGGTCGTCGTTCGGAGAGAGGTGGTGGATCGGTCGCAGCAACGCGTGGGTGCGGCGAATGTTATGGGCAGATCCGTAGCATCATCGTTGCGCGGGCGCGTCTGGTTGGAAGCGGACTGTTCGGTGTTTGTGCCGATGGTGAGCGGGGGTTCGATGTGTCCGGGGCCGGGTGGTGATTGGCGGTGCGGGTGCCGTCCCGACGCGGGCGGGTCGGTGACCCGCCCCTACCGGCGAATGCAAGCGGTCGGCCTGCGGGGTGGGTGGTTATTCGGCGTCGGCGGTGGGGTCGGCGATGATTGATTCGTCGTTGGCGGCGAGGTTGAGGGTTTCGGCGTCGCTGGTGTCGGGGGATTGGGGGAGGAAGCCGAAGGTGTAGGACTGGGCGACGATGTCGCGCAGGGCGAGGCGTTCGGCGGCGGCGAGGGTGTCGCGCAGGGGGTGGTGGGGCATGACCTGCGTGAGCATGGTGCGGACCTGGCGCATCAGGTCGATGGTTTTGTTGATGGTGAGGACGATGTCGCCCTCGCTCAGTTCGATGGTTTCGGTGAGGCGGCTCATGGGTGCGCCTTCGCACCAGGCGCGCAGGACGCCGAAGAAGGTTTCGTTGTAGCCGGTGGAGATGAAGAGGTCGTTGGCGCGCTCGGAGGAGAGGACGGCGCGCTCGATGCCGTCGATCCAGTCGCGGCGCTCGATCAGGTGGTTCGGGAGCTGGTAGCGGTTGGTGCCCCGGAAATCGCGGTCGAAGGCGAACCAGGAGAAGACTTCGGCGACGTCGGCGGGGCGGAGGTCGTCGAAGGTGCCCCGGTCGAGCAGTTCGGTGATGATCAGGCCGTTGTTGTCGAAGACGCCCGCCAGGGTGTCGGCCTTGGAGGTCGGCTCGCCGCGCTGGAGGTAGCCGAAGCGGTGGAGGACATTGGCGATGCCGCGAATGAGGGTGCGGACGCGCTCTTCCTCGGCGCGGATTTCGGCGGCCAGGCGATCGTCGAGTTCGGCGCGCTCGCGGTCGAGGCGGTCGGCTTCGCGCAGGTTGACGCGGTGCTCCTTGCGGACGGGGCAGGTGTGGCAGACGTGCGCCTGCCGCTGCGCGGTGAGGCTGGCGGTCTGCGCGCGGGCGTCGGCGAGCGCGGCCTGCAAGGCGGCGGTCTCGCCGGCGAGGGTGGCGGCGCGATCGGCGCGGTAGCGCGCGGCCCAGGTGTCGAGGTCGGGGAGGTCGAGGATTTCGGCGGCGTCGCGGAGTTGCTGGACCTGATCGGCACCGATGAGTGGGGTGATGTCGGCGCGCGGCTGGGTCAGGGCGAAGAGGGGGGCGGGGAGTTCGATCCAGGCACCCTGGGGTGTGAGGTGGTCGATCTGGCGGTATTCCTGGACGGCGACGACGGGCATGGGGAGTGCTGAGTGCTGAGTGCTGAGTGCTGAGTGTGGATCTCCGTCGCCGTTGACACGGGCGGCTTCAGCAGCGTGGCCGAAGGGGTCGAGGGGAAGGAAGAGGCCGACGAGGGACTGGTTGCCGCGCGCGACGTAGGCGGCCCAGCCGTGGTCGCTGAGGTGGACGAGTGAGCCGGGGACGAGGGTGCGGAAGGCGTTGCGGAGGGCCTGGCGACCCGGCACCTGCCAGGGGGTGCTCTGCGCGGAGTCGCGCACGGTGTTGATCTCGGTGAGGAGGTTTTGCTCCTTGGCCTGGGAGGTCTCGATCGCCTTCCCCAGTCGACCGTATTCGTGGAGCAGATCGTCGCCGTTGTCGTGGCCGATCAGGCAGCCGCGCGGCACGGCGTGGGCGCGCTCTTGCGCGGCCAGCACCTCGTCCTCCAGGTCGCGGATGCGGCGGGCGGTCTGGAACTGGGCGAGGCTCCGGCTGAGGAGCTGGCGCACGCGCTCGCCGCGCGGGGGGTCCCAGAGGTTGAGGACGGTGTTGTAGCGGATCTTGAAGGCGCTGAGGACGGGATGGAGCGGGCCGGTGGCGATGGTGAGCGTCTCGGAGAAAGTGACGAAGGGGGAGTAGGGGACGATGACGTGCCCCTCCTCGTCCATGCCGCGCCGCCCGGCGCGCCCGGCCATCTGCTGGAATTCATTGGGGATGAGCGGGCGGGTGCGCTGGCCGTCCCACTTCGACATGCGGCCGATCACGACGGAGCGGGCGGGCATGTTGACGCCGAGCGCGAGGGTGTCGGTGGCGAAGACGACGCTCATCAGGCCGCGCGTGAAGAGTTGCTCGACCAGTTGCTTGAGGATCGGGAGCAACCCGGCGTGGTGGAAGCCGAGGCCGCGCCGGGCCAGTCGCGCGACGAGTTGCACCTGCGCCAATTCGCGATCGTTGGTGCCCATCTGGCC
>JAXLWN010000041.1:0-62855 GCA_046328475.1 Chloroflexia bacterium | reverse complement strand
CACCTGGCACTTCGTCATTCGATGCCGCCGGTTTTGGTGGTGGTGCGGAGGGAGCGGATGGCTTCCAGGGCACCGCCGTCGACGGCTTCTTTGCAGGCGCGGATGGCGTTCTGGATGGCGAGGGCGTCGGAGCGGCCGTGGGCGATGACGGTGACGCCATCGACGCCGAGCAGGGGGGCACCGCCGACTTCGCGGTAGTCGAGGCGGGCGCGGACGCGGTTGAAGGCGGGGCGCACGCCCGCCGCGAGCAGTTTGCTCAGGAGGTTGGCGGTGAGTTCGGCGCGGATGGTGCCGAGGAGGAACGAGGCGACGCCTTCGGTCAGTTTCAAAGCGACGTTGCCGGTGTAGCCGTCGGTGACGACGACGTCGGCGATGCCGGCGGGGATGTCTTTGCCTTCGATGTTGCCGATGAAGTTGAGGCCGCTGGCTTTCAGGAGGGGGTAGGTCTCCTGCACGAGTTGGTTGCCTTTGGTCTCTTCTTCGCCGTTGGCGAGGAGGCCGACGCGCGGATTTTTCACGCCCTGGACGCGCTCCATGAAGATCGCGCCCATCTGGCCGAACTGGAGCATCTGCTGCGGCTTGGGGTCGGTGTTGGCCCCGGCGTCGATCAGGAGGACGCGGCCCTGGCCGCTCGGCAGCACCGCGCCGATCGCGGGGCGCTCGATGCCGGGGACACGGCCGAGGACGAAGAGGGCGGCGGCCATGACGGCCCCGCTGTTGCCGGCGGAGATCATGGCGGCGGCGTGGCCTTCGCGCACCTGGCGGAGGGCGATATTGATCGAGGAGTTGGGCTTGCGGCGCGCGGCGTTGGCGGGGTGCTCGTCCATCTCGATGATGTCGGGGGCTTCGACGATCGGCAGGGTGAGGCCGGTGGTGGTGTGTTTGGCGAGTTCGGCTGCGATGTCGGCGGTGCGCCCGACGAGGGCGACTTCGACGCCATATTCGCGCGCCGCCGCGACGGCTCCGGCGACTGTCTCGGCCGGGGCGTGGTCCCCTCCCATCGCATCGAGCGCGATCCGCATGGTTGTCCTCCCGGTGTGCTGGGTATGACTCGGGTTGATGGGTGCAGGATAGAGGGTGGGGGGGATTGGGGCCAGTGGGGGCGGGGGTGAGGAGAGTGGAGAGAAGAGAGAAGAGGGTGGAGAGTGGAGAGTGGGCAGCCCTCAGCCCGCCGCCTGCGGGCGGTGCCGCCTCTCCCACCGTCTGGGAGAGGGGGTGGGTGCTGGCCGGAATGTGAGGGGATGGCTAGCGCTTAGCCACACGTAGGTTGACCCCTCCCCGCCGCTGCGGCAGCGACCCTCCCCTGATGAGGAGAGGGTAGGGGATCCTGAGGGAAGCGGGTGGGGTGGTCGCGGCCCTCACCCCGCCGCTGCGGCGGCACCCCTCTCCGAGCAGGAGGGGGAGAGTCTTGAGCGGACAGGCAATGGCGAGTCGGAGCGTGATTGGGGGTGCGGTTATGCGCTGCGGTCGGTTTGGCGGGTGGCGAGGATGGTGGTGATGCGGTCGAGCAGGCGGTCGGCGACGTCGCGCTTGGAGAGGAGAGGGAGCTCGTCGGGGGTGCCGTCGCGGCCGATGAGGATGACGCGGTTGGTGTCGCTGCCGAAGCCGCTCCCTGCGCCGGTGATGTCGTTGGCGGCGATGAGGTCGAGGTTCTTGCGGGCGAGTTTGCCCCGGGCGTTGGCGAGCAGGTCTTCGCTCTCGGCGGCGAAGCCGACTTTGACGAAGTCGCCGTTGGTCTCGGCCAGGATGTCGGGGTTGGCGACGAGTTCGATGGTCATGCCCTGTGCTGCTGCTCCTTGCTTCTTGATCTTGTGGGTGGCGGGGTTGGCGACGCGATAGTCGGAGACGGCGGCGGCCATGATCAGCACGTCGGCCTGGCGCATTGTGGATTGCACGGCGTCAAACATTTCCAGCACTGAGCCGACCGGCACGGTGGAGACGCCGAAAGGGTAGGGCAGGGCGGTCGGGGCGGTGATCAGGGTCACGGTGGCCCCACGGTCGCGCGCGGCTTCGGCGATGGCGTAGCCCATTTTGCCGGAGGAGTGGTTGGTGATGATGCGCACGGGATCGATCGGTTCCTGGGTGCCGCCGGCGGAGACGACGATGTGCCGCCCGGCGAGGTCGCCACTTTTTTGCCCGAGCACCTGGCGCAGGGTGCCGAGGATGACCTCGGGGTCGGCCAGTCGGCCGCGGCCCAGCAGGCCGGAGGCGAGGCGGCCTTCTTCGGGTTCGACGATCGTCGCGCCGCGCGCCCGGAGTCGCCCCAGGTGCTCCTGCGTGGTCGGGGCGCTGTACATGTCGTGCTCCATCGCGGGGGCGATGATCAGGGGGGCGCGGGTGTCGAGCACGGTGGTTTGCAGCGCGTCCTCGGCGAAGCCGAGCGAGAGCTTGGCGATGACGTTGGCGGTCGCCGGGGCGACGAGGATAGCGGCGGCGCGCTTGGCGAGGCCGACGTGTTCGATGGCCAGCTCGGAGTGGCGGTCCCAGAGGTCGTCCACGACCGGGCGGTGGGTGATCGAACCGAAGCAGAGGGGGGTGACGAATTTGGTCGCGCTTTCGGTCATGATCACGTCGACTTTCGCCCCGGCTTTGACCAGGCGGCTGGCGAGATCGACCGCTTTGTAGCAGGCGATCGAGCCGCTGACTCCCAGGACGATGTGCTGGTCGCGCACGGGATCGGCCATGGTTCCTCCGTGTGGGGAATGGGGTGATACTTCGGCGTCCGCGCTGTTGATTGGGGCGGTTTGCCGTTCCGATGTGCGCCCGGAGATGAAGTCTCCGGGCTACGTGATGCGCCGGATGAATCCGGCTTGGAGGGGCTCGTGGCGGATTGTGGTTTTGCGGCCACGGGTTGCCCTTTTCGACTGTATCCGCTGCCTTGTGGGCAGTGCTCGAATCATACACGACGGAGCGCGGTAATTCGTCAGCGGCGTTGTGTGGAAGTGGGTGCTACACTACGATTGTGTAGCCGGACTGGAGGTGTCCGATGACGATCCGTACGCGGGCAACAATTGAAGACTTGTACAATGTTCCCGACAATGCCAAGGCTGAGCTTGTTGACGGGAAGCTAGTGCCGATTATGCCGGCCGGTGGCGATCCGGGCTATGCTGGAGACGAGATTTTCGTTGCGCTGCGCGAATATGCGCGGCGTACTGGTTTTGGTCGTGCGGTCAGCGATAACAAAGGCTTTCGAGTGTCGTTGCCGCATCGTGAGTCGTTTAGCGCGGATGCGGCTCTGTATGTTGGCCCGAATCCGGGCATGAAGTTCTATGATGGCGCACCTCTTTTCGCTGCTGAGGTTCGCAGCGAGAGCGACTATGGTCCCGATGCCGAAATGGCGATGGCGAGGAAGCGCGCTGACTATTTTGCTGCTGGTACGCTTGTCGTTTGGGATGTCGATCTGCTTGGTGAGATCGTGGTGCGATCCTATCGCATGAGCGATCCCCAGCGTCCGCTTGTTTTCCGCCGTGGCGATGAGGCACATGCTGAACCGGCGGTCGCGGGTGCTGCGGGTCGATAGTCTCTTTCCGATGGATATTGCGGAAGATTGAGCGCGGGACCTTCGTGGTCTCGTTTATGGGTGGCGCGAGTGGTTGACCGAGGGTGTAGCGATCTATGGCGAAACCTGTTGTAGCGGCCCGATCTGGCTATGCACTGTGGGGAGGCGCTGCTATCCGCGTTGAGGATGGGAAACCGTACCCGACGTGAGCGATGACTTCGTAGCCCCCTGATGCGGCGCCCCTGCGCGCGCTGGATCGTGCCTGGCGCATGATGCCCACTGCCGCCGTGGCCGTCTACCAGCAGACTCGCCGCCGAAGCTTCGGGCGCACCTGCCCGCATGCCCGGCGCGCGTGGCAGCCGCACCCAAGCGCCGCAAAGCCGTGGATACGCTCGGCCACCTGCTGGCGCTGCTGGTCACCCCGGCCCCAGGACCGCGCCCGCGGCCGAGCAGCCTTCGTGCCCCCCGCCCAGCTGCCCGCCTTCGTGCTGCTGCCGCGCTGGGTGGTCAGCCTGGCGCTTCCCCCTCCCAGCGCTGCGGCGCGACCGCCACCCGCAAGCGGGTACCCGGCTTGCGAGGGAGAGGGTTAGGGTAGCGATCCGATGCGATAGGTGATGGCGAAACCGTGTCTGTAGCGGCCCGATCTGGCTAGCTCGTCTGGTTCAGTTCGTAGATCAGCCGCAGGCCGGTGAGGGTGAGGTGGTGGTCTATGGCGTGGATGGCGTTGGTCAGGCTGGCGACGCGGTCGGCGAGGCCGCCGGTGGCGATGACGCGCGCGTTGCCGCCGAGTTCGGCCTGGAGGCGGCCGACGAGTCCTTCGATCAGGCCGACGTAGCCGAGGACGATGCCCGATTGCAGGGCGGCGACGGTGTTGCGGCCGATGGCCTGCGCGGGGGCGGTGAGGGCGACGTTGAAGAGGCGTGCGCCGCGCCGGAAGATCGCTTCGGCGGCGACCTCGATGCCGGGGGCGATCGCGCCGCCGATGTAGTCGCCTTCCGGTGAGACGACGTCGAAGTTGGTGGCGGTGCCGAGGTCGACGACGATGGCGGGGGTGCCGTAGAGCGCCCGCGCGGCGACCGCGTTGCAGATGCGGTCCGCGCCCGCTTCCGGTGGGTTGTCGATGTTGACGCGGATGCCGCTGCGCATGGTGCCGTTGACGATGAGGGGGGTGCAGGCGCAATAGCGGCGGGCGATTTCGCCGAAGGTCTCTTGCAGGCGGGGCACGCCGCTGCCGATGACCATGCCGGTGATGGCGTTGAGGGCGATGCCGCGCTGCGGCAGCAGGGTGAGCAGGGTGGCGGCGTATTCGTCGGCGGTGCGCTGGGGGTCGGTCTCCAGCCGCCAGGTGCCGATCAGTTCCGCGCCGCGATAGACGCCGAAGAAGATGTTGGTGTTGCCGATGTCGAATGCGAGGAGGAGGGATGGGCGCGTTTCGCCGCGCGCTGGCTGCGTCGTGAGGGCCTCCGTCTGCATCTGCACCATGATCTTTGCCCTGCCTCAATCCCGAACCCCAGTCGGACATGCCGGGCGCACTATAGCACTGAATGAAGTGGGAAGTGGGGAAGGGCCTGCCCGGAGACAAAGGCATCCAGGATGCCGATAGCTGTACGAAGACCTTTTCTCACTTCCCACTTCCCACTTCATTCAGTGGTTGTTGCGTTCGAGGTCGAGGAGCCATTGTTTGGTGGTGAGGCCCGCGCCGTAGCCGCGCAGGGAGCCGTCGGAGCCGATGAGGCGGTGGCAGGGGACGATGGGGGCGAGCGGGTTGGCACCGTTGGCGGCACCGACGGCGCGCGAGGCGGCGGGGCGGCCGATGAACATGGCGATCTCGCCGTAGGTGCTGGTTTCGCCGTAGGGGATGGCGCAGACCGCTTTCCAGACGGCGAGCTGGAAGGGGGTGCCGCGCCAGTCGAGGGCGAGGTCGAAATCGCGCAGCTTGCCGGCGAAGTAGGCGGTCAGTTGCGCGCGTGCTTCGGGGAGGGCGGTGGGATCCTCGATGAAGGTGGCACCGCGTGCCTCGCGGCGCAGCCAGGGGCCGGCAAAGTCGCGGATCTCATCCGGCATCTCGACCAGGAAGAGGCCGCGCGCGGTGCCGTAGAGGTGCGCGGTGCCGAGGGGTGTTGCGAGTGGCGCGATGACGATGGTGGTGCCGGTGGCGTTCGTACCGAGGCCCGTTGACATTGCTGATCCTCCCGCCGCATACTTTCCACATATTGTGACTGCATTCCGTGTCTGCGTCGTATAGAGCGATAGAACCGGGCGATCGCCCGGAGTGGTTGCAGGCGCGATACGTGTGGCCTGTTCGGAGTGTACACCAGCGAGTGCGCGAGGCGATCATGAGCCAGGGTTGGGCCAACCAGAGTGCCGGCACGCCGCCTGGGGCGCGGGCGCAACTGCGCTGGATTGATCCCGAGGGCAAGGTCCAGGTCCTCCCGCTCGATCAGCGCATCACGGTCGGGCGCAGCAAAGATAACGTCGTGCCCTTGCCGGATGATACCGAGGCCTCGCGGCACCACGCGACGATTGTGCCGAACGGGAACAGCGAGTGTCAGCTCACCGATCTCGGGAGCACGAATGGCACCTTCGTCAATGAGGAGCAGATCGTCGCGCGGCAACCGCTCACGCTGCACACCGGTGACCGGGTGCGGGTGGGGCGCACCACGTTCACGCTCGAATTGCCCGAGGTGCCGACGCACACATCGTCGTCGGGGCGGGTGGGCGCGATGGTGCTGCAAGCGGACGGCACGACGACGGTCAACCTGACGGCGTCGCTGGCGGGATGGCTGGAGTTGCCGAACAAGGAGCGGCGCATCCTGAGCGCGGAGACGCGCATCGGGCGACAGGATCCCCTGAAGGATAATTCGACGCCGAAGAATGACCTGGCCTTCCCCGAAGATACGCAGATGTCGCGCAAGCACGCGCTGATCCGGCGCATCGATCAGAAGTATTTGCTGTCGGATAGCGGCTCGACCAATGGCGTGCGGGTGAACGGCGAGCAATTGCTGGGGCCGCGCGAGTTGCAGGCGGGCGATCTGATCGAGGTCGGCAGCACGCAGCTGCGCTTCATCTTCGCCCCGCTGCAGGAGCAGGAATCGACCGGCGGGCTGACGATCATGGGGCTGGGCGGGTCGTCCCCTTCCGACACATGGTTCTTCGGCGGGAGCTCGAACACGGGCGAGCTGCGCGAGGCGACGATTCTCTTCGCCGATATGAAGGGCTTCACGGCGCTCTCGGAGCGGCTGCGGAGTCCGGAGAAGGTCTTCCACCTGATGAATGAGGTGTGGGAGGCGGTCATTCCCGAGATCGTGAAGTATGGCGGCACGATCGTGAAGTATGGCGGCGACAACGTGATGGTGGCGTTCGGCGCGCCGGTGGCGCACGAGGACGACCCGGAGCGGGCGATCAAGGCGGCGCTGGGGATGCGCGCCGGTCTGGAGCGTTTCAATATCGAGCGCCTGCGCCGCCGCGACATCCTGCAATTGCGCACGGGGATCAATACCGGCGAGGTGACCTATGGCGAAGTCGGCGGGATGGGGCACAGTTTCCTCGATGTGATGGGGGACCCGGTCAATCTCGCCTCGCGGCTCGAACATGCCTCGAAGGTGGGCAGCATCACGGTGGGCGAGTCGACCTATAGCCGCGCGCGGCGGTCGTTCGTCTTCACCGCGCTCGATCCGATGCCGATCAAGGGCGTGCAGGGGTTGGTGCAGGCGTACGAGGTGGTGCGCGAGCGGCGGGTCGGCGAGCTGGTCGAGGAATCGTCGTCGGCCGATTACCTGATCGGGCGCGATGCCGAGCTGGCACAGTTGCGCGCGATTGTGAACGATGTGCGCAGCGGGCACGGGCGGCTGCTGGCGATTGTCGGGGAAGAGGGGATCGGCAAGACGCAACTGCTCGCGGCGTTCCGGCGATCGGACGAGGCGGCGGGGCTGCAATGGGTGGTGGCGCGCTGCATCTCGTTCGAATCGACCGCCGAGTCGACCGCGTCGTATGCGCTGCTCGGTTCGGTCATCCGCTCGTTGCTGGGGCTGGTGTCGGAGGATGCGCTGGATCGCGCGAAGCTCGCGGCGGCGATTTCCGCCGCGCTGCCGCAGGTTGCCGAGCGCTCCCGCGCCGAATATCTGGCCCTGGCCGGGCAGGTGATGGGCGTGAAGGTGAGCGGCAGCGCGATCGCCGGGCTGGAGGCGAAGGTTCGGCGCAAGCTGCTGATGGAGATGCTGCGGGCGCTGGTCACGGGCAAGCTTTTCCCGGAGGGGCCGAACCAGAATCTGACGAGCGCCCGGCCGCTGGTGATCGCGCTGGAGGAGACGCAGTGGTCGGACGCGGCCAGCGTGGAGGCGCTCGACGAGCTGGTTGACGCGATTCCGCATCTGCCGGTGATGGTGCTGATGACCTACCGGCC
Organism: Chloroflexia bacterium; assembly: GCA_046328475.1. GTDB lineage: Bacteria > Chloroflexota > Chloroflexia > Thermomicrobiales > CADCWN01 > CADCWN01. Next base: position 54,954 of record JAXLWN010000041.1, on the reverse strand, counting down.
GGAGTGGACCCACAGCTGGACGGGCCGCTCGTTCTACCGGCAGATCAATCTGGCGGAGCTGACGCCGGAGCAGAGTCGCCAGTTCCTGGGGAATCTGCTGACCGGTGCCCAGCTGCCGGATAGCATCGCCGACAACATCATCACCAAGTATGGCAATAATCCGCGCCTGCTGGAGGAGGTGGCGAAGACGCTGCGCGACCGGGAGGTGTTGGTCCAGCAGGGTGGGCAGTGGGTGCTGACGGCGGATATCGCGCTGATCCCGGCGACGCTGCGGCAGATGATCATGGCGCGGATCGACCGGCTGAGTGAGCGCGACCGCACGGTGCTCCAGCGGGCGGCGGTGATCGGCAGCCCGTTCACGTACCGGCAACTCTCGGTGCTGACCGACATGGATGACGCGCTCAGTGAGAGCCTGGGGCGGCTGAAGGATGCCGAGTTCATCATCGAGAATATGCTGGCCGCCGAGCAGGAGTACACCTTTAAGCTGCCGATCATCCAGGAGGTGGCGTACACCACGATTCTCGGGACCGACCGGCGGACGCTGCATGGCGAGGTGGGCGAGGCGATCGAGCGGCTGAGCGGCGGCAATGCCGATGATATCCTGGAGAAGCTGGCGTATCACTACAATCGCAGCGGGAATCGTCGCAAGGCGATCGAGTATCTGCTCCGCTCGGGCGACAAGGCGCGGCGGCTGTTCGACAACAAGACGGCGATCGCGCAGTACGAGGAGGCGGTCACCAAGCTGCGCGCGGCCACGACGCAGGATCTTGGTCGCGATGGCGCGCTGTCGCTGCGCCTGTACGAGGCGCTGGGCGATGCGCGCTTCGCAACAGCCGACTTCTCGCGCGCCCAGGAGAATTATGAGGCGGGGCAGCGGCTGCGCGATCTGGCGGCGGATGACGAGGCGCGGATCTGGTACAAGCTGGGGCGGGTCTGGGAGGCACGCGGCGAGGGGCGCAAGGCACTCGGGTCGTACGAGCGGGGGATGGGGCTGCTCACCACGGCTGCGCCGAGGGAGCTGGCCGGTCTCCAGGCGGCGGCGGCGCGCGTCCACGCGCGGCTCGGTGAGTATGAGCGCGCGACGGCGCTTGCGAACGCGGCGCTGGCGGTGACCAACGCGGTGATGCTGAGCGAGCGGGAGCGCCGGACGCAGGCCGATGCGAATTACGTGCTGGGTCTCACGTCGTATGCGGCCGGGCGGGTTGACGAGGCGGTGCAATATCACCTGCGCGCGATCGGGTTGCGGCAGGAGTTGGGCGACACCGCCGGGATGCAGGAGAGCTATCATGAGCTCGGCTCGATCTACTGGTCGCGCGGGCAGCTGGACCGGGCGTTCGAGCATCTGGTCAGCCTGACCGCGCTGCTGCGGCTGAATACGGACGAGTCGGAGGCGGCGCGGCTGCGGCGGATGCGCGAGCGGCGCGACGAGGCGGGGAACACGCCGCTGCCGCTGCTGGAGGAGTCGGTCAGTGAGCTGGCGCCGATCGAGCGCTACTATCGCAATGGCCTGACGGCGGCGCAGCAGATTGGCGATGGCCTGAGCGTGGCGACGATCGGCTACCGGGTGGGCGAACTGCTCTATCGCCAGGGTGAGCTGCAGCGGGCGCTCGTTTATCTGCGGACGGCGCTGGCCGAGGCGGACCGGATCGGGGCGCGCGATGTGATCGCCGCCGCGAGCATCACGCACGGCGCGATCCTGGTGGCGCAGGGGCAGGGGGCGATGGGGCTCTCGTATCTTGAGCGTGGCGTGGCCCTCGCCGAGGCGGTGGGGAGCGCCGCGCCGCTGGTCGAGGGGCAGATGCGGCTGGCCGAGGCGCGGCTGGCGCTGGGCGATATCGAGGGGGCGACGCGCGAGGAGCAGATCGGCTTCATTCGCGCCACGCAGGTGGCGAATCTGCTGCTGCTGGGGGTGACGCACCGGATCATGGGGCGGATCGCCACGGTGCGGCAGGATTGGAATCTGGCCGACCGCCATTTCCGGCAGGCGTACGATTATTGCCTTGGTGTCGATGCGAAGCACGAGCTGGGGCGGGTGCTGGTCGATTTCGCCACGATGTGGCGTTCCTGGGCGGCCTCGGGTGCGCCGGGGATCGATGGGCAGGCGATGCTGACGCAGGCGCAGCAGATGTTGCAGCAAGCCGCGCAACTCTTCGCGCACCTCGATATGCAGACCGATCTGCGGGCGGTGCGCGCGGCGTTGTCGGGGTATTGATAGTCGTGAGTCGTGAGTCGTGAGTCGTGAGATTCTTGGTTTGGCTCGGTGCTTTCAGTGGAGCCACTAGCCACGAGCGAGATACTCACGACTCACGACTCACGACTCACGACTCCTAAGGAGGAACCGGTGAAGGTGGAACGCGCGCTGGCCTGGTACTGCCACATTTTGCTCGATCGCCATCAGCATCTGATTGTGGCGACGGTTGGCCGCGATGGTCTGCCACAGCTGGCGCGGGTTCCTTACCGCCGCGATGGGGATGAGATCTATGTCGCGGTTGCTTCCGATGCGCCGATTGCGGGCGGGCTGGGGGCGGTCGGGCCGGTCGCCGCGCTGCTGGTGGGGGATGATAGCCTGCCGCTGGTGAGCATTGGCGGGGCTGCTGAGCAGGTTGAGGATGGCGGGACGGTTGGGCGGGTGCGCCCGGGCTTCCCGGCGGCGAGTGGCGGCGAGGCGATCTACCGGCTGATGCCCGATAGCCTCCTGCCGTTGCAGGGGGCGATGGAGGCGCGGGTCTATCCCGATGGCGCGGCGATTGTGCGGCAGGGGGAGATCGCCGACCGGTACTACGTCATCCTGGCTGGGGAGTGCGAGGTGAGCCGTGTGACGGGCGGTGCGCCGCAGTCGCTGGCCCAGCTCCAGGCTGGGGCGTTCTTCGGTGAGTCGGGGCTGCTGGCCGGGGCACCGCGCAATGCGTCGGTGTTCGCGCGCGGCGAGGTGACGGCGGTTTCGCTCAGCCGCACCGCGTTCAGCACGGTCATTCACCACACCGGGACGGCGGCAGCGGACTTGGCGAGTGCGATTCGCAGGGCGGTGGGGGAGGAGTAACGAGTAACGAGTAACGAGTAACGAGGGGACGGTTCGAAGGTTCGAAGGTTCGAAGGTTGGGCACCTGAACTTTCGAACCTTCGAACTTTTTAACCTTTGAACCCTCCCTCGTCAGAGGCGATACAGGCGGATTTTGGGGACGAGGGCGGCCATGCCGGCGACGATGGCGATGACGGCGAGGCCGCCGCTGACGACGGCTCCGGCCGGGCCGATCCAGCCGGCGAGGAGGCCGCCGCGCAGTTGCCCGAGTTGGGGGCCGCCCATGGCGAAGGTCATGTGGACGGCGGTGGTGCGCCCGCGCAGTTCGTCGGGGGTGGCGAGTTGCAGGATGGCACCGCGCAGGACCATGCTGACGGTGTCGGCCGCGCCTTCCCCGGCGAGGAAGAGCAGGGAGAGCCAGAAGATGTTGGAGAGGCCGAAGCCGACGAGGCTGAGGCCGAAGAGCGCCACCGCGACGAGCAGGGTCAGGCCCTGCGACTGGATGCGCCCGCGTGCGCTCAGGACCAGCGCGGCCCCCATCGCGCCGGCCGAGGTTGCGGCGTAGAGCAGGCCGAGCCCGGAGGCATCGACGTGGAGAACGTCCTTGGCGTAGACGGGCAGCAGGGATTGGACGGTGCCGAAGAGGGTGGCGAGGAAGTCGAGCATCATCACGGAGAAGATCAGGGAGTTGCGGCGCACGAAGATGAAGCCTTCCAGCAGCGCGCCGATGCCGCGTTGATGGGCCGGGCGCGCTTCGGCGGGAATCGAGAGCGTGGTGCGCATCAGCAGGAGGGCGGCGAGGACGGCGGCGAAGGAGATGGCGTCGATGGCGTAGGCCCCCTGCGCCCCGGCGGCGGCGACGATGAAGCCGCCGACGGTGGGGCCGACGATCTGCGCGAGTTGGAAGGTGGTGACGTTGAGGGTGAGGGCTCCGGCCAACTCTTCGCGCGGGACGAGGTTGGGGATGAGGGCCGAGCGTGCGGGGTTGTCGAAGGAGTTTGTCGCGCCCGCGAGCACGGTGATGGTGTAGATCAGGGGCATGGAGATGACGCCGGTCCAGGTGGTGATCGCCAGGATCGCCGCGAGCGACATCAGGATGGACTGGGTGACGAGGAGGACTTTGCGGCGGTCGAGGGTGTCGGCGAAGGTGCCGCCGACCATCGAGAGGGCCATGACGGGGATCGCGCGGAGGAGGCCGAGGAGGCCGAGCTGGACAGCGGAGCCGGTGAGTTCGTAGACGAGCCAGGCGGTCGCGACGACCTGCATCTGGCTGCCGCCCGAGGAGACGAGTTGGCCGAACCAGAGGAGGCGGTAGTCGCGATGCCGCAGTATGCGCCACGCGCCGCCGCGTTCCTGGACGCCCTTGTTTGCCGTTGCCACGCCACCTCCGATCCGCTCTCCGTACGCCAGCTGCCACGGAGGGAGATGAACCGGGCTCGGCGCGCAACTCGCGAAGTATAGCGTATTGGGGGAGTGCTGAGTGCTGAGTGCTGAGTGAGTCGGGTAGTGGGGTAGAGGAGAGGGAGCCCACACTCCGCCGCCTGCGGGCGGCACCCCGCTCTCAACCGTCGAGAGAGGGCGGGCGCTGATCTGTGATGGGAGGGAAAGCGGGGGGGGCCGGATGCGAGGATTGGTCTCTTTCCGCCGCTTGGGGCGGTGAGCGCCACCCGCAGGTGGGTAGCTGGTGCGGCGGAGGGTGGGGGGCGCGAGGAGATGGCGCAGGTGGGAGGGGTGGCCCGGATCGTTGTGAGATTTTTGTGAGTTTGGGTGCCTATGCTGTGCCGGGCGTCGACGGGTACGCCCGGCACGCGGTGGCGACCGGAGCGCGCTGAGCCGCCACACGCAAGAACGGTCCGTGGATCGCACGTTAAGGGCCGCATTACGCGCGTGAGGGAGGGACGATGACCCCTGACGAGTTGCTGCGGCAATACCCGCGCGAGACGTTGCGCTGGCTGCGCAGGCGGCTGGGGCTGAGCCAGCAGGACTTCGCCGAACGGATCGACGTGATGCCGCATACGGTTGGGGCCTGGGAGGCGCGGATCCGCCCCATCGGCTCGGCGAGCGAGCAGCGCCTCGCGGCCCTGCTTGCGCCGCACCTGGCGTCTCCGGGGGGCGCGACGTTCGTGCAGTCGCTCGCGCTCGGCGAGGCGGCAGCATCGCAGTGCGCGCCAGAGGGGAGTGTCACCAGGCCGGGCGAGGCCGAACCCCGGCGGCGTGCTCGTGGGCGAACCAGTTGGCAGTGACCACGCGATAGGCGGAATGCGCCCCGGAGAATATTCTCCGGGGCGCTGGGGTTGCTGGGTTGGGCGGGGTTAATCGCGGCGGCGGGAGTTGCCGGAGACGAGCATGATGTAGTAGAGGAGATTTAGGAGGGCTCCGGCGAAGCTGGCCACGTAGGTGAGGGCGGCGGCGTTCAGCATGTTGCGCACGTCGCCGTATTCGGCGCGGGTGACGACGCCGTTGTCTTCGAGCAGTTGTCGCGCGCGGGCGCTGGCGTTGTACTCGACGGGGAGGGTGACCGCTGCGAAGAGGGTCGCCGCGCCGAAGAGGATGACGCCTGCCCAGGCCAACCCGGAGATTTGCGTGATCAGGCCGCCGAAGATGATCAGCGGGCCGAAGCTGGAGCCGATGTTTGCGACCGGCACGAGGCTTGAGCGCAGGGTCATCGGGGCGTAGCCGACGTGCTGCTGCACGGCGTGACCAGCTTCGTGGGCCGCGACCGCCAGTGCGGCGATCGAGCGGCCGTTGTAGATCGGCTGGGAGAGGCGCAGCATCTTGTCGCGCGGGTCGAAGTGGTCGGTCAGTTCACCCTGGATCGGCTCGATGCCGACGTCGTCGATGCCGGCCGAGCGCATCACCATCGCCGCCGCCTGCGCGCCGGTGATCCCGCGCCCGTTGGGGATTTCGCGGTACTTCGCGAAGGCGCTCCGCAAGCGCAGCTGGGCGAAGCCCATCAGCAGCATCGCGGGTAACATGACAAAGAGGAGATACCGTATATCGAAGAACATGCTCCCACGCTCCTAACTCAGTAGCTCGCGGCGATTGCGTCGAGTCTGAGATTTTTCTGGCATGCACACCGCTGTGCCATGCCTGTTACACCATATACGCAAGGCTTGCGCCGCCAGTTGCATCGCCGCAGGTGGTTTTTGCGCCTTGCATCTTTGTAAACGCCGGGCCGATCGGGCCATTCCCAATGGCCCATAGCGGCCTGCTGCGGTTTCGCGCTATCATACGAGGCGGGATTGTGGCTGTCCAGGCTGCCGTAGAGTCTTGACGGTAAGCGAAGTGGGAGACGATGGCGAGCGAAGCGGCGGACCTGCGGACGAGCACCGCGCAGGCGTTGGCCCCGGTCGAGGCGGCGATGCGCCGGGCATTCGAGGCGTTCCCTGCCGAGGGGCCGGGGGCGAGTGATCTGGCGCAGTTCTACGGGATGGCGCGCTACCATCTCGGCTGGGCCGATCTCGATCTGAACCCGGCGCGAGCTGATGCGGGGAAGAAGCTCCGGCCGTTGCTGGTGGTGCGGTGCGCGGAGGCGTGCGGCGGTACGGCCGAGGCGGCTGCGCCCGCCGCTGCGGCGATCGAGCTGCTGCACAACTTCACGCTGGTCCACGACGATATTCAGGACCAGAGCAGCCACCGCCGCCACCGGGAGACGGTCTGGTATCACTGGGGCTTGCCTGCGGCGATCAATGTGGGGGATGCGCTCTTTGCGCTGGCGCACGAGGCGTTGTATGCGCTCGGCGATGCGCCCGCGAATGTGCCCGCCGACCGCGTGATGGCGATTGCGCGCGAGTTTGACCGGACGGCGCTGCGGATCGTGGAGGGGCAGCATCTCGATCTGAGCCATGAGGGGCAGTGGGGCGGCGGCGAGGAGCGTTACCTCGCGATGATCGGCGGCAAGACCGCGACGATCATCGATTTCGCGGCCAGGGCGGGGGCGACGCTGGCCGGTGCCGATGCGGCGGCGATCGATCTCTTCGGGGCGTTCGGGCTGGCGACCGGGCTGGCGTTCCAGATTCGGGACGACATTCTCGGCATCTGGGCACCGCAGTCGGTCACGGGGAAGCCGATGGCCGACGATTTGCGGCGGCGCAAGCAGTCGCTGCCGGTGATCGCGCTGGACGAGCGCGCTTCGGCCGCCGACCGGGAAGAGCTGCGGCGGCTCTATGCCGAGCCGCCCGACGAGGCGGGGGTGGCGGCGATCATCGCGCTGCTCGATCGCTACGAGGCGCAGGACTACTGCCAGCACTGGGTCGATCGCTACCATCACGAGGCGCGGGCGATCCTCGATCGCCTCGATGGCCGCGTGGCGACCACGGCGGCGTTGCGCGATTTCATCGCGGTGCTGGAGGGGCGGGAATACTGACGGGGGCGAGACGGTTCAAGGTTCGGAGGGACGGTTCGAAGGTTGGAAGGTTCGAAGGTTGGGGTGGTGAACTTTCGAACCTTCGAACTTTCAAACCGTACTCGGAATCTCGCCTGGAACGTTGACCCAGACCGGAGGTGCCCATGAGTACGGCAGCTACTCCTTATGGCGTTGCGGAGTTCATCGCTGATGCGCGGCGCATTGTGCCTGCGGGCGGCGGTGATCCGGGGGCGGAGGGGCGCGATGCGCTCGGTGCGTGTCTGCGCCGTTTGTCGGCGGACCCGGAGGTGCGGTCCCGGATGGGGTTGCCGACCGAGGGGGGCGGGACGCACGGGATGGATATTCGGGGGAGCCAGCTGCACAAGGAGCCGGACGGCACCCTGACGCTGATGTTCGCGCGCTTCCCGCACGAAGTGGAGACGCCGGTTCACAACCACAATAGTTGGGGCGTGGTCTGCGTGGTACACGGGCGCGACCATTATCTCGCCTGGCGGCGCACGGATGACATCAGCCAGCCTGGTCATGCCGAGGTGGAACTGCTCTACAAGAAGACGCTCAGCCCGGGGGAGTTCGTCACCTTTGGCGATGTGCCGCACGACGACCTGCACAGCCAGCAGGGTGCGGATGGTGCCCCGGTGTGGGAGTTGGTGTTCTTCGGGCGCGACCCGAATGCGGAGCCGCGCCTCTACTTCGATCCGGCCGCGAAGACGGTGACGTCGGCCCCGGCGCGGCGGTAGGAGACCCCTCCCCGCGCTGCGGCGCGACCCTCCCCCTGAAGGGAGAGGGTGGGGAGACGGGGAGCGCGGGTGGTGAGGGTAGGGCGGGTAGTGTCCCGCTGCCCGCCCGGAGATGATGTGTCCGGGCTCCGGGTACCCACCGCAGTGGGTGGTGCGCCGGATCAATCCGGCTGGGGGCTGGTGCGGTGGTAGGTGGCGAGCGTGCCATCCTGTGCTGTCGTGGGCTGGCCGCGCTGGCCGCACCCTGGCGGAGGGTATCACGGTGGTGGTTCCGCCTACCGCTGCGCTGACCTGTCCCGCGCTGATCGGCCGTGTGGCTGAACGGGATGCCCTGCTTGCCCTCGCGAATGCTGCGTGGGGCGGGCAGGGCACAACTGTGCTCTTGGCGGGTGAGGCGGGGGTCGGCAAGTCCCGGTTGGTCGGTGAAGTGCTGAGCTTCACGCACCGGGGGACGGTGCCGCTGGCTGTGCAGGGGCGCTCGTTTGAGGCGGACGGGGCACTGCCGTATGGTCCGGTGGTGGACCTGCTGCGTGCGCACTTTGCGGGACGCCCACCGGAGGTAGTCGGGGTCGAACTGGGCGCGAGTGCGCCGGAGATCGTGAAGCTGTTGCCGGAACTGGCGCAGCGACTGCCCGGACTGCTGCCGAGCGCGGCGCTCGAACCGGAGCAGGAGAAGCACCGGCTGTTCGAGACGCTGAGCCAGTTCTTCGCTCGCCTCGCCAGCAAGGGGCCGCTCCTGATCGTCGTTGAAGATCTGCACTGGGCCGACGATCTCACGCTGGAATGGATCGCGCGGTTCGCCCGGCGGCTGCCGACGTTGCCGATCCTCCTCGTGCTGACCTATCGCGATGACGAAGTGGCGGGTTCGCTCGCCGCGTGCCTCGCCGCGCTTGCGCGGGATCGGCTCGGTCACGTTGTGCAGCTCGCGCCGCTCGATTTGCTCGGGGTCGAGGGGATGCTGCGCGCGATCTTCGATCTGTCCCGACCGCCGCGCGCCGACTTCCTGCAACTGCTGCACACGCTGACCGAGGGGAATCCGTTTTTCATCGAGGAAGTGCTGAAATCGCTGCTGGCGTCGGGCGATATCTTCTTCGCGAATGGGCGGTGGGACCGGAAGCCGGTGGGGGAGTTGCGCCTGCCGCGCACGGCCCTGCACGCGGTGCAGCGGCGGCTGGCGGCGTTGAGTCCGGCGGCGCGGGAGTTGCTGGCGTTGGCGGCGGTCGCGGGGCGGCAGTTCGACTTCGACGTGCTGGCCAGGCGGGCGGGGCACGACGAACGGACGTTGCTGCGGCTGTTGCGGGAGTTGATTGGTGCCCAATTGGTGGTTGAGGAGTCGCCCGACCGGTTTGTCTTCCGACATGCGCTGACCCGTCACGCGGCCTATGCCAGTTTGCTCGGGCGAGAGCGACAGGCGTTGCATCGCGCGCTTGCCGAGAACATCGCGGCGGAGCACCGTGATGCGCTTGAGCTGCAGCTGCCCGATCTGGTGCGGCACTATCACGCGGCGGGGTGCTGGGAGGAGGTGCGGGAGTATGCGCCGCGCGCGGCGGAGCGGGCCTGGGCACTGAACGCGCCACGGACGGCGATCCAGGAGTTCTCGCGAGCGGTAGAGGCGGCCGAGCGGCTCGGTGTGCCGCCAGCGCTGGCCGTGTGCCGGGGGCGGGGGCAGGCGCATGCGCTGCTCGGCGACTTTGGCGCTGCGCGGGAGGACTATGAGCGTGCCCTGGCGATCACCCGCGCCGATGGCGATCCGGCGGGCGAGTGTCAGTCGTTGCTCGACCTGGGCTGGCTCTGGACGGAGCGAGACTATGCCCGCGCGGGCGAGTACTTCGACCGGGCGATTGCGCTGGCGCGCGTGACGGGCGATGCGGCGTTGTTGGGGGCGACGCTGAACCGGGTGGGTAACTGGTACCTGCACTCGGAGCGTTCGGACGAGGCGAGGGCGTGCCATGAGGAGGCGCTGGCGCTCTTCCGAGCGTCCGGCGATGGTCAGGGCGAGGCGATGAGCCTCGATCTGCTCGGGATTACCGCCTACATGGGGAGCGATCAGGTTGTCGGGGCGAAGGCGTATGGCGAGGCTGTTGCGCTGTGCCGTCGGCTGGACCTGCGCCAGGGGCTCAGTTCGGCGCTCGCCTCTTTGTCGATTCTCGGTCCAGATTATCGCTTCTTGACGGTCGTATGGCAGCCGAATGACGCGGACGCCCTGTTCCGCATGGGGGACGAGGCGATTGCGATTGCGCGGCAGATCGGCTGGCGCGCGGGGGAGGCGACGGCGCTGCTCTATCGGTGCTTCACGCTCGGGCCGCGCGGCCGGTTCGACGAGGCGTTGGCGGCGGGGCAGGCCAGCCTCGCCATCGCGAGCGAGCTGGGGCATCGCGTCTGGACCGCCTCGGTGAGCAATGCGCTCGCGATGACGCACTACGATCTGCTCGACCTCGCGCGGGCGCGGCAACATGCCGAGCGGGGCTGGCAGTTGACCGCCGAGATCGGCTCCCGGTTCCTGGTCAATATCTGCGGCGGGTTTCTGGGCTTGATCTGCATCGCGCAGGGGGATCTGGCGCAGGCGCGGTCGGTTCTCGCCACGGCGCTTACGCCCGAGACGCCGATGCAGTCGATCGGGCAGCGGATTGCGTGGCATGCGCGGGCCGAATTGGCGCTGGCGGAGGGTGATGCCCCGGCGGCGCTGGCGATTGTTGACCGACTGATCGCCAGTGCGCCGAATGGCGGGCCGGGGGTGGTGATCCTCTATCCCTGGTATTTGCGTGCGCGGGGGCTGGTTGCGGCGGGGCAGCCGGGGTTGGCGCGCGAGGTGATCGCCGGGGCGATCGGCGCGGCGCGCTCGTTTGGGGTGCCGGCGCTGCACTGGCGGCTGCTGGTGTGTGCGGGGCAGCTGGAGCAGTCGCAAGGGCGGCGCGAGGAGGCTGAACTGGCGTTCGGCGAGGCGCGGGCGCTGATCGAAGCGTTGGCCGAGGGGGTTGGCGATCCGGCGCTGCGGGCGAACTTCCGGGGACGGGCGTTGGCGCAGTTGCCGCAGCGGCCTGAACCGACCGCGTTGCGGGCGGCGAAGGAGCGCTACGGTGGGCTGACGGCGCGGGAGCGGGAGGTGGCGGCGTTGCTGGCGGGGGGGAGGTCGAACCGCGACATTGCGGCGGAGCTGTCGCTGAGCGAGCGGACGGTAGGCGCGCACATCGGCAATATCCTGGGTAAGCTGGGGTTTGCTTCGCGGGCGCAGATCGCCGTGTGGGCGGTGGAGCAGGGGTTGGGGCAGCGGGAAGGCTAGGGGTCTGTGTCTAACGCGTGGCTGCGCGACGGAATCTACGTCGCAGATGGGTGAAAACTTAAGCATTTCTACCAATGTGCGCGGGGTTGGTGGTCCCTAGACTGGTGGCATCGCAGCGACAGTGGTCGCACGAAGGAGTACCAGAAGGGGGTAACACGATGTCCACGCAGCAGAACGCCGACCTCGCCCGCACGGTATACAGCCGGTTCAGCAACGACGATTTCGCCGGGGTGCTCGCGCTGGCCAATGAGGACGTCGAGATCGTCTTCACCCCGGCCGGGCAGACGTTCCGCGGTTACGACGGCTTCATGCAGTTCATGCAGGGCTTCAAGTCGGCCTTCCCCGATATCACCCTCGACATCACGCGGCAGACGCTCAGCGACGATGGTGTGGTCAGCGAGTTCATCGCGCGCGGCACCCACACCGGGCCGTTGCTGACGCCCGCCGGGGCGATCCCGCCGACCGGGCGGAGCGCGGCGTGGCCGGTCTGCGAGGTCTGGCGGGTGCGGGACGGCAAGGTGGCCTCGCTGACCAACTACCAGGACATGGCGACGCTGCTGGGGCAGCTTGGCCTGCTGCCCGCCCCGGCGGAGTCGGGCATCTGAGGATGTGCGCGGTCTGGCGGCGGGCCGATAGATTCTTGAACAATCGGCTGCTAGACTGTGGATAGAGCGATCCCGGTGATGTCGTCGTGGAAGTTCGTTCGCGTTGCGGAAGGGAGTCACCGATGGATGCAGTCGATCTCTTGCGCCAGCAGTTCCAGGCGTTCCACCATTTCCTCGAAGGTACGGTTGCCGATGTGAGCCCCGAGGTAGGGCAGTTGCAGCCGGGCGGCACGGCGATGCCGATCGGCGCGGTGTATGTACACGTTGTCAATTCGGAGGATCGTATTCTCAGCGGGCTGGTGAAGGGGGAACCGCCCCTGGAGATGACCGCCTGGGCGGGGAAACTTGGCACGAGCGAACCGGCACCGATGGGGCCACCCTGGAATGAATGGGCCGGGCGCGTGCAGGTGGATCTGGCGGCGGCGCGCGAATATGCGCAGGCGGTCTATGCCAACACCGATGCGTATCTGGCCGGGCTTTCGGCTGCTGACCTTGACCGTGGGCTTGACCTGAGTGGCATCGGCCTCGGTCAGCAGACGGTGGGTTCGCTGATGAGCTTGCTGCTGTGGAATGCCGGGGCTCACTGCGGCGAGGTGTCGCTGATCAAGGGGCTCCAGGGGTTGAAGGGGTATCCGGTCTAGGGCCCGCGATGGGCCCGTGATGGGGGCAGCAAACATCGATCACCAAGCATCAACCACATGGAAAGGGCCGACCGGCAGACAACGCTGGTCGGCTCCTTGCTTTGAAGTCGGGTACCTGTGCGCGTCCGCCCGGAGCTGAAGTCTCCGGGCTCCGGGTACCCACCGCAGTGGGTGGTGCGCCGGATCAATCCAGCTCGGTGGTGGATGACGGGTGTGGGTAGCCCGAGGTGTGTGGGAGAGGCCCCAAGGTCTAGGGCAGCCTGCGAAGTGGTTGCTTCGTGTGAGGAGCCCCAAGGGCTGAAGCCCTGGGCTGAGGGTGCCTGCGGGCACCGCGAAGCCCGCCTGCGCGGGCTGGAAGGAATGGGTGATCGTGGGGTGGCGTGGGCAACACGACGAGGCCACCGCAACGGTGGCCTCGTCGTTGGGTTCGGTTCGAGGAAGGGCTACTGCGTGGCGCGGCCCTTGCGCTGCGACTTGTCTTCGATTTCGAAGACCTGGTGCCCGTTGTAGTAGCCGCAGTGCGGGCAGACTTCGTGGCAGACGTGCAGTTCGCGGCAGCGCGTGCAGGTGGTCAGTTGGGGCGGCGTCACCTTGAGGTGCTGGCGCCGCATGCCCTGCTTGGCCCGGGTCACTCGTTGCTTGGGTACTGCTCCCATGGCTGTTGGCCCTCCCCGTATTCGTGCCCTCTCGGCCATCTCGGCGCGACCGAGTTGGCCCCACTGATTCCTCTATGCTCGTGGCGCGGCGCTATTCGTGCGCGTCGCCGTCGCCATTGACCAGCAAGCGGCTCAAGACCGCCAGGCGATCGTCCCCCTCGCTGCTCAGCCCGGCCGCCTCGGGGAGTCCGGGGCAGTCCTCGCGGCAGAGCGGGGCCATCGGCAATTCCAGCACGAGCGCCTGGCGGAGCGACTCGCGCAGGTCGATCAGGTGGAGATCGCTGATGTTGAAGTAGTCGTCGTCGGTCTCTTCCGGGTTCGGTGTCAGCTCGGCACCGGTCGTGATGTCGATGGTCGGCCGATACTCGTCCGCGAACTCGGCCTCGACCGGCTGCTCGAAGGGTTCGAGGCAGCGGATGCACTCCTGCTCGACGGTGGCGGAGAGGTTCCCCTTCGCCAGGATGCCGGTGGGGATGCGCGTCAGCCGCGCGGACCCGGTGATGTCGCGCGCCACCAGGCCCTCGTCGAGCGACAGCTCGTCGAGCGAGATGGGGCGCTGCCGCACCGCGCCGACCTGCTCTTGCAGCAGTTGCGCGACGTGGACCCTGGTGTCATTCGGTTCGTTGGGTAGGATCCCGCTCATCGTCAGTCAAACCGTTCCGGGCAGCGGGCGTGGGGCGATTCCCCCGACGCTCGCAAACAGACAGACAGCCCAGCGAGCTGGGCCGTCGCACAGAGGGTCTAGTATAGTCGCGCCGGGCTGCGACTGCAACCGGCTAGGAGACGCGGCCCAGTCTTGGGGGCTGCAGTTCGGAGAGGCCGTTCTCGACCTGGTGCAGCTGCGCCTGGAGCTGCCGGGAGAGGTTACCCAGCACCGCCACCGCGTAGTCCTCGATCTCCTGGCGGGTGGTGGAGGCGTCGCGCTGGGCGTCGGTCAGCACCTGTTCGCCGCGCTCCTTGGCGAGGTAGTAGACGTTGTTGTCGTTGATCATGTACTCGGCGCGCTCGCGGGCCATCGAGACGATCTTATCGGCCTCGGTCTGGGCCGATTCGATGATCCGGTCGCGATCCTGGAGGAGGCGCTTGGCCTGCTTGATCTCGGCCGGGACCGTCTGGCGCAGCTGCTCCACCAGCGCCAGCAGTTCCTCTTCCTCCATCATCACGCGAGAACTGAGCGGGACGCGGCGACTCGAATTGACCAGCGCCTCCAGCCGGTCGACGAGGTAGTTAATATCCATGCCGCCGCCCTCCCTAGCACTCATACCCCGAACTCCAGATCCTGCCCCCTGACCGTACGTTGTGACCATGGCTCACACCCGCATTTCACGCCGTGCGCGCAGCGCCTGATCGACGTTCGCAGGCACCATCGCACTTACATCGCCGCCAGCCAGCGCCACCTGCTTGATCAGGCTGGAGCTGAAGAAGACGAACTGAGGACTCGTCATGAAGAAGACCGACTCGATGTTGGGCGCGAGCGCACCATTCATGTGCGCCTGCTGCAACTCATACTCGAAGTCGGCAACTGTCCGTACACCTTTAACGATCGCGACCGCCCCGGCGCGTGCCGCGTAGTCTACGGTCAGCTCGCGATAGCTGTCAACGACGACGTTCGGGATGTCGCTGAAGGCGGAACGCGCCAGTTCTTCCCGCTCGGGGCCGCTGAAGAGGGGGCTCTTGAAGCCGGTCCCGGTGAAGATAGCGAAGATGAGCTGATCGAAGAGGCGCGCGGCGCGACGCACGACATCGACGTGCCCCAGGTGGAGCGGGTCGAAACTGCCCGCGTAGACCGCCACGCTCAGCTGCTGATCGTCGTCGGCCATGCGTCTGCCCTCGGTCATTCACTGCCACAACGCGCAACAGCCGAGCAAGACCGACACACCGACGGGAGAACCGTCGCCGCACTGGTCTGCCCGCGCCCTGCGCGGTTCGTCTCCTGGGTACCTTGGTGCTACCTGGAACACCGGCACCCTTTCCCCTCGCCGTCCGTGCCGGTAAGGCGGAAGGATAACGCGCCTGTCGCCTGGATGCAACTCGTGTGCCGACTGGCGGTGTCCCAAGTTGTACGAGATCGATCTGCCTGCGCCGGTGGCCGGGGCGTGGTCAGAAATTGTGTCCTTTGGGGGCGGTTCAGGCCCCATTTGCGCACATTCCGTGATATGATTGATCCGTTCGCGCTACTGGCATCTGCGGCTGCGCGCCGATGGCCACGCGCTCGAAACCCAGGCACCTATTCGTGGCGATGCCGAGCGAATCGCTCGTCGCTGTGCGGGGTGGCCGGGCGCGAAGGGATCGGGTTCGCAGCGCGCAACAGACGGGAAGAAAGGGTCATGGCACACAAGAACGACTTCGTGATCCGTATCGGTGGCGAGGCGGGCGAAGGCGTGCAGAGCACCGGCGACCTCGCCGTCCAGGTGGCGGCGCGGGCGGGCTACTACGTCCTCACCCATCGCGTCCCACCGGCGGAGATCAAGGGTGGCCTCTACGAGTACCAGATCCGGCTCGCCAACGGGCCGCTCCACTCGCAGGGGGACGAACTTGATATCCTGCTCGCCTTCAACGAGGAGGCGTACCAGAGTGGTATCCAGGTCCTCAAGCCGGATGGTCTGCTGATCTACGACTCCGCCGAGTTCACCCCGCCCGCCGATAACCCCTTCCGCACGGTGCCCCTGCCGCTGACCGACATCGCCAAGACGCAACTGAAGTTCGCGCTCGGCAAGAATGTCGTGGCGGTGGGCGCGGTCGGCGCGCTGTTCGGCTTGCCGATCGAGTATGGGCAGGCGCTCTTGCAGGAACGGTTCGGGCGGAAGGGCGAGGAGATCGTTGCGAAGAACATCGCGGCGCTCGAAGCGGGCATCGAGTATGTGAAGTCGCACGTCCCCGGCTACGAGAACTACCAGCTGGCGCGCACGGGCGAGGAGAAGCCCGATGTGATCGTGGTGACGGGATCGCAGGCGGTGGGGCTGGGGACGCTGGCGGCCGGGTGTCGCCACGTCTTCGGTTACCCGATTACCCCGGCGTCGGACGTGCTCGAATGGCTGGCCTCGGAGTTGCCGAAGGTGGGCGGCGTGGTGGTCCAGGCCGAGGATGAGCTGGCGGCGATGGCGATGGTCGTCGGCGCGGGCTACTCGGGCGTCAAGTCGATGACGCCGACCTCCGGTCCGGGCATCAGCCTGATGACGGAGTTGCTCGGGCTGGCGGTGATGGCGGAGATTCCGCTGGTGCTGGTCGATGTGCAGCGGGCGGGGCCGTCCACGGGGATGCCGACGCGCCACGAGCAGGGGGACCTCTATCACACGGCGCTCGGCGGTCACGGCGAGGTGCCGCGCATCGTGATCGCCTGCACGTCGGTCGAGGACTCGTTCTACCAGACGGTCAACGCCTTCAACCTGGCCGAGAAGTATCAGGTGCCGGTCTTCTTCATGTCGGACACGAGCCTGGGGACGCGCTCGGAGGCAATCCCTCGCCCCGACCTGGCCACGCTGGAGATCATCAATCGCCAGACTCTCTCCAGTGTCTCGGCGAACGGCGATGGCAATGGGCAGGGCTTCTATCATTTCGAGGATAACGGCCGCTACAAGCGGTACAATCTGGAGAGCCCGACCGGGGTGAACCCGATGCCGATTCCGGGCGAGGCGGGCGGTGAGTATGTGGCGACCGGCCTGGAGCACAACGAGTATGGCCGGGTGCGCTACGACGTGACCGCGCACAGCACGATGACCGACAAGCGCTTCCGCAAGATGGAGGCGGCGGTGCTCGACGCGCCGGCGCTCTATCGCTACGGCGATCCCGACGCGGAGGTGGGTATCATCACCTGGGGCTCGACGGCTGGCACCTGCACCGAGGCGATCGACCGCCTGCGCGAGCAGGGGATCGCGGTGGACCTGATCGCGCCGAAGATGCTCTGGCCGCTGCCGGTGCATCAGCTGGAGCCGTTCATCAAGAGCAAGCGGCGGGTGCTGGTGGTTGAGGTGAACCACCAGGGGCAGTTCGCCGACCTGATCACCGCGCGGATGCCCGGCGACTACGAGCGGATCAACACCTATGGCGGCGTGCGCCTTCACCGTCGCCGAGATTTGCGAGGCCGTCGTCGGCAAGCCGGTGGCGGTGGCGGCTGATTAGTTTCAGTCGGCGAGAGTCGTACCGAGGCCTGTTCAGAGCCATCGCTTGATAGTCAGCAAGAGCCTCGGATTGCGAAATCTGACTCACGACTGACTACTCCGAACGGAGTGAGGCAATGACCGCAACGATCCAGCGAACCTCGAAGGATTACAAGAGCGAGGTGAAGGTTACCTGGTGTCCAGGCTGCGGCGACTTCGGGGTGCTGAATGCCACCTATCAGGCGCTCGCGGACCAGGGCTACGATCCGAAGGATGTGGTGGTTGTTTCCGGGATCGGCTGCTCCAGCCGCTTCCCGTTCTTCGTCTCGACCTATGGCTTTCACGGCGTGCATGGCCGCGCGCTGCCGATCGCCACGGGCATCAAGATGTCGCGGCCCGAGCTGGAGGTGATCGTCTTCGGTGGCGACGGCGATGCCTTCGCGATCGGGGCGGGGCACTTCGTGCATGCCTGCCGCCGCAACGTGGACATGTGCTATGTGATCATGGACAACCAGGTCTATGGTCTGACCAAGGGGCAGTACTCGCCGACCTCGAACCAGGGCTTTGTCTCCAAGACGACGCCGACCGGGTCGAGCGAGGAGGGGATCAATCCGCTGATGCTGGCGATCGCTTCGGGCGCGACGTACGTTGCGCGCGGCTTCTCCTCGAAGCCGAAGGAGCTGACGAAGCTGATCGTGGATGGCATCAACCACAAGGGCTTCGCGGTCATCGACGTGTACAGCCCCTGCCCGACCTTCAACAAGATCAACACGTTCAACTACTGGCGCGACGAGTGCGAGAATCTGCCCGCCGATCACGATCCGACGGACATGGCGGCGGCGATCAAGATGGCGACGATCAAGGATCCGCTCTATCTCGGCACCTTCTACAGGCGGGAGGCCGAGAGCTTCGGCGAGCGCGTGCGCGCCCATTCCACCGGCGACGCGGACCAGACGCGCGGGGTGGTGGAGAAGCTGATCGCGCGCTATAGCTAGGTTTTGTGGTGCGATTGAAGCGCCCGAGGGGGAGACCTCTCGGGCGCTTTGTTATGTGGATGTGGGGCTGGGATGGCGAGTGCATCGGCGGTTGAAACCGTGGCTGGGGGCCTGCGGGCCACGAAACCGCCCTGTGGCGGTTAGGTCCTCGCCGTCGGCATTTGGCGCGATCTCCCTGGTAGAATCTGGCAGCGGCGGGTGTGTGGTTGCGCGGGATGAGGCGGAGGTTCGGCGGGGCGTGGCGCGGACGACGGTGGCGCGGGCGTGGCGGGTTGGCGATGTGGGGGCGGTGCTGCGCACGGTCGGGCAGGTCTGCCTGCTGGTGCTGGCGGTGCTGTTGGCGGCGCGGGCGCTCTACTATGCCTGGAATACGGTCTCGATTCTCCGCTGGCCGCACGAGGCGCACGGCGGCGAGACGACGATGCTCTACGAGAGTCAGGTGCTGAGTGAGGGCCTGATCGATGGGCTGCGGGCGCTCTACGGGCCGCAGCGCGACGATC
The DNA here is from genome assembly GCA_046328475.1 of Chloroflexia bacterium. Lineage (GTDB taxonomy): Bacteria > Chloroflexota > Chloroflexia > Thermomicrobiales > CADCWN01 > CADCWN01. The sequence goes on along the minus strand of JAXLWN010000041.1, from coordinate 36,058 downwards.
GCTTCCTGGCCGGAAATTATCCGCCGGTCTACATCGGGCTGTGGGCGCTGGAGCCGGGGGCGTCGGGGTTACCGACCGGGCGGGCGTTGTCGCTGCTCGGTGGGTTGGCGGCGGCGTTCGCGGGGGGGCTGGCGGTCTTTGCGGCATTGCGGCGCGAGACGAAGCCGGGGTTGCGGTTGTGGGCGGGGGTGCTGGGGGGCGCGACCTTCATCTGCACGGTGCCAGTCTTTCAGCAGATCGCGATCGCGAAGCCGGACATGACGGCGCTGGCCTTCGCCGCGTGCGGGCTGGCCGTCTTCGAGTTCAGCACGGGGCGGCGGGGCTATATCCTGGCGGGGTTGTGCTTCGGGCTGGGACTGCTGACGAAGCAGTCGGTGGGGTTTGCGCTGGCGGCGGCGCTGGTCGCGGCGCTGCGGCGGGATCGGCAGGCGTTCATCACGCTGGCCGCGACGGTGGCCGCGACGCTGGCGGTGGTGCTGGGGGCGATCTGGCTGCTGGCGGGGAATGCGCTTTTTGAGCATCTGGTGTTGTACAACACGCGGCCGTGGCGCGCGGATCGTTTCGAGAGTCTGAATGAGAAGTTCTTGAAGCTGCATTGGCCGATCCTGGTTCCGGCCATCGCGCATAGTTTGTGGGGGATTTATGCGCGCGGGCGATCGGCGCTGACGTACTATCCGCTCTTCGCGCTGGTGGTGCTCTTCACGGTTGGTGCGGAGGGTGGGGCGCGCAATTACTACATCGAGTTGTGTCTGGCGGCGGGGTTGGGGCGGGGGTTGGCGATTGCAACGCTGTTGAGCAATCGCGCGGTGGCGTTGCTGCCGGTGAGCGCGGTGGTGCTGGTGGTCGCGGCGTTTTACGCGCAGCAGGCATATACGCTCTTCATCAAGGGGCTGTATGTGCCGGAGCCGCCGGTGCAGGATGGGACGTTCCTGAATGCGACGCTGGCGATTGCCGATGGTGCGCCGGATCCGGTACTCAGCGATGACATCAATTATCTGGCGATCCGCAATCGCCCGGCGGTACTCGACGATTCGTTCCTGGCGATGATCGTGCGCAATAAAGGGTTGTGGCAGCCGGATGGGATCGTGGCGGCGGTGCAGGCGCGGCGCTATCCGCTGATTATCACGGCGCGCAATCAGACGGATGTGGAATTGCGGCGGTTGTGGGGCGATCCGCTGGTGGATGCGATTTATGCGAATTATGACCGGGCGGGGCCGACCTCTTTTGTGCCGAAGAAGTAAGATGGTCGTTCGTTCGTTTTGAGTAAGCCACGAAACGGTTGCCGCGTGCGGGAAGCCCCAAAGCCTGAAGGCTTGGGCTGGGGGTGCGCTGCGGCGCACCGCGAAGCCCGCCTGCGCGGGCTCGGAGGGGCCGTGTTGAAGATTGCGCTAGTGTTTGCGCGTTTGTGTGGGGGGAAGGGTCTGCCGGACCCAGGCGGCGATGGTTGCCGCGCTCTCGGTGGGGGTGGGTTCGGTGGTGTCGTGCAGGGTCAGGGTGGTGGGGTCCTGGCGTGCGAGGGTTTCTAAACCGCGCGAGAAGGCGCAGGATTGGGTGATGAACTCGGGGGTGCCGGCGTTGCGCCAGGCGGGGCGGGCCAGGAGGCGTTCGCGCTGCGCCTGCTCGGAGCAGACGAGGCCGAGGAAGTGGAGGGGCGCGAAGTAGTGGTGGTGGGGGCAGGTGGCGAGTTGTTGCGGGTAGGCGGTGGCGACGAAGACGACCGGACGATTGCCCAGCGCGATCTGGTGGGCGACCTTGAGCCACTGGTCGTGGAGCGCGGAGTAGCCTTTGTCGGGGTCGCCGTACCGCCAGAAGTCTATCGCCTCGCCCTCGAAGACGACGCACTCGGGCAAGGCGTGGCGGAGGTGGGGCATCAGCGTGCTCTTGCCGGAGCCGGATGACCCGGCGATCCACCAGAGCGGATAGCGGACGAGACGTTCGCAATGCCCGCAGACCGGGCAGACGAGGCAGGTGGGGGCGTTGGCCGAGTCGAGGGCCGATTCGTCCAGCCAGGTGCCGCATTCTTCGCAGATCGCCATCCGCTGCCTCCGTTGGGTGGTGGCGGTGAACGTCCCAAGCAGCGATTCAGCGGTGGTTGTAGAACTCGATGGACCAGCGCCATTCGCTGCCGTCGTCGGCATGCCACCAGGCGGTGAGGATGCCGACCTCGCCGCCAGGGAGGAGGACGGGGGTGCCCAGGTCGGCGGGGGTGGGCCAGCGATCCTCGCGGCGGATGGTGTTGCCCTCGATTTGGAGGCGGGTCATCGGCAGGCGCTCTCCCTCGCGGGCCAGTTCCTCGCCCTGGGCCACCAGCTGCCCGGCGTTGTCGCGCACGGTGACCGACAGTGTTGGCGGAGCGGCGTGGAGCCAGAGTGTTGTGGTGGGATCGAGTCGGCCGCGCGCTACGAGCAGGCCGGTTGCTGCCGCGTCCGGGTACCAGCACTCCCAGGGGAGAGGGTGACGAAGCCGCCGTGGATGAGGCAGACCATGAAGCGCTCGTTGATGAAGCCGCTGAAGTTGTACCAGGGGAGCGCGTTGAATTCGCCGTCGGCGTAGATCAGCTGCGCGATGAAGCCGATCTCGCCGATGCCGAAGCCGAGGCCGAGCGCCACGGCGCAGCGCACGGCGTTCTCGCGCGTGATGCGGCGCGCGAAGGCGGGGATGAGGAGGGGCCAGAGCTTGGCCGGTTCCTCGGTGAGGGGAGCGTAGAGGGTGCGGAGCCAGAGGGAGTTCGCCAGGTCGCCGAGCAGCGCGTGGATCCCGGCATCGAGCGGGCGGCGAACGAGGTAGTAGGTGCCGGCCGACATCGGCAGTTGCAGCGCGCAGGCCAGGGCGAGCCAACGCCACTCCCGGCGCGGCGCGAGCCGGAGCAGCACCCCGCCGTAGCAGGCCAGGGCGAGGAGCGTTGTCAGCACGGCCGCGATGATGATGCCCATCTGGGATCTCGCCTGCGTTGCGTGGGGACATCGGCGGTTGAAACCGCGCCTGGGGGCGCTCACGCGCCACGAAACCGACCTCCGTCGGTTAGGATTCGCCACGGACCATGGCAAAGCGGCGCACCATCCAATTCTCTTACATGCCCACTGCGTTTCTCTCATGATGATACACTGCGCCAACGATACGCGAAACGCGCGGCAGGAGAGGGTGATGGGCGATCAGACGATCCGGCTGACGATGGCTCAGGCGACGATCGCGTTCCTCAAGGAGCAGTGGACCGAGCGGGATGGCGTCGAGCGGAAGCTCTTCGCCGGGTGTTTCGGCATTTTTGGGCATGGCAACATCGCGGGGATCGGGCAGGCGTTGCAGCAGTACCCCGATTTCCGGTTTTACCAGACGCGCAACGAGCAGGCGATGGTCCACACGGCGGCGGCGTTCGCGCGGCAGACGAACCGGCTCCAGACCTTCGCCTGCACCTCGTCGATCGGGCCGGGCGCGACCAATATGATCACCGGGGCGGCGGGGGCGACGATCAATCGGGTGCCGGTGCTGCTGCTGCCGGGGGATATTTTCGCGCGGCGCAATGTCGCGCCGGTGTTGCAGCAGTTGGAGGCGGGGTGGAGTCAGGATGTCTCGGTCAATGATGCGTTCAAGCCGGTCAGCCGCTACTGGGACCGGATTAATCGTCCGGACCAGCTGCTGACGGCGCTACCGGCGGCGATGCGCGTGCTGACGAGTCCGGCGGAGACCGGTGCGGTGACGCTCTGCTTGCCGCAGGATGTGCAGACTGAGGCGTTCGATTACCCGGTGGCGTTCTTCCGGCGGCGGGTCTGGTCGGTGGCGCGGAATCGGCCGGATCGGGGTGCGCTGGAGCGCGCGGCGGCCTGGATTCGGGCCAGTGAGTGTCCGCTGATCGTCGCGGGCGGCGGCGTGATCTACAGCGAGGCGACCGAGGCACTGGCGCGGTTCGCCGAGCGGACCGGGGTGCCCGTGGCGGAGACGGTCGCGGGCAAGGGGAGCCTGCGCTACGACCACCCGCTGGCGCTGGGGTCGCTGGGGGCGAATGGGAGTCTGGGGGCGAATCGGCACGCGAGGGACGCCGACCTGGTGATCGGGATCGGCACGCGCTACGGCGATTTCACGACCGCCAGCCAGACGGCGTTCCAGAACCCGGAGGTGCGCTTCGTCAACATCAACGTGGCGGAGTTCGACGCGGCGAAGCAGGGGGCGTTGATGCTCGTTGGCGATGCCCGTGCGACGCTTGACGAGCTTGATGCGCTGCTTCGAGGCTGGCAGGTCGCCGCCGAGTATCGCGCGATGGCGACGATGTTCCAGGGGGCGTGGAACGTCGAGGTCGGAAAGCACTACGGCGCGCGGAACGAGGGGTTGGTCGGGCAGATCGCGTTGATCGGGGCGGTCAATGAGGAGGCCGATCCCGAGGGGATTATTGTCGGGGCGGCGGGGAGTTTGCCGGGCGAGTTGCAGAAGCTCTGGCGTACGCGCCACCCGAAGCAGTTCCACCTGGAGTATGGCTACAGCTGCATGGGGTATGAGCTGGCGGGCGGGCTGGGCGTGAAGATGGCCGCGCCCGAGCGCGAGGTCTATATCCTGCTGGGGGACGGCAGCTATCTGATGATGGCCTCGGAGATCGTCACGGCGGTGCAGGAGGGGTACAAGCTGATCGTGGTGCTGATCGACAACGATGGGCACCGCAGCATCGGGGCGCTCAGCCGGTCGCTGGGGCAGGAGGGGTTTGGCACGCGCTTTGTCTTCCCGCACGAGGGGATCTTGCCGGGGGACGAGAATCAGGTCCCGGCGGTGACGCTGCCGGTTGACCTGGCGCTGAACGCGCGCAGCCTCGGCGCGGCGGTGCTGCAACCGACGACCTACGACGAGTTCGTGGCTGCGTTGCAAACGGCGAAGGCGTCCGAGCAGACCACGGTGATCCACATTAAGGCCGACCGGTATGGCGGGGTGCCGGGATATGATGGCTGGTGGGACGTGCCGGTGGCGGAGGTGAGCACGAGCGCGACGGTGCAGGCGGCGCGCGGCGAGTGGGCAGTGATGCGCGCGAAGGAACGGGTGGTTTGGTAGAGAGGACGGTTTGAAGGTTCGAAGGTTTGAAGATTCGAAGGTTGGGGTGCTGAACTTTCGAACTTTCCAACCTTCGAACCGCTGAGGAGGAGCTATGTGGGTTGCGAATGCGCCGTGCTCCTGGGGGTTGCCCGATCCCGAGGTGCAGGGGGAGATGGTCGGGTATCGGCAGATGCTCGATGAGCTGGTGGCGACGGGGTATACCGGGACGGAGTTGGGGGACCTGGGCTACATGCCGACCGATCCGGCGGCGTTGCGGGTCGAGATGGTGAGCCGGGGACTGGCGATGCTCGGCTCGTTCGTTGGCGTGGCGCTGGATGACCCGGACGCGCATGATGAGGGGGAAGAGCGCGCGGTGCGGGTCGCGCGGTTGCTGGCGGCGGTGGCGGGCGAGACGCCGCCGGTGCTGGTGCTGGCCGATGCGAACGGCACGGTGCCGATGCGGATCGAGTGTGCGGGACGGATCACGCCCGAGCAGATGATGCCGGAGGATCGCTGGCCGATCTATGCGCAGGGGGCGAATCGGATCGCGCGGGCGGTGCTGGAGCGGACGGGGCTGCGGACGGTGTTCCACCCGCACTGCGCGGGGTGGATCGAGACGCCGGAGGAGATCGCGCGGTTGCTTGAACTGACCGATCCGGCGCTGGTCGGCCTCTGCTTCGATACGGGGCACTATACCTACGGCGGCGGCGAGGCGCTCGATGGTCTGCGACGCTTCGGGGATCGCGTCGCCTATGTCCACATCAAGGATTGCAGCGCCGAGGTTGCGGCGCGGGCGCGCTCGGAGGGCTGGGACTATAGCCGCGCGGTGCGCCACGGGATTTTCTGCGAGTTGGGGCGGGGGACGGTCGATTTCCCCGGGGTGTTGGCTGGGTTGCGGCGGCGCGGGTATGACGGCTGGCTGATCGTTGAGCAGGATGTGGTGTTTGGTCTGGGAACGCCGAAGGAGAGCGCGGCGCGGAATCGGGAGTATTTGCGGGGGATTGGGGTATAACGAGGCGAGAGAGGGACGGACAAACCGCCAAGACGCCAAGGACGCCAAGACGAGGAGGAGACGGTTTTACCGCAGAGGACGCAGAGGACGCGGAGACGAAGAGAGGAGAAGGGACGGATTCTTCGCTGCGCTCGGAATGACAGGGGAAAGGCTGAGCCTCCCAAGGTGTCATTCTGAGCGAGGGCGAAGAATCCGTTCTTATGCTGAGCCGTGGCTCGTGCGGGCTTGTTGCCACTCGCGGATGCGGGCGGTGGCCCAGTTGGCGTCGGCGGGGAGGAGGGGTGGAGACGGAATCGGGCGCGTATAGTCGATTGCGTCAGCATAATAGGCACGTTCGTAAACAGTGTCGAGGGCTGCCTGAAGATCGAGTGGAACGTCGTCATGTGGCGAGCGAAGCGGAACGGCGATGACTGGAAGCCGATCCCGCAAGTCGGTGAACCAGACATCGAACGGGCCATACCCGCCCCCCCGATTCAACAGGGCATAGTAATCACTCTGCCCGTCGATCCTTTCGGGTCGTTCGCCAGCACGAAGTAGGTCAATCTCGATCCAATGCGTTTCTGAGCACAAGATTTTCTCACGCTTGTCGAGAAATTGTGCGCGCCCTGGCGAATCAGCAGCCTTGTTGGCGGGAGATAAGAGTTCCAGCGTTGTCACAACTTCGCGCCCTCGCGCGTCACGAATTTCCAGGTAGCGGGTGCGCATTTCGGGGTCATACAGCGCCTCAATCCGTGCCGATGGTGAAATTAGCGTAGCCGTAGCGGAACGCTCATCCGTTCGAGGCTGCTCGGCGACGTAGATGTCTGGCACGATTGCCCGGCGGCGAGGGTCTTCGGGCGACGATATGTGAACACGCTGCTCGATGCGGACGACATAATGTGGAGCAACCTGTGGAGCCAGTAGCTCTTGGATTGCCACGATGAGATTTGTGTGGACGCCCGGCCATTCGATTGGATCTTCCAGGTACGGATCCATTCCGGGGAAAGGTGACGGCATGGCCCACCTCGTGGATAATCGGCGGCATGTGTTGGGATGGTAGCAGAGCGGCCGACCCTGCGCCAGATGCGCGGCGGGTGACGGCGAAGGAGGTCGAGATGGCAGGCTATCCACCACCGCTGACGTATCGTCCGGCGGTGAGCGGCAGCCGGTACATGGCGGCGACGGGCCACGCGATGGCGACGATGGCGGCGGTGCGCATGCTCGAAGCCGGGGGGAATGCGATCGACGCCGGGGTGGCGGCGGGGTTGTGCATCAATGTGTTGCAGCCCGATATGACGAACCTGGGCGGGGTTGCGCCGATCATGCTGCATCGCGCGGACGAGGGGAAGATCTGGTCGATCAGCGGCCTGGGGTGGTGGCCGGAGTCGGTCGACCGGGAGTATTTTGTGCGCGAGTGCGGCGGCACGATCCCGGTCGGGGTGCGGCGCTGCGTGATGCCCGCCGCCGCCGATGCCTGGTTGACGGCGTTGGGCCGCTTCGGGACGATGCCGCTGGCCGAAGTCGCCGCGCCCGCCATCGCGCTGGCCGAGGGGGGCTTCTCGGTCTACAACTTCCTGCGCGAGAACATCGCCGAGGAGGCGGAGGGGATCGCGCAATGGCCGTCGAGCGCGGCGCACTTTTTGCCGCAGGGCCGGGTGCCGGTGGTGGGCGAGCGGTTCGCGCAGCCGGACCTGGGGCGGACGCTGCGGATGCTGGTCGAGGCCGAAGCGGGCGCGGCGCACCTGGGGCGCGAGGCGGCGCTGCGGGCGGCGCGGGACCGGTTCTACCAGGGGGATATCGCCGAGCGGATCGCGGCGTTCCACGCCGAGCAGGGGAGCTGGCTGACGCTGGCTGACCTGAAGTCGTTCAGCGTGGAGGTCGAGGAGCCGCTGTCGGTGCGGTATCGCGGCTACGATTTCTACGGTTGTCAGCCGTGGTGCCAGGGGCCGCCTGCGTTGCAGGCGCTGTCCATTCTGGAGGGCTACGATCTGGCGTCGCTCGGGCAGAACTCGGCCGACACGCTCCACCTGATCCTGGAGGCGCTGAAGGCGGCGTTTGCCGACCGCGAGCGCTACTATGGCGATCCGCGCTTCGTGGATGTGCCGACGGCTGGTCTGCTCCATCCCGACTATGCGGCGGAGTGGCGGGGGCGGATCAGGCTCGACCGGGCGTTCCCGGGGATGCCGGAGCCGGGCGATCCGCGACGATATGCGGGCGGCGGGCTGGCGGTGGCGGGTGGGTATCGCGCTCTGGTGCCCTCGAATGGGCCGGTGGAGCCGGATACGAGCTATCTGTGCGTCGTGGATGAATGGGGTAATGTCTTCTCGGCCACACCGAGCGATGGCGGTGGGGCGTCGCCGATCATCCCTGGGTTGGGCTTCATCGTCTCCGGGCGGGGGATTCAGTCGTGGCTCGATCCAGAGCATCCGAGCGCGATCGCGCCGCGCAAGCGCCCGCGCCTGACGCCGAGTCCGGGGCTGATCATGCGCGATGGGGCGGTCTTCGCGCCGTATGGCACGCCGGGTCTGGATGTGCAGCCTCAGGCGATGGTGCAACTGGCGGTGAATCTGATCGACTTCGGGATGGAGCCGCAGGCGGCGATCGAGGCACCGCGCGTGGCGAGCTACAGCTTCCCGGCGTCGTCGCACCCGCATCCGTATTCGCCGGGGTTGGTGCGGGCGGAGGGGCGGTTGTCGGCGGAGACGCTGGCGGACCTGGCGCGGCGCGGGCACAAGGTGGAGGCGTGGGGGGACTTCGCGGCGCAGGCGGGGGCGCTCTGCACGATCGTGGCGGATCGCGAGCGCGGGTTCCTGGCGGGGGCGGCCGATCCGCGCCGGATGGCGTATGCGATGGGGTGGTGATTGGGGGTGGGGCTGCCTGCGACGCGATTGCTTCGTGCGAGGTGCCCCAAGGGTTAAAACCCTGGGCTGGGGGCGGCCTGCGGGCCGCCGCAAAGCCCGCCTGCGCGGGCTCGGATGAGTAGCCTGCCGAAAGATTACGAGGCTTGTGGGGACGATCCCCTTCCCAGTTCGGGAGGGGGATCGTCGTTATTGGCGAGAGTGTAATGTCGTCGTCAGCCGATTCGCTCTAATATGACCACTGGCAGTTGCCGCGTGGTCTTGCTCTGGAATTCGAGGAAGTTGGGGCGGCTGGCGGCGTGCTGAGCGAAGTGGCGGGTGCGCTCTGGTTCGGCGGCGATGGTGGCGCGGGCCTGGTAGGTGTCGCCGCCGAGTTCGACGGTTACTTGCGGGTTGGCGAGCAGGTTGTGGTACCAGGCGGGGTTGGTGGGGGCTCCGCCGTTCGCGGCGACGACAATGATGCGGTCGCCGTCGGTGCTGTAGCTCATCGGGGTGCTGCGCGCTTCGCCGCTCTTTGCGCCGGTGGTGGTCAGGATCAGGAGCGGGACGGTGTCGAGTGGTGGGTTCAGTTTGCCGCCGTTGGCGCGGAATTCGGCGACTCGTCGCGCGTGAAATGCCCTGGCGTCGCCTGCGGCGGGCATAGTACTCCTCCGGTTGGTTCATGGCTCGTCGGCGCGGTGCGAATGCGCGGCGGTTGGTATGGGTAGTGTCGCATGGGAGGAGTTGCGGCGGCATCTGACGCATGACAGGGGGGAACCTGTCGGTTGCGACAGGTGGGTAATTGGCTTGGCGCGGAGTTGAGCGATTTGGGAGTTATCTGCGCGCTATACTTCCATACATATCAGGGATTCGCGGGGCGATTGTGGTAGGAGCGCGGGTATGACGGTCAGGATCACCATTGATGCGCCCGATGAGTTGGGCCGTGAGTTGGCACAAGTGCAGGATCGGCTTGTGGAGGTTTTGGAGCGGGGCTTGCGTGAAGTCCTGGCCGATAGCAACAACGACGACCGAGATGAGCGGCAGATCATGGCCGTGCTTGCTGGTCAATCTGCCCCGGAAGATGTGCTGGCTTTGCGCCCATCGGCGTCGATGCAAGTGCGTGCTAGCCACCTGCTTGATCGCAGCAAAGAGGGGGGACTTTCTGCGCAGGAAGCGGCGGAGCTGGAACGCTACCTCATGCTTGAACATCTTGTGAGATTAGCAAAGGGACACGCCTATCAGCGGCGTCAAGTGCGCCAATGAGCGACTATGTGCCAGCGGCATTGCGTCGCCTTGTGTTCACTCGCGCCAGAGGGCGGTGCGAATATTGCGGTTTTCCGCAAGAGATGGCGTTCTTTACATTTGAAGTCGAACATATTATCGCACGGAAGCATGGGGGGCAGACTGTCGAGGGCAATTTGGCGCTTGCCTGCCCGTTCTGCAATCAAGCAAAAGGGACTGACCTCGCTTCGCTCGATCCCGATAGTGGGGCACTGACGGCGCTCTATAACCCCCGCCTCCAACGGTGGTCGGAGCATTTCTCAGTTGATGGCGCAGAAATACGGGGATTGACTGCTGCTGGGCGTGTTACTGTGGTCCTGCTGCAGTTCAATGCTCCGGAACGACTTTCAGAGCGTGAACTCTTGCCTCCTGGTATGTACGAAAACTTCTAACTGGCGCGCAATGGCTGCCATTGCATACGTCTACGCCTTGCCGCAAATCATCCGTTAAGAGAAGCAGCCGCGAACGGGTGGGGTGACGACGGGGGCGAGGCCCAGGAGGGCGGCGTAGGCCTGGGTGAGGGTGGTGGTGCCGTGGCGGATCTCGCCACCTGGCTCGACTTCGATTTTCCCGGCGTTATGGGCGGCGTACATTTCGGTGACGAGTTGGGCGTGGGTTTCGCCGAGGCCACGGGCGAGGAGGGTGGGCAGCCATTGGTCGTGGGGGAGTTCGTCGCCTGCGATCGGGCGATCCGCCAGGGCTGCGGCGGTGGTTGCCATCTCGGCGGGGGTGTAGCGGCGAGGGCCTTCGGCGTGGATGACGCGCGGCGTGTCAGCGGGGGTGGGCGAGCTGGTGAGGAGGTCGGCGGCGATCGCAGCGAGGTCGGCGGACCAGATGGTGGATGGGGCGGGTAAGGGGCTGGTGGCAGGTACGGAAGGTTCCGGTTTGGGCGGCGGCGCGGAGGATGCCGGTCCAGTTTTCCATGTGCTCGGCGGAGCGGAGGAAGGTGGCGGGGATGGCGAGGTGCGCAGGTGTTGTTCCAGGCGGTGGAAGATTGCGGCGACGCCGGTGCCGGTTGGGTGGTGCGCGCCGTAGTCGGAGAGGGCGACGATGTGCAGGGGGCGCGCCTGGGCGAGGGCGATGCCGAGGTCGGCGGTGCGTTGCGCGGATTCGGCGAGGGTGTTGTTTGAGCCGCGAGTGAGGGGGCAGAGGACGAGGGCGGCGCTGACGCCGGTGAGCGCTTCGGTGAGGGCTGCTGTGTCGTGGATGTCGGCGATGGTGAGGGTGCAGCCTGCTGCGGCGAGGGCCTGGGCTTTGTCGGAGGTTGCGTCGCGCACGATGGCGCGCACTGGCAGACCGCGTCGGCGGAGTTCGCGCGCGGTTGCGCCGCCAACTTTGCCGGTTGCGCCCAGGATCGCGAACATGACTGTTTTCCTCGCGTGTGTTTCGTCAATGCTGCTGCGGTGGTTGCGGGAGCAGCGTTGTGTGGCTACCATGCCGCAGGGCGGGCGGTGTCGTCGCTCACATCCGGGCGAAGGGGAGCAGATTCGGACGAGTTGCTGAAGCGATGGCTAGCGACGGGAGCGGGCGATGTCGGCCGGGGTGGTATCAAGGAGGCGGCGCATCCAGCGGGCCATGTGGCTCTGGTGGGCGAAGCCCGATTCGAGCGCGACCTGGCAGAGCGGGAGTTGGCCTTCGAGCAGGAGCGCCCTGGCGTGGTCGACGCGGCGGCGAATGACGTATTGGTGGACGGGAGGCCGAGCGACTGCCGGAAGAGGGCCTTGAAGTGGGAGGCGCTGACTCCGGGCGATCCCGGCCAGGTGGCTGAGGGAGAGGTCCTGGTCGAGATGGGTTTCGATATAGTTGAGGACGCGGCGCTGCTGCCAATCGGCCAGGGCGTGGCGCTTGTTGCTTGCTGGGATGGGTGGGGCTGATCCGAGGTGCAGCAAGCGCGTTGCCAGCGCGAGGCCGAGGCTTTCGGCGTAGAGTTGGCCGCCCGGGTGGCCCGCTTCTAGCTCGGCCTTGAGTGCCCAGCCGATGTGCTCGATCTGCGGGTCGCGGAGCTGGTATTGCGGGGCGACGACGACGCGGTCGGCGGGGAGGCCGAGGCCCGCCGCTGCGGCGTTGAGGAGGGCGGGGGGATGCGCAGGGTCAGGGCGGTGGCGGCGGTCTCGTCTTCCCAGATGCCGGCGACACCGGCGGGCACGACGTCGATGTCGCCGTGCGCCTGGAGGCGCTGGTGGGCGCGTCCGGCGTAGCGGCAGGCGACGCGACGGGTGCGCCGACGTGGATGTTGATCAGGTGGTCGCGCAATGGCGCCAGGGTGGTGACGCCTGGCGGGGCGTTGAAGATGCCGATGCGGAGGCCGGGGGTAGGGCTGGTGGGTGGCGTTGTGGGTCCGCTGCTGGTTGCAGTGCCCGGTTCTGCCATTGTTTCCGCTCCTTCCCTGCGCCCAGTCGTGTGTAACTAGTAGCTCGGGGCCCGTTCCGACGAGTCGGAGCGACGCCCCCAGGTGGCAGGGCTAACGAAAGGCCGGGAGCACTTCGCTCGAAGAGCTCGATGTCGTCGGTGGCGGGGAACTTCGGGAAGACGAGTTGGAAGAGGTCGATCCCGAGTTCGGCGAACTGGTGGATGTATTCGATCAGGGCGGCCGGTTCGCCGACGAAGGAGGGGTCTTCCGGGCGCATCGGTTTGCCACCGGTCAGTTTTTCGGCCTCGGCTTTGGTTTTGGCGAGGTTCACGCGCAGGGAGAAGGTTTTGCGGATGTCGTCGTAGTTGCGGCCGACGGCGGTGCAGTGGTCCTTCAGCACGGCGATCTTCTGGCGCATGACTTCCGGCGAGCGACCGAACGGCAGCCACCAGTCGCCGTGCTCGGCGACCGCGCGGAGGAGGAAGCGCTCGCCGTCGCCGCCGATCAGGATCGGCGGGGGCTGGGGCTGGGATGCAGACGGCGTCCTCGATCGTGTAGTACTTGCCCGCGAAGGAGGCGGCCTCTGCCGGTCCACATCGCTTTCATGACGATCTTGATGCCCTCGACCATCTGCTCGATGCGGATTTTGGGCGAGGGGAAGTCGTAGCCGTAGGCCTTGTATTCGTGGTCCATCCAGCACCACACGCGGGCCGCTGGACCAGCCCGCGCCGCGCTCCTGGACGGCGCAAGCGCTCTGGCTGGCGCTGAGCAAGTACTTCGGCGTCGATACGTCAGGGAAGGGCGGCTACATACCCTAGCTGGCACTGGTAGCGCGAGGCCCCCGACGGAAGGTGCTGTCGGGGGCCTCGCTCTTTGTATCAGACTGCATAGCGTTGACACCGCCGATGGCACCCCGGTAGCATTCGTTGGCACAGATGTTCGAGGCGTCGGGGCATGGGCACCAGGGGGTGGAGATGACACCGGAGGAACGGTTCGACGGCATCACCGAGCAACTCGCCCGCACGCACGAGGCGGTCGCGGCGGGGAAGCTCTTTGGGGTGCGCTGCATCAAGGTGAATGGCAAGGCGTTCGCATCGTTCCACGGCAAAGATATGGTATTCAAGCTGCGCGGTGCGCAGCACGCCGAGGCGCTGGCCCTGTACGGCGCGACGCTCTTCGATCCGTCGGGCAAGGGTCGCCCGATGCGCGAGTGGGTCGTGGTGCCAGTCGCGCACGCCGACCGCTGGGAGGGCTTCGCGGAGTCGGCGCTGCGCGTGGTGGGGGGTGGCGCGTGATCGAGCGTCGCCGCAGCATCCGCCTCGGCCTGACCCCGGAGGAGTTGCAGCAGGAGATCGCGGCGCGACTCGCGCGCCTCGACGCATTGGCCGAACACGCCGAGGAGGAGACGCAGTTCGCCGAGTACGATCGCTTCGTCGCCGAACTCGCCTTCCAGCGCGCCGCCGAGTTGATCGAGGCCAACAACCGCCGCCTGGCCGAGCAACTCGCCGCGCTCGGCGTACTGCCGACGAGTGAGAACGGTTGAACCGCCAAGACGCCAAGGAGCCGCCAAGAGCGCCAAGAAGAGAGACGAATTTACCGCAGAGGACGCGGAGGACGCGGAGACGAAGAGAGGAAGATTCCCTTTTCTTGGCGTCCTTGGCGTCATTCTTGGCGTCTTGGCGGTTCAATCGTGTCTCGTCATTGCCACTCTAGCAGTTCGACGATGTTGCCGTCGGGGTCGCGGTAGAAGATGGTGGTGACGTCGCGGTTGAGTTGGGCGAAGTGGAGCTGGTTGCGCGGGCGCTCGATGATGCAACCGGCGGCGTCGAGGCGGGCGCAGATGGCGTCGAGGTTTTTCACGGCGATGCCGATGTGGTCGAGGACGCCATACTGGCCGTCGGGGATGTCGGCGGCGGGGCGGGTGAGCTGCACGCCGGGCATCCAGACGATGTCGGGGTTGTCCTCGGGGCCGCGACTGCGCTCGATCGGCAGGCCGAGCAGACTATTGTAGAAGTGCAGCGCCGCCGCGAAGTCTTTGACGCGGATCGCGGCGTGATTGCCCCAGTGGTCAACCTCGGCCCTGAACGAGTCGGACATCCTTCCTCCTTGGAGGTTTGAGAGACGGTTTTATCGCAGAGATCGCAGAGGACGCAGAGGACGAGAGAGAAGGATTGACTTTTCTCGTTTGCATTCCTTCACGTTTCTCCGCGATCTCTGCGTCCTCTGCGGTAAATCCGTCTCTTATGCCTGGCCCTTGGCGATGGCGGAGACGGAGGCTTCGATGGCTTCCAGGGTGTAGGCGAAGTCGGCGTCGCTGTGGGCGGTGGAGAAGCCGGCGTGGCCGGGAGAGCCGGAACTGGAGTAGGCATGGAAGTAGACGCCGCGATCCAGGCAGCCGAGCACGAAGCGGCGGTGCAGCGCGTGGTCGTTGCCGAGGGTGTCGCCGAGGGTGCGGACGGGGTCGCGGCGGCCGACGTGGATGCCGAAGCGGGTGCCGAGGCCCTGGACGAGGCAGGGGAAGGCGTAGCGGTCGCAGATCGCCTGGAAGTCGGCGTAGAAGGCGTCGGCGCGGGCGTTCAGGCGGGGGTAGAGGCCGGGTTCGCTGAGCACTTGCAGCGTGGCACGCGCGGCGAGGATGCTGAGCAGGTGGCCGGAGTAGGTGCCGCTGTGGACGACCGGGCCGGTCGGGGCGAGGAGGGCCATCAGGTCGGAGCGACCGGCGACGACGGAGAGGGGCATGCCGTTGGCGAGGGCCTTGGCGAGGGTGGTGAGGTCGGGCGTGACGCCGTAGTAGGCCTGCGCGCCGCCGAGCGCCATGCGGAAGCCGGAGAGGACTTCGTCGAGGATCAGGATCGCGCCGCTCGAATCGGCGCGGCTGCGCAGCAGTTGCAGGAAGCCCGGTTCCGGCGGGATGCACCCGGCGTTGTACCAGACCGGCTCGGCGATGATCGCGGCGAGGTCGTCGCCGTGGCGATCGACGGCGGCGTTGAAGGCGTCGGCGTCGTTCCAGGGGACCATCACCACCTCGGCCCCCCAGGCGGCGGGGACCCCGGCGGAGGAGGGGACGGAGGGGCCTGCGGGCTCCAGGGGGTTGTCGCGCTTGAAGAGGAAGGGTTCGGAGAGGCCGTGGAAGTGGCCGTCGAACTTGAGGATCTTGCTGCGCCCGGTGGCGTGGCGCGCGATGCGGATGGCGACCATCGTCACTTCGGTGCCGGTGGAGGCGTAGCGGACGCGCTCGATCGCCGGGATGATCTCGGAGAGGGTGGTGGCGAGCTCCTGGTGGTAGGGGGTCTCGGCGGCGGCGATGATGCCGGCGTCGATGCCTTCCTGGATCGCGGCGCGCACGCCGGGGTGATTGTGGCCGAGCATCGTCGCGCCGTTGGAGACGTTGTAGTCGATGAAGCGATTGCCGTCGAGGTCGTAGATGTAGGCCCCTTCTCCCTTGATGTGATAGAAGGGCCGCCCGAGGTAGGGGTGGAAGCGCATCGACGCCGAGACGCCGCTGGCGAGCGATCCGCGCGCACGCTCGAAGAGGTCTTCCGCGTGCGCTGCCGTGCCGGTCATGCTGCCCATTCCTTTCCATAGTGCGCTGCCCGACGCTGTCCGGTGCGAGCGTGGCGGGAGTATAGCCGATGGGGGAGGGGTGTGCTGGACCAGTAATGAGTAACGAGTAACGAGTAACGAGTGACACGGGGTTGGATCTCACCCCGCCGCCTGCGGGCGGCGACCCTCTCCTAGCAGGAGAGGGAGGGATATGGGGGTGTGGGGAGGTCGTCTGGGCAGGCAGGCTCGGGGTTCTGGGAATCCGGCGCAGTCGGTGGTGCTCCGGTTCAATCTGGATGGGGATAGGGCATGTTTCAGGCGTGCGCCAGGGCGCGCTGCGCGGGTGGGGCGGCGAGGAAGGCTTCCCGCAGGGGGGGCTCGGGGATGCGAGCGGCAATTTGCTGCACGATGGTGGCTGCTTCGCGATAGGCTTGATGCGATGAGGCTTCGTCGCCGTGGCGGAGCAGGGCGTCGCCGAGGGCGACGGATGTTTGCCAATGTTCGGGAACCAGGCCGAGGTCTCGCGCCAACATGAGTGCGGCGGTCAGGTACACAAGTGCCGTCGCGAGGTCGTTGCGCGCCTCCGCTAGCACCGCCTCGCACCGGAGCAACTGGAACTCGCTGCGTGGGAGTGTCTGCGGATGTTGCCGTGACCGGGCGATATCGGCTATGGCGAGTTCCGCTTCGCCCGAGTGGAGCAGGGCCTCGGTTTCGCACCAGCGGGCAATGCCCGCATAGACTTGTTTGTGGTTGCGAATCGCGATTGCCCGACGGGCGTGGCTGGCGGCGGCGTCCCCATCGCCTGCGAGGGCACAGTCGGCGTTCAGTTCGATCAAGGACCACTCGGTGAGCAAGGGGTGGTGGAGGGCTTCGCCGATCGCGAGGGCTTCTCGGTGGAATTGCTGCGCCTGCTCCGGTGAGAAGAGTGCGCGGAAGATGTTGCCGAGGGTGATCAGATTGAAGACAATCGTCGGTGGATGACCCGCGATTTGCGCGGCGGCGAGGCCTTCTTGCGCTATCGCCAGGGCCGCGCCGATGTCGCCGATGTCGAGCAAGCCCTGCGCAAGTGCGTGGGTGCAGTTCGCGATGCCCCAAGGATTCTCGATCGTGCGACCGAGGGCTAGTCCTGCTTGCCCGGCGGTGATGCCCCCCTGGAGATCCCCGGCGTGGACCCGGATGATTGTCAGGATGCTGAGGCAGTCGATCTCGATTACCCGGTTGTCGAGCGTCGCGGCGAGGGTGCGGGCCTTCCCTGCGAAGTGCTCTGTCTCCGGGACATGCGCGAGCATCATGTGGGCGTAGCCGACGATGTTCAGACAGCGGGCGGTGAGGTCGGGATTGGCGAGCGATTCTGCCAGGGCAAGGGCTCGCTCGCCGTGGGCAAGGCACTCCTCCAACCGCCAGGCGTAGAAGGTGAGTTGCGCCTGATTCCAATTCGTCTCGGCCAGGCGGAGGTGGTCGCCGCTGCGCTCGGCAGCTGCCTGCGCCTGGGCCAGCAGTCCCATCGCCCCTGGAAGGTCGAAAGACCCCTGCGCCCGGACGGTCGCGAGGCGATTCAGCGCATCGCACTCGCGCGCGGGTTGCCGGGACGCTCGGCTCAGCGCCAGGAGTGCGTCGTAGGTGGCGCTCGCTTGCTCCCAGTCGTTCACAAATTCATACGCTCGGCCAAGTTGGAGGTAGAGGTGTTCGTGCTGATCGGTGGCCGCACCAATCGAGGTATCCCCGAGCAGGAGGCGTGCCTGTTCGTAGTGGGCGATAGCGGTGCGGACGGCGAAGAGGCGTAGCGCGTCGTCGCCGGCCGCGAGGCTATGGCGCGCGGCATCGGCCGGCAATTCGCCAGCCAGGGCGTGGCGGGCGAGGACCGCCGGGGGAGCGCCAGCGTCGGCCAGCGCCGCCAGCGCCCGCCGGTGGAGGATGCGGCGGCGTGGGCCGCTGATTTCGGCGTAGGCGACTTCGCGGATCTTGTCGTGCGTGAAGGCGTAGCGCCCGTCGCGCTCGCGGAGGAGGCCGCGCTGGAGCAAACCTTCGAGGGCGGTGAGGTGCTCGGCCTCTGACTGGTCGGCGACGCGGCGCAGCACCTCAAAATCGCCGCCATCGCCGACGATTGCCCCGGCGGTACAGACGTCGAGCGCCGTGCGGTCGAGTCGTGCGAGGCGCGTGCGGATGAGAGCGCGCACGCCTTCGGCCACTGGTTGGGGGGGCTGGGCGGCGAACGCCGGGAGCGCGGCGACAAACGACCAGGCACCGGCGTCGTCCTGGCGCAGCACCCGGCGCTCGGCGAGGGCGCGCAAGGTCTGGACGATATAGAACGGCTGCCCCGCCGTCTCGGCGAAGAACCAGCCTGCGACTTCTGCGGGGAGCGCCGACCCAACTGCGCTGGTCAGCGCGGCGACGAGTCGCCCCGTGCCCTCGCGCGTGAGCGGGCCGAGGGGGAGCCGGGCGAGCGGTAGATCGCGCGCCAGCGCATCGAGCCAATCGGCGCGACTCGGCCCGCCGTCGGCCGCTATGTTGAGATCTTCGGTGCGGGCGGCGAAGAGGAGCAGGATCGGCGCTTGCGCCGACGACCACCGTCGCGCGGCGTAGGCGAGGAGGTCGAGCGTGGCGGCGTCGGCCCACTGGAGGTCGTCGAGGAACCAGACCAGCGGGGCGCGTCCGGCTGATGCCTGACCAATCCGCGCGACCGCCTCGAAGAGCCGCAGGCGGGCCTCGGCGTCGCCGATGGCGAGTGGCTGGGCCAGGCCGGGCAGGCGCTCGGGCAATTCGGGCAGCAGGCGACTCAACTCGGCGAGCCAGGTGTCGCTGACCAGTTGGCGCGGATCGTCCTCGCGCCCGATTCGCTCGCGTAGCGCCTCGACCAGCGGGTGATAGGGGAGCGTTCCGCCGGTCTCGAAGGCGCGGCTATGGAGGATGTCGGCCCCCTGCGCGGCGGCCCAGGCCAGGAAGTCGCGCGCCAGGCGGCTCTTGCCGATCCCTGGCTCGCCCGCCAGCAGTGCCATCCCCGTCTGCCTGCGTCGTGCCGCCTCGTAGGCTGCGACGAGTGCCAGGTGCTCGGCGGCGCGGCCGACGAGTGGCGAGGCCGTGCCGCCCGGTTCGCCGGTGGCGACGAGCGGGCCGATCTCATCTCGCCGCTCATCCCGAGCGCGGAGGTTGCGCTCCTGGCGGATGCGCCGGGCGAGCGTCATCGTCTCCGGCGAAGGGTCGGCCTGCAGCTCGCGCTCTAACGTAACCCGGCAGGTGTCGTATGCCTCCAGCGCGGCGTTCCGGTCGCCTGCCGCGATGTGCAGCCGCATCAGGCGGCGATACGCTGCCTCGCTGAGCCGGTCGCGCGCGATCCAGCGACTGGTTGTCTCGATCGCGTCGCCGATTGCGCCGGTGTGGAATTGCAGGCGGGAGAGTTGGTCGAAGACGAGCGCCGCCTGGCGGTGCATGGCTTCGCGCTGCACGCTGGTCCAGTCGTCGAATTCGGGGGCGTCGCTGAGCGAGAAGCCCTCCAGGAAGTCGCCGCGCACTGCCTGGGCAGCGGCCCGGAGTGGGGCCAGCAGGGCGCGCACGTCTGCCTGCCCCGGCTGGCTCCCCTCGCCCGGGCGCGCGAGCCCCGTTCCTACGCGCGCCCGGGCCGCTGCGTGGAGTAGCTGCACGTCCAATTCGCATGGCAGGGTGGGATCGAGGGCGATCGTCTCGCGCATGGCGACGAGGTGGGCCGCTGGCTCACCGAGGGCGGTGCGCAGGTGGGCCAGCGTGCTGCGGAGCGTGGCCCGCCCCTGCGCCGAGTCGCTCTCGGGCCAGAAGAGCGCGGTCAGCTTCTCGCGCGAGTGGGTGCCGCCCTCGACGGCGAGATAGGCCAGCAACGCGAGCGCTTTGCGCGTCGGAAAAGCGACCGCCTGGTCCTCGTGGCGCACCTCGGGCCAGCCGAGGAGGGCGAGGTGGAGCAGGCCCATAGCACGCTCTTTTCACGCTCTTGGCACGCAACGCCGGTAGAGTGGCGGCAGATTCGGTGCGGCAAGTGTAGCGCAGGGCGGGGAGGGGGGCAACGACGATGGCCGTCATCCTCACCGTCGTGGCGACGAGCAAAGATTGGCGGGCGCTGCGGGCGTGGAGCAGGGAGGTGCTGGCGGAAGGGGCGCGACAGGCCGGTGCCACTCGCTGCCGCACGTACCGCAACGTCTACGACGCGTCGCAACTGCTGATCGTCGCCGAACTGCCCGATGCGGAGGCGCTGTGGGCGCTGCGTGCCACCCTCGGTGGTGGCGAGCGGTCGCCGCCGCTCGGCGGTGCGCCGACCGAGCAGACCTGGGAGCCGACTGGCTGGGATGAAGAGTCCGCAGTGTGAGAGAGGAGCAATCCATGTCTAGCGAGCAGAACAAGGCCAACGTGCGCCGGATCTTCGAGGAAGGGATCAACAAGGCGGACCTGGATGTCCTCCGTGGGATCCTCGCGCCGAACTACGTTAACCATAACCTTCCCGCTCCGGCACCGGGACCGGAGGGCTTTGCCCAGGTGGTCGGGATGTTCACGCAGGCGTTCCCCGACTTCCAGGTCACGGTCGAGAGCGTCGTCGGCGAGGGCGACATGGTGGCGAGTCGCGGTCGTTTCACCGGCACGCACCGGGGTGACTTCATGGGTATCCCGGCGACGGGCCGATCAATCGACGCGGGCTATCACGACCTGTGGCGCATCGAGGGCGGCAAGTGCGTGGAGAACTGGGTGATCCTCGACATGATGGGCTTGATGCAGCAACTCGGGGTCATGCCCGCGCCGGGGCAATAGGGCGGGACGTAGGTGGATCGGTTGCCCCGCGCCCACCTAAATGCCGTGGGCGCGGGGCGGCACTATTCGATGGGTCGAGATTGAAGCAGAGAGGGGAGATTGCCATGTTCACCGTTGTCGAGAGTGTCACCATCGACCAGCCGCTGGCGCGTGTGTTCGACACGACCGCCGACCCGCTCAACCAATTGAAGTGGGATCGCGACATGCTGCGGAGCGTCGAGAAGATCACTCCGGGGCCGCTTGCGCGCGGCTCGCGCTATCGCGGCGATTTTAAGGGCTTTGGCGTGGTCGAGTACGAGTTCGTCGAGTATGAGCCGCAGCGGCGCTTCGCGCATCTGTCGGCGATGAAGATGGGCGCGATGCGCCACACCGTCTCCTTCGAAGCGGTGCCTGCGGGGACGCGCGTGACGCAGGAGGGGCAGAACCAGCCCAATTTCCTGGGCCGACTGATGTGGCCGGTGATGCGGGGGTTCTTGCGGCGGCGCTTCCGCACGATCGCCGCCGAAGTCGGCGGATACCTGGCGAGCAGCGCGCAGGCGTAGCCAGCGAGGGGTGGGCGCGATGGGGTTTCAGATGAGCACTGTCCTTAACCACACGCCGGAGACGGTCTTCGCCTGGCTGGCCGATCTTGAGAAACTGCCCGAGTGGGAGCCGAGCTTTGCCGAGGTCAGGCGGGAGGGCGAAGGGCCGGTGCGGGCTGGTGCGGCATACTGGTGTCGCCGCAACCAGCCGACAAAGACCGAAACGACGATGGTGGTGACGGAGTACGAGCCGCTGAAGAAGCTGGTGATCGAGAGCGACTGGGCAGGCTTCCTCAAGCCAAAGTTCGGCTACCTCGTGGAGCCAACTGGGGCTGGGACCAGGCTCACCCTGTTCGCCAGCCCCAGGGTGCGCGGCGTTGGTCGGCTGATGGCTCCGGTGATCGAGCTGATTGGCCCGCGCCTGACCGCGCGCTATCTGGCCAACCTGAAGCGGCTGATCGATGGCGCAGACGTGTCGGGCAGTCGGGCAGTCGGGCAGTCGGGCAGTTAATGTGCCTCGGGACGGCGCTGCTTGCCTTCCTGCATCGGGGGCAGGGTGGCCCACATCATCCGCTCTTTCTCCGGGGTGCGCGGCAGGGTTTCGCCGCCAATCATGGTCAGGGTGTTGACGAGCAGTTTGGTGCCCTTCCGGGGATTCATCTGGATGTCGTAGAAGGTGTAGTCGCCTTCGTCGATGCGGAAGAGGGCGACATCGGCGAGGCTGCCCGGCTTGAGGGAGCCGAGGTCGGGGCGATTCATCGCCTGGGCGGCGCGGCTGGTGGCGCGCTCGATCACCTGCGGCAGGGTCAGGCCGAGGTTGAGGAATTTCGACAGGGTGGTGGGGAGGTCGAACATCGGCCCCTGCACCGCCATCTGGTGGATGTCGCTGCTGATGACGTCGGGGAGGAAGCCGTCGGCCAGTGCGGCTTCGGTCGTCTCGTAGCTGAACGAACCGGTGCCGTGGCCGATATCGAGGATCAGACCGGCTTCGTGCAGGCGCTTGATGTCGGGGCGGACGCCCTGGCCCATCGTTGCGACGGCGTTGTCGCCGCCCCGGAAGCAGTGGGTGAGGATGTCGCCGGGGCGGAGGTGCGGCATGATGTCGTCAAGCGTCGGCGACCCGGCACCGAAGTGGACCATCAGCGGGAGTTGGACGCGGTCGGCGAGCTCGCGCGCTTTCACCAGCGGGGCGATGCCGACCCCCTGCGTGGTGCTGGGGTCGATGCGGGCCTTGACGCCGAGGATGAGGTCGCGGTTGGCGTTGATCATCTGCTCGCCGAGGTCCACGTCCCAGTGGTTGGGGTTCATGAACTCCCAGCTCGGCGCGACGAGGCCGATCGTGGAGAGGTTGAGCAGGCAGAAGGTGCGGATGCGGTTCGGCTCGGCGATGTAGCGGCGGAAGCCGGGGAAGGTGTAGGCCCCGGCGCTGCCGACGTCGAGCCAGGAGGTGACGCCGGTGCGCGCGGCGACCGGGTCGGCCTCGATGCCCCAGTAGGTGACGCCCCAGTAGATGTGGGTATGGAGATCGACGAGGCCGGGGGTGACGTATTGGCCGCTGGCGTCGATGACTTCGCGCGCCTGGGCGCGGTCGAGGTTGGCGGCGACGGCGGCGATGCGGCCGTCGCTGATGGCGACATCGAGTTGGCCGCTGAGGCCGGAACCGGGATCGACGACTTCGCCGCCGGTGATCAGGGTGTCGTAGTGTGGTTGGTCGGTCATGGAGCTATCACCCCCTGGTGCCCTCTCTCGATCGTTGGGAGAGGAGTACGGTTCGAAGGTTCGAAGGTTCGAAGGTTCGAAGGTTCGTCTGCCTAACCGCGAAGCAGTGGCCTGGTCAGGCAGGTTGGGCCGCCGCTGCGGTTGTGCGAGATTTCGTCGCCCGCGTAGGTTAGCACTTCGCAGCCGACGGCGCGCAGGCGACGGATGGTTTCGACGTTTTCGCGCAGCATCAGGCAGCGGCGCGGGCTGAGCGTCAGGATGTTGCAGGCCTGGGTGGCGAACTCTTCTTCGGGGATGTCGATCAGGTCGTAGCCGCGCGCCGCGAGTTCTGCGAGGAACGGGACGGAGAGGAGCGGGCGGTAGACGACCGTTAGTTGCTCATCGACAGGGCTGATCAAGGAGAGGAGGTGCAGGCATTCGTCGGGGCCGTGCCAGTGGGGCAGCGGCATGACGACGACGTTGACGCCGAGCGGGGCCAGGATGGCGGTGAGTTGGCGGATGCCCTCGGCGTTGGTGCGATAGCCCTGGCCGACCGCGAGGGTCTGCGGATCGAGCCAGCAGCAGTCGCCGCCCTCGACGGTGCCGGGCGCGGCGATCTGGCCGAGGATGGGGATGCCGAGGTCGCTCAGGGTTGTGGCCATGACTTCGACTTCGCGCTCGCGAAGCGGCTTGCCCATGCGGCAGAGGATCGCGCCGCCGTCGGTGGTGATGACGGGGTCGAACGGGAAGATGCCATCTTGCAGGGCGGCGTCATCCAGTTCGCCGACGACGATCTCCGTGCCGGAGTCGGCGAGCAGGCTGCGGAAGGCGGCGTGTTCCTCGGTCGCCTGGGCGTGGTCGATTGGGCGGAGGTAGCCGAAGGCTTCCCAGGAGATATTTGCGTCGGGCGCGACGGGCGGGTAGACCAGCACGCGGCGCAACGGCGCGACCATCGAGTGGCCGCCGTAGGTGCGTGCGGGGGAAACGGTCATCCTTGCCTCGTATCGTTCAGGTTGGCAGGGTCTGCGCCTGCTGTAGGGGCGCTTCGTGAAGCGCCCTGGTGTCCCTGATTCGCGGTTGCCGTACGGAGAAGGGCGGTTCGCGAACCGCCCCTACGACAGAATGCTGCGCAATGCTTTCAGGACGATGGCGTCTTCGCCGGGTTCGAGGGTTTGCGGGTTGAGGGCGATGCCGTCGGTGCCGACCGGGGAGACGGCGACGCGGGGATCGCCTTCCCAGAGGGCGGTGACGATCTCGTCGCGCGAGCGCTTGCTGTCGGCACCGACGCGGAGGATAGCGCGGCTGTGGGGCTGGCCTGCCTCGCTCGGGTAGCCGCGCTCAACGGTGAGGCCGGGGAGGTCGTTGAGGCCGTCGATCCAGCCGCGCACGGAGGCTTCGTAGCCGGCGAGGACGTAGGCTTCGTCCTGGTCCAGCGACCACTCGACCGCCGCGAGGATGCCGAGCATTTCCTCTTTGCCGACCTTCATCGGGCGGCCGAGGCTGTGGTTGGGGGCACCGTTGGCGCGGCAGGCTTCGATGATCTCGCGTTTGCCGAGGACAAGGCCGCTCGACTGCGGCCCGCGCAGGCCCTTGCCGCCGCTGAAGATGGCGATGTCGGCCCCGAGTTCCTGCGTGAAGTAGGAGAGGTTGGTGATCGGCGGGATCTGCGCCGCGCCGTCCACTAGCACCGGCACGCCGCGCGCGTGGGCGGCGGAGACGACCTGCGCTAGGGGCAGCGCGCCGTTGGCGAAGTGCGCCCCGGCGAAGTAGAGGACGCAGGCGGTGCGGTCGTTGATCGCGGCGTCGAGTTCCCAGGCGTGCGTGCTGTGGGCCATGCCGATCTCGACGATCCTGGCCCCGGTCTGGCGCGCGGCGTGGTCGTAGCCGTTGCGCTGGCAGCGGTGGATGATCACCTCGTTCTTCAGGCCGGTGGTGTCGGGGAGTTGGGCGATGGCGGCGGGGTTGGTGCCGGTCATGCAGGCGGCGACGGCGATGGCGATGCCGGCGGCGGCACCGGACGAGAGGTAGCAGGCTTCGTTGTTGGTCATCGCGGCGATGCGGTCGCCGACCTTCTGCTGCAACTCGGTCAGGTCGATGAAGGAGGTCGCGGCGCGCGTCATCGCGTTGACGACCGAGGGGGGCATCAGCGAGCCGCCGAGGCGGGTGAGCGTCGCGGAGGCGTTGATCACCTTGCGGACGCCGAGGTCTTCGTATGTGTTCATCGTTCTCCTCGTGGCACCGGGACTGAAGTCCCGGCGAAGGGCCTGCGGGCCACGAAGTCCGCCTGCGCGGACTGGGCAGGATTCACGTCGAGATTAGTCGCTGGCGATGGGCCAGAGGCGGGGGTGGGGCGGGACGCCGAGTTGATTGGCGGTCCAGGCGTCGATCCAGTCGTGGTCGGTGGCTCCTTCGTGGGTGACGGGGTACTGCTCGACCGGGCCGCCGAGCGCGGCGATGAGTGGGGCCAGCCATTCGGGGCCGCCGATGCTGCCGGGGTCGCCGACGC
Source organism: Chloroflexia bacterium (assembly GCA_046328475.1). Classification (GTDB taxonomy): domain Bacteria; phylum Chloroflexota; class Chloroflexia; order Thermomicrobiales; family CADCWN01; genus CADCWN01. The sequence goes on along the minus strand of JAXLWN010000041.1, from coordinate 10,554 downwards.
TGAGCAGGGTGCTGGCTTTGACGCGGCTGGCGTGGGCGATTGGGTCGAAGTAGGAGAGGGTGTTGGCGACGGCGTCGCGGTCGCCGGGTGCGCCGCGCAGGTGATCGTTGATCTCTTCGACCGGGTAGTTGTCGGTGCGGGCGGCGGCGTCCAGCAGGCGGTAGAACATCAGCCCGGCGATTTCGGCCGACTTGAAGCCGGAGTCGGCGCGCGGCGGTGAGCAGGGCCATGTCGTCGCCACGGATGCCGACGCGGCTGGTATCAGCATCAGGGCGCGAGAGCAGGGAATTCGGCACCGCGCAGGCAGTCGGCGACGATGCTGCGGCCAATGTAGGTGGCGGGGTCGGCGATGCCGAGCGTGAGCAGGCCGGGATAGGACGCGGCGAAGGGCTTGTCGGCGAGGCCGCTGGCCCCGGTGCATCAACTGGAGCACGGCGTAGCGGCGGCGATCGTCAGGGTGCAGGACGTGGTTGACGCTGCCGTAGCGCGGCGTGAGGTAGAGGCCGGGGAAGGGGCCGTTGCCATGCCGGCACGCTGTAGTAGCCGAAGAGGCGGTACGGCCCGATGCTGGTGATCTTGAGGTGGTAGACCGTGGCATAGTCGGTCTTGCGCAGCGGCGACAGTTCCAGTTCCGGCGCGGCAGGATAGCGCGCCAGTTCGTCGTCTACCGCTGACCAGTATGCGTCGAAGTCGCTCATGCTTCGCTCCATTGCGGATTGCGGATTGCGGAATGACGCGGGAATCAGGGAGTGTCCCAGGCTATACCTGTGACCTGATTCCGCATTCCGCACTCGCCATTCCGCATTTATCCTACGGTCGTCTGGGCACGCTCGCCGGGCTTGGCGGGGCGCAGGTGTTCGGCGAGGAAGGCCTGGACGTTTTTCATCTCCCAGTAGGCACCCGAGTCGTGGGCGCAGCGGGGGTAGGAGTGAATGGTCTTTGGCTCGTTCATCGCCTTGAAGAGCGCGTAGCCGGTTTCGGGCGGGCAGACGTCGTCGGCGAGGCCGACGTAGACGAGCATCGGGCAGTGGATGTCCGGGGCGAAGTTGATGCCGTCGAAGTAGTTCAGCGTCTCGCGCACCTGCGGCTCGCGGTCGGGGTAGAGGCGCAGGTACTCGGGGATTTCTTCGTAGGGGTAGCTATCGGTGAGCGCGGCGGCGTCCATGAAGCCGCAGAGGTAGGGGGCACCGGCCGCGCCGCAGGTGATCACGTCGCTGCGGAGCGCGGCGGTGGTGACGGTCAGCGCGCCACCCTGGCTGCTGCCGTGGACGCCGATGCGGGAGTGGTCGATCTCGGGGCGCGAGAGGGCGAAATCGACGGCGCGGGCGGCGTCCACGTAGAAGCCGCGATAGCTGTAGGTGTGGCGGTCGACCATGTTGTGGACGAGCAGGCCGGGATAGCCGGGGTTGAAGCGGCTGTTGGAGCGGAGCTTGCCGCGCGGGGCGACGCCGATGGCGGCGTAGCCGAGCTTCGCCCAGGACTTGGGCAGGGTCGGCTCGGAGACGTAGCCGGGGACGATCAGCAGGCCGGGATATGGCGGCGGGATGTAGGACTCCTTCGGGACGCAGTACCACCCGGCGATGCGCAGGCCGTCGAGGCTGTCGTAGCCGATCTCGTAGACATCCACCTGCTCGGTCGAGCGGTGGGGGATGTGCTCCATGGAGGGGTTGAGCGGGATCGCCGCGACCTCGGCCATGATCGCGGCCCAGAAGGCGTCGAAGTCGGGCGGGCGGGTGGTGGTCGTCCCGTAGGACTCCGCCGGTTTGCGGGCTGCTGGCATGCGACCTCCTTTGGTCATCGTTGCCCCGACGTCGGGGCATCCCTCACCCTGTTCCCTTGCGCGGGTGGCGACGGTGAAACCGCAAGCCACCCCGCGCGGGCGCGTCACGACGCGCCCCTACGAAGATACGAGGCGTTGTTCGATGGCTGGGCGCAGGACTGCGGCGATGGTGCGTTCGTCGCCGGGCCGCATCGTGTGGGTGTTGATGACGATGCTGTTCGGCGACGCGGTGGGGCCGTTCGGCTCGAAGAGGTAGATGCGCGTGTCGCCGTGTTCGAGCGCGGCGACGAGTTCGTGCGCGTCGATGCCGGTGGATTGGTCGATGATGAGCTCGACGCGCGGGGTGATGTGCTCGCGGCCATCGTAGACGCAATTGACGGTGACGCCGGGAATGCCAGCCAGGCGCTCGGCCATGTATTCCGATTGTGCGCGCCAGTGGTCGAGGTCGGCGTCGTGGTCGTGCGCGAGGTAGGCCTCGATGGCGACGAGCAGGCCGACGATATCCTCTTTGGCCGCCTTCGCGGTGCGGCCGACGCTGTGGTTCGGGCTACCGTTCTTGAGGGCGGCGCGGATCAGATCGGCGCGACCGGCGAGGATGCCGGAGCTCTGCGGCCCGCGCAGGCCTTTGCCGCCGCTGAAGGTGACGAGGTCGGCACCCTCGGCGATGAAGCGGGTCAGGTTGATGGCGGGTGGGAGGACGGCGGCGGCGTCCACCAGGACCGGGACGCCCTTGGCGTGGGCGATGGCGCAGGTCTCGGCGAGCGAGAGCGCGCCCAGCCCGGCCCAGGGGGACATCAGGTAGACGACGAGCGCGGTCTGGTCGGTGATCGCGGCGTCGAGTTCTGCCGTGGCGGTGGTGCCGTCGCGCGAGCCGACATCGACCATCTTCGCCCCGCCGGCGCGGACGCTGTGGTCGTAGCCGTTGCGGTGGGCGCGGTGCATGACCGCCTCGCCCTTCATACCGGTGGTGTCGGGGAGTTGGGCGATCTTGGCCGGGTCCTCGCCCGCGATGCAGGCGGCGGTGGCGAGGAGGAGTCCCGCCGCCGCGCCGCCGGTGACCATGCCCGCCTCTGCCCCGGTCGCGCGGGCGATGATCGCGCTGGCGCGCTCCTGCAATTCTTCGAGCACGATGTAGGCTCCGGCCGCTTCGCGCATCGCGTCGAGCACTTCCGGCGACATCAGGGAACCGCCGAGCCGGGTGTGGGTGCCGCGCGCGTTGATGATCGGTCGCAGGCCGAGGCGTTCGTAGATGCTCACCGTTTGCTACCCCTTAGAGAGACTATTGAACCGCCAAGACGCCAAGAAGGTCGCCAAGAACGCCAAGGACGAAGAGAGTGGAGAGTGGAGAGTGGAGAGAACGGGGGAAGACCGCAGAGACGCAGAGACGCAGAGCACGACGCAGAGACGAGGGACAGGAATTTTCCCTCAATGCTGTGCCGACTGTGAGGCAATCGATCTGGCGTGCTCGGCGTCTTCTTGGCGTCTTGGCGGTTCATGTCGTCCTTCTCACCGCAGCAGATAGGGATCGAGGGCGTCGCGGAGGCCGTCGCCGATGAAGTTGATGGCGAGGACGGCGAGGGCGATGGCGATGCCGGGCGGGATCCAGAGCCAGGGCATCGATTCGAGCACGGTGAGGGATTGGGCGTCGGTGAGCATATTGCCCCAACTCGCCGTCGGCGGTTGCACGCCGAGTCCGAGGAAGGAGAGTCCGGCTTCGAGCAGGATGGCGTTCGCCATGCCGAAGGTAGCGGCGACGATTACCGGGGCGATCGCATTTGGCAGGATGTGGCGGAAGATGATCCGGCCGTTCGAGGCGCCGATGGTGCGACCAGCCAGGATGAACTCGCGCTCGCGTAGCGTCAGGAAGAGGCCGCGAACGATCCGGGCGATCGGCGGCCAACCAAGCAGGCCGATGACGATCATCACGTTGTAGATGCTCGGGCCGAGCAAGGAGACGATGGTGATGATCAGAATGAGCGTGGGGAAGGCGAGGACGATGTCCGCGCCGCGCATGATCACGTAGTCGACCCAGCGCCCGTAGAACCCGGCGAGCGATCCGAGGACGACCCCGATCACGGTGTAGATTGACACCGCGACGAGGCCGACCGAGAGCGACACGCGCCCGGCGTGCAGCAGGCGGCTGAAGACGTCGCGCCCGGCGGAATCGGTGCCGAGGATATTCGCCGCGCGCGGCGGCTTGCGGATGGCGCTGATGCTGAGGCGATAGGGATCCTGCCGCGCGATCACCGGCGCACCGATTGCGCCGATGACGAGTGTCGCCAGAATCACCAACCCGACGAGCGCGACACGGTGCCGCCTGAAGCGGCTCCAGACGCTGGTGCGCCGCCGCGCTGGCGCGGCACCAAGGGCGAGGTTGCCAGGCGTTGGCACCGATCCCTGTCGCTGGGCCGATGACCCTGAACGACTCATCTCTGCCATACTTCCCTCTGTTTGGGGGCGTGCCCTTGAAATCCCACTGTCGATAAAGAACATTCAGGGTGATTCCGATGGTATCACCATTCTCTATCGCGCGCAGGCGGTGCTGCGCGTGTCAGGAATACTTGATCCGGGGATCGACGACCGCGTAGACAAGATCCGCCAGCAGGTTACTGACCAGGATCATCGTCGCCGTGATGAGATTGATCGCCATGATGACGGGGTAGTCCCGGCCGCGCACTGCGGCGATCGCCAGCGTGCCCATGCCGGGCCAGGCGAAGATCGCCTCGACGATGACGGTGCCACCGAGCAGGCGGGGCAGGTTGAGGGCCACGACCGTGACCAGCGGGATGAGGGCGTTGCGCAGGGCGTGGCGATAGATGACCACCCGTTCGCGCAGCCCCTTGGCCCGCGCGGTGGTGACATAGTCTTGCCGGATGACCTCCAACATGCTGGAACGTGTGTAGCGGATGAGCGGTGCCGCTTCCGCCAATCCCAACACGAGCGCGGGCAACACGAGGTGTTTTGCCGCGTCCGGGAATGATGGGGGCTTGCCCACCGTCGCCATCCCGGCGGTCGGCAGCCAGCCGAGTTTGAGCGAGAAGATGTAGATTGCGGCGAGGGAGAGGAAGAACGACGGAATTGAGATCGCGGTGAAGCCCGCGACGGTAGAGAGGTAGTCGATGAAGGAGTATTGCTTGATCGCGGAGAGGACGCCAAGCGGGACGGAGATCAGCAGTGCGATCAGGAGCGCGGTCCCCATCAGGCGCAGCGTTGGCCAGATACGCTCAAGGACTTTCTCGCCGATTGGCTGGCGGTCGACGAGCGAGAAGCCAAGGTTGCCCTGTGCGAGCTCCTTCACCCAGAGTGCATAGCGCACCGGCACGGGCTTGTTCAGCCCCAATGCCTCGCGCTGTTGTTCCCGGTAGCCAGGACCGAGCGACGCGGCGATTTCCGGGCTGATCAGCGCGTCGATCGGGTCGCCGGGCGCGAGATTGATGATCAGGTATGTCGCCAGGGTGATCCCGAGCAGCACCGGGAAGCTGACCACCAGTCGCCGCAACAGGTATTGGCCCATCGTGCCTCCGAATGCGGAATGGCGAATGCGGAGTGCGGAAGAGGGTTCGCGTCCGGGCATGGCCCCTGGCGAACGCCCTCGTTACTCCGCACTCCGCATTCAGCCCTTCGCACTAGCTCGTGACCGACCACTCCTCCGCGTTCCAGACCTGGTGCGTGGCGTAGCTCGGCGGCTTGAAGCCCTGGAGCCGCTTATTCACCCCGAAGATCGAGTTGGGGGACCAGAGGAAGATCCACGGCAATTCATCGTTGAGGATCGTCGCGAGTTCGGTGTAGATCTTCTTGCGCTCGGCCTTGTCGGGCGTGGCGCGACCCTTCTGGAAGAGTTCGTCCACCTTCGGGTTGGAGTAGTGGGCGTAGTTCCCGCCGGCCGGCGTCCAGTTGATCTTCTCGAAGTAGTTGGCGGAGACGTTCGGGTCCTGCCGGAAGACGCCGCCACCGACGAAGGCGATCTCGTACTGGTGCTGCTGCACGAGCTTGCGCCCATACTCCGCCGCTTCGATCTGCCGCAGATCGATCTGCACGCCGATGTCCTTGAGCTGCTGCTGGATGATCGCCGCGAAGGCGTCCTGCTCCTTGTTGCCGGGCGTGTAGATCGTCTCGATCTTGCGGTTGGTATCCCAGTTCGCGTCCTTGATCAGTTGCTTCGCCTTGTTCGGGTCGAACTTGTACATATTGAGGTCGGGCATACCCATCCATTCGGGGCCGATGATCGTCTGGTTCACGACCACCGCCTCGCCCTTGTAGATCTCCTTGACGATCGCCTCCCGGTCGATGGCGTACTGCATCGCCTGGCGGACGCGCTTGTCCTGGAAGTAGGGCAGCTCTTGGTTCAGGCACATGAACGAGACGCTGGGGCTGGGGACGCTGACGACCGTGAGGTTCGGGTTCTTCTTCACCCGGTCGATCTCGGCGACCGGCACGATCATCAGGTCGATCTCGCCCTTGTCGAGCTGCGCCAGCGCCACGTCGGGCGTCAGGTTCTTGGCGAAGATGCGTTCGAGCTTCGCCTTGGCACCGCCACCATAGGTCTCGTTGCGCTTGATCTCGACGTACTGGTCGGTCTCGTACTTCACGAACTGGAAGACGCCGGCAGTTGGCGTCGGGTTGAGGCCGAACGAGTGCTTGCTGAGCTGATCGGGCGCGATGTCCTTCAGGATGTGGGCGGGCAGGATGCCCATGCCGGCGAAGTTGCCGATCGTCAGCAGGAAGGTCGAATCGGGCGCAGCCAGCGTGATCTTGACGGTGTACGGGTCGGGCGTCTCCAACCCCTTAATCTTGTCGGCCTTCTGATCGCCGAAATCGGCCGCGCCGTCGATGCCGAGCAGGCGACCGCGCCAGTAGCTTCCGACGCGCTTGTCGACCGCCCGTTCGATCGTGAAGACGACGTCCGCTGCGGTCAGCGGCTTGCCATCGGTGAAGACGAGGGCCTTCTTCAGGCTGAAGGTGTAGACCTTCGCATCGGCCGAGATGTCGATCTTCTCGGCGATGTCGGGCACCGCTTCGAGCTTGTCGTTGACCTTGACGAGCGCGCCGAAGAGCAAGCGCTCAACGCCCTGCTCCGCGCCCGAGGTGGAGAAGAGCGGGTGGAGTGTGACCGGCTTCACCCAATGGTAGCTGACCTGCCCGCCGCTTGCGCCACCTGCTGCGGCGGAAGCCGGGGCGGCACTGGCCCCGGTGGAGGCGGCGGCGCTGGCCGGGGCAGCGCTGGCCGCTACGCTCGGTCGCGCAGAGGCGGCGGCGCTGGCGGCGGGCGCGGCGCTGGCGGCGGCCGAAGACGCTGCGGCGCTACTCGCGGCCGGTGCGGCGCTCGCGGCAGTCGAGGAGGCTGGTGCGGTCGTTGCCGTTGGCGTCCCGCCGCAGGCTGCCAGGAGGTTACTCAGTGCCGTGGCCCCGGCACCGAGTGCGGCTAGCCGCAGCAGACCACGCCGGTGGAAGCCTCGCTTGCCGCCCTGGTCGTCCCGGTCGAGGGTCGTTCGCTCGCTCATCGCTACTCCGCTCCTATGTTCCCGATCCCAATTGCCCGGCATTCCCCATCCTGCCGGGCACCCGATTGGCTGTGCGTCAGTGTGTCGGTGCGTCAGTGCGTCTGTGGGTTCATACTGACTCACTGATGCACTGACTTACTGACGAACTGACACCCCGTTACCCCCGTACGCGATAGTGTTCCACCGCGGCTTCGTCGAGTTCGACGCCGAGTCCCGGACCTTGCGGGACGGCGACGTGTCCGTCGGCGAAGTGCAGTGGCGTGGCGATGAGGTCGTTGACGCGCAAGGTTTCGCCACAGATGTCGCTCGTCAAGGTCATCGAGCGGCAGGCGGCGCAAATGTGGGTGTAGGCGGCCTCCGAGACTCCGAGCCCGACGCCGGAGCCGTGCCAGGTCGGGATGCCCGCCGCCTCGGCCATCCCGGTGAGCTTGTAGACGTTGACGAGCGGCCCGCCAACGTTGAGCCAGTCGCAGGCTTCGCGCTTCAATGCCTCGAAGACCTCGCTCTTCCCGGCGAGATGGAGCGCGATGGGGATGGACATCTTCTGCCGCGCCAGGACGTACCAGTCGAGGTTGCCGTGGTTGAAGGGGCTCTCGAAGCACTCGACGTTGCGCAGCCCTTCGGCGCGGAGGCGGTCGACGAGTTCGAAGAGGCGATAGGGCTGGTAGAAGCGCTGATTCGGGTCGATGTTCACGGCGAGGTCGTCGCCGACCGCGTCGCGGATCGCCATCAACCGCTCGACGATCGGGTCGCCCGCGACGGCTTTCATCTTCAGCACGCGGTAGCCCTGGGCGACGCACTGGCGCGCGGTCTCGGCGGCGTCCTCGGGGGTCATGCGCCCGGAGCAGCGCGAGACGGGGACGCGGTCGCGGTAGGCCCCGCCGAAGAGTTGGTAGAGCGGGACGCCGAGTTCCTTGCCCTTCAGATCGAAAAGGGCCATCTCGAAGGCTTCGTAGATGCCGGGGTTGGCGAACCACATCGTCTCCAGCGGCAGTTCCTGGAGGTTGAAGGAGGCGAGTTCGCGCCCTTCGATGAATTGCGCCGCGCCGCGCACGGTCTCCTCGGGGATGCCTTTGGGCACCTCGCCCAGCCCGACCAGCCCCTCGTCGGTGTGGAGCTTGATCAGGACGATCGGGAATTCGGGCCAGTGCAGGCGGATCCAGGTGCCGCCGTAGGTGTAGCCCTCCGGGACATATTGCGCGCTGTGCCAGGAACCCTCGTGCAGGGGAACTGAGACGACGATTGTCTCGACGCGGGTGATCTTCATCGAACTGCACCCTCCAGTTCCAGCGTAACGTGCGACAACGTCGATTGCGTGAGCATCGTTGCTCGGTATGTGAGGTACGTACATTGAGCGTTTAGCCGAGTTGCATCATACGGGAGGGGGCTGGTGGTGTCAATCCGGCGAGTGCCGCGTGGGATTGTGCGGTTGGCATTGAGGGCGGGGGGCAGTGCTGAGTGCTGAGTGCTGGGGTACGAAGAAGTAACGAGTAACGAGTAACGAGGGGGGAGACGGATTCTTCGCTGCGGCGGCGGCGACCGCGCCCCTCCCTGCGGGGGGACCCGCCGTGCGAGGGAGAGGGTGCGGGATGCTGGGAGCGCGGGTGGCGGTAGGGAGAGAGCGTGGTGTTCAGTAGTGGATGGCGCGCGGGGTGCCGCCGCCGGCGGCGATGGCGTCGCCGTTGATGGCGATGGAGAGGGGTGAGGCGAGGAAGGCGACGATGTAGGCGACCTCGCGCGCGTCGATCAGGCGGTGGATGCTGTTGCCGACGGCCAGGCGGCGCTCGACTTCGTCGGGGGCGAGGCCGAGGGCTTGTGATTGGGCGGCGATGACGCCGGGGGTCTTTTCGGTGCGGGTGGTGCCGGGGTGGACGACGGTGACGTTGATGCCGTGCGGGCCGAGTTCGTCGGCGACGTTCTTGGTCATGGCGGCGACGGCGACGTTGCGGATCGAGCCGATGATCGTGCCAGTCTGGCGGGCGGCGAGGCCGCTGATGTTGATGATGCGGCCCCAGCCGCGCTCTTTCATACCGGGCGCGACCTCGCGGATGCAGCGCAGATAGCCCATGACTTTGATGTTCACGTCGTCGTAGAAGGCGGCGTCGGTGATCTCGGACAGGGTGGGGGGCGCGGATTGTCCGCCCGGTCGGGCGGCGCAGTTGACGAGGATGTCGATCTGGCCGAGCGCGGCGAGGGCGGCGGAGACCAGCTGGCGCACCGAGTCGTCGCTGCCGGTGTCGACGGTGAGCGGGTGGATCGGGCGGTCGGTTTCGCCGGTCAGTTCCTGGGCGGTTGCGGCCAGCAGGGTGGCGTCGCGCGCGGCGATGGCGACGCTCGCGCCCTCCAGCGCGAGTTGCCGCGCGATGGCTTTGCCGATGCCACGGCTGCCGCCGGTGACGAGCGCGGTTTTGCCGGTGAGTTGCAGGTCCATCGTGGCTTCTCCCGATTGCCCCATTTGTTAGAGGAATAGCACCATCTGGAGTTCGTCCCAGTATTGGTCGCCGAGTTTCAGGCCGCGTTCATCGATGCCGAAGGTGACGAAGCCGCAGGAGCGATAGAGCTGCCGCGCAGCGTCATTGGGGATGACGACGGTGAGGTAGATTTGTTCCAGGCCGGGGATGGTGCGTGCGCGGGATAGCAATTCGTCCAGCAATGCGCGGCCGATGCGCTGGCCGCGCGATTCCGGGGCGACGCCCATGGCGAAGATGGTGGCGCGGTGGCGGAGTTTCGGGCCGTCGTTGCGCCGGAGGGTCGCCATGCCGACCAGGGTTGCGCCGTCGTCGGCGAATGCGCCGAGGGTGAAGCCTTCGTTGTCATCCTGCAAGGCGCGCAGGCGCGCGGCGGTGTGCTCGACCGGGCGCACGACTTCGAGTTCGTAGGTGCTGCCGTAGGACGCGGGGGAGTCCTGGAGCAGGCGCAGGCGCAAGTCGCGGTAGGCCGCCGCGTCGGCTTCGCCGAGCTGGCGTACGGTGACTGCCATGTTAGCTCTCCTCGGTGGAGCGCCAGGTGATGATGCCTGTGGCGTCGGGCGCGGATGGCGACCAGCGGCCTCGCGAGAGGTCAAGCGGGCGGTAGCCGGGGGTGCTGAGCTGGCTGAAGGGGTGATCCTCGCGGAAGCCGAGGGCGCTGGCGAGTTGGGCCGAGGGTTGGTTGTTCGAGTCGCAGTCCCAGGTTGGCACGAGATTGTGGGCGAGGCAGTGGTCGATGAAGGCGGTGCAGGCGCGGGCGGCGTGGCCGCGTCGGCGGTAGGTCGCGGCGGTCATCACGTCGATG
>JAXLWN010000040.1:0-63643 GCA_046328475.1 Chloroflexia bacterium | reverse complement strand
CCCAGCCGGGTGATCACCGAGACCACCGGACCCACCCGGCGCGAGCAAATCGCCATCGCCGCCGGCGCGTTCGCGCTCCTCTTCGGCCTCGGCGCGCTGGCCGCGCTCCGCTTCGGCGTCTACGAGCCCGACGCCCTCGCGCGCGTCTACTCCGCTTCGCGCACGGTCTACGGCACCAACCCCACCATCGCCAACATCGGCTTCATCTGGCCGCCGCTCCCCACGCTGGTCGAGATTCCCTTCACGCTTTTCAAGCCGCTCGTCACCACCGGCCTCGCCTCGGTCTGCATGAGTGCCCTGTTCGCCGCCTTCGGGCTGATCCTCCTCAACCGGATCATCGCCGTCTACGTCCCCCAGCGGCGCTGGCGCTTCGCCTTCCTGGCCGCCTATCAGCTCAACGCGATGATCATGATCTACGCCATGAACGGCATGACCGAGCTGGTGATGGTCTTTTTCACCCTGCTCGGCTTCCTCGGCATCCAGCGCCTCTTCCAGCCCGAACCGGTGCGCGAAGTCTGGGGCGGCCAGCGCCTCTTCCTGCGCGACCGGGGCGGCGACGAGCGCCACCTCACCAGCGTCCTGGTCCTGCTCGGCCTCTCCGCCGCGCTCGGCTTCCTCACCCGCTTCGAAGCCTTCTCGCTCACCTTCGTCTTGCTCGCCGCCCTCGCCGTCGCCCTGCGCGACCGCCGCGCCACCCGCGCGCAATACGAGGCCTACGGGCTCTTCTATCTGCTGCCGGTTGCCTTCGCCGTCGCCTTCGTGATCGGCTTCTCCTGGGTGATCACCGGCAACCCGCTCTACTTCCTCAACGGCAAGGGCTCCAACGCCTCGCAAACCGCGCTCGCCATGCCCCACAGCCCCCACCTGGAGGCGCTCAAACACCACCTGCCGCAATCGATCGTCTACGTCGCCCGCATCGCCACGGCCCTCTACCCCGCCTGCTGGGTCGCGCTCGGCGCGCTGGTCGCCGTCGCTATCCGCCAGCGCGACCGCGCCGCCGCCTCCCTGGCGCTGCTGCTCGTCTCCTTCCCGGCCTTCCAGGCCGTCCTGCACGCGCTCGGTCAGAGCTTCGGCTGGATCCGCTTCCACATCTATCTGATCCCCCTCTCGGTCGTCGGCCTGCTCCTGGCCGGGGCACACCTCCCCGCGCACTGGCGCGAACGCGCCCGCTGGGCCACCCTGGCGCTGCTGATCGCCTCCTCCCTGGTCACGGTCGGCGTCTTCGACCGCGTCCCCGGCAAACTCAGCGAGCCCGCCTACCTCGCCGCCCTCCTGCGCGGCCAGCACGACGACACCATGACGATGGAGCAGCGCATCGCCGATTACCTCAAGGCGAAAGGCCCCGACGTCCGCATCCTCGCCGACGAGCAGCAGGCCGGGCACATCATCACCTTCTCCGGTGAGTTCGACCGCTTCGTCGGCACCGATGTCCCCAACCACCAGGAGCAGGCCGCCGATCCCCGGCGCTTCGTGGACTACATCCTCGTCCCCAACAACGTCACCACCGACCAGGACTTCATCGTCGCCCTCTACCCCGACATCTACGAGCAAGGTCTCCCTTACCTGACCCTCGAACGCGAATGGACCCCCCCCGGCCAGGGCTGGTGGGAACACTCCTTCCGCCTCTATCGCGTCAATCCGGTGACGAGTCGTAAGTCGTAAGTCGTAAGTCGTAAGAGAGCAGAGACCCGGAGAGTGGTGTGCTCTCCGGGCCTCTTCGTTTCTCTCGCCTATCGTACTTCGTCGTTCGTACTTCCGTACTTTTCTTACGACTTACGACTCACGACTCACGACTACTTCAGGTTCGTCTGGAAGAACGCCACCGACTTCGTGTACGCATCCTTCGCGGCGGCCTCGTTGTAGGCCGTGCCCGTATCGTTGTTGAAGGCGTGCCCAGCCCCGGCGTAGATCTCCTTGGTGAAGGTCTTGCCGTACTGCTTGATCGCCGCCTCGATCGGATCGATGTTCGCGTTGATGCGCGTATCGGTCGCGCCGTAGAACGCCAGCACCGGCCCCGCCAGATTCTTGATCAGATCGATCGGATCCGGCGGCGGGCCGTAGTACGGGTTGGACGCGCCGATATCGGGGCTGCTCACCGCCAGCAACCAGCACATGCCGCCACCGAAGCAGTAGCCGACCACCCCGGCCTTCGGCCCGGCGAACTTCGCGTGCGTCTTCAGGAACGCCACCGAGCTCACCATGTCCGCGATCGTCGCGGCGCGGTCGGCCGTGCTCAGCAGGTTCGGCACCTGCGCCTGGTCCACCTTGTCGGTGCCACCCTGGCGCGACAGCAGGTCGATCGCCAGCGCCACGAAGCCACTCTTCGCGTAGCGCCGCGCCACGTCGCGGATGTGCTCGTTCAAGCCGCGATTCTCGTGGATCACGATGATCCCCGGCACCTTCGTCGTCGCCCTCGGCGCGGCGAGGTAGCCCATCAACTGGCCCGCCTGGCCCGGATAGGTCACCGCCGCCGCCTCGATCGCCGGATCGGTCGCCGGGACCGTGACCGGGTTGCGCGTCGCCACCGGCGACCCCGCGACGGGCGATCCCGCGCTTGGCGCAGCCGTGCTTGGTGATGCCGCGCGCGTCGGTGATGCCGCCGCACTCGCCGCAGCCGATGCCGCCGGTGTGGCTGCTGCCGCCGCAGCCGAGGCCGCCGCACTGGTGCCGCACTCGGTGCCGCACTCGCCGCCACACTCGCCTGGCGCGGCGCTGGTCGATGCCGCCGCGCTCGGGGCCGCCGACGCGGCCGGCGTCGCCGTCGGCGACGCGCCGCACCCGGCCGCCAGCAGGATCGACGCCGTCGCGGGCACACTCCCCGTGATGATCAGCACCCGTTTCACCATCTCGCGCCGCGAGATGTGATTCATCTGGAATTCCTCGATCTCCTCCTCGATCAGGTAGCGCGTGAGATAGTCCATCCGCTCGCCGGGCTTGCCGAGATTCACAGGCACCTCCCTCCACGTTCAGTCTCTTCCCCGTGGGCTGATGTGGGGTTCGACGGGGCTCCCGTCGTAGCCTTAACGGAGCGCGCCGCCGAGAGGTTCCCGGCGACACGCCCCAATTTGATCTGTCTAGCCCTCATTGCCCCGGTTCGGCCAGCTCTGCCGGTGCCGCATCCGGCCCGCGCTCATTCCCCACGAGCCGGTTCCACAGCTCGTAATCCACATCTTTCTTCGCGACGATGTGCTCCCTCGGCGTCGTCTCACGCACCCCGATCGCCGTGAACGGCCCGCGCCGCCGGTCGTCCAGATCGAGATAGGTGCCGCCCTGCTCCAGCCGCACCCCGGCCGCCAGGATCGGCAAGCGCCCCAACTCCTCGGCCGTCAACCCCGGCAACTGGCCGTATAACTCCTTCTGGTCCGCCGCGCTCACGCTCTCATCCGCGTGCGTGTGCAGACCCAGCGCCGGGGTCGCGGGCGCGATATCGTCCGCGAACTCATCCCCACGATGATCGATCCCCTGCGGATTGGTCAGCGCCTCCCGCACCACATCGTGCGTCTGCGCGTGCCGCGCCTCCACCCCGCCGATATCGGTATATCGCTGCCGCCCATCGCCCGGGCTCATGTCATCACTCTGCCCCTTACCACGCTTCGGCATCATGCACCTCCGCCGCAAAACCATCGCATCGGCCCCAACGCCGACATCCACCCTCCCCCAGAGCAATCCCAATGCCACACCATCATCACGAAGTACGAAGTACGAAGTGAGAAGTACGAACAGGACGTTCACTCGCCCCAGTCCTTCATTCGTACTTCGTCGTTCGTACTTCGTACTTCATTCCGTTGCCCTTACCCCGCCCCCTCGCTACAATGGCCCCCAACACCGCGAACGACGTGGAGCCACGAGCGAAGGCGACCTGCATGGAGACCCCCCCGCCCGGGAACCTGCACGAAGCCGCTACCTGGTGGGACGATGTCCCCACCGCGCGCGGACGCGGCCTGCTCTGGTCGCGCCCGGCCGGGCTCGCCGTCGCCCTGCTCGGCCTCGCACTCCTCACCCTGCCGCTCGTCCTCACCGACCGCCCCCTCGGCACCCTGATCAGCCCCAGCCTGATCTACCTCCCCCTGATTGTCGCCGTCGCCTACGGCTGGGGCGGGCGCGTCGGCGCGGCCACCGCCCTCGGCTCCTTCCTCGCCGCCTGGTTCATCATCATCCCGCCGCGCTACTCCTTCGCGCTCCCGGCCTCCACCGAGTGGACCCGCACCATCCTCCTCGCCGTTACCTATGCCGCGCTGGCCCTCGTCGGCGACGCCGCGCGCCGCCTGCGCCGCGCCAACCAGCGCCTGGAGACGATCATCGCCTCCATCGCCGACGGCATCATGGTCGTCGATCAGCGCGGCGATCTGCTCCACTCCAACGACGCCATGCGCCAGATGCTCGGCACCGACGTGCCCCGCACCGTCGCCGAGCGCAACGCCCTCTGGCAGACGCGCGCCACCAGCGGCGCGGCGCTCGAACCCGGCACCGGCCCGACCACGCGCGCCCTCCAGGGCGTCACCTCCACCCGCAGCGAACTCCTCCTGCGCGCCGCCGACGGCAGCGATCTCGTCGTCAGCGTCAGCGGCGCACCCCTGCGCGGGCGCAGCAGGCGCATCGTCGGCGCGGTCATCGTCTGCCGCGACATCACCGGGATGCGCCGCTTGCAGCAGGCGAAAGACGACTTCCTCACCGTCGCCTCGCACGAACTCAAAACCCCGCTGACCGCGCTCGGCGGCTACGCCCAGATGCTGCGCCAGCGCCTCACGCGCATCGACCTGGCCGACGATCGCGCCCTGCGCTACCTCGTCGCGCTGGAGACCCAGGCGCGGCGCATGGGCGAACTCGTCAACACCCTCCTCGACATCTCCCGCCTCGACGCCGGACGGCCCAGCCCGCCGTCGCCCTGCGACCTCGCCGCCCTCGTCCGCGAGACCGCCGACCAGCTCGGCGACCTCTCCGCGCAGCACACCGTCACCGTCGCCGCCCCTGCCTCGCTCACCGGCTTCTGGGACGCCGATCGCATCGAGCAGGTCGTCGTCAACCTCCTCACCAACGCCATCCGCCATCCCCAAACGGCGGGCAGATCGCCATCACCGTCGGCACCGCCGACCAACTCCCCGGACACCACCCCGCCCGCCGCCCTCGTCGCCCCCGCCGCCTACGTCAGCCTCCGCGACCAGGGCCTCGGCATCCCCCCGACCAACTCGACGCCATCTTCGACCGCTTCCACCGCACCAACACCGACACCATCCCTGCCGACGACTTCCGCCACGGCATGGGCCTCGGCCTCTACATCTCCCGCGAAATCGTCGAACGCCACGGCGGCCACCTCTGGGCCACCTCCCCCGGCCCCACCCACGGCTCCACCTTCACCTTCACCCTCCCCTCACCCCAACCGCGACAGCCCCGGTCGCCAGCGCAGCCGAAAACGCGCCCACCGCCGTCAGCCGTTGAAGTTCGCGCCGAAATTGGTGTTGGTGTCGGATCTCGGTAGAAAACGCAACCGAATTGTCAGAATCGGCGCCGCTTTCGTTGCCGACCCCGCCTTACGCTGCGCATTTCAGCGTGCTCGCCGTTCGGACCCAGGCTTGGGTAGCCAACTGCCCCGATGGCACCGCCTCTGCTGAGTTCCGCGAGCAGCATAACCGCGCCTCTTGCCCCTCGTCCACCCAGCAATTCAGGAAGTAATACTGGTCGCCATCATGCATGTTGCCAGGGCGACGACGCCAACCATTTCGCGCCTTCGCCGCCGCCTATGCTGCCGGCATTGCGGCAATCCTCGAAATGATGCTCACCGCGACCGGGAGCGTCGCCGGCATCCACTGGAGTGTAGACCATGCGGACGGCACCGGCCGTCCAGCGCACCACAGCGATGGTCGCGCCAGCGGACGGCGACCGCCCGCACAATGTCCAGCTTACTTATTGGAGTCGGCTATTTTGGGAGCCAATGCAGGGACCGGGATAGCTTCCGTATAGCGCCGGTGTCGTTGGGGCAACCTGCCACAGTGCCCACTAGGAACTCGCCCGCCGAGATCGGCGAGTAGTTGCCCCGTCGTCCGCGTTCACTGCTGCTCATCTGTCTTCTCCAGCAAGCTCGGTGAATGTGGCACGGTTCCCCCTCGATGGGTCCGTAGAGATAGCGGCCATTCACCGCAAAGGCGCACCGCCCGTTCACGCCGGAGGGTATCACGATGACACCCCCAGCCTCTGCCCGTCCTCCGCAGCGGGGGATTTAGGGGCTTTTGCCGCCACCCCTCACACCCGGAGAAGGAGAAGGAGAAAGTTAAAAACGGAAAACAAACCTACTTTCATCACAGGCACTTTACCCCATCAGAATAACCAAAACTCGGCATCACTTCCGCTTGTACACCACCACCAACCCGCCATCGCTCTCGAACACCCGCTGCATCAGCGTGTCGAACTTCGCCAACCCCGCCGCCGGATACTTCCCCCCGGCCTTGCACTGCGAATTGTCGCCATACCCATTGCGCTCGAAGACCCCGACGTAGACATACTCGACGCCGTAGCGGTCCATGATCTTCTGCGCCTCGCCCACGTCGGTCGTCGCATAGAGCGTGTTCACATCCCCCGTGCGCGGCCCCAGCTCACCCAGCAACTCCGGGTCGCCGCCGCGCCACTGGCTCTCGTGCCCGCCCCACCCCAGCACCGTGCTCACCCCCGCGAACGCCGACACCCGGTCGTGCGGCAGCCCGAAATACTCGCCATACGAGCACCCCGGCGCCTCCGCCACCACCGACCCGGTCGGGATATGCTCGCGCGCCCAGACGATCCCCTGGTACTCCTCCGGCTCCGCCCGCTGCACGAACGCCAGCCCATCGAGGTCCGACGACACCTTGTACTCCTCGGTGCGCGCGTTGCTGCTGTAGATCGGGTAGGCCATCGTCGCCACCAGCAGCAGGATTAGCACCGCCGTCGCCGGGAGCCGCCACGCCTCGCGCCGCTCCGCGACCCGCACCGTCACGATCTGGATCACCGCGTACCCGGTCGCCACCGCCAGCAGCGTCCAGGCCTGGTAGTAGACCTTGAAGATCGTATTCATCCGGTTGGCGAAGACATCGTGGATGAAAAAAACCTCCGTCACCAGCACCAGCGCGAACGCCACCCCGAACAGCCCCAGCACAAACAGATCGGGGTGGAACTCCAGCTGCAGCACCTGCCACTGCCGCACCACCGTCACCGCCAGCGCCAGGATCAGCCCCGCGTACAGAATCAGCGGCATCTGCAACAGCGCCGAGGCCAGCCCCAGACCCAGCACCGCCAGGATCGGCGTCGTCATCCCGCCATGTTGCGTCGCCTCGCGCGCCAGTCGCCAGCGCCAGACCAGGAAGAGCAGCCCCGCCACCCACGGCAGCAAATAGATCGTGAAGAACTGGTCGATCGGCGTCTTGCCCCAGATCACCAGCCCCAGCGTCTTCGAAATCGTCGGAATGAGCGGCAGCGACCCCCACGGCTCCGGCAGGTCGAACGGCTCCCCGCCGATCAGCGACGTGAACTTGAGATGGAACGGCAGCCAGAGCACGTAGCACCCGACCGCGAAGATCGCCGCCGCCCCCCACTCGCGCCATTGCACCCGCCGCCGCGCGATCACGATCGGCAGCGCCCCCGCCGCCAGGTAGATCACCGCGTAGGTCGGCAGATCCCAGCTATTCAGCGCATAGAGCCCGCCGACAACCAGCGCCGCCACCCCGATGCGCGCCAATGCCCCCGGTGGCGGCAGGAACGCCCACACCCCGCTCGTCGCGCCCGCCTCGACGGGCAACAACGGCCGCAGGAAGATGTCGAGCGCCAGCCCGAGCGCCAGCACCGCGAACGGCAGCGACAGCACGTGCGCGTGCAAATCCCCCAGGATGAAGCTGAAGAACGGGAACTCGGTGATCGTCTCGACCGGCTGCGCGTTCGGCCCGAAAATGCTCGCCGGGAAGCCGCTGTCGATCACCACGCGCGACGACTTCCAGCCGAGCCCGCCCCACCACCACTCGTCGATCGCCCGCTGCCCCTTGCTCAACACGTCGCGCGCGGCGTACATGTTCCCGGCAAAGACCAGCAGATAGCCGCCGAGCAGCCCCATCGACAGCGTCCGCGCCCGGGGCACCACCTCGTCCCGCTCGCGCGCCGCCGCCAGCAGATTCGCCGTCACCCCCGCGCCGCCCGCCAGCGCCATCGCAAAAATCGTCGCCAGCCCCAGGTTGAACGCGACCGACGACGAGATCGCCGTCAGCTTCGCCAGCGCCGCGACCAGCACATAGCCGACATAGTAGTAGTTAATCCCCTGGCCGCTCATCCACGGGTCGGTCGGCGGCAGCGTCTCCTGCCGCGTCGCCGCCGACAGGAAGCCGATCTCCATCGGCTTCTCCGTCCCCAGGATCTCCGGATTGTACGAGCGCAGCCAGGCGTAGAAGAGGAAGCCGCCGACGAACACGGCCTCGCTCAGCAGGATGTAGCGCCAGCCCGTCCGCAAGAACCCGATCAGCCCGGGCGTCTCCGGCGGCAGCCCCGGCCGCCGCACCGCGACGAGCCACCCACCCGCCGACAGCACCACGCCAACCCCGATCAGCACCGGCGCGGTGAAGACCGGTGCCCCCAGCGCCGCCACGAACCAGACCGGGTAGACCAGCGCCAGCAGCGCGAACGGCTTCGCCAGCGTCAGCCCCCGGTCCCGCAGTCCGGGCACGACAAGGTAGAGCAGCGGGTAAAGCCCCCAGCTGATCACCTCCAGGGCCACCAACCAGCGCAGCAACAGCGGGAGGTCATGCATCGGGGGCTACTCGCTCCATCGGCGCGTATCGGTTCATCAGTGAAGGTGGCTCGCCGCTCACTCGCCGCGCTGCCGCCGCAACTCCGCCTCAAGCTCCGCGATGCGCGCGTTCGCTGCGGATAATTCCGCGTCACGCTCAGCCCGTTCTCGCGCTCGCTCAGCTTCCAGCGCGTCCATCAGCTCATCCATGTCGTCGTTATCCGGCACAATGTTGCCATCCGGGTCGTAGACCCGCAACAACACTCCCTGCGGCGCAAACGAGATGCCGAGCGCGCTGTGCCATCGCCCCGTCCCCGGGTCCGGCAACCAGTCCTCATACTCCCCCGATTCACCAGCGCGCCAGGCGAGAATGTGCCTATCGATGACTTCACCCGCCGGATCGAAGACCAGATACTCCGGAATACCAGCTCGCGCGTAGGCGGCAGGCTTGCCAGTGGAGTTGAGCGTCTCGAGATCATGCTCCAGCGGGATGCGATGGCCGCCCGTGGGGTTACAAATCTCGATCGCGAGGGCCGGTGGACCAAAGGAGTTGATGTTGACCCAAGCCTGATGGTCGTCGATCAACTGCGAGGGGTGGATCGTGATGTCTGGCGAGGGCCTATAGGGCGGTTGCCCTAACTGTCGAGGTATGATCAGCGCGAGTTGGTTCCCCACCGACCAGCGCAGGTTCTCGCACTTGCTCCGACGGGTCAAGCTGTTGACCACTGACACGATTACCCGTTGATGCCGCATTGATCCCGCCATTGCTTCTACGGAGTCATCGGGAAGTAGGTCATATTCTGGCCCCAGCGCGACCTTGTGCAAAACCACGCGCCACCTCCTGCGGACACTCTCCGCCAGGATCGTACCACACGGCCAGGCGAACGTTGCGGCAGCCAGCGCCCAGTCCGCGCAGGCGGGTTTCGTGGCCGCAGCCCTTAGCCAGGACTTCAGTCCCGGTGTGGCTGCGGGCCTGCGAGCCGCGGTTTCAACCGCCAGGCTCGCTCCGCCTTTGCCCTACCGTGGACCCGCCGCGATCCCCGACGAGTTGACCGAGGGCATCACCCGGTAGACCACCGTCTCGCCCGAGCGGAAAACCGGCTCCAGGTAGCGCCCGGCCATCCCCTCCAGCACCGCCAGCCCCTGCTCCGAGGCGTAGGCGTCGCGCGTGCTGCACGGCGGCGACCCCTGCGGCGGCGAGAAATACCAGTGCCGCTCGACCCCACCGACGATCACGTAGGAGACGTGATACTTCCGCAGAATATCCAGCTTGCGCGTCTCATCGAACGAGTTGTAGAGCGCCCGCACGTCGCCCGAACGCTGCGTGATCCCCTCCGCCGGGCGCTGCTGGTACTCGTGCCGGTCCCAGCCGATCACATCCGGCAGCCCCGTGGCGATCGAGAAGCGCGACCCATTGCCGCGATACGGCCCGATCGCCGCCTCCGCGATCACCGGCGTCCCGACAATCGTCTCGTTCATCCACTTGATCGCCTGGTAGTCGTCGGCGAACGCGATATCCTGGCACTGCTCGGTCGGGATCGTGCCGTACTCCATCCAGCGATAGCCATTCAGCGTCGGCCCCAGCCCCGCCGGGCGCTTGAACTGCTCATTGATGCGCGGAATCGTGGTCACGACCGGGTAGGCGAACGTCGCGACGAAGAGCACCAGCGGCAGAATCGCCAGGAAGACCCGCAGCCCCGCCGCATTTCCCCGGCGCACCTCGCGGTCCAGGATTCGGTGGAACGGCGCGAGCGACCAGCGCGGCGCGGTCTGCCAGACCCACGCCAGCGCCCCCACCCCGCCAACCACAAAGAGGGTCCAGCCCTGCATGTAGAACTTGAAGACCGTGTTCATCCGCTCGAAGCTGTCGCCCATCAGGTCGTCGGCGACAAAAATGATCTCCGGACCGAGCGTCACCCCGACCCCGGCGATCAGCAGCGTCAGCGGCAGTTGCACCCGCGTCTTGCCCCAGGCCATGAACCAGAGCGCGAGCAGCATCACCAGCATCGGGGCCAGCAGCGCCGCCGTCTGCCCGAAACTCGGTGCGGGATCCACCTGCAGGCGATTGGCGAAGAAATGGGTCCGCGCCGCCACCAGCGCGGTGATCTGCGTCGCCCGCCCGCCCAGGATCGCCCCAACGATCGCCAGCAGTGCCGCCCCGGCGAGCAGCGACCGCCGCCCCGGCCTGGCCATCTGCCCCAGCCACCCGGCCGCGATCACCAGCACGATGATCGCCATGAACAGCCCGAAGTGATCCAGATACTGCGACAGCGGCGTCGTGATCCGCGTCCGCCCGATCCCCCCCACCAGCGCCTTGAAGTTGCGGAAGAACGGCAGGTAGAAGATATACGCCGCCGCCCCGGTCGCCGCCGTCGCCACCCCCGCGAGCGCCAGCGGCAGCAGGATCGAGCGCGCGAATACGCGCCCCCGCTCCTGCCAGCTCACACCCATTGGCGGCGGCAGCTCCTCACCATCCTCCACAATCGCGAGCGTCTCTTCCTCGCCCGTTCGCCCGTTCGCCCGCTCGCCCCCTCGCCCGCTCGCCCCCTCATGCCGCCCGCGCAGCGCGTGGAACAGCCCCGCGCCCGTCACCAGCAGATAGGTCGGCACATCCCAGGCATTGGTGCAGAAG
Organism: Chloroflexia bacterium; assembly: GCA_046328475.1. Lineage (GTDB taxonomy): Bacteria > Chloroflexota > Chloroflexia > Thermomicrobiales > CADCWN01 > CADCWN01. The sequence goes on along the minus strand of JAXLWN010000040.1, from coordinate 52,274 downwards.
AGCGCCCCGAGCGTCAGCGCCAGCAGCGCCAGCCCTGGCACATACTGCCGGAGCGACTGCCTGCCCTCGCCGCCATTGAGCCCCAGCGTCACCAGCGAGACGATCAGCCCCAGCGCCAGGATCGCGAACGGCAGGGCGACCGCGTGGGCGTGGAGGTCGGCCCAGACCTGCGTGAAGTAGGGCGTCTCGGTGATCGCCCCATCGATCGTCCGGCTGCCGCCCCAGAAGTAGTCGAAGCCGATCGGCGTCGTCACCCCGTCGCGCACCCGGCCGATCAGCCGCGCCGCCGTATCGAGGTTGCCGGTCCCCACCATCAGTATCGCGCCCAGCACGCCGAAGACCAGCGGGGTGTGCGGCCACAGCCGTCGCGGCGCGGCCTTCCCGCCCCGCGCCGTCGATCCGAGCACCAGCCCCGCCACCGCGCCGCCGACGCTGAATGTCGCCACCGCCACCAGCGCCGAGACGGTCGGCATCGCCAGGTTGAACGCGACCTCGGTCGGTATGCCGGTCAGCTTCATCAGCACGGCGACCAGGTATTGCCCGTAGTAGTAGTAGTTGATGTAGCCGTCGGCGTACCACGGATCGAGCGGCGGGAAGTTGACGCTCCGCAGGATGCCATTCAGGTGCGTCAGCTCCATCGGCTTCTCGCCGCCCGAATAGGTGTGCCAGAGGTCGGGATTCTTCACCCGCAGGAAGAGGAAGAAGGCCCCCGCGATCAGGAAGACCGCCTCCGACACCAGGATGCCGGTGCGCCCCGCGCGCAGCGTCGCGCGATACCACCCGCGCCAGCGATAGGCCGCCGCCCCCGCCAGAACCGCGCCGACCAGCAGCACGAGCAGCACGTAGGGCAGCGTGAACTGGCTCAGTTTCAAGCTCGCGCCCAGCCAGATCGGATAGGCGAGCAGCAGCCAGCCGATCAGCTTGCTCAGCCCCCAGCCCCGGTCGGGGAAGTGGCGACAGACCCAGGCCGTCAGCGGCAGCGCCAGCAGGCCGATGATCTCGACCGTCAGCAGCCAGAGCAGCGTCGCCCCCAGCCCGTTGTAGCCGATCGCGCGATTCCAGGCATAGTCGCGCACCGCCGGCAGGCGATCGACCAGTTGCGCCAGCAGCAGCGGCTTCCCATACGCCTTGTCGGGCGCGCGTTGCGGCGTGACCGGGCGCTCCAACACCGCCGCGAAGAGCGCCTTCACCTCGTCCGAACTGAGCTGCCGGTCCTTCTTGAAAATGATCACGCGCGGGTGGTCGTAGACGGTGAAACTCTCGTCCATCCAGCCATCATCGAACTGGAACGGGCCGAGCGTCGGCAACGAGGCGTTCTCGTAGACCTTCGTGAAGCCGAGTCGCCCCTCGAAGAGCAACTGGTAATACTGCTGCTGCACCGGGTAGCGCCAGGGCAGGCGCGGGATCGAGCCGTAGAGCCGGTTGGTCGCCTCGATGATGTAGTCGGTCTGCGACAGCAAATCGGTGATGTACTGAATCGTCGCCGCATTGTTCGTGTTGCAGTATTCCGGCCCGCTGCGCCCCTTGCCGGGATCGCAGAGCGGCGAATCGACATAGAGATCGAACGAAACCTGCGTGTAGTTGTACGCGCCGAGATCGTAGCCCCCCTCGAAGGTCAGCGGCAGCGAATGGTCCCAGCTCTCCGCGCTGATCTTCGACCCTTTCGGCACATTGTCGTAGAACCAGCGCGACGCCTCCACCTGCGTGTGCGGCCGACTGTATATCGCCGAGAACGCCACCGTCGTCAGCGCCGTCCCGCCCAGCACGATGGCAATCGCGCCGATCGATCCCCACTTCCGCAAGGTGTGGAGCGTCAAGCGCGGGGCGCGGGGCGTTGGCTTGGTACCATTCGGATCTGCGCCATTCGCCCGGAACCGGAGTGCGCTCCACCCACCACCTTCCACGCTCCACGCATCCCGCAGCCCGCCAAGATCGACGAGCAGCTTCGCGCCGAACGCGCAGAAGATCGGCAGCGCGGGGAGCAGGTAGCGCATGAACTTCGCCTGGTTCACCCCCAGCAGCAGCAGGTAGGGGAGGATCCAGGCGAGCAGCACCAGATCGGCCGCCTCGCGACGCTTCCAGGTGCGCCAGAGGGTCCAGCCGAGGCCGACCAGCACGGTCGCCCCGAGCAGCGGCCCCAGCTCCCAGCCGAGCAGGTTCTTCGCCTGGTAGACCAGCGGGATCGTCCCGACATACTGCCGCGTGTACGGCACGTCGAGCTTGCCGCTGATGATGCCGCTCTGCTCGCCGATGTCGCGGAGGTAGATCTGTGGATTGAGAATCGCGTAGGGCTCGAAGAGGAAGAAGGTCAGCAGCGTCGTCAGCCCCACCACCCCGATTGCCTGGGCGAAGCGCCCCGCGCGCTCGGCCAGGGGCCACTCCCCGCGCGTCGCCGCCAGCCAGGCCGCTACCAGGATCGGCAGCCCCACGATGACGACCGTCGCCTTCGTCGCCACCGCGCACCCGGCCAGCAACCCGGCGATCGCGAAGCTGCGGATCGTCCCCTTCTGCGCCGCCACCAGCGTCGCCCAGAGCGTCGCCGTCACGAAGGTCGCCGTCCAGGTATCGGTGACGAAGAAGTGGGCCAGTTGCACCGGCATCGTCGCCAGCGTGTACGCCCCCGCCGCGATCAGCCCGGCGGTCGTGCCATACGCACGGCGAACCAGCCCGAACGCCAGCAGGATCGTGATCAGGTCGCAAATGACCGTCATCACGCGCCCGACGCGGAAGATCCGCCAGAAGAGATTCCAGTTCTCGTCCGTCACCTTGCCCCAGAGCCACCCGGCAAAGTCGGTGACGAAGAGCGGCAGGCTGCCATAGGCGAACTGGCGCGGTCGCGCCGGCTCCCCCGGTGGCCGACCCGGATCGACCGAGCGCGGGTTCAGCGGGCTGCTGTCGGGATCGAGCAGCGCCCCCAGATTATCCCAACTGGGGGCCGAGATTCGCGCGCTGATCACATCGGTGACGTGGAGTTCGTCGGGGTGGAGGAGCGTGCCATCGTCCCAGTTGAGCCCATTGAAGCGAAAGGCCGCGCCGACCAGCAGCATCACGACCAGCAGCAGCATGGGCACGCGCGAAGGCCGCGTCGCCGTCGTGGCGACCGGCAACTCTTCGCTGGGCTCGGAAACCGGTGTCGTCGCTTCACGAACTATCATACGCTTCAATTCTAACAACGCCCGCCATCCCGGACAATGAATCTTTGGTCCTGCCTTATACAGAAGTCCCACGGTACGAGCGAACATCCGGCGAGTGAGGAGAGTGGAGAGTGAGGAGAGTGAGAGAGGGAGATGGAGAGGGGGAGGATCGGGCGCAACGCCGCCGCCTGCCCTATGCTTTAGCACAGCATGACCCCACGGAGGCCCCAGTCCATCCCCTGTCATGCTGAGCCGCAGCGAAGCATCCGTTCCCCTTCTCCCCTCGTCCATCTCCCTTCTCTCCACTCTCCACTCTCCACTCTCCTCATCTCTCTGCGTCCTCTGCGTCCTCTGCGGTAAATCCGTCTCCTCCCTCGTCTTGGCGCTCTTGGCGTCCTTGGCTTCTTGGCGGTTTATCCGTCCTCTCTCTTCTCTCCATCTCTCCACTCTCCTCACTCCGCTCCCCGCCGCGCTACAATGCGCCCGCCTCCCGCGCGGGGGGACCGAGCACCCACCCCTCACCAGACCTCAGGAGGGCGCGATGACCTACAAAATCCTGATGAACACACCGAAAGTGCTATCAAATGAAGACTACGTCCGGGGCTTCCTGCGCGATCGCGGCTGCGAGCTGATCGAGCAGGACCGCAGCCGCACCCTCTCCCGCCCCGAATTCCTCGATCTCGTCAAAGATGCCGATGGCCTCGTCCCCGGTGCCGACCTCGTGAACGAAGAAGTCTTCACCATCGCCCCCCGCCTCCGCGTCGTCAGCGCCCAGGGCGTTGGCTACGACCACATCGACCTCGACGCCGCCGACAAGCGCGGCATCGCCGTCTGCATCTGCGCCGGGTGCAACAACCACGCCGTCTCCGAACTCGCCTTCGGCCTGATGCTCAACCTCGCCCGTCACATCCGCGCCGCCGACACCGACATGCGCGGCGGCGGCTGGCCCCGCCTGCTCGGACCCGAACTCTGGGGCAAAACGCTCGGCATCATCGGCCTCGGCCGCGTCGGCAAAGCCAGCGCCCTGATCGCGCGCGGCTTCGGCATGAAAGTGATCGCCACCGACATCCAGTGGGACATCACCTTCGCCAACGAGCACCAGATCAGCTACGTCCCGCTGCACCGCCTCCTGCGCGAATCCGACTTCGTCTCCATCCACTGCCCGCTCAATTCCACCACGCGCGGCATGATCGACGAGCGCGCGATCGAGCAGATGAAGCCGACCGCCTTCCTGATCAACACCGCGCGCGGCCCGATCGTCAAAGAATCGGCCCTCGTCGCCGCCCTGCGCGAAAATGATCGCCGGAGCTTGGCCTCGACGTCTTCGAGTACGAACCCCACCCCCAGAACCCCTACCTCGACCTCCCCAACGTCCTGATGACCCCCACCTCGGCGGCGCCACCCTCGAAGCCATGGACCGCTCCCTCGAACTCTCCATGCTCAACGTCACCGCAATTCTCCACGGCACCGAACCGATCTGCCGCGTGAACTAGGTTTGGGCAATTCAAAATGGAAGCGCCCGGCTGACGTTAGCCGGGCGCTTCCATGCTACAACTCCCCTCCAGCCACAGCCCCAGCCGGATTGATCCGGCGCATCTCGTAGCCCGGAGACTTCATCTCCGGGCGCTCGCCGCACGCCACCCAAGCCACCCTCCCGCCACTTTCCGCCCAACCTGGCACGATTCGCCTCCCTCGATGGGTCCGTAGAGATAGCGGCACTCGATCACCCCGGCGACCTGGCCCACACCGGAACGCCCCGACCGCGCCGTACCCAAATCAAGGAGCCATCGCCATGACCACCGACTCTCCGCGCCACGGTTTAAAGTCCCCCATGTATGGGAGCTTTAGAGGCCAACCCTATCCCAACCACACACCCTAACACCCTCCACCCAAGCCGAAAATCCGCATTCCTGCGCGGATTTTGTCTTGCCTCACCCTGCCCCGAGTGAAGAGGAAGAGGAAGAGTTAAAATGCAAAAACAAACCTACTTTTGCCACCCACACCATCGCTGTAGTACACTGTCCGATGCACAGGCCGGCGCAACCGGTCTGTTTGTGTTGTCAATAAGGGGAATGAGTCCCCTGGTACCCTATAGCACCGAGTAGTGAACCATTCACGGAGAGAGGAGCCCATGCCCGAACGAGAGATCGTGATCACCGAGGCCGACCTCCAGCGCATCCTCCAGGCCTTCCGCCGCACCGTGCATCCCCTCACCCTCGACGAACTCGTCGAATTGCTCCGCAGCCGCTAACCCCATCCAGGCTCACGGTTCGCGCAGTCGCCGAACCCGGAACCCGGAACTTGGAACTTGGAACTTGGAACCGCACCCCCAGGAGAGTTCATGCAGGTCATGCAGTCGGCCCCAACCTTCGTCGGCACGGACGAGGAGCAGGCACTCGTCGGCCAGATCTTCGCCCTGGCCCAATTCCAGGCGCGCTTCTTCTCCGCCCGCGCCCCCATCCGCCTGAAGCAGGACGACCTCGTGGGCTTCATCGCCACCCAGCGGAAGGTCGCGGATGGCGACCGCGCCGGACTCGCCGCGCAGATCGACGCCGCGCTGTCGCAGAATCCGGCCGTCTTCGCGCGCGAGGAGACCGACGATGGCGTGGTCTCCTACGCCACCACGCGCGGCGGCACCGCCCCGACCGCCGTGGTCGAGGACACCGCCCACTCGCTGGCCCACCGCTTCATGACGGTGATCGAGCAACTGCCGCCGCCGCCACCGGCACCCAAGCGCACCGCGCCGCTGATCGCCGAGGGCTGGGCGCAGCGCCCCGTCTTCACCGAGCTGGCGGGCGACGGGCTGGACGAAGTCATCGCCGAGCCCGCCCCCGTCGCCGAAGCGCCCGAGGCCGCGCCGGTCGATGTCGTGGTCGAGGAACCCGCGCTGGATATCGTCGCCGAGACCATCCCGGTCATCGAACCGGCCTCCTCGCCCGCGCCGATCATGGAGGAGCCGCCCACGCTGGCCGAACTCTCGTCCGACGACCTCCGCGCCGCGCTCGCCGCCGCGCTGGAGGCCGACGACCGCTTCGTCTCCTTCGGCGACCGCTACTTCAGCGAGGACATGGTCGACCGCTACAGCCGTGGCGACCTCCGTCGCATCCGCGAGTACATCGTGGAGATCGGCGAGCCGCTGGCCGACGAGCGCTCTTGCAGGAAGTCTTCAACCGTCGCCCCAACGACCCGACCTACGAGGCGGCGCGCTTCTCGATCAACTATCGCCTCTCGCGCGAGAAGCGCGAGTATGAGTTCGTCGGCACGCGCGACGCGCGCCTCTGGTCCACCCCCGGCCTCGCCCCGATCGGCACCACGCTGCGCAAGGCGAGCGAACTCGGCACCGACTACCGCTACCTCCTCGACGAGCCGGCCGAAGCGGTCGGCGAGAGCGTCAGCCACACGCTGACCTTCTTCGAGTGGGCCTACGGCCTGCTGCCGCTCGACGGCACGCTCGGCCAACTCTTCCCGCAGCCCTACCTGGAGGACCAGAAGACGGCGATGATCCGCTTCCAGGTCCCGCAGCTCTACGTCACCTTCCTGACCGAGCTGCGCTACGCCACCGGCAATCGCGGCGGCTATCTCGTCGGCTTCGACGAGTTCTACCGCGAGAACCTCGTCCCCGGCGCGACCTTCGCCATCGAGCGCGTGCCGAACAACGACGGCGAGTACGTCATCCGCTACGCCACCATCGGCACCCGCGAGCTGCGGACGCTGCAGATCGACGAGCGGCGCAACCGCTACGTCTTCCGCCCGCAGTCCCTCCAGGTGCAGACCGACGACAGCTGGCTGCTGACCGAGACCCGCTTCCCGCGCCTGGCGAACCTCAAGCCGATGGACGACCGCGAGCGCCGCCGCACCGACGCGGTCGTCGGCGCGGCGTTCGAGCGCGCCGCCGAGAACGTCGGCACGAAGAGCGAGCCGCGCTACTGGTCGTCCCCCGAGGAACTGCTGCCGGTTCTGAATATCGAGCGGCCCTTCAGTCTGCGCGCCCTGCGCGAAGTGCTCGAATCGCCGCAGTACCCGCAGTTCTCGGCCGATCCCGAGACGCCCGGCACCTTCTACTACGAGCCGCCGGCCAAGAAGGCCGCGCCCGCCGGTGGGAAGCGCCGCAACGCCCGCGCCGAGGAGGAAGAGGAAGAGCTCGAGGACGAGGAATAGTCCTCCCTCGCTCCACACCCGGCACGATGGGGCCGGTCGCGGTGCCGCAAGGGGGGCTTCCCCGTGGCCGCGACGGCCCCATCGGCCATCCCCGACCCAGAGCTACCCCACAGCAGAAGGACAAGACGATGGAGACCAATGCCTATACCGAGCAGCAACCCCTGACCGTGGAGGAGTTCCGTGCGGAGGTGCTGCGCCTGAGCAACACGGCCGGATCGCCGACCGACGCCAAGATCTTCTCCGACCTGGAGCGCGCAAAAGTCTCGGTGGTGCGCCGCCTCTGGCCGAACCTGCCGCTCATCACCCGCCGCCGCTTCGTCGCGCAGATGGTCGAACTCGGCGAGGAGCAGATCGAGTTCAACTTCAGCCGCGTGCTCAAAGTGGCGATGCGCGACGAGGACGCCCAGATCCGCGCGACCGCCATCGGCGGCCTCTGGGAGGACGAGGGCGAGGACCTGCTCGCCTACCTCCTCGAAGAGGCGCTGCGCGACGCCGACCAACTGGTGCGCGAGGCCGCCGTGCGCGCCCTGGCCCACTTCAGCCAGCTGGTGGTCGAGGACGAGATCAGCCCGCGCTGGTTCACCCCGCTGCGCGCCCACCTGCTGGAGCTGGTGCGCGGCGACGAATCGCTCGAAATCCGCCGCCGCGCCCTGGAGGCGCTGGCCGTCTACACCGACGACCCCGACGTGACCGGCGAGATCGAGCGCGCCTACCGCTCGACCGACGAGACGATCCAGATGAGCGCCCTCTACGCGATGGGCCGCAACCTCGACGCCCGCTGGCTCGACACCGTCCTCCAGGAGATGCAGAATTCCTCCCCCGGTCTCCGCTACGAGGCGACCCGCGCCGTCGGCGAGTTCTCCGACCCGCGCGCCGTGCCGCAGTTGATCGAGAACCTCGGCGACGACGACCGCGAGGTACAACTGGCGGCGATCGGCTCGCTCGGCCGCATTGGCGGCACCGCCCCGATGAATGTGCTGCGCCGCCTCGCCAGCGCCAAGGACGACGTCGTGCGCGAGGCCGCTGAGGAAGCCCTCGAAGAGGCCGCCTTCCTCAGCAACCCGCTCGGCATCGACGATCGCCTCGCCGAGCGGGGTTAGGTCGTCAGTCGCCAGTCGCCAGGTTGGCCCACCGGACGTTGCGCGTTGCTATCGTGTAAGATGCCAGCGTTCGGAAAGCGTCATTCACTGACGACTGGCGACTGACGCCTGACGACTGGCGCAAGGGTGGGTGCCCCCGGTGGGAGGGGGCGAACGCAACGAAGGAGTTGACATGACCGCGACAACCTCGGTGCAGGACATCCTGAGTGAGAAGGGCAAGCAGCTCAGCCCCAATCCTCGCTTGCAGATCAGGCGCGAAGGGGTGATCTCCTTCGCGGCCGGCTTCCCGTCCCCCGATAACCTGCCCTATGAGGCGGTTGTCGCGGCGACGCAGCGGGCGCTGACGTCGGATCACGGCGAGTGGCCACTGCAATACGGCCCGGCGGTGGGCTACGCCGGGCTGCTCGATCTGCTGGTCGAGAAGATGAACCGCGACCAGGGCATCGCCTGCAGCCGCGAGAATCTGATGCTGACCTCCGGCGGTTCCCAGGCGCTCGGGCTCATGTGCGACCTCTTCATCGACCGGGGCGACACGATCCTCAGCGAAGCGCCGACCTGGGCCGGCGCGGTGCATTCCTTCAAGAACCTCGGCGCGAACGTGGTCAGCGTCCCCGTGGACGACGAGGGTGCCAATGCCGATGTGATGGAAGAGCAACTCAAGGAACTGCGCGCCCAGGGGATCCAGCCGAAGGCGTTCTACATCATCCCCAACTTCCAGAACCCCTACGGCTCGACCACGACGCTGGAGCGCCGCAAGAAGATCGTCGCGCTGGCGCGGGAATACAACTTCGCCATCTTCGAGGACGATGCCTACCACGATCTGCGCTTCTCCGGCGAGCGGCTCCCGACGCTCTACACGCTCGACGGCGGCGAGCACACGCTCTACTTCGGCACCTTCTCCAAGATCCTCTCCCCCGGGATGCGCCTCGGCTGGATCGTCGCCAACCCGGCGCTGATCAATCGCCTGGCGGTGCTGAAGATCGACGGGAGCACCAACCCCTTCGCCGCCCACGTCGCCTACGAGTTCTGCAAGGATGGTGCGCTGGAGGCGCGCATCCAGGAACTGATCGCCAACTACAAGCACCGCCGCGACTTCATGATCGGCGAGTTGAACGAGCGGATGCCGGAGGGCGTGAGCTGGGCGGTGCCCGATGGCGGCTTCTTCATCTGGCTGAAGCTGCCGGAGGGGGTCGATTCGACGAAGGTCCTCCAGCGCTGCCGCGAGCGGAATGTCGAGGCGCTGTCGGGCGTCGCCAACTTCTTCGATGGCGCCGGCACGAGCAACATCCGCCTGGCGTTCAGCTACGCCACGGATGAGCAGACGGCGCGCGGCATGCAGGTGCTCGCCGAGTCGATCCAGGCGGAGATGGGCAACTAGCCAACCAACGCTGTTTGAGGGATGGGTCCGCCGCGGCGCGCAGCGGCGGACCCATCCCTTTCTGACGACCGACGACCGACGACTGACGACCTATCCCACTATCCAACCTCCCGCCCCGCGTGGTATCGTTGCGCCTTGCCGTGGTGGCACACACTGCGGCGGGTCGGGGTGGAAAGGGTAGGCAGTGGCGACCACTATCCGCGCACTTCTCCAAGAAACACCTACGCTCGCGCAACAAGTCAGGGTGTATGGCGACGACAGCGCAGCGGTCGGCGCGATCACCTATGACTCGCGCGCGGTGACGCCCGGCGCGCTCTTCGTGGCGTTGCGCGGCGCGGCGGTGGATGGGCACCGCTTCATCGGCGGCGCGCTCGATCGGGGCGCGACGGTGGTCCTGGCCGAGTCGCCGGTGGACGATCCGCGCGTGCGCTGCACGCTGGTCGCGGCCGATAGCCGGGCCGCACTGGCGCAACTGGCGCTCGCCTTCTATCGCAACCCCTCGCGCGAACTCGGGCTGATCGGGGTGACCGGGACGAAGGGGAAGACGACGACCGGCTTCCTGATCGAGTGGATCCTGGCCGGGCGGCACGAGACCGGGCTGATCGGCACGGTCGATCTGAAGGTTGGCCCGCGCCGCTGGCGCAACCCGGCCCACCAGACGACGCCCGAGTCGCTGGAAGTCCAGCGGTTGCTGCGCGAGATGGTCGAGGCCGGGGTGGAGTGGGCGGTGCTCGAAACGTCGTCGCACGCGCTGGCGGGCCACCGGGTCACCGGCTGCGCCTACGACATCGCCGTGATTACCAACGTCACGCACGAGCATCTCGACTTCCATGGCACCTATGAAAACTATCTGGAGGCGAAGGCCTCGCTCTTTGACCGGATCGTGCCGCACGGCGCCAAGTCGCCGGCCTGGGCGCGCGGCGCGGCGATCAATCGGGATGACCCAGGCGCGGCGACGATCATCGGGCGGGCGCGGGAGGTGCCGGAGGTGACCTTTGGCCTCGCGCCCGATGCCGATGTGCGGGCCGAGGATGCCGTGGCCGATAGCGCGGGGGTAGCCTTTACCCTCAAGTCGCCGTGGGGCGACGAGCGGTTGCGGGTGCCGCTGCTCGGGGGCTTCAACATCGCCAACACGCTCGCTGCCGCGTCGGCCTGCCTGCTGGCGGGGATCTCGGTCGATGTGATCGCGCACCGGCTGGCGAGTTTCCCGGGGGTGCGCGGCAGGTTGCAGCGGATCGATTGCGGGCAGCCGTTCCTGGTGGTGGTGGACTATGCGCACAATGCCGATTCGCTGGCCCAGGTGCTGCAATTGCTGCGCGGTGTGACTGTCGGGCGGCTGATCGCGCTCTTCGGGAGCGGCGGCGAGCGCGACGTGGCCAAGCGGGCGATGATGGGCGAGGTCTGCGCGCGGTTGGCCGACTTTGGTATCTTTGCCGACGAGGATCCGCGAGGCGAGGAGCCGATCACCATCGTTAACATGATCGCGGACGGCGCGGCGAGCGCTGGGTGGCGCGAGGGCGAGCAGTACGCCCGCATCACCGACCGGCGCGAGGCGATCGACTTCGCCTGCGCGATGGCCCTTCCCGGCGATACGCTCGTCCTCGCCGGGAAGGGGCACGAAGAGACGATCATCTACGCGGATCGGACGATTCCCTGGGACGAGGCCGACGAGGCGCGACGGGCGCTGGGTCGCCTCGGATACGGTGGAGTGAGTTGAACAGCGATTGCTTGTACTATCGCCCGCTCCGCGCGGTGCTCCTGCTGTTGCTTGGCCTGACTCTGCTGGCCGGGTGTGGCCAGCCGATCCCGCCGCCGGACGAGGCGGTGCAGGCGGCTCCCCTCGCCGTGGCCGCTGCGCCGGGCCGCCCGGAGGGGCGGATGCTCTACGTGCGGGGCGGCAATGTCTGGGCGTGGTCGAACGGGCAGGAGTTCCAGCTGACCAAGGAGGGCGTCTTCGGCCAGCCGCGCTGGTCGCCGAGTGGCAACAACATGCTCTACGTGCGGCGCGGCGACAGCTACGCCGACCTCTACGTGGCCGATAGCGCGGGGCTCAACCCGCGTGCGCTGACCGCGAATCAGGCGAAGGGGTTCGCGGTCGGCCTGAAGGAGTATGTCGATAACAGCTACTTCCTGGCTGGGCCGACCTGGGGGCGCGCACCGGAGGGGGGCGACCGCATCGTCTTCAGCACCGACCGCGAGAGCGAGGTGATGACGCTGTGGGTGATCAACGGCCTGAATGGCCGGGCGCAGCCGATCTTCGGCACCAGCCAGCTGGGCACCCACGCCGAGGGGGCGGCGATCTCGCCGGACGGCAAGTTTGTCGTCTTCACGCGCGACATGGTTGACGACAAGGGCGTGCGCTCGACCTGGCTCTACATCGTCGATCTGGACACCGGGCTCTTCAGCGCGCTCGGGAACAACCTGACCAATGTGTACGACCCGGCCTGGTCGCCCGACGGCAAGTGGCTCGCCTATGCGGCGCGCGATGGTGACACGACGCGCCTCTGGGTGATGCACCCGGACGGGACCGGCCAGCAGCAGATCGTCGGGGATGGGCGCAATCGCGGCCCGGCCTGGTCGCCCGACGGGACGCAGATCGCCTTTGTGCGGCAGCAGGGCGCAGGCTTCGGCCTCTTCTTCGTGGACCTCGCGGCGAATGGGGGGGGCTTCAATGCGGGTAAGCCCCAGCGCATCGGGGAGTTTGCCGATGTTGACCCGGCGTCGGGGGTGAGCTGGGTGCGGTGAAAAGTAGGTTTGTTTTTCCGTTTTAACTCTTCCTCTTCCTCTTCACTCTGAGCAGGGTAGGGCAAGGCAAAATCCGCGCAGTGGTGCGGATTTTGGGTGATCGTGGTGTGTGGGAAACTGCGTGGCTGGCGATAGGTTGGCCCCCTAAATCCCCCAAAGATGGAGGACTTTGACGGGTGGCTGGGGTGCGGGTGGGTGGTCATGGCGGGGCCTCCGTGGTGTGGGTAGGGCGTGGCCTTGGGGGCGCGAGCGCCGGGTGATCGTTTGCCGCTACTCTTCCGGACCCGTCGAGAGGGGCAAAACATGCCACCGTGGACGAAAAGTGGCGGGGTGTTTGTTTGAGTGGCGGTCAGGTGGGTTGGCGGGCGGCGAGTTTGGGGGTGTGGCAGGGTGTTTTTTGGCGGCGAGGCGTGGTTGACAGAGTAGCCGGTGCGCCGTATACTTCCGATGCGCCGCTGGGAACGCGGTGCATTTGTCTGTGGGGGTGTAGCTCAGCTGGGAGAGCGCTACAATCGCACTGTAGAGGTCAGGGGTTCGAATCCCCTCACCTCCACCACAGGGACGGCGGGCCGCAATTGCGGCCCGCTGTTTGTTTTGCGGTGAAGTGAGAATGAGAATGGAGAAATTACGAGGGGGGAGGGGGAGGGGAGAGAGAGAGAGACGGAGGAGACGGAGGCGGAGACAGAGAACGACGCAGAGAGACGAGGAGAGGACGAATCCACGAGGCCAGGCGGTGATGGGGAGAAGGGGGATGGATGCTTCGGTGCGCTCAGCATGACAGGGGGCGGGGGGCCTGCCTTTGTCATCCTGGGCGTAGCGAAGCATCCGTCCCTTCAATCCGACTATCCGACTGCCCGACGCCCGACTCGTCTAATGGGTTTCTTCGACGTACTGGGCGGGGACGTAGCCTTCGGTGTCGTCGGGGGCGCGGACGTAGCGCCAGATGACGCCGTTGACGTTGCGCTCGGGGCCGATCTCTTCGAGGATGGTCTTTTCGGGCCAGGCGGCCATCTTGTCGCCGTATTGCGGGGTGCGGCGGAGGAAGACGCCATCGCCGCCGGTGTGCGCCACGACGTAAGTCTTATTCACCGGTATGGTCGGGGTCGGCAGGGACGAGGGGATCACCAGCGGGGTCGAGGTTGGGGGCAGGGTGATGGCGAGCGTCGGGCTGGCGTCGGCGGCGGCGGCACCATCGCGCGCCAGGGGGCTGAAGGTGCTCTGCCCGAAGGCGAGGATCAGCAGCGCGCCGAGGGCGGCGACGGCCAGGGCCATCGTGCTGTAGAAGTGGTCGTTGCGCGGCGCGAAGGAGGGGTTGCTCGGGCGCGGCCCTTCCCAGACCGGGAGTGGCAGCGGCATTGGCTCGATGAGCGGGGTCGGTTCAATCCCTTCGGCCGGTGTGGCGACGCGGCGGGGGGCGGCGGCGAGAGCTTCGCGCCCGCGCTGGGTGAGGTGAAAGCCCCAGTAGCCGCGCCTGGTGACGTAGATCAACCCGTCGTGGTCGAGCGCGGTGAAGAGTTGCAGCAGTTCGCCCCGGCTGGGGTGCTTGACCCAGGCGTGGCGCGGCAGGGCCTCGGGGATCGCCCCGCAGGCTTGCGCGATCGAGAACTCGTCGGTCTCCTGGCCGTCGCGCTCGGCTTCCAGGTCGGCGATGATGCCGAGAATTCGCATTTGCCGGGCATTCATAGGCGCTCCGCTACTGAAACTCGCCGCTGAACCAGCCCCACCTCACAACCGTGCGAAGGTGTACGTACATATTAGATCGTACATCCGATACTGACAAGTGGTCAAAGGGAAGGCAATTGGCAGGAGGGTACCGATTTGTCCTTTGCAGTCAGGAAATTTTGGGGAAGGGTTTGTGGTGGGATTAACAGGATCTCGCTTCGCTGGCGTGAAGCGGCTTGCCCGGTGTCGTGCTAGGATGCGGGGCATCGTCGGCATGGAGGGATAGTCGGGGAGGTGGCCAGTGCCGGATCAACTGTCGCTCGCCGTGGATCGCAATGTGCCCGTGCCGATGCGGGACGGGGTGGTGCTGTCCGCCGATATCTATCGCCCGGCCGGGCCGGGGCCGTATCCGGCATTGCTGCAACGCACGCCCTACGACAAGGGGAGCCTGGCGCTGTCGATGGCGATCACCTTCATCCTGCGCGCGGCGTCGCAGGGCTACGCCGTGGTGGTGCAGGATGTGCGCGGCCGGTTCGCGTCGGAGGGGGAGTTTTTCGCCTTTGTCCACGAGCGGCAGGATGGCCACGACACGCTCGACTGGCTCGCGGCGCAGCCCTGGTGCGACGGCAATATCGGCATGTTCGGCGGTTCCTACGTCGGGCTGACGCAGTGGCAGGCGGCGTTCGATGGCCACCCGGCCCTGAAGGCGATCGCCCCGAACATCACGGCCAGCGACTATCACAATGGCTGGGCGTACCAGGGGGGCGCGTTCGAGCTGGGCTTCAACCTCTCGTGGACCCTCTCGGTGCTCGCCCCCAATACCGTGCTCCGCGCGCGGCGCGAGGATCCTTCGGTCGATGCGACGTTCCAGGCGTTGCTCGACGGCGTGGATGGCATGACGGCGGAGTTCGCGCGCCTGCCGCTCACCGATCACGCGGTCCTCGGTAAGTTCGCGCCCTATTACGACGCCTGGGTGAACCACCCGACCTACGACGATTTCTGGGCCAGCCTCGATGTCTCGACCCGCTACGAATCGCTGAACGTCGCCGCCCTCAACATCGGCGGCTGGTACGACATTTTCCTCGACGGGACAATCGAGAATTTCGCGGGGATGCGCGAGCGCGGCCCGGCGGCGGTGCGCGACCGCCAGCGGTTGCTGCTCGGGCCGTGGAATCACGGCGGCATGTCGCGCGGCAACCCGATCGGGGCCTACGACTTCGGGGTGCGCTCCACCGGCCCGCTGATCGACGCCGACGGCGTGCAACTCGCCTGGTTCGACCGCTGGCTGCGCGGCATCGACAACGGCGCGGACCGTCAGGCACCGGTGCGCCTCTTCGTGATGGGGGCGAACCGGTGGCGGGACGAGCAGGAATGGCCGCTGGCGCGCACCGACTGGCAGGGGTGGTATCTGCACAGCGGCGGCCGGGCGAACACGCTGCACGGGGATGGCGCGCTGAGCCGCGAGTCGCCGGGCGGTGAGCCGCCCGATACCTACGTCTACAACCCGCGCAATCCGGTGCCGACGATCGGCGGGGGCCTCTGCTGCAACAACGTCTTCACCAACGGCGGTGCCTACGACCAGCGGCCGGTGGAGGCGCGCGAGGATGTACTGGTCTTCAGCACGCCGCCGCTGGCGGAACCGGTGGAGGTGACCGGGCCGGTGAAGCTGATCCTCCACGCCAGTTCGAGCGCGACCGACACCGACTGGACGGCGAAACTGGTCGACGTTGCGCCGTGCGGCTTTGCGCGCAATCTGACGGACGGCATTTTGCGGGCGCGCTACCGCAACTCGATGCGCGAGGGGACGCTGATCGCGCCCGGCGAGGTCATCGAGTACGAGGTCGATCTCTGGGCGACGAGTAATACCTTCCTCGCCGGGCACCGCATCCGGCTGGAAGTTTCGAGCAGCAACTATCCGCGCTTCGACCGCAACCCGAACACCGGCGAATTGCCGGGACGCTCGGCAGAGATGGTGAGCGCGTTGCAGACGGTCTTCCACTCGGCGGAATACCCGTCGCGGCTGGTGCTGCCGGTGATTCCGGGCGAGTGACGGTGGGGGCGTGAGGGCGTGAGGGCGATTGAACCGCCAAGACGCCAAGAAGACGCCAAGGACGAAGAAGAGAGAAGAGTGAGGAGAGTGGAGAGAACGGGGGAAGACTGCAGAGGCACGGAGACGCAGAGAACGACGCAGAGACGAAGAGTGCTGAGTGCTGAGTGCTGAGTGACGAGGGGAGACCTCGCCCCGCCGCCTGCGGGCGGCACCCGCCACCCACTGCGGTGGGTCCCCGGCCGCGAGGAGAGGGTGGGAGCTACCGTCGAATCCTGGGCGAATTGCTCAGGCTCGTCTATGCCACGCGGTGTAGTGGGGGCAGCCGGCGGCGATGCGATCCCGCGTTCTCGGCGACGCATTGGGCGCGGCCCCAGGAGGTGCCGTTGGTGGTCCCGGCGATGTGCGGTGTGGCGACCACGTTGGGGAGGCTGAACAAGGGGTCGTTGGGATCGGGCGGTTCCTGGCTGAAGGCGTCGAGTCCCGCGCCGCCGAGTTGCCCGGCGAGGAGGGCTTCGCGCAGCGCCGCTTCGTCCACCAGCGCCCCGCGCGCGACGTTGATCAGCCAGGCCGAACGCTTCATCATGCCGAGGCGGCGCGCGTCGATGATGTGGCGCGTGGTCGCGTCGAGGTGCAGGTGGAGGGAGAGCACGTCCGATTCCAGGGTGACATAATCGAGGGCGTCGGGCTTCCCGGCGTAGGCTAACCCGAACTCGCGCACTTCGGCGGCGCTGATGTCGCGCACATCGATCGCGGCGATCGCCATGCCGAAGGCGCGGGCGCGGCGGGCAAGTTCCTTGCCACTCGCACCGAAGCCGACAATGCCGAGCTTTAGTCCGGTCAACTCGCGTCCGAGCGGGGTGTACATCACGCCTTGCCGCAGGTTTGCCTGCGTCACCGTGTATTGCCGGGCCAGGAGCAGGATGAAGAGCATGGCGCATTCGCCGAGCGCGACCGCGCTGTATTGTCCGGGGCAGTTGGCGACGGGAATGGCGAGCGAGCGCCAGTGTTCCAGGTCGAAGTGATCCACGCCCGTGCCCAGCACCTGCCACAGCTTCACCTTGTTCTCGGCGAGGTTCGCCGCGTCGGCCATCGCGCGATTGCCGCGCTCGCCGCCGTGGTCGATCACGACATCGACACCGGCGAACTGCGGCGCGATCGGCCGGTCGAAGTCGAGGAGGCGCAGGTCGTGGCGGTCGCCGATGGCGGCGAAGACGTCTTCGACCCAGGGCGAACATGGCGTCGCCGCGCGGGTGGGGCAGGAAGAGGAGGGAGAGGCGGTGCATGGGGCGCTCCGCGTGGTCGTGAGTCGTGAGTCGTGAGTCGTGAGTCGTGGGGGATTGTACATGGTGGTGGGGTGGGTGACCCCTCCCCGCCGCCTGCAGCGGCGACCCTCCCCTGAAGGGAGAGGGTTGAAGGACCTGGGGAGCGCGGGTGGCGGTGGTTGAATGGGGTCCTGGGATGCGGGGGATGGGGTGGGGGGACTGGTCCGGGGTGGATTGCGCGGTTGTGTTGGGTGGGGTGGGGGATAGGGTAGGAGGTATCCAGATTGAATAGTGGCGGGCTGGCGAGCGGGCGATGGCCGTCGTGAGCAGGGCCGGCAGAGAGGGCGAGGCGATGGCGACGGTGGCGCGAACGGGCGGGCGGGAGCGGAATGCGTCGGTGGAGATGGCGCAGCGGGCGCTGGATGCGGCGACGAATCCGGCGATGGTGGTGGGGGGCGCGACGTTTGCCCTGATATTGCTCGGCCGGGTGCCGTTTGTGGGCGGCATTTTCTCGCTGCTGGAAGCTGCTGATCGGCATCGCGGCGTACCCGGTCGTCGGTTTTCTCGTCGCCGCGTCGTTGCAGCGGTTTTATCATGGGCCGACGCGGACGCTGCTGGTGGCGCACTTCGGGCTTGGGGTGGCGGCGACGCTCACGATTGCGTTGACGATGGCGCGGCTGGCGGGTGGCCTGCTGCTGTTGGTGGCCGATGGCCCGACCGGTGGGCATGGGTTCGTGGCGGTCGTGCGGGCGCTCGGCGCGCTGGTGCTTGGCACGTGCGGCGATGCCGCTTCGCAACTGGTCGTCGGCGGGCTGCTCGCCGTGCTTGGTGGGTTTGTGGCGTTCGACCGGGGCCAGTTGCGCGAGGATGTGGCGCGGATTGCGCCGAAGATTTAGCTGTCCGAGGGCCGTTGGACTGAAGTCCCGGCTGGAGGCGACTGCGGTCGCCGCGAAGTCCGCCTGCGCGGACCGATCTCACCCCGCCGCTGCGGCGGCACCCGCCACCTACTGCGGTGGGGACCCGGCCGCGAGGAGCGGGGAAGAAGTCACCCCATCTGGCATTCGCGAATGCGAGCATTTAGTTTTCGCCCGCGATGAGGTCGGCGATGCGTTCGCCGATCATCATCGCGGTGGCGTTGGTGTTGGCGCGGACGCAGTCGGGGACGATCGAGAGATCGACGACGCGGAGGTGATCGAAGCCGTGGGCGCGGCCGGTCTGATCGACCACCGCCAGCGGGTCGGAGGATGGCCCCATCGCGCAGGTGCCGCAGATGTGGTTGGTGTGCGTCACCTCGCGCAGCATCCAGGCGTCGAGGGCGGCTTCCGAGGCGAAGTCGTCGTCGCCGGGGGCCAGGCGCTCGCCGAGGATGTCGGCGAAGGCGGGGTGGCGGGCCAGATCGAGGGCGAGGTGGAGCGCGTCGCGCAGGCGGCTGCGGTCGGTGGGGTCGTCCAGCAGGTTCAGGTCGATGGCGGGCTGGACGGTGGGATCGGACGATTCAATCGTCAGGCGACCGCTGCTCCGCGCCAGGTTGAGCACCGGCTGGATGGTGATGCCGACCGGCGTGCGGCCGTCGCCGCCGCGATCGACGCGGTCGGTGGCGAAGGAGGTCATCAGCAGTTGCATGTCGTTGCGCAGCGACGAGCCGGGGACGGTGTAGCGCAGCCCGAGCTGGTAGCGCGGCAGATCGGGATCCATCTGGTAGCCGGGGTGCGGTCGCCAGGTGGCGTAGACGTGCGGGTGGTCGCGCAGGTTCTGGCCGACGCCGGGGCGATCTGCCAGCACCGGCAGGCCGACGGCGCGCAATTGCCCGGCCGGGCCGATGCCCGAGAGCATCAGCAGGTGGGGGGAGCCGACCGCGCCCGCGCTGAGGATGATCTCGTCGGCCAGGTAGGTGGTGGTCGCGCCGCCCTGCCGCGCGACGACGCCGGTGGCGCGCTGGCCGTCGAAGAGGACGCGGGTGGCGCGGCAGTCGGCCAGGATGGTCAGGTTCGGGCGACCGCGCGCGGCGCTGAGGTAGGCGAGGCTGGTGCTGTGGCGGACGCCGTCGAGGGTGTTGAGCGGGAGCGGGCCGACGCCGTGGGCGTCGGGCGCGTTGTGATCGGGGCTGGCGGGGAAGCCCGCCGCGAGGCAGGCCGCTTCGAAGGCGCGTTGCGGCGGCAGCCACTCGGCGCGCGGCCAGCGTTTCACCGGCACCGGGCCGGTTGCGCCGTGGTAGGGCGCGGCCACGTCGAGATCGCGCTCCAGCTTGCGTGTAGTAGGGCAGCACCTCGGCGAAGGACCAGCGGTCGTTGCCGCGCGCCACCCAGGCATCGAAATCCTCGGGTATGCCGCGCAGGAAGATCTCGCCGTTGATGGCGCTGGAGCCGCCGGTGACTTTGCCGCGCCAGACGGCCATCTCGCCCGAGGTGGCGGTGCCGCGCCCTTGGAAACCCCAGTCGTGGTCGCTGCGCAGCATGTCGGCGGCGGTGCGGTAGCCGTATTTGAGTTTGGCGGGGAGGGTCGCGAGGTCGGGATAGTCGGGACCGGCTTCGAGCAGGAGGACCGAGCGGCGCGGGTCCTCGGAGAGGCGCGCGGCCAGGATCGCCCCTGCGGAACCGGCCCCGACGATGATCACGTCGGCCGAGCGAGCATGTGTGGTGGCCATGGTGGGGCCTCCGGATGTGGGTAGGCGGGTTTTCGGGTAGGGGCGGGTCACCGACCCGCCCGCGTGGGGATGGCACTCGGTCACATGGGTGCCACCGGTCGTGAGGAGTACAAACGACATTGGGTGGTGATCGGCAACCGTGTAGCCGATCCGACGCGGGCGGGTCGGTGACCCGCCCCTACCATTGGCCGACGCGATATCAGATCGCAGTCATGCCGCCATCGACGGCCCAGGCGGCTCCGGTGACGTAGGAGGCGTCGTCCGAGGCGAGGAAGGCCATCACGGCGGCGACCTCTTCGGGCTTGCCCGGGCGACCCATCGGGATGGTGCCGACCAGGCGGCGGAATTCTTCGTTGTCCTCCATCACCGCGCGCACGAGCGGGGTGTCGGTGAAGCCGGGGATGACGGCGTTGATGCGGACGCCGAGGCGGGCGTAGTCGTTGGACATCACCTTGACCAGCCCGAGCACCCCGGCCTTGCTGGACGAATAGGCATCGAAGCCGGGAGCGAGGCCGTAGAGCGAGGTGGGGGAGGCGGTGCAGATGACGCTGCCGCCGCCGCTGGCGAGGATCGCCTTGATGCCGTGCTTGCAGGCGAGGAAGACGCCGGTCAGGTTGACCTCGATCGTCTTGCGCCAGATGTCGGCGGAGAGGCGGTCGGCGCGGTCGTCCTGGCCGAAGAGTTGGATGGCGGCGTTGGCGACGGTGGTGTCGAGCCCGCCCCAGCGGGCGACCGCCTCGCCGACCGCGCGCTCGACCTCGCCCTCGTCGGTGACGTCGGCCGCGAGGGTGAGCGCTTCGCCGCCTGCTGCGGTGATCTCGGCCGCCACGTCGGCGAGATTCTTCTCGTTGTTGTCGATCAGCCCGACCTTCGCCCCTTCCTGGGCGAAGCGGAGCGCCGCGCAGCGCCCCATGCCCGAGCCAGCCCCGGTGATAATCGTCCGCTTGCCCGCTAAACGGCCCTGGATCATGCCGCTCCTCCAGTTTCTGCGCCTGGGCGTGCCTTCCGTCCTTCGAGAGCGTGAGTGTAGAGGGGACAGTAGGGGGCGTCAAGCGTGAGGGTAGATCATGTGGCGTGCGGAGAGCGCCCAGAGGTGGAGTCTCTAGACTACGAGATGCGCCGGACCACTCTAGCTTGGAGTAACGTCTGCCGTCAGACACCGCTCAGCCTATCCAACGGAGCGCATTCTCTCTCCCCGACACACAGGTCCTGGGGGTATAGCTGTATAACTTTCGCTATTGCAAATTTCAAGTAGGAACTGTACTCTGAAAGGCATACCCCCGTATTGGTACGGGTGCCAGGCTTGACGGGTGGAGGGAGGTGGCCCATGAGCGCACGCAAGGACATGCTCGGCCTACACCTGTCCGGCAAAGTCGAAGACGATCATCGCGCCCCGCTGCAGGATGAGGTGAGTATACCCGAGCAAGACGGCGCGGCATTGCGAGCGCGCCTAGCCAAGCTGCCACCACACCTGCGTGAGGCCGCGCGCCGCAGTTGGGATATCCGCGAGGAGGACTATCGGTTTCTGGCTGATCGTTAGTCTATGATTCTTTCCTACTACCCAACAATCGATGATGATGTCGAACCCCTCCATGCATTTGTCATGGAGGGGTTTGATCGTGCTCCTGAAAAGCTCATCAATCGTGCCGCGCTGGAAGCTGCACTCCAGCGTCCACAGAGTGCAGCCCATTACGAGGGTGCCGATCTCGCAACCCAGATCGCACGGCTCATCATTGGCATCGCTGTTGCGCATGCATACCCCGATGGTAATAAGCGGACAGCCCTGATTGTCGGCGACACATTCGCGCAGAACAATGGGTACTGGATTGCTTGCCAGCCGGTGGAGTTGGCGCGCCAGCTGCTCGCGGCGGTCACGCACGAAACCAGCGAGGAGACGTTCGTGGAGTGGCTTCGTGAGCGATTGATGCCGACCGATACGGTCGATCCGGAGACAGGGACCGGTTCCGCTTACGCCTTTACCATCGATTTCACCGACGCCACTTGGGGCACCGAACCTCGCCTCGATTGGGAATGGAAATCGGTGGTGGAGAAACGGGCTGAGTTTCGCAGGCTAGTGGAGCAATCCTGGGATACCCCGGTCACGTTCTCCTATGGCACCATGCGTGAGTTCAATGCAACGCGCATCTTCATTGTCGCCGAGCCCGAGCCTGGGCTCTATCAATGCCGCGCTATCGCGCGCATCGGTCCCCCCGCTCCTCCGAGCAAGCGCCAGCAAGAATAACAGACGCTTGTGCGCTCCTTTTCATGCTCAACTAGGGCGACCTCGCCTGCTCTTGAGCCCCGCAGCACAAGCGCAGGAACGGCCTGTGTCCTCCCCATAGTTGCGTCTCCGATTATCGTCGCCAGCAGTCGGGGCGACATCAGATCGTTACAATCGCCTCGTTCCTGCTTCGCTCCTGGTGTGTACTTGCGCCCGCGCGCGTGGTTGGCATAGGATACGCGCGCGTCAGCATACGATCGCGCCGGTAGGGGCACACGTGGTGAGCGCACACGCGCAATAAGGAGGGCGTCATGGTCTACAGTCGGCAAATTGGCGCGCGTGTCAGGCGCAAGGAGGACCCCCGCCTGATCACGGGCAGTTCGACCTACGTTGACGATTTCCGCCCGTCCGACATCGGGTACGTGGGGGTGCTGCGCAGCATCTATGGCCACGCGAAGATTAAGGGCATTGACACCAGCAAGGCTGAGGCACATCCGGGCGTGATCGGCGTCTTCACGGCCAAGGACTTCCCGAACATCACCGCGATGCCGTTCGGGAACAGCGAGGGCGGCGGCGTGGCCGGTGAGGCACCGATCGCGACGCCGGTGCTGGAGAATACGCAGGTGCGGCACGTCGGGCAGGCGATCGCGGTGGTCGTGGCGACCAGCCGCTACGTCGCGACCGATGCGATCGACCTGATCGAGGTCGATTACGAGCCGCTGCCGGTCGTGACCGACATGGAGGCGGCGCTGGAGGATGGGGCGCCGCAACTCTACGATCACGTGCCGAACAATCTGGCCTACACCTTCAGGCACAAGACCGGCGATCCCGACGCGGTCTTCGCGAACGCGCCGGTGGTCGTGTCGCAGAAAATGAACAACCAGCGCGTCTCCGGGCTTGCGATGGAGGCACGCGCCACGATGGCCTACCCCGACGCCCTGAGCGGCGGGTTGGTGGTGGTCACGGCGACGCAGAATGCGCACGGTATCCGCGCGGAGATCGCGGGCGCGCTCGGCATCTCCGACCTCGACCTGCGCGTGATCGCGCCGGAGGTCGGCGGCGGCTTCGGCGTGAAGGCGGGGGTCTACCAGGAGGATATCCTCTGCGCGGCGCTGGCGCTGAAACTGCGGCGTCCGATCAAGTTTATCGAGACGCGCAGCGAGCACCTGGCGACGACCCACCACGGGCGCGCCCACCAGGCGGTGGTCTCGCTGGCGGCCGAGAAGGATGGCACGGTCACCGGCATCAAGCTGCGGCTGATCGCCGACCTGGGGGCCTACCCGCGCGGCGCGTTCATCCCGATGCTCTGCGCCTGGCTGATGAACGGCGTCTACCGCTGCGAGACAGTCGATATCGAGATCAAGGCGGTCTACACCAACACGATGGCGACCGGGGCCTATCGCGGGGCCGGGCGGCCGGAGGCGGGCTACTACCTGGAACGGATCATGGATGTGCTGGCCGCCAAGATGGGCAAGGACCCGATCGAACTGCGGCGGGCGAACTTCATCCCGCCCGACGCCTTCCCGCACAAGACGGCGACCGGCATGACCTACGACAGCGGCGAGTACGAGAAGCCGCTGGCGAAGGCGCTGGAACTCGCCAACTACGACGCGCTGCGCGCCGAGCAGGCCGAGGCGCGCAAGCAGGGGCGCTACCTGGGCATCGGCGTCGTCACCTTCACCGAGATCTGCGGCTTCGGCCCCTACGACAGCGCGAACGTGCGCGTGGAGCCGAGCGGTCGCGTGACGGTCGCCACCGGCATCTCGCCGCACGGCCAGGGCCAGGAGACGACGTTCGCGCAGATCGTCGCGGACGAACTCGGCGTCTCGATGGACGACGTGATCGTCATCCACGGCGACACCGCCAAGACCCCGGCCGGGATCGGCACGATGGGTTCGCGCGGCCTGGTCGTCGGCGGCTCGGCGCTGATGGGCGGCCTCGCCAAGATCAAGGAGAAGGCGATCAAGATCGCCGCGCACAAGCTCGAAGCGGCCGAGTCGGACGTTGCTTTCAACGAGGGTAAGTTCGGCGTGACCGGCTCGCCCGAGAAGGCGATGACCCTCAAGGAGATCGCCGCCGCCGCCTACAGCGGCGGGATGCCGCCCGAGATCGGCACCGGCCTGGAAGTGGCCGACTTCTTCGCGCCGCCGGGGACGACCTTCCCCTTCGGCGCGGACGTGGCGGTGGTCGAGGTCGATCCCGAGACGGGCGAGGTCAAGATCGTGCGCTACGTGGCGGTGGACGACTGCGGCAAGCAGATCAGCCCGCTGCTGGTGGATGGGCAGGTGCATGGCGGCCTGGCGCAGGGCATCGCCCAGGCGCTCTACGAGGAGATCGTCTACGACGACAAGGGCCAGCTCGTGACCGGGACGCTGATGGACTACGCCATCCCCAAGTCCGAGTACCTGCCGATGTTCGAGAACGACCGCACCGAGACGCCCTCCCCGCTGAACCCGCTGGGTGCCAAGGGGATCGGCGAGCTGGCGACGATCGGCTCCACCCCGGCGATCGTCAACGCGATCGTGGACGCGCTCAGCCCGTTCGGGGTCACGCACCTCGACATGCCGGTGAAGCCGCAGCGCATCTGGCAGGCGATCGGCGACGCGCAGGGCAACCTGTCGCGGTCGGCGGCCGACTAGGCCAGATCCCGAGAACCAGACGTTGCGAGGGCCGGGCGATATATTCGCCCGGCCCTCGGTTTCTGTTGTTGCCGCTTGCTCGGGAGCTTACGGCGCACCCTGCAAGTCGGGCAGCACCGCCACCTCGCTCTTATCGACCTTCAGTTGCACGTTGCCCTCGGCCACCCCGTCGATCAGGTCGGCCGGCACCGCGTGGTCCTTGCCGAAGAGCCAGCCGGTGTGGACGACGATGTGCGTCAACTCGTCGTTGAGCGCATCGACCAGCACCTCCTTGACCGTGCCGATCTTGTCGCCGCTCGCGCCGACGACCGCCATGTCCTTCTCGACGGCGACCGTCGGGGAATCCTGGCCCGATTGCCCGTCCGCCAGCGACGGCTGCGAGCGCGTCCCCGTCGAGGCCGTGTACTCGGCGGTGGTTAGCATCGCGCGCGGCAATTCGCCGATAACAACCCCGCTGGCATCCACCACCGGCAAGCGATCGAGTCCAGTTTCCGTCATCAGCCCGACTAACTCTTGCAGCGGTTGGTCAACCTGCGCTGTCGGCGGATCCATCGTCACCGCCTGGCCCACCGTCGTGCTCGCATCGACCTGGCTGATATCGGCGTAGCGTAGCGCGCCGACCAGGTGATGCGACTCGTCCACCACCAAGAGCGACCGAATCGCCTCCACGCCCTGCATCCGCTGGCGCGCGACGGCCACACTCTGGTTCGCGTCGATGAACTCGGTCAGCGGCTGCATCACGTCGCGCACCTTCACCGCTTCCATTGGTCCTCCTTCCGGTGTCTTCGCACCATCGGGCGCAACCTGGCTCCGTCTCAAATGCGGTGCGCCCTTGCCAATGTCCGCGTCGAGCCGTTGTCTCCGAATTCGGCCACGCGGCTCAGTCATCGGGGGGAGTGCAATACCCGTGCCAGATCGTGCGGCCCGCGACACGGGCTGTGTAGCGCGAACCGGGGCTGCCTCCTATACTCAAGCGCATCGCGCGATCGCGCCTTACCCAAGGAGCTGCGGCCATGATGACTGCACCACACGAACTCGAGGAGGTGTTGCTCGAACTTCTGCCGTCGCAAGGTCGATGGAGCGAGGAGGAATACCTCTGGCTCACCGACAACGCCAAGCGCCTGCTCGAATTCACCGATGGCGATATCGAGGTGCTGCCCTGGCCGACCGATGAACACCAGTCAATCTCGCGGTTTCTGCTCTTTGCCCTCGCTGCCGCTACGCCCTATGGCGTCATTCGGTACTCCCCACTTCGCCTGCGATTCGCCCGCGCAAGTTTCGCGAACCCGATCTGCTCCTGCTCCTCAACGCGCGCGATCCCCGGCGGCAGAACCGCTACTGGCTCGGGGCCGATCTTGCCGTGGAAATTGTCAGCCCCGATAAGCCGGAGCGCGATCTGGTCGACAAGCGTTTCGAC
This sequence comes from Chloroflexia bacterium, assembly GCA_046328475.1. GTDB lineage: Bacteria > Chloroflexota > Chloroflexia > Thermomicrobiales > CADCWN01 > CADCWN01. Next base: position 25,864 of record JAXLWN010000040.1, on the reverse strand, counting down.
TATGCCGAGGGCGGCGTGCCGGAGTACTGGATCGTCAATCCCCTGGATCAGACCATCACTGTCCTTTGTCTCGATGGCGACACCTATGTCGAACACGGCATCTTCGGGCGCGGCGCGCGGGCGACGTCGGCCTTGCTCCCCGATTTCTCGATCGATGTGACCTCGGTCTTTGACGCGGATTGAGCCGCCGATTTGCTGCTCACCATGCACAACAAAGGCCGGGGCGGCATCAACGCCGCCCCGGCCTTGCCAACGAGACTGCCCTCAGCGCCACTCCACCTGGCGGAAGGTGATCAGCCCCGAATCGCGGTCCCAGATCGCGAATTGGCCCACGGCGAGCGCGCCCGGATTGATCAGATAGCGGCGTGCCGGGTCGATTGCCAGCGTGCCGCGCGTGACGTCGATCGGGCCGCGCTCGCTCCGCGCCGAGCGGAAATGCGTGTGCCCCGCGAACGTGAGCCGCGCACCTTCGATCGCCTCGGCGCGGCCGAACATGCGGGCCAACGGATCGGGTCCCCAGCGCGCCACCTCGTGGGCGAAACAGACCTCGTCCTCGATCTGCAATTCCTCGTCGAGCCCCTGCAAGAGGTCCACCGTCGCCGCATCGAGCACGCCGAGTTCCGCCGCCGCCAGCGCGATCTCCCGCTCGTGGTTGCCCCACACCCCGGTGACGTGCCACCCGGCGAACGCGCGGGCGCATGGATCGGCCTGCTCGACCCGGTCGACCAGATCACCCAGCAGCGCGATCGACTCGACCCCCGCCGCGCGGCAACGCTCCAGCGCCCCGGTCAGATTCGGCAGCGACCCATGCACATCCGCGAACAGCCCGACGACTCGCCCGAGTTTCAGTCCCCCAGCCCCCCGCGTGTCCAAGCAACCCCCGGTGTCAGTAACGAGTAACGAGTGACGAGTAACGAGGAGCTACGAAGTCCTGAGATCGCCTGTTCCTGTCCTCGAACCCCTCGTTACTCGTCACTCGTTACTCGTTACTCGTTACTCGTCATTCCCCTTCGGCACGATCAGGCAGTCCACCACGCGCACGCCCTGGCCGCGCGACAGCGCCAGCAGCGGATTGATATCGATTTCCGCCACGTCATCGCGCAGATCGATGCACAGCTGCGAGAAGCGTAGCAGCGTATCCACGACCGCGTCCACATCCGCCGGGCCTGCACCGCGCGAGCCGCTGCCATCGAGGATCGCCCGGCCGCGCAGGCGCCCGATCATGCCGTTCACGTCGCGCCGGTTCAGCGGCGGCACGCCGAGCGCCACATCCTTCAGCGTCTCCACGAAGACGCCGCCCAGGCCCACCGCGACCGCCGGGCCGAAGTGCGGGTCCTGCGTCATCCCGACGATCAGCTCGCGCCCGCCGCGCACCATCTCCTGCACCAGCACGCCGCCGATCGCCGCGTCGGCCTTGTAGCGCTGCGCGTTGGCGAGGATCGTGGCGAAGCCCTCGCGCACCGCCTCGTCCCCCTCCACGCCGAGCAGCACGCCGCCCGCCTCGGTTTTGTGCGGCAGATCCGGCGACTCGATCTTCAGCACGACCGGGTAACCGATCTTCTGCGCCGCCGCGACTGCCTCATCCGCGGTCGTCGCCAGCGTCTCTTGCACCGTGGAGATGCCGTAGAGCGCCAGCAGCGCCTTCGCCTCGCGCTCCACCAGCGGCACGCCGTTGGCCGCGCGCACCATCGCCCGCGCCCGCTCGGCGTGCGGGCTCGGCTCGGCGCTGCGGCGCGGCTCGCCCGCGCGTGCGCGCTGGAACGCGGTGTAGTGCTGCAGCGACGCCACCGCCTTCAGGCTGTTCTCGAAGCCCTGCAAGAAGGGGATCCCGTCGAGCTGCCCGACCGGCTGCACCGGGACCAGCGTCGCGCTGCCGCTCTCCTTCAAGTGGCCGTGGACCAGTGCGGCGATCAGCCAGATCTTGTCCGGGTACTGCTGGGCCATCTTCGTCAGCACCGCCCCGCGATTGTCGCCAACGTCGACTTTCGACGGGAAGGCCTGCCCGTAGATGATCGTGTGGATGTTCGGATCCTCCGCCAGCGCCGAGAGGCAACCCTCCAGGATTTCCGGCTGCTGCGCCGCCTGGCCGGTGAAATCGAGCGGGTTGCCGACCGTGCCGAACGCCGGGATCACCGCGTCGATCTTCGCCGCCGTCTCCGGGGCCAGGGTCGGGAAGTCCAGGCCGAGATCCTCGCCCAGGTCGGACGTCAGCCCCGCCGCGCCGCCCGAGGCGAAGGCCGACGCGACCCCGCTCCCCTTCGGCAGCTTCCTGGTGTGGAAGATCACCAGCGCCTCGTTCAGCTGGTCGAGGTTGTAGACGCGGTTGATGCCGTATTGCCGCATCACCGCGTCGGCGATGCCATCCGAGCCGACCAACGAGCCGGTGTGCGCCAGCGCCGAGCGCCGCCCCGCCTCCGACCGCCCGATCTTCAGCATCACGATCGGCTTGTTGCGCTCCGCCGCCAACTCTGCCGCCGCCAGGAATTTCTCGGCGTCGCGGACCTGCTCCACGAAGCAGCCGATCACGCGCGTCTCGTCGTCCTCGGCGTAGTAGCGGATGCAGTCGGCCACATCCACGTCTGCCTCATTCCCGAGCGTGACGATGTAGCTGAAGCCGACGCCCCGGTCGTGCAGCGGCAGGATGATGCTGTAGGCGATCAGCCCGCTTTGCAGCGCCAGCGAGATCGGGCCGCGCGTCAGCACCGGGTAGGGGCCGCTGGAGCCGGTCATCCGGCGCGGCACGCTGATGTTGCCCAGGCAGTTCGGCCCCACCACGCGGATGCCGGTGCGCCGCGCGAAATCGCGAATCGCCGCCTGCCGCGTCCCCCCGGTGTTGTCCTCCTGCTTCTCGCCGAAGCCGCTGGTGATGATGTTGACCGCCCCGACCCCGGCGCGCTCGCAATCGTCCAGCACCTCGGGCACCAGGTGGCTCGGCACCACCACGATCGCCAGGTCCACCGCGCCCGGCACCGCCGAAATCGTCGGGTAGGCCTTGCGCCCCTGGACCTCCTCGTAGCGCGGGCTGATCGGCAGAATCTCGCCCTCGTAGCCGCAGCGGATCAGCCCCGCCTGGATGTTGCTGGCGAATCCCGGCTTCGGCGTCGCCCCCACAATGGCGATCCGCTCCGGGTGCAGCAACCGCGTCATCGCGCTCGAAAATGCCCCCGGCGCATTGCGCGCATCCGCCTCATTCGCCCGATCGACTGTCTGCATCGCCCACCCCCCACAGAATGACGAATGTAGAATGACGAATGACGAATCCGGTGAGTAGAGACCCATTCGTCACTCGTCATTCGTCATTCGTCACTAGAAATACGTTCGCCCCAGCGTCTCCGCGACGCACGCCGGGCGATCCTCGCCCTCGATCTCGATCGTGTTCAGGTTGGTCATCTGCACGGCCTTGTCGCCGATCTCATCGACCGCCAGCAGCGTCGTGCGCACGCGGATGCGCTTGCCGACGCGCACCGGCGACGTGAAGCGGACCTTGTTCAGCCCGTAATTGACGCCCATCTTGCCGCCGAGTTGGATCTTGACCCCCTTGCGCCCCTGGCTCAGCATCGGCAGCAGCGACAGCGTCAGGTAGCCGTGGGCGATGGTGCCGCCGAAGAAGGTCCGGGCGGCGCGCTCCGGGTCCACATGGATGTACTGGTGGTCCCCGGTCGCGTCGGCGAAGAGATTGACGCGCTCCTGGGTGATCTCCACCCAGTCGCCCACCCCGATCTCCTGCCCCACCAGCTCCTTCAGTTCCGCCACCGTCTTGACGACTCGCTCCTCACCATTCTCCGCGCTCATCCCACCCTCCTGCTATCCACAACTGCCCACATCGCTGTTTGAAGGTTCGAAGGTTCGAAAGTTCGCCACCCAACCTTTGAACCTTCAAACTTCCGAACCTTCAAACCGCACACCTACGTCCCCTGATAATCCGCGAACCTTCCACCGAAGCGCATGAATCGCGGCTTCTCCCCCTCACCAGCGATGAACTCGATCTTGCTGCCCTTCGTCTCGCCATCGGTCACGATGAATCGGTCGCCCCCGATCGGTCGCAGCGGGATGGTCGGGAACTCCGTCCGCTCGCCGCTCTGCGGATCGACCGTCGCCACCTGTACCCGCAGCCCCGCGCCCTCCTCGGTCACGGCGATCTCGGTGTTCGGCTGCGTATAGTTCCCGGCGTAGCGCGCCAGCGCCCCTTCCGCCAGCTTCAGCAGCGGGAACTCGTCCTGCCGCGCCCCGCAGCGCTCGTCCAGCATCGCGCGCTCGATCCCCCGGATCGCGCTGCTGCCCCGCCCGCTATTCGCCAGCGCCACGAACGCGAACCCCCGATCGGGCACGAGTGTCAGCTTCGACTGATAGCCGTTGATCGACCCGCCATGCCCGACCGTGCGCACGCCGCCGACCGTCTCGATCGCGAAGCCGATCCCGTAGTGGTCGGCGAAGCTGCCCGCCACGATCTGCGGCGTCCACATCGCCGCGATCGCCGCCTCGCTCAGCACCCGGCCACCGGCGGCCACGCCGCCAGCGAGGTACATCGCCGCGAAGGTGAGCAGATCGTCCACGCAGGAGATGATCCCCCCGGCCGGGTTGCGGTTGCGCGGGTAGTATTGCCCGGCGACCTTGTGCTCGTCGGACCCCGGCTTGACCTGGTCGTGCCCGACCGCCGCCGAGTGGACGATCGCCTCGTGCGCGAAGAAGCCGGTGCGCTTCAGGCCGAGCGGCGCGAAGACCCGCTCGCGCATCGCCGTCTCGAACGGCACGCCCGCGATCTGTTGGATGACCGCCCCGGTCAGGTGGAAGCCGACGTTGCAGTAGGCCCAGAGTTCGCCGGGGCGCGTGATCTGCCGCACCGTGCCGAAGCGCGCCACCGCGCGCGACAGCGCGTCCTCGCCCAGCCCGTGATCCTCGGAGAAGTCGCCCCACAGCCCGCTCTGGTGTGATAGCAGGTGCCGCACGGAGATCACTCGCTGCGCCTCGGCGTCGCCAAGTTTGAGTTCCGGCAGGTACTCGGCCACCGGGCGGTCGAGATCGAGCTTCCCCTCGTCCACCAGCGTCATCGCCAGCGTCGCCGTGAAGAGCTTCGAGATCGACGCCACCCGGAAGACGCTCTCCGGCAGCATCGGGTAGCCCGTCTCCAGGCTCGTCACCCCCCAGGCGTGCGTCTCGCGCTCCCCGCCTTGCAGGATCCCGACTGTCATGCCCGGCACGGTCCAGCGCGCCAGCTCCTGCCTGACCACACCGTCGAGGCGCGTCACCCGGCCCTCCTTAACGAATCGTGGCGGTCGTCTCCAACCGCCACGACCCCAGTCGCCCTCGTTACTCGTTACTCGTCACTAGCTCGCTGCCACCGCCGTCCGCCCCGCCAGCACCTCTTGCAGCGCCTTCTCGCGGTGGTAGACCGTGTCACCGTAGAGCGGCTCCAGGTGCTTCGCGCGCTTCCAGTAGATGTGGAGGTCGTACTCCCAGGTGTAGCCGATGCCGCCGTGGACCTGGATCGCCTGCCCGCAGACCATCCGCGACGACTCGTTCGCCGTGGATTTCGCCACCGACACCGCCAGCCCCATGTCGTTCGACTGCGCGTCGATCGCCCACGCCGCGTAGTAGACCGCCGAGTGCAGGTTCTCGGTCGCCTCCAGCATCTCGGCCAGGCGGTGCTTGATCGCCTGGAAGCTGCCGATCGGCTGCCCGAACTGCTCGCGCACCTTGGCGTACTCGACGCTCATCTCCAGCGACTTGCGCGACGCGCCGAGCATCTCCGCCGCCGCCCCCGCCGCCGCGCGGCGCAGGGTCGTCTGCACCGCCGACCAGGCGTTCCCGGCTTCGCCGATCAGGCTGTCGCCCGGCACGCGCACGTTGTCGAAGTTGATCGAGCAGACCTTCTCGTTCAGATCGAGCGAGATGTTCTCCTCGAAGCCGAGACCCGGCGTGTCGCGCGGGACCGCCAGCAGGGTGATCCCCTGCGCGCCCGTGCCGCCGCCCGTCCGCCCGACCACCACGATCGTGTCGACTACGTTGCCGAACGGGACCAAGCGCTTCACGCCGTTCAGGCGGTAGCCGTCGCCATCCTGCGTCACCTGCAAGCCGATGACGTGCGGCTCCCAGTTCACCTCGTCCTCGACGAAGGCGAAGGACATCGTCAGCTCGCCGCTGCCGAGGTTCGGCAGGTAGCGCGCCATCGCGCGCTCGTCGCCGGAGGCCATGATCGCCGTCCCCGCCAGCACCACGCCCGCGAAGTACGGCCCCGGGTACGCCACGCGCCCCATCTCCTCCAGCACGATCGCCTGCTCGACCATGCCCAGCCCGGCCCCGCCGTAGCTCTCCGGGAAGGGGAGCCCCAGCAGGCCCTGATCGGCCATCCGGCGATAGATCTTCTTATCGTACCCGTTCGGATCCTCGAACATCTTGCGCGCATGTTCCGGCCCGCACTGTTCCGACAGGAACTCGCGCGCCACATCGCGCATCATGCCCTGTTCTTCGCTGAAATCGAAATCCATCGTTCCCTCACTCCGTTCGGATGCCGAATGGGCGAACGGGCGAATGGGCGAACGGGCGAAGGACCAGTGCTGCCTTCTCGCCTGTTCTCCTGTTCGCCTGTTCTCCCGTTCGCTCTACCGCGCTCCCGCCTTCAACGCGATCCGGTCCGCGCGCACTTCCTTCGGCAGGCCGAGGACGCGCTCGCCGATGATGTTCTTCTGGATCTCGTTCGAACCCGCGTAGATCGTGCCCGCGCGCGACCAGACGAACGAGTGCGCCCAGGTCCCGCCGTCCCCTTCACCCTCGCCGCCGTCGAGCGACAGATCGGGCGAGAGTCCTTCGGTCAACTGCCCGTAGGGGCCGAGGATCGCCTGGGTCATCTCCTGGAGGCGCTTGTCGAGTTCGGAGTAGTAGAGCTTGGAGATGGAGGAATCCGGCCCCGGGCGCAGACCCTTCTCCAGCCGCGAGAGGAGCCGCAGCGTGGCGTAGCGCAGGACCTCGATCTCGGCGTACATCTGCCCGAGCTGCTGCCGGATGATCGGGTCCTCGATCGCCGGGCGGCCGTTGCGCTTCAGCGTCTTGGCGACTTCCAGCAGCCGGTCGAACTGCGCCGTCTGGCGGCTGACGCGGCTCAGCGTGTTGCCGCCGCGCTCGTAGGAGAGCGTCGTCTGCGCGATCTGCCAGCCCCGGTTCAACTCGCCCACCAGATTCTCGGCGGGGACGCGCACGTTGGTGAAGAAGACCTCGCAGAACTCGCTGCTGCCGCTGATTTGCTTGATCGGCCGCACTTCCACGCCGGGCGCGTGCATGTCGAGCAGGAAGCAGGAGATGCCCTGGTGCTTCGGTGCTTCCTGGTCGGTGCGCGCCAGCAGGATGCCCCAGTCGGCGTTCATGCCGCCGCTGGTCCAGATCTTCTGCCCGTTGACGACATAATCATCGCCATCGAGTTCGGCGCGCGTCCGCAGCCCGGCCAGGTCCGACCCCGCGTTCGGCTCGGAGTAGAGCTGGCACCAGATCTCCTCGGCGGTCAGGATGTTGCGGATGTAGCGCTGCTTCTGCGCCTCGGTGCCGTGGTGGATGATCGTCGGGCCGACGATGCCGATGCCGAGGCCATTGACGGCGGCGGGCGCGTTCACGCGCGCCATCTCCGCGCCGACGATCGCCTGCTCCATCGGGCGCGCATTCTGGCCGCCGTACTCCTTCGGCCAGCCCATGCCCAGGTAGCCCGCCTCGTAGAGCTTGCGGTGCCACTCCTTGCGCTCTTCAATCGTCTCCAGCTTCTTCTTCGGGAGATTGTCTGCGAGCCATTGCCGCACTTGCAGGCGGAACGACTCATCTTGCGGAGTCGGATTCAAGTCCATGCTGCATGCCTCCCTTTGCGTGTGCCGGACGCAAGTTGCCGATTGCCAGCTATCGGTCCCCAGTTCTCAGTCACTGCATCCATCATAGGGGCTGCGCTGAACACCGACAACTGACCACTGCCCACTTCGTCGTGTATGCCACGCACGCTATCGCAACTTGCACAAGCTGTCAACCGGCGATGAGGCATGCGGCCCAAGCGACAATAACCCGCGCTTGACAAGCGTTACACAATGCGGCACAGTGCCGCCCACGAAACCCTTCTCCGCACTTCCGACTTCCGACTTCCGACTTCGTACTTAATGGGGGTGGCGAACATGTCGAGTGGGGCCGCGCCGCTGAAGGTCGGGCTGTACGTCCCCTTCAGCGAGCGCCAGATGGCTGGGAAGACGCCGGGGTGGTCCGACATCAAGGCGATGGCCCAGCGCGCCGAGGCGGTCGGCTTCGACTCGCTCTGGGTGCCCGATCACCTCATCCAGGTCTACGAGGGCGTCGACAAGCGCGGCAGCTGGGAGTGCTGGTCGCTGATGACCGGGCTGGCCGCCGTGACCGACCGTGTCGAACTCGGCACCATCGTCTCCTCCACCAGCTTCCGCAACCCGGCGGTGCTGGCGAGGATCGTCGATACCGTGGACGAGATCAGCGGCGGGCGCGTGATCCTCGGCCTCGGCGCGGGCTACCACGAGCCCGAGTATCGCGCCTATGGCCTCCCCAGCGACCACCTCTTCAGCCGCTTCGCCGAGGCGATCCAGATCATCCACAGCCTGTTGCGGACCGGCTACGTCGATTTTATTGGCAAGTATTACGAGGCGCGCGAGTGCGAACTGCGCCCGCGCGGCCCGCGCCCGGCAGGCCCGCCGATCATGTTCGGCTCCTCTGCCCCCAAGATGCTCGGCCTGCTCGCGCAGTACGCCGACCTCTGGAACGTCTGGCTCGTCCACGGCCGCAGCCAGCCCGACGCGATCCCGCCGCTCCGCGAGCGCGTGGACGCCGCCTGCGCCGCCGCCGGGCGCGATCCCGCCACCATGGGTCGCACCGCGACCGTCCTGGTCGATTACGTCCGCACCGACGACCTGGCGATGCGCCTGGAGCGCCCGGCGACCACGCCCGAGCCGATCGTCGGCGATTCGGCCGAGATCGCCGCCAAGATTCGCGCCTTCGCCGACGAAGGGATCTCGCACATCCAGATCATGCTCCAACCGAACAGCCTGGCAGGGGTCGAGCGCTTCGCCCCGGTCCTGGAAGCCCTGAAGGCGTAAGGTGTCTCGCCATCGCCCCGCGCGATGGCTGGCGCATAGGCAAGCCTATTCCGCATTCCGAACTCCGCATTTGTGTAAGGAGGGCAGTAGTGGGGAAACTGGATGGTCGGGTTGCGCTCGTCACCGGTGCCGGTCGCGGCATCGGGCGGGCGGTGGCACAGCTCCTCGCCGATGAAGGGGCTTCGCTCGTCATCAACGACCTCGGCACCGGCCTCGGCGGCGACGGCCAGGATCTCTCGGTCGCCGAGCAGGCCGCGCGCGAGATCGACGCCACCGGCGAGCGCGTGATCGCCAATAGCTCGTCCGTGACCGACTTCGACGCCGTCGGCGCGATGGTGCAGAGCGCGGTCGATGCCTTCGGTCGCCTCGACATCGTCGTGAACATCGCCGGCATCCTGCGCGACCGCATGATCTTCAACATGAGCGAGGCCGAGTACGACGCCGTGGTGCAGGTCCACCTCATGGGCACCTTCAACACCGTCCGCCACGCCGCGCCGATCATGCGCGCCCAGAACTACGGGCGGATCATCAACTTCTCCAGCGTCTCTGCCTGGGGCAGCCCCGGCCAGCCGAACTACGGCGCGGCCAAGTACGGCGTCCTCGGCTTCACCGCGACCCTCTCCAACAGCATGAATCGCTACGGCGTCACCGCCAACGCGATCCTCCCCTTCGCCACCACCCGCATGATCGACTCCACCCCGCGCGGCCAGGCCGTCCTCCAGCAGACCGGCAAGACGCCGAGCGAGCAGGCCGCCGGGACCGAGGGCGATCCCGCGAACGTCGCGCCGATGGTCGCCTTCCTCTCGACCGAGGAGGCGGGCAGCGTCAACGGCCACTTCTTCGGCGTGCGCGGCACCCAGATTCAGATGTACTCCCACTGGGAGATGGCGGGCGTCCTCAACGCGCAGCGCCGCTGGGAGCCGCAGGAGATCGCCGAACTCTATCCCACCACCTTCGCCCCGCTCCTCCCGCTGCCCGAGGCGGTCCAGGTCCCCGGCTCCGACCGCCCGGTGCGCGGCACCACCGCGATGCAAGCCGATCCCGACAGCTGGACCACCCTCGCCCCCGGCATCGACGTCTGGGAGCGCAAGGTGTACTACGAGGCGAAGAAGGCGCTGGCGGAGGACGGTGGACAGTAGGCCGTAGGTAGTTCCGAGTTCAAAGTTCAACGTTCAAGGTTCGCTGGGCACTCCCCAAACTTTGAACTTTGAACCTTGAACGTTGAACCACCCCTGATCTCTGATTTCTGATCTCTGGAGGACACCTATGGGCATGCTGGACGGCAAAGTCGCCCTCGTCACCGGCGCGGGGCGCGGCATCGGGCGGGGCATCGCGCACCTGCTGGCCCGCGAGGGCGCGATGCTGGTGGTCAACGACCTCGGCACTGGCCTTGGCGGCGACGGCGTGGACGAATCGGTCGCCGAGACCGTCGCGCGGGAGATCGACGCCACCGGCGAGCGCGTCATCGTCAACACCGAATCGGTCTCCGACTTCGACGCCGCCGGGCGGATGGTCCAGTCGGCGATCGACAACTTCGGCAAGCTCGACATCGTCGTGAACGTCGCCGGGATCCTGCGCGACCGCATGGTCTGGAACATGACCAAAGAGGAGTGGGACATCGTCCTCGATGTCCACCTCAAGGGCAACTTCAATACCTGCCGCCACGCGGCGGTCCACTTCCGCCAGCGCAACGGCGGCGGACGGCTGATCAACTTCTCCTCCACCTCCGCCTTCGGCGCGGCCGGCCAGGCCAACTACGCCGCCGCCAAGGCCGGGATCATCGGCCTCACCCTCAGCTGCGCCGCCGGGCTCTCCCGCTTCGGCGTCACCGCCAACGCCATCCTCCCTGGTGCCGCCACCCGCATGATCGACTCCATCCCGACCGCGCGCGAGCAGGCGCTCGCCAGCAGCGGCAAGCTGCCGAGCGAACTGGCGGTTGGCACCGACCGCGACCCCGACAACATCGCGCCGCTGATCGCCTTCCTCGCCTCCGACGCGGCGCAGGATGTCAACGGCCACGTCTTCGGGGCCTGGGGCTACAACATCGCCCTCATCTCGCAGCCGAAGATCATCAAGACCCTCCGCGCACCGCTGGTCCGTGGACGAACTCTGCGAGTGGGTGCCGAAAGCCTTCGCGCCCGAGATCGCCGAGCCTCAACCAGGCGGCTTCGGCCGAAGATCGCCGCCATCCCCGACGGCCAGTGGATCGAACCTCCCCGGCCTCCGCTACTGGGGCACCAAACTCGAAGACCCTACGGCGAACTCGTCTGGTAGCCGTGCTCCTCACCCCTCTCCTCGCGGGAGAGGGTCGCCACCGCAGCGGCGGGGGTGAGTCCATTCTCAAACCAACTCCGCCACGGGCGGGGCGAGGGGATTCCCAGCCACCCCTCGCCCCGCCCACGCCCGCAGTACCCCCGTACCCCACCTCTAGCCAATATCTCCCCCTCCCCTCTCCCACCGAAACCCCACCTCCGCCCACCCCGTACCTCCCAATAACTGCTACAATGCTCAGAAAGCCCAAACTCGTTACTCGTTCTCGTTACTCGTTACTCGTTGTGAGGCCCCATGTTCAACGCCACCGACGAACTCCTCCTCCTCGGCACCGGCGCGGCGCGCGCGATGGCGATCGCAGCAGCCCGCTTCTACCTCGAATGGTGTTGCGCGACGACCCCACCGAAATGCAGGTGGCCGAGGCCTGGTACTGGCTCAGCCGGATCACCGACGACCCGGACGAGCGCCGCCGCTGCTGACGATGGTGATCGGCACCAGCCCCAACCATCGAGGCGCGGCGCGACCTGCCCTGCTCGATGGCCGCCTGCGCGCCGACGAACTGGCCGACCTGCGCCAGCCCCTCGCCCCGCACGCCCCGCAGCGCCGGGTGGCCGAGGCCGAGGTGCGGCGCTACCCATGCCCCGGCTGCGGCGGCGCTCTGCTGTTCGACGCGGCGCGCCAGACCTCCGCTGCCAGTTCTGCGGCCACACCGGCGCGCCCGACGCGGGCGACGGCGCGGTGGACGAGCAGGACTGGGCGGTCGCCGCCTTCTCGCAGCGCGGCCGCCGCTGGGTGCTGCCCACCGAACGCCTCCTCACCTGCCAGAACTGCGGCGCGACCGAGGTGTTGCCCCCCGGCGAGTCCGAACGGAACCTGCGCCTTCTGCGGCTCGTCACAGGTCGTGCTGGCGCAGGAGCAACCCAACTGGTCACCCCCGAGGCGGTCGCTCCCTTCACGTTCAACGCCGACATCGCGCGCCACCGCGCCCTGCAAGTGGCTCACCCGAGCAGCCCCTGCGCCGCGCGACCTCCCCGAGCGCGCCGCGCTCGACGCCTCGCCCGGTCTATCTCCCCTTCTGGACCTTCGATATCGAGGGCGAAGTCTCCTGGCGCGGCTACGTTGAGACGCAGCGGCACGGCCGCGTGTTCCGCAGCGGCACCGATCACCTCTTCCACGACGATCTGCACGTCCCCGCCAGGGCAGCTCCCCGTTGAACTTCCACTGCGCGATTTCCGCTGCGACGCCGCCACCCTCGCACCCTACGCCGCCGATCTGCTGGCGGGCTGGCCAGTCGAACTCTACAGCCTGCCGCCGACCGACGCCTCGCTCCTGGCGCGCGAGCGCGTGATGCAGCAGCATCGCAGCAACTTCCGCACCGACGACGGCGGCGAGCAGATCGAGAAGACCTGACCGTCAGCAGCGTCGGCATCAGCGTCGGCTCCTACAAGCTCGTCCTGCTGCCGGCCTGGATCGTCGGCTATCGCTACGGCGACGCGGACTACCGCCTCGTCCTCAACGGCCACAGCGGCGCGGGCCACGGCGAAGTCCCGCGCGGCCGAGTCCAGGGCTGGCTCGCCCGCGCGCTCGCCTGGTCGTAGATCGCATTGCGGTAATCCTATCCATCGAGGCGCGCAGGCCGCTTTGCGGCAGTCCGCAGACCGCCCTCACCAGGCTTCAGCCTGTGGGACTCCCCCGCGTCGGGTCCCTCGCGCCAGGCGTCGCCACGCCCCTTGACGCCAGCATCGCCATTTCATGCTAAAGTACGCGCCGGAACAGCCCACAGCCCACTGACGCACGGACGCACGGACGCACGGACGCACTGAGCAAGGAGGGAAGGGTGGCGCGGAATAGCATCGCGAACAAGGTTGCCATTGTCGGGGGTCGCGGAATCCGACCAGATCGGGCGGGTGCCCGATAAGCCGATCTCCACGCCGACGAGGCGGGCCTGACCATGCAGGATGTCGACGGCCTCTTCACCGCCGGCATCTCCACGCTCGAACTCCATCACCGACGGCACGTCGGTCGGCGGCTCGTCGTTCGTCATCCACCTGGCCCACGCCGCGCTGGCGATCGCCAACGGCTGGATCAACGTCGCGCTGATCACCCACGGCGAGAGCGGGCGCTCCCGCGTCGGCATGCCCGGCCGCGTGCGGACGGCCGACTCGCTCAGCGGGCAGTTCGAGTGCCCTATATGGCATCCCGCAGCCGGTCGGCTCCTACGCCAGCCTGCACGCGCCACCTGCACGAGTACGGCACCACCCACGAGCAACTGGCGGAGATCGCCGTCGCGACGCGCAAGTGGGCCATGCTCAACCCGAAGGCGATGATGCAGGACCCGATCACGATCAGGATGTGCTGAACGCGCGCCCGATCACTATCCCTTCACCCTGCTCGATTGCTGCCTCGTCACCGACGCGGGCGGCGCGGTGGTGATGACCTCGATGGAGCGGGCGCGCAGTTGCAAGCAGGCCGATCACCCTGCTCGGCGTCGGCGAGAGCCACGACCACTCCATGATCTCCCCAGATGCCGAGGCTACACCTCGTTCGCCGCCCGCACCTCCGGCAAACTCGCCTTCGAGATGGCCGGTGTGCGCCACGACGAACTCGACCTGGCGATGATCTACGACTCCTTCACCTACACCGTCCTCCTCAGCCTGGAGGAACTCGGCTTCTGCAAGAAGGGCGAGGGCGGCGACTTCGTCAGCGGCCAGCGCACCGCCCCCGGCGGCCCCTTCCCGATGAACACGAACGGCGGCGGCCTCTCTCCACCCCGGCATGTACGGCATGTTCGCGATATCGAGGGCGTGCGCGGTGCGCCACGACTACGCCGACAGGGCATCCGCCAGGTCAAGGACGCCAAGCTCGCCGTCGTCCACGGCACCGGCGGCGTCCTGTCGTCCGCTGGCACTGCCATCCTGGCCCGCGCGTGACCGTGAACGGGCGAACGGGCGATTCTGCCCGACTGCCCGACCGCCCGACTGACGACTGACGACTGACGACTCACGGAGGTGTCATGAGCGGCGCACCGGCCAAGCCACTGCCGAAGTCCGACCCGACCACCGCCCCGTTCTGGGAGAGCGTGAAGAACGAGGCGATGGCGATCCAGTATTCCCCCGCGACGAGGAAGTACATCTTCTACCCGCGCGGCTTCGACCCCGCCGCCCCGATTCGGCGCTCGAATGGCGGCCGGTGAAGGGGACGGGCGTCGTCCACGCCTTCACCATCGTCTATCGCCACCCCAACCCCGCCTTCCAGGGCAACATCCCCTACGTCGTCGCGATGATCGAGCTGGACGAAGGCGTGCGCATGATGTCCAACCTCGTCGACGTCCCCGCCGACCCCGACCACGTCAAGGTCGGCATGCCCGTCGAGGTCGTCTACGACAAAATCAACGACGAAGTCACCCTTCCCAAGTTCCGCCCGCGCCAGGGCTAGAAAAATTTCTGGAAAGCGCACGGCCCGCCCGTATTGGGTGGGGCCGTGCGCGATATTCTATAACCCAAAAGATTGCGCTCGTTGCCACCGAGTTCCGGGACTATGACCGAGGTGATTTGCCTCCCCGGACGGAACTGCCTGACCACTTTGTAGCTTCCGTTGATCGGCTCTGAATAACGCAGGATTCGCTGGCGATTGAGATCCACCAGCCAAAACTCCTGAATTCCGGCTGCAACGCCAGATTGGCACCTTCACCGTTTGATCATACGTAAACGAGCTATCGGCCACTTCGATCAAAAGGCAGAATGTCCTCTGGCGTCGGATTATCCTCGCGGTAGTTGTCCGTGCGCGGGCGCGCGATGATGAGATCGGGCTGCGGTTCATAATCCGGGCCAATTTGGATCGGACCCTGCACAATAATGGTGACGCTTCGCCCGAGAAGTTCGTAGCAGATTTGCGTGCAGGTGGTTATGCAAGACGAATGCTTACTACCAATCGCCGCCATCTCCACGATCTCCCCATCGATCAGCTCATACCGATCATCTTCACCGAAAATGCCTGCTTCGGCCATTCGGTGAAAATCGTGGACCGTGAAACGCTTCCGAATCAGCGGCACCGCCATGCGATCCCCTGCCTTTCGCTCTCATCGCCGAGCACCCGGCCTAAGCATAGCCGACACACTCTCCGGGGTACAGCCTGATTACTCAGCACTCAGCACTCAGCACTCAGCACTCACGCACCCCCCACCCACAGATGATAGACTACGCCCCGGCGACCAACCCAATAGCCATCTGAAGGAGCGTTGCATGACCGTGACCATGACTGTCCATGATGAAATCGGCGAGTGGGAACCCGAACTGATCGCCACGCGCCGCGACTTCCACATGCACCCCGAACTCGGCCTGGAAGAGTTCCGCACCAGCGGCATCGTCGTCGAGCGCCTGCGCGCGATCGGCTTCGACGATATCCAGACCGGCATCGCCGTCACCGGCGTGAAAGCGATCCTGAAGGGCGGCAAGCCGGGCAAAACCCTCCTGCTGCGCGCCGACATGGACGCGCTGCCGATCGAGGAGGAGAACCAGGTCGAGTACCGCTCGCAGACCGCCGGGACGATGCACGCCTGCGGCCACGACGGCCACACCGCGATGCTCCTGGCGGCGGCGCGCGTCCTGCATCGCCACCGCCAGGAGATCCCCGGCACGATCGTCTTCTGCTTCCAGCCCGCCGAGGAAGGGCGCGGCGGTGCGAAGAAGATGGTCGCCGAAGGCGTGCTGGCGAACCCCACCGTGGACGCCGCGATCGGCCTGCACCTGATGCAGGACCTGCCGCTCGGCATCATCCAGCCTACCCCGGCCCCGCGATGGCCGCCGCCGACGGCTTCTCGGTCAAGATCCAGGGGCGCGGCGGGCACGCCGCCACCCCCGAGCACACGGTCGATGCGCTGATGGTCGCGGTCCAGATCGTCGCCACGCTCCAGACCCTCGTCAGCCGCGAGGTCTCGCCCCTCTCCCCCGCCGTCGTCACCACCGCCATCCTGCACGCGGGCGGCACCGCGCGCAACATCATCGCCGACACCGCCACCTTCGCCGGCTCGATCCGTTGGTTCGACAAGGAGACCGGCGATCTGCTCGCCGTCCGCGTCCCGGCGATCATCAAGGGGATCGCCGAGTCGATGCGCGCGACTGCTGAGATCGATTATCAGCGCGGCGTCCCCCCGACCGCCAACGACCCCGACATGGCCGCGCTGGTGCGCGAAGCCGCCGTCGGCGTGGTCGGCGTGGAAGAGATCATCACCGGCAAGCAGATCATGGGCTCGGAGGACTTCTCCGAGTTCACCCAGCGCGTCCCCTCCTGCTTCTTCTTCGTCGGTTCGCGCGACGACGCGAGCCAAGATCTGGAGCCACCACCACCCCCGCTTCGACATCGACGAGCGTTCCCTCGCCATCGGCGCGGAGGGTGATGGTCCGCAGCGCCCTTCGCTACTGGAGCAGAACGCCGGATAATTCTGTGCGTCAGTGGGTCAGTGCGTCTGTGTGTCAGTAAGTTATCAGTAATGAGTACTGTTCTCAATGCGGCTCACTGACGCACCGACGCACGACCCACTGACCCGCAACCCCGAGGCCCCATGCGCCTGATCGACGTCAGCCACACCATCGAAGCAGGGCTGATCACCTACAAGGGCCTTCCCGCGCCCCTCATCTGCGACTTCCTCTCTCGCACCGACTCCCACCGCGTCTACGCCGAGGGGACCGAGTTCGCGATCAACAAGATCGAGATGGTCGGCAACACCGGCACCTACATCGACGCCCCCTATCACCGCTATCCCGACGGCCTCGACCTCGCCGACCTCGCGCTCGACTCGGTCGCGCCTGCCCGGCCTCGTCGTGCGCGCTACCGCCCGCGCCGGACGCGCCATCGACCGCGACGCCTTCGCCAATCTCGACCTACGCGGCATGGCCGTCCTTGTCCACACCGGCTGGGACGCCCGCTGGAACACCGACGCCTATTTCGAGGGCCACCCCTACCTCACCGCCGCCGCCGCGACCCACGCGCGACAGCGGTGCCACCCTCGTCGGCATCGACTCCCTCAACACCTCGACAGCACCGACGACGGCCATCGCCCCGTCCACACCACCCTGCTCGGTGCGAACATCCCCATCGTCGAACATCTCTGCAATCTGCGCGATCTGCCCGATACCGGCTTCCGCTTCTTCGCCGCCCCCATCAAAGTCCGCCGCTTCGGCAGCTTCCCGGTGCGGGCGTTCGGCATCGTCGGTGAATGAGGCGTCAGTTGTCAGTGAAGGGTTACAGTTCCGAAAGTTCAAAAGTTCAAAAGTTCGCTGCTCCAACCTTCGAACCTTCCAACCTTCGAACCGTCCCCTCGTTACTTGTTACTCGTTACTGGAGCGAAGCCATGCCCACCCCCTCCGTCCTCTCCCTCGACAACATCGCCGAGGCCGCGACCACGATCGATCCGGTCTTCCTTAACTCCCCGCAGTTCATCGCCGAGGGCTTGAGTCGGCAACTCGGTCTGCGTCTCCTCTGCAAGGTCGAGGTCGTCAACCCGATCCGCTCCTTCAAAGGGCGCGGCACCGACTACTTCGCGCAGTCGCTCGGCGACGACCGCACGCCGCTCGTCTGCGCGTCGGCGGGCAACTTCGGGCAGGGCCTCGCCTTCGCCGCGCGCAAGCGCGAGCATCCCGCTCCACGTCTTCGCCGCCGAAACCGCCAATGCGCTCAAAGTCGCCAAGATGCGCAGCTTCGGCGCGACCGTCCACCTCCACGGCGTCGATTTCGACGCCGCCAAGGAGGTCGCGAGCGACTTCGCCGCCAGCCAGGGCCTGCGCCTGGTGGTGGACGGCGCGAGATCGCCATCGCCGAGGGCGCTGGCACGATGGCGGTCGAACTCGCTCGCTGGCCCGAACCCCTCGATGCCGTCTACGTCCCGGTCGGCAACGGCGCGCTGATCAACGGTGTCGGTCGCTGGCTGAAGCACGTCTCGCCGCACACCCGCCTGATCGGCATCGGCGCGACCGGCTCCCCCTCGATGGAACGCTCCTGGCGCACCGGCACCATCGTCCTCACCGACACCGCCGACACCATCGCCGACGGTATCGCCACGCGCGTCCCCATCCCCATGGCCCTCAACGAGATGGCCCTCGCCGTGGACGACATGGTCCTCGTGGACGACGACGCCATCCGCGACGCGATGAAACCCCTCTACGACGAACTCGGCGTCGTCATCGAACCATCCGCCGCCGCCGGACTCGCCGCGATCATCGCCCACCGCGAACAACTCCAGGGCCAACTCGTCGCCACCATCATTTGCGGCGGCAACGCCCTGCCGGAGCATGTGAAGTGGGAAGTGGGAAGTTAGAAGTGGGAAAGGGCTTGCCCAGAGCGTGAACCTCAAGGAGGTGCTGGCACCCGAACAGGGTGTTCACTTCCCTCCCACTTCCACTTTCGCCGGAGGCGGCCGCGACCGCGACGTCCTCCAGCTCGGCAACCCGCTGCTGCGCCACCCGCCGCACCCGTCGCCGACCCCGCCTCGCCCGAAGTCGCCGTGATCCTCGCCGACCTGCGCGACACCCTCGCGCACTGGCGCGCGACGACCGGCTACGGGCGCGGCATCGCCGCCCCGCAAATCGGCGTCCTCCGGCGCATCGTCTTCATGAATATCGACCAGCAAAGCCCCTGGCCCCTGATCAACCCCGAAATCATCGCCCGCAGCGACGACACCGCCGTCGTCTGGGATGCCTGCCTCAGTTTCCTGATGATCTTCTGCCAGGTCACGCGCCACCGCACCGTCACCGTCCGCTACCAGGACACCGACGCCACCTGGCACGAGCTCACCGCCGACGGCGACCTCGCCGAACTCCTCCAGCACGAGATCGACCACCTCGACGGCATCCTCGCCCTCGACCGCATCACCGACATCCAGACCCTTGTCACCCGCGAAGAATTCGAACGCCGCTACCGCGACCAAACCGTCTACAACCAGGCATAAAGAAACGGATTCCTCGCTATCGCTCAGAATGACACCCCGCAGGCCACCCCTCTGCCCCGTGTCATCGCGCAACAGCATCCGTCCCAAACCGCGAAGCACCGCCAACTTCGCAATCGTCTCAAAGCTTCAATCCGAACCCTGCCCCTCTCCCTCGCGGCCGGGGACCCACCGCAGTGGGTGGCGGGTGCCGCCGCAGCGGCGGGGGTGAGTCCGTCACCCCACTGACTACTGACTACTGACTACTGACTACTCAGCACTCAGCACTCAGCACTCAACGTCCTTCCCCTCGGACCCAAAGATCGCCTTGTGCTCCTCCCCGCTGATCCGCTCGACGCTCGCCGGCTTGTAGTGGTACTGCACCGCGCGTCGTCGCTTCGCCGATCGGCTCGGCGGCGTCCCGTGGTGCAGCAGCCCGTGGAAGAAGAGCAGGCTCCCCGGCCGCAGCGGCACCGCCACCACCCGCGCCGTCTGCACATCCGTGTCGCAGATCTGCCAGTCGCGCCGCCGCCAGTGGATGACCGGACCCTCGGTCTGGCTGCCCGGAATCACGTGCATGCAGCCATTCTCGATCATCGCCTCATCCAGCGCGATCCAGACCCCGATCACCATCGTCTCAGCCGGGAGGTTGAAGAACGCATTGTCCTGGTGCCACGGCTTCTCCCGCCCCACCAGCGGCGGCTTCAGCAGCGCGATATCCTGGAAGAGTTCGGGCGGCTCGCCCATCATCCGGTCGAGTAGCGCGAGCAGTTGCGGGTGCTCGGCGAGCGCCTTCAGTCGCGCGTCGTACTCCACAAAGGCCGAGAGCTTGCGCACATGATCCTGCTTCTCCTCGGCGCTCAGCGACGGCAAGATATCGCGGGAGGTCGCCTCGAACTGCACCCCGCGAAAGCCCTCGCGCTTCCCATCGATCAGCTCGATGATCGCCTGCTGCGCGTCGTCGACTTCCCGCATCGTGAACGCATCCTCGACCACCAGGCAGCCGAGCTCGTGGAACTGCGCGATCTCCGCCTCGCCGACCGCCGCGAATCCCCGCACCCCGCCGATGGTCGTCGCCGCGTCGAAGAGGTACATGATCTCATCGCCACCGCCGCTGTCGGCATCGAAGACCGGGGCGCTCATCTCGACCTGTACCATGCCACGTTCCTTTCTGCGTCACATCAATCGTGGAGTCGCCATCGTACCCACGATTGGCCGCCTTGGCAAGACGCTGGCAGCTTGGAACACTCCTTGCAGATCAGCCCGCGTGACAGAGTGACGGCCCGCCCGGGGCGAACACGGAGGAACACCGCCGATGAGCAGCACCAAGACCAAGGCCGATCTCCTCGCCCGCATCGAGGAAGAGCGCGAATACTGGCAGCGACTCGTGGCGAAGGTCGATCAAGCCTGGATGGAGGAACCCGGCCCGATGGGCGATTGGTCCTTCAAGGACCTCGCCGCCCACATCACCGGCTGGCGCGAGCGTACGATCGCCCGCTTCGAGGCCGCCGGGCGCGGCGATGAGGTCCCGCCGCCCGCCTGGCCCGCGCACCTGACCGAGGACGACGAGATCAACAACTGGATCTACCGGCAGAGCAAGGACCGACCCCTGCGCGAGGTGCTGCAAGAGGCCGACGCCTCCTACCAGCGCCTCGCCACCGCCATCTCCTCGCTCTCCGAGGATGACGTGACCACCCCCGGTCGCTTCCCGGTTTTCGGAGGTCAGGCCCTCGTCGATGTCGATTCCCTGCTCTTCGACCACCTACGTGAGGAGCACGAGCCCGCCATCCACGCCTGGCTCGCCACCCGGCAGGGCTGAGCGGCGCGTGTTTACCGGGCCATGTCCTGCGGACGCAAGCCATCCGCAGGCATGGCCCGCAGCGCAATCAGCGGCGCGGCGCAGCACGCCAGGAGCAGCGCAATGCGCACGATGCTCCCCGCCAGCAACGTCTCGCGGACGCCAATCGCCGCGCCAAGAAAACCCCCGGCGAGCGAACCGATCGGCAGCAGCCCCCACGCCAGGAATAGCCCCGCGCTATTCACCCGCCCGAGCATCTCCCCCGGCACGAACGCCTGCCGCACCGTCGTCGCGCCGATGTTGTAGAGCGTGTTCCCCAGCCCGCGCACCACCGCGCCCCCGACCAGGATCGCGATCATCGCCCCCGGTGTGCCGAACGCGAGCGGCATCGTCAGCCACCCGGCGCAGATCAGCAGCGCCGTGGTCAGGATCGCCGGTCCCGGCCCCATCCGCCGCAGCAACGGCGTGGCGAACAGCGCCCCCAGCAGCCCGCTCAGACTCCCCACGGTAAAAAGCAACCCGAACACAAACGGCGGCAACCCGAGCGTGCGCGTGATGAAAAGTGCCTGCAACGCATCGAAAATCCCGCCAGTCAGCTGGAGAATCGCCCCGCACAGCGTCAGTGCCCGCAGAATCGGCGTCTCGATGATCGCGCGCAACCCCGTCCGTACCTCGCGCCAGAAGCTCCCCCGCTCCCGGTCCCGCACAGCCACGCGCGGCTCGGTGGCGCGTATCCCCCCGAGGAAGAGCGCCGACACGAGGAATGACCCGGCATCCAGCGCCAGCGCCACCGGCGCGGTCAGCACCTGGATCGCCAGCGCCCCCAGCCCCGGCCCCGCCGTCTCCGCCGCCGCCGTGGTCCCCGCCAGCCGACTATTGCCGACCACCAACCGCTCGCGCGGCAGCAGCGCCGGGACATAGGCATCCTGCGCCACGTCGAAGCAGAGCGTCAGCACCCCGGCCGCAAACGCAACCACAACCAACTGCACCAGCGTCAGCAAATCGAGCACCGCCGCCAGCGGCACCGAGCCGATCAGCAGCGCCCGCCCCAGATCGGCCGCGATCAGAATCGGCCTCCGCCTCAACCGGTCAACCCTGGCCCCCGCCACCAACCCGAACAGCAAATAAGGCACCGTCCCGGCCGCCGAGAGCAACCCCAGTTGCGCCGGGGACGCCCCAATGACAGCAGCGCCACCAGCGGCAACGCCACAAACGTCACCTGCGACCCGGAGCAGTACACCCCATGCGCCGCCCACAACCGCCGAAACCGCAGCCCGCCTTCACCAGGTCATCCCTACTTCTTCAGCACTTCGATACCGCCTCGAGTCGCGGTGGGCTTCGCGGCAGCTCGAACAGGCCTCGACCTTGGCGCACGCGCCACAATCCTTGCACACGCGCCCGGGGTAACTGCTTGGTGCTCTTACTTTGGCCCATTCACCCCTGGCAACGGATACAACCGCCGCGCATTCTCCCTGAGCACATCCCGCGCGATCCCGATCGCCTCGCCCTCCCCCACCACGCCCATCTCGACGTACCGCCCCAGCACCCGCGTCAGCGCCCAGCGCCAGACCAGCACCGCGAACCACTGGAACTCCGGTGACATGTGCCCATCGGCCGAGGCGAGCAACTGATTCGTCGGCGTCAGCTCCAGCGTCTCGTCCAGCACCCGGTCCGCGCCCGGCCCGACCAGCGGAATCGTCAGCCCCAGGTCCACATACACATGCGCGTAAAGCGTGGCGAGATACGCCGCCTGCCAGATACGACAGTGGTGCAGCAGCACGATCGGCAATATCGGAACGGCCGGTGGGCCAGCAACGCCCGCATCAACGTCGGGTCATTCTGCGTCATCACGATGTCGTCGTCGCCGAGCGCAACGTGGAACTGCAACGGCAACCGCTGCGGCACCGCCGCCTCCACCGCCGTCCAGACCAGCGCATCGACCAGATCCTTGTCCGCGATCCGCCCCGACCGCCGCGCAGCGCGCCTGATCCTGAGCTGCATGTACGCCACTCCCCGCGCGCCGTCGTTGCCCACCCTCGGCGCGGCGATCGACAGCCCGCTACGATAGGCCGCGATGCTCTTCAGCCCGACGATCCCCGCGCCGGTGCCGCCGCGATCCCGCCCGCCAGCCGCGTCAGCGCATCGGCCAGCGTCGGGCACTCGCCATACCCCAACTCCGTGAACGTCTCGATCCGCAGCAACCGGTGGACCGGCCGCCCGATCGGCCTCCGACCACACTCATATCGAAACAATTGCCAAAATCGAACAAATCGTCGGCGTAGCAATCCCCCAGCTTCGCCTGGTCGGCCAGCAGCCGATGATACCATGCTCATTCATGCCATTGCAGCGCCGCCAGCACCGCCGCCTCGTCCGGCGCGACCCCCAGCACCCCCCAACTCCCGGATCATCCACCGATACGCCACCGTCGTCTGAATCTGCTGCCCCACACCGCCGCCAGCGACGCCTTTCGGTAAACGCCGCCAACCCCGACCGTCAGCGCATGCCCTACCTGCGCGGCTGATGCACATGATGATCCTCGAACGGAATTCTCCGCAATCACCCTCGCCAGCTCAGAATCCATCCCCATCCCTCACCCTCGCCAATCATTTTTCGCCGTGGGGTGTTCAATTGAACGCCCTGCATCGTGTGGCAATCACCATCAACTCGCCCGAAACACGCCCCAGCCTCTTCCCCTCTCCTCGCGGGGAGAGGGGTGCCGTCGCGTGCGGGGTGCGTCCGTCCCCCTCGTTACTTGTTACTCGTTACTCCTCTATCCGACTGCCTGACTGCCCGACTGCCCGACTCGCTACACACCCGCTCGAAAAAACACCTCCCGCTCCCACTCCCCCACCTGCCGCTCATACCGCGCCAACTCGTCCCGCTTCACGCGCAGCAACTCCGGCCCGCACACCGGCCCGAGCGCCGCCATCACTCACCCCATCCGGCCTCCACCGCATCCAGCGCCTCCCTGCCGAGCGCGGCAACAACGCCACCCTGCCGCGCCAACTCCTCGGCCGATAGATTCCAGATCCTCGGCGTGCTCCCGGATCGAGCCCCTGATCGAGCCCATCCAACCCCGCCGCGATCAGCGCCAGCAGCAGGTGCGGCTGCCCGGTGTGATCCCCCGCCCGGAACTCGATCCGTCGCCGCGACCGACCCGGTACGCGCACCAGCGCCGCCCGGTTGCCCCCGGCATACGCAACGTGCGCCGGTGCCCACGACGCCGGTTGCAGCCGCTTGTACGAATTGACCGTCGGCGCGGCCACGCCGCAGAGCGCCCGCGCGTGTACCAGCACCCCGGCCATAAACTGCGCCAACTCACCCGACAGCCCGAGCGGCCCATCCCCCTCCGACCGGCTCGCCTCGCCCGCCTCGTCCCACAGCGACAGATGGACATGGAGGCCATTCCCCGCCGCGTGCGCATAGGGCTTCGGCATGAAGGTCGCGACCAGCCCCGCCTCCCTGGCGAGCGCCTTGACGGTCTCCCGAAAGGTCAGCAAATCATCGGCCGCCTTCATCGGCGATTGGTGCGCCAGGTTGATCTCCACCTGCCCCGCGCCATACTCACTGCCGAGCTGCACCACCCGCACGCCCTGCTCTCCCAGCGCCGACTCGATCCGCGCCAGCAGGTCGTGGTGCGTCGCAATCCGGTCCACCGAATACATCGCGTGCCGGTCGGCGGGCTCGTACCCGCTTTCAACCTTGCGATAGAGCGTGAACTCCGGCTCGAACGCCACCCGCGCCCGCAATCCCCGCTCCGCCAGCGCCGCGACCAGCGCCGCCAGCCGCCCGCGCGGACACCCTTCCCAGAGTACGCCCTCCTCGGTGTGCAGGTAGCTCAACACCCGCCCAGCGCCGCGCAAATAGGGCACCGGCGCGAACGTCTCGGGATCGGGGATTGCGAAGAAATCGCCGCTATCGGCCCCGAAGTGCGGCGCGGGCACCTGCTGGTCGTCGATCGAGAAATTGAGATTCGCCCGCGCAAAGACCCCGCCGCCGCGTAGCGCCGACGCCAGCTCCTCGCGCGGCACCCACTTCGCGCACGCCCGCGCCGAGTAGTCGTGGAACACGATCCACAACCCACGCCACTCGCCCCCCGCGAGCCGACTCGCCAGCGCCTCCGTCGCAGCAGGGTCAATCGGTGACATCGGCAATCCTCACCTGGATAGTTGGAAGGTTGGAAGGTTCGAAAGTTCGAAAGTTCGCCGGTGAGACCCCGAACCTTCGAACCTTCCAACCTTCCAACCGTAACGTTGAACGTTGAACCTTGAACCTACAGCCCCTCCAGCACCCCCAGCAGCTCCGTGTTCTCCGGCAAGCCGCGCTCATACACCTTCACCCAGCGGATAATGCCCGCCTTGTCGATGATGAAGATCGCCCGCTTGCCGATCCCCCGGTCCTCCCGCCACAGCCCGTAGCGCTTCGTCACCTCGCCGTGCGGGAAGAAATCGGCCAGCAGCGGATAGTCCAGCGTCCCCATGCTATCGGCAAACGCCTGGTGGCAGAAAACGTGGTCAACATTAATACCCAGCACCTGGGTATCGGCCGCCCGGAACTTATCGAGATCGTTCTCGAAGGCGACCAACTCGTTCCGTCACCCGCCCGTCCAGTCGAGCGCATAGAACGCCAAAATCACATTCTTCTCGCCGCGATACTGCGACAGCATAATCTCCTGATTTCCCGTCGCCCGCAGCGTAAACTCCGGTGCCTCCGCACCAACCTCCGGTACCTGCTGCTCCATGTCACCTCCGATGAGTCGTAAGTCGTAAGTCGTAAGTCGTAAGAGGACTTCGC
>JAXLWN010000004.1:0-2857 GCA_046328475.1 Chloroflexia bacterium | reverse complement strand
GGTTTTGACTCAACTTCGACAGCCCCATATTAGCGCCGCAACGGGCACTTGTCTATGGGTATTTCGGCTATTCCAATGGGATTTTTCCGCAGATCTGGCAAGAGCCGCATCGCGGCAATGGCGCGGTGCGGTACACTGTGCGCGTAGGCGCTGGTGCTGATGGCGACGCAAGGAGGCGATTGTGGCCGAACGGGCCTGGGTGCAGATGAGCAAGACGATGACTTCGGCCCCACCACCGGTGGCGATTCCGGAACGACCGCGCGGGCTGCTCGCGCTCGATATCGACGGGACGCTGCTCGGTCCGGGCGGAATCTTGAGCGAGCGGACGATCAAAGCGGTTCACGCCGCGGGCGAGGCGGGCTGGCTGGTGACACTGGCGACCGGGCGGCGCTGGGGCTCCACCAAGCCGGTGGCCGAGGCGTTGGGACTCCGGGCACCGCTGATCACCTTCAACGGCGCGCTGATCCGCGAAGCGCAAACCGGCGAGATCCTGCACTACAACCCGCTGCACCCGGAGACGATCGCGCCGTTCGTCAACACGCTGGTGGCGCGCGGCCTGCAACCGGTCCTCTACGAGGATATTCGCACCGGCGAGGGCTTCCTCACTGGCCCGGCCGACTACGACTCCGAGGCGATTAAGGGGTGGTTCGCCAGCCTGGGCGCGGAGTATGGCCCGCCGATCACCCGGCTGACGCACGATGACCTCGCGCAGCTCGACGGTACGGTTCGCATCATCGTCTACGATGAGATCGAGCGCGTGCGGTGGGTCGATACGCTCGCCGAAGAGTTGGGCTTCACGGCCCACACGATCTTCTACCCGGTCGAGCGCTACAACGCGCTGATGGCCGAGTTGACCCACCCCGATTGCACCAAGGCGTTCGCCATCGCGGCCCTCGCCGAACACTATGGCCTCACCATCGCCGAGACGATCGCGGTCGGCGACGGGCCGAACGATCTGGAGATGATCGAGCAGGCCGGGATCGGCGTGGCGATGGGCCAGTCGGTCCCGGCGATCCTCGAACGCGCCACCCTGACCATCGGCGACCACGCCCACGACGGCCTCGCGGAGTTCATCGAGCGCGATCTGCTCGGTGGCAGCGGGTTCCCGGAGCACCTGCGCGGGCGGAAGTAAGCATTGAGCATGGAGAATGGAGAAAGGGAAGGAGGCGCGAATGTGGCTCTATCTCCTGCAACTCGGCATCCTGCCGGATCTCGGCAACACCCCGATTCCCGGCTACCTGATCCAGACCGACGACGGCAAGAACATCCTGATCGACACCGGCTATCCGCACAGCCTGCGCGGCAGGCAGGTCGCCGCCGCCGATGCGATGGTGGCGGCGGCCCCCGACGACCAGGAAGCGGCGTTCACGGCGATGATCGTGCGCGCGATCCGCGACGATCCGGCCGATGCGATCACCAACCGCCTGGCCGAGATCGGACTCGCACCGGGCGACATCGATATCCTGATCTGCACGCACTTCGACTGGGACCACGCGGGCGACCACGACCTCTTCCCGGACGCCGAATTCGTCGTGCAGCGCCGCCACTACGACGCGGCGCGCGAACACCCGCGCTTCCTCCACTTCGCTGCGCCCTGGAAGTCGCCCGCGCTGCACTATCGCTTCGTTGATGGTGACACGACGCTGCTGCCCGGCATCGAGCTAATCGAGGCGGGCGGGCATGTGCCCGCGCTGCAGGCGGTGCTGGTGCGCCTGCCCGAGACGGGGCCGGTGCTGCTGGCGACCGACGCGATCGCCGGGGCGGGGCAACTCAACCCGGCCGCCGCCGCTGGCCCAGCGGACATGGACTCCGAGGCGAAGCGGGCCAGCGTCAGGAAGCTGCTCGATCTGGCCGACCGCGAGGGCGCGAAGCTGATCGTCTTCGGGCACAGCGGGGAGCAGTGGGCGACGCTGCGGCATTCGCCGGAGTATTACGAGTGATGAGTGATGAGTGACGAGTAATGAGGGGGGAGGGACGGTTCAAAGGTTTGAAGGTTTGAAAGTTCATGACTCAATTTTTGAACCTTCGAACTTTCGAACCGTAACCCAAACGTTGAGTTTGTCGGTGCGGGGGAAGAGATGAGCGGAGCGTTGGCTGGGCGTCGGGCGCTGGTGACCGGCGCGGGGTTGGGCATCGGGCAGGGGATCGCGGTCGAGTTGGGGCGGCAGGGGGCGGCGGTCGCCGTCCACTACGCCGGGAGCAAGGCGGGGGCGGAGGAAGCGGTCGCGCAGATCGAGCAGGCGGGTGGGCGGGCTGTGGCGGTCCAGGCGAACCTGCGCCACGTCGCGGAGTGCCGCCGGTTGGTAGACGAGGCGGCGGCGGCGCTCGGCGGCCTCGATATCCTGGTCAACAACGCGGGTGTTACCCGCGCGCAGGAGTTCGCGGATACGACCGAGGAGATCTACGCGGAGCTCTTCGATCTGAACATGCGCGGCTACTTCTTCTGCGCTCAGAGGGCGTTGCCGCACCTCCAGCAGGCGGGCGGCGGGGTGATCGTCAACATCACCTCCGTCCATGGGGGCGGCGGCTTCCCGCGCCACGCGGCCTACGCGGCGACCAAAGGGGCGATCATCGCCTTCACGCGCACGCTGGCGATCGATCTCGCCCCGCACCACATCCGGGTCAACGCGATCGGCCCCGGCCTGATCGAGGTACCGCGCTACTTCGACATGCCCGGCTACACGAGCGCGCAGGGGGACTCGATGGTCCCCTGGGGTCGCGTCGGCAAGCCGTCCGATGTCGCGGGCGTGGTCGCCTTCCTCGCCAACGACGCCGCCGAGTTCGTCACCGGGCAAACCTTCTACGTGGATGGCGGCACCAACGCGCGCATGGGACTGGTGTGGGAACAAGGGTAATG
>JAXLWN010000039.1:0-63626 GCA_046328475.1 Chloroflexia bacterium | reverse complement strand
CGTGGGCGGCGTGGGTGCCATCCCCACGCGGGCGGGTCGGTGACCCGCCCCTACCGGGATGGGGAGGGGTGTCGGTTGTTGTTGGTCATGGTTGGACCTCCGTGAATTTGGATGAGGTGCGGTATTGGGAAACGGGTGCGGCATGGCAATGGTGGTTGTCGATCTGCCGCTATCTTTACGGACCCGTTGAGGGGGGCAAATCGTGCCACGTTTGGTGGATTTGTCGGGGCGTGAGTGAGAGGCTTCAGGGCTGTGGGCGGTGGGCGAGGAAGGGTTCGATCAGGGCGATGGCTGCGGCGATGCCGTCTTCGGCGCGGATTTTGGTGCTGATGGTGGTGGCGCGGTGGCGCATGGTGGGGTCGGTGGCGGCGAGGCGGATGGCGTCGCCGAGGCGCTCGGCGGTGAGGGTGCGGCGGGGGATAGGGGTGGGGCCGAGGCCGAGAGCGGCGATGCGGCGGCCCCAGTGGAATTGATCGCCGAGGTGGGGGATGAGGACGGAGGGAACGCCGGCGCGGAGTCCGGCGGCGGTGGTGCCCGCCCCGCCGTGGTGGACGACGGCGGCCATGCGGGGGAAGAGCCAGGTGTGCGGGGCGGAGGCGAGCGGGAAGATGGTGGGCGGGAGGGTGGCGTCGCCGAGCCCGGCCCAGCCGGAGAGGAGGATGGCGCGCTGGCCGCTGCGCTCGGTGGCGCGCACGAGGAGGTCGGTGAGGGCGGCGGGGTCGCTGGCGGTCATGCTGCCGAAGCCGAGGCAGACTGGGGGTGGCCCGGCGGCGAGGAACGCGGTGAGGGCGGCGGGTGGCTGCCAGTCGTCCTCGCCGGGGAGGAACCAGTAGCCGGTGGTGTGGACGTTCGGGGGCCAGTCGGCGGGGTGGGGGATGACGTGGCGGCTGTAGCCGCCGAGGAGGAGGGCGCGGCCGAGCGCGGCGCGATAGCCGCGCCAGTTTTGCGGGGGGAGGTTGAGGCGTTCGCGGCGCAGGCGGTTGACGATGCGGTGGGTGAGTCGCCAGCCGACCGGCTCGACCAGGAAGCGGGAGGTGAGGTAGTTGAGCCAGCTGACGCGGTTCGGGCGGGGCGCGTCGAGCGCGGCGGCGCCGTCGCGGGTGGTGAGGGTGGCGGGTTGGAGGGGGGCGCTGAGTTGGGGGACGCCGAGGCGCTCGGCGATGGAGGCGACGATGGTGTCGGTGGTGAAGCCGCCGATGATGGCGGTGGCCCCCTGGCAGGCCTGCCAGATGTCCTCCGCCAGTTGCCAGCCGAATTCGTCGATCAGGCCCTGCATGGCGCGGAGCTGGCGGATGGGGTTGGCACCTTTTTCAGACCACTCGCGGCCCCAGCGGCTGTCCATCATGCCCTGGATATCGACGCTGGTGGTGGCGGTCTCCAGGCCGTAGGAGGCGACCCAGTCGCGAAAATTCGCGCCGACGAGCAGGCGCACGGGGTGGCCGCGCGCCTGGAGGCCAAGGGCAAGGGCGGTGAGGGGTTGCACGTCGCCGCGCGTGCCGATGGCGGTGATGACGATGGGCATGGCAGGGTCCGGGTTCGAAGTTCAAAGTTCGGGGTTGACGGTTTGAAGGTTCGAAGGTTCGAAGGTTGGGCCGGTGGCACTCGAACTTTCGAACCTTTGAACCCGCAAACTTAATGAACTTGTATCCGCGAGCATCAGCGCGCTTTGGTGGTCCTTTATCGTGCGAGTCGATCTCACCGGCGCAGTGTACTCGATGAGCAGACTGCGCCGGGAGCGAGACTGTTTTGCCGTGTGGAGGGAAGACCTCACCCCGCCGCCTGCGGGCGGCACCCGCCACCCACTGCGGTGGGTACCCGGCCGCGAGGAGAGGGGAAGTCCCAACCGACCAGCAATTACGAAACGCAGCGCCTATGCGGTGGCCCTGACCATCTGGTCGCGGCGCAGGTCGGCGACGAAGCAGTAGCGGTCGCCGCGCACGACGCTCTCGCGGAGTTCGACGGGCGTCTCGCGCGCGTAGCTGGTCCGCTGCACCAGGAAGGCGGGTGAGCGGGGCGAGGCGTCGAGCAGTTGCGCCTGACGTGCGGTCAGGGAGATCGGGTGGATGCGCTCGGTCGCGCGGGTGACGGTGACGCCGTTCTCGTCGAGGAGGTCGTAGACCGGCCGCTCGGCGATGTCGGGCCGTTCCAGCAGCGGCAGGAGGTTCGCGCGGACGGTGACGGTCTCGATCATCACCGGCTCGGCACCGACAAGCCGCACCAGGGTAGTCTGGGCGACCGGGGCATCGCCATCCAGGGCAAACGCCTCGCGCGCGGCGACGGAGGGACGGACGAGTCCCACGCGCTCGACGCGGGTGCTGTGGTCGCGCCCGAGGCGCTCCATCTCGTAGGCGTAGGCGTTGAAGCGGGCGAGTGGCTGCGCGATCGGCTCGACGGCGATCCTCGTCGCACGGCCGCGCTGGCGGATGAGCAAGCCCTGATCGGTGAGCGCGGCGAGCGCCTGGCGCACGGTCATCCGGCTGACACTGAAGCGACGCGCCAGGTCTGGTTCGGCCGGGAGGATCCCCCCGGCGGTCCAGACCCCCGACCGGATCTCCTGGGCAAGCGTACGCTCGATCTGGCTATGGAGCGGGATTGTCTTGGCTCCCTCTTGCTTGTGGACCATCTCTACCCCCGAATGCTGGCATCTGCTGCCCCCGTTCCTTTCTGCGTTGCGAACATTGCGCCCACCAAGAGCGCAACCGGGCGGCGCGTGCCTGATCCCTGCCCTACAGGTACGCTAACCCGGACGCGCGTTCCCGCGCGCAGCCCCAACTGTCAATTGGTGCGCCAATGCTCCCTGCCACGAGCAGCAATGGCCGTGTCTGGGCGAAATTGTACTCGACACGAATCGCACAAGGGAGGGTGGCATGTCACTGGACAAAGTGGTACTTGAGGGCTGGATTTTGCGCTGCAAGGGCGTTCGCGCCAGTTGACACCCCCGGCATTCGTGGTATCGTCACACCCGGCGAAATCAGGGACTGAAACACCTGCATTGTGGAGGGGAAATGCGACCGAATGATGCGCGACGCCTGTTGGTGGACGGTAAGGCCGCGATCGGCATCTTCCTGTCGGCGAACAGCCCGCTGGTGGCGGAGGCGGTGGGCAAGACCGGGCTTTCGTGGGTCTGCGTCGATATGCAGCACGGCGAGGCCAATTTGGGGTCGCTGAGTCCGCTGCTGGCGGCGATCAGCGCGACGCCGGCGATGCCCTATGCCCGCGTGGCGTACAACGATTTCATGGAGATCGGGCGGGCGCTCGATCTGGGGGCGTACGGGATCATCGTGCCGCTGGTGAACAACGCGGCCGAGGCGCAGATGGCGGTGCGGGCGGCGAAGTACCCGCCGCTGGGTGCCCGCAGCTTCGGGCCGGTGCGCGCGGCGGTGTATGCCGGGGATGGTTACTACGACGAGGCGAACCAGGAGACGTCGCTCTTCGTGATGATCGAGACGAAGGAGGGCGTGGACAACGCGCGGGAGATCCTGGCGGTCGAGGGGGTGGACGGCGCGTACATCGGCCCCAGCGACCTGAGCATCGCCTATGGCGTGCGGCCGGGGATTTCCACGGGCGAGCATCTGGATCCGGTGGTCGAGGAGGCGATCGACAAGATCGTCGCGGCCGGGAATGCGACCGGCAAGGTGATCGGGATGCACCTGATGGATGCCGCTGCGGCCAATCGCCGTCTGAAGCAGGGCATTCGGATGATCGGTCTTGGTTCCGAGATGCGCTTTACCACAGCCGGGGTGACGAACTGCTTCAAGGGAGTCGAGCAGTAGGCGAAACGGCGAAACGGCGAAACGGCGAATAGACGAGAGCACTCCACGCGCAGCGCCCATTCGTCGACTCGCCCGCTCGCCGTTTCGAGCACTAGGAGGGACCATGCCCTTGTCCGAGGCACCGCGCGCGATCCGGTTGGGGTTGATCGGGACGGGGCTGGCGATTGAGCAGTTGCACTGGCCGGCGCTGCGGCAGCTGCCGGAGCGGTTCGAGATCGTGGCGTTCGCCAATCATTCGCGGCCGAAGGCGGAGCACTTCGCGGCGTATAGCGGCGTGAGCATGGATCAGTACCATGCCGACTACCACGAGTTGCTGCGGCGCGACGATGTGGAGGCGGTGCTGATCGCGCTGCCGATCCCGCTGAATCTGCCGGTGACGCGCGAGGCGCTGGCGGCGGGGAAGCAGGTCATCTGCGAGAAGCCGTCGGGGGCGAATCAGGCGGATGCGGAGGCGTTCCTGGAACTGGCGGAGCAGTACCGCGACCGGGTGCTGCTGGTCGCGGAGAATTTCTTCTACCGCGACGATGCGCGGTTCGCGCGGAGCCTGCTGGATGACGGGGCGATCGGGCGGCTGCACTTCGTGAGCTGGCGGCAGGTGTCGCACCTTGTGCCGAGGCCGAACAACTTCACGAGCACACCCTGGCGACACGTTGGGGAGTATCAGGGGGGGCCGCATCTCGATGCGGGGGTCCATCACACGGCGCTGCTGCGCTTCCTGTGCGGGGATGTGACGCGGCTGCATGGCGAGGTGCAGGATGCCAACAGCATTTTCGGCGGGCCGTCGGATTTGACGTTGAACCTGCGTTTCGCGAGTGGGGCGGTCGGCAGCTACACGGCCTGCTACCCGGAGATCGCGTTCCCGGACGAGCCGAACGATCTGCGGTTGTACGGCACCGAGGGGTTGATCACGATCACGACGGGGCAGCGCAAGGTGACGCTGCACCGCCCGGATGGCACGGGCGAGGTACACCGGTTCCAGGCCGATGGTGGCTACTACAATGAGTTGCTGAACTTCTACGAGGCGCTGATCCACGGCGAGCCGCTGGTCGCCGATGTGCCGCAGAATGTGCGCAACATGCAGATCGTGCTGGCGGGGCTGGAGTCGGCGGAGCGGTCGCAGGCGCTGGATCTGGAGGCGATCCCCGGCGGGCTGGTGGAGTCGGGTGTGCCGCTCTGGCGACCGCGCGGGGTGGCGGGGTTGTTCGAGGGGTTGCCGTCGGGGGTGGAGACGACGGGGACGTAGTTACAGGTTACAAGTTGGCAAGTTTCAGGTTCCTCTAACGTGCAACCTGCCAACCTGCAACATGCAACATGAGGACGCGAAAGGAGCTGCATAGCTATGGATGGGGCGGGTCTGCGCGCGAGGATGCATGGTGGCGAGAAGGTCTTTGGGACGATGACGAGCTTTATCCGCGAGCCGCGCTGGGCGCAGGTGTTCGGGCGGATCGGGTTCGATTATGTGATCGTGGATACGGAGCATTCGCCGGGGAGCCGCGCGGAGGTGGCGGATCTGGCGGCGGCGTTCTCGTGGTCGGGGGTCTGCCCGATCATTCGCGTGCCGACGACGGAGCCGGCCGAGGCGCTGAAAGGGCTCGATGCCGGGTTCCACGGCGTGCTGGTGCCGTATTGCGAGACGGTGGAAGAGGTGCGCGCGGTCGTGACGGCGTGCCGGGTGCGCCCGCTGAAGGGGGCGCAGTACCAGCGCGTGCAGAGCGGTGAGCAGCAGCTGAATGAGGCGACGGCGAAGTATCTGGCCGAGCGCAACGCGGACAAGGTGATCATCATCGGGATCGAGTCGATCGATGCGATCAACAATCTGGACGCGATTCTGGAGGTTGACGGGATCGACGCGATCTTCATCGGGCCGAACGATCTGTCGATCACGCTCGGGATCCCGGATGAGTTCAGCAATCCGAAGTTCATCGAGGCGTACCAGCACATCGTGGATACGGCGCAGAAGAAGGGGATCCCGGCGGGCGGGCACCTCTTCAACGCGGAGCTGGTGAACTACTGGATGGATAAGGGGTCGCGGTTCATCCTGTTTGGCTCGGATGCGGGGGCGCTGACGGAGGGGTATCGCAACGTGCTGAATACGATCAAGGGGAGCAACGTCGGGGAGCGGAAGCAGTATTAGGCGCGGGGCCGGTGGCGCGTGCGAGGAGCCCCAAGGGTTGAAACCCTGGGCTGAGGGCGACTGCGGTCGCCGCGAAGCCCGCCTGCGCGGGCTGGGATGCACGGCTGCGCGGTAGTCTGATTTCGACATTTAGCAGGGGGCAGGGCTGTTGGCCCTGCCCCCTGCGTTATTCCGTGGGATTGGCGGTTGCCGCGTTGATCGGCGTAGAAGGTTTTGGCGCTTCTCTGTGGGATATGACGCCATATGCTGCTGGTGCGCCAACAGCGCACGCGGGACCGATTGTCCGATGCGATCAGGGGGTTGCGACGCGGACCCAGCTGTCGGTGCGGGCTGCGGCGAGGCTGGCGTCGATGATGGCTTGCACGGCGACGCCGTCGTCCAGGGAGGGGGAGGGGGTGGGGCCGCCGCTGCGGATCGCTGCGATGAACCTGGTGGCGATGGCGACGCGGTCCGAGGGCGCGTCGGCGGGGAGGGGGAGGGGGGCGGGAGCGTGGTCGGCGGCGGTCGCGCCGCGCAGGCCGCTGTAGTCGGCGAAGAGGCTGCCGTGGGTGCCGTGCAGGGTGAGGGAGAAGCCAAGGCCGCTGTGATAGGCGACCGAGACGCCGCGAATCACGACGAGGCGGTCGTTGGCGAAGCGGGCGATCAGGACGAAGGCATCTTCGCCGCTGACGCCGCGCACGACCTGCCCGTTGGCGAGCGCGAGTTCGGGGTGGGTCACGGCGGTGCGCGCGGCGACTTCGACGATCGGACCGCAGCACCAGAGGAGGAGGTCGATCAAGTGCGGTCCCGCCGCGCCCTCGAGCAGGCCGCCCATCTGCGCGCCGTCGGTATACCAGCCGAACTTGGTATCGCTCCAGGCCGATGAGTTGAGGTAGTCGATGGGATTGGTCAGGATGAGGGCGTCGGCGACGGCAGTTGCCCGAGGTAGCCCTGGTCAACCAGGGCTTTCAGTTGGGCGAAGGGCGGGGCGAAGCGCACGTAGTGGTTGAGCATGTGGACGACCCCGGCGGCGTGGGCGGCGTCGCGCAGGGTGCGGGCTTCGGTGAGGTTGAGCGCGACGGGTTTCTCGCAGAAGAGGTGTTTTCCGGCGGCAATTGCGTCCAGTCCCATCGGCAGGTGCAAGGCGGGAGGTGTGGCGACGATCACGGCGTCCACATCCGCTGCCAGCACGTCGCGATAATCGTCGGTGGCGAGCGGGATGTCGAAGCGCGCTGCGATCTCGCGGGCGCGCTGCGCCCGCGCGGAGCAGACGGCGGTCACCACCGCGCCCGGCACCTGCTGCAATGCCTCGATGTGGAGCGCGCCGACGCCGGTGCCGATTACCCCGACGCGCACGGTCGCTGTCATGCATCCTCCTCATTTCACACTCTTGTCTACGTACGTGTGGTCGCCATGCTACAACTCGGATGTGGTAGATGCCAAGTGCGGTTGCGGCGGGTGGGGGGTGGCCCGAGGCGCGTGCGCCCAAGGGCTGAAGCCCTGGGCTGGGGGTGCGCTGCGGCGCACCGCGAAGCCCGCCTGCGCGGGCTCGCCAGAACGGGGTTTTCGCAGCTTGATTATGGTCGCCAGGCGGGGTAGGTGCCGCCGGGACCGAGGAAGAGGGTGCGGGGTGGGTCGAAGGCGCTGACGGTGAGGATGCGCGGGGTGGTGTGGGAGAGGAGTTGGCTGTCGCGGGACCAGGCGAGTTGGGGTGCCAGGCCGAGATAGGCGCGCTCGATGGGCTGGTCGCTGAGGCGCGTGCCGGCGGTATCGAACACGAGGAGTTGCGCGTCGCTCTCGGTGTTCGCGGCGAGGACGATCGCCAGGCGCGTGCCGTCGGGGGACCAGGCGGCGGGGCCGCGTTGGTTGCCGGGCGGGAGGGGGGCTTTGCCGGTGATCTGGCTGTTGCGGCGCATGAAGATGACGCTGGTCGCGCCGTATTCGTCGGGCGGGGGGCGCGAACCGAGCGTGTAGTTGCGGGCGACGCCGAGTGCGAAGAGTGCGCCGTCCGGGGAGGGGTAGACGAAGTCGAAGCGGTAGGTGCGGGGTTCGCGGGGCAGGTTGAGGACGTTCACGGCGAGCGCGTCGGCGCTGGCGAGATAGCGCACGTCGCCGGTGAGGCGCTCGATCGCGACGAGTTGGGCCAGCGGGGCGCTGGTAGCGTCGGGATCGGCGTAGGTCAGGGCGTAGAGATTCGAGCCGCTCCGATCCCAGGCGAGCGGGTTGAAGCGACCTGAGATGACGCGCTTGAGGTCGGTGCCGGTGGCGCTGGTGGTCCAGAGGGTCCATTCGCGCGGCTGGTCGGGGTCGGCGTTGGTGAGGAAGGCGATGCGGCCGTCCGGGGTCCAGCCCTGGAGGAGTTGATCGGCGGCATTGGGTGGGGCGATCTGCCGCGCGCCGTCGTCGCCGAAGACCCAGGTCTCCCAGCGGGGATTGGCCGAGGAGGGGTCGTTGGCCTGGACCGAGCAGAGGAGGGCGGTGCCGTTGGGGGACCAGGCGGGCGGGCCGTTGAGGTTACGCTCGATGGGGAAGCGGGCCAGGGTGCGACCGTTGTCATCGAGCGTGGTGAGTTGATTGAGGCCGCCGCCATTCGGGATCGCGCCGATGGTGGCGAGGCGCGAGCCGTTGGCCGAGACGGCGAGGGTGTCGTAGGTGCCGGGGGCGAGGAGGCGGCGAGTGCTGCCGTCGGCGTTGACCGCGACGATGCCGCGCTGGCCATCGCTGGTGCTGAGGTAGAGGAGCGTGCCTGCGGTGGCGCTCGCTGTCGTTGCAGCGGAGGGGGCGGCGGTGCGCGTCGGGGCCGTGGCGATGGCGGCTGGAGTGCTGGTGGGAGGGGGTGCGGCGCTGGGGCGGGGTCGCTCGGTGGGGAGGGCGATGCGCTCGGGGGTGCGGGTGGGGGGTGGCGGCGCGGGCGTGGGAGCCGACGTTGAGGGGGTGGTGAGGGAGCGCCAGGGTCGCCACCAGGCGAGGAGTGCGGCGGGAGCGAGCGCTACGCCGCCGCCGACGGTGAGGAGTTGGCGGCGGGTGAGCGTGCGGGCTGGGCGTCGCGGGTGCATGGGAGGCTCCGTCGTCGCGCTGTCGTGGTTGTGTATGCTGCGGGGAACTATATCTGGGGGATGGGGAAAGATCCATGTGGGTGCTGAGTGCTGAGTGCTGAGTGGGTCGGGTGGTCGGATAGTCGGGCAGTCGGGTAGAGGAGAGTGGAGAGTGGAGGTGGGAGAGACCTCACCCCCGCCGCTGCGGCGGCACCCCCTCTCCCGCGAGGAGAGGGGGGAAGGCTGGCGGGAGGGGAGGGGATGGGGAGTGGGGTGCTGCGCGGAGGTAGACCCCGCCCGCCGCTGCGGCGGCGACCGCCACCCGCAAGCGGGTACCCGGCTGATGAGGAGAGGGTTTGGGATGCTGGGGAGAGCGGGTGGCGAGGTTCAAGAGTTTGTGGAGTGGATAGCCGTGGTCTCGAGGGCGGGGTTCGCGGTTGGGGCGAGGGGAGGTGATGTGGTGGGGTTGCCGGAATCCTGGGGGGTGGGCCGTATACTTGGGTGCGGCGGGGTGATGATGGTGTGATGGGCCTCGCGAGGAGTGGCGATGGGCGTGCCGGGGGCGGATGACGGGATGATCGGGGTGGCGGAGGCGCTGGAACGCGTCATGGCCGGGGTCGCGCCGTTGTCTGCCGAGGAGGTGGCGCTGGGCGATGCGCTCGGGCGGGTCCTGGCCGAGGATGTGGTGTCGGGCGAGGATATTCCGCCCTTCCGCAACTCGGCGATGGATGGCTATGCGGTGCGCGCGGAAGATGTGCGCGGGGCGAGCCGGGCGACGCCGGTGCGGCTGCGGGTGGTCGGGCAGGGCCCGGCGGGGTATCCGGCGAGTGGCGCGGTGGGCGAGGGGACGGCGATTCGGATCATGACGGGCGCGCCGTTGCCGCCGGGCGCGGATACGGTGGTGCGATTCGAGGAGACGGACAATCGCACGGACGAGGTCGCGATCTTCGCCGAGCAACGGGCGTGGGTGAATGTGCGCGAGGCGGGCGAGGATGTGCGGGCGGGCGAGACGGTGCTGCGCGCGGGGTGTGCGCTGCGTCCCATCGAGATCGGGGTGCTCGCGTCAACGGGGCGGGCGACGGTGACGGTTTTTCGCCGGCCGCGCGTGGCGATTGTCTCAACCGGGGATGAGGTGGCGGCGCTGGGGCAGCCGGTGCGACCGGGGCAGATTCGCGACAGCAACAGCCACACGCTGGCGGCGCTGGTGCGGCGCTATGGCGGCGAGCCGGAATTGCTGGGCGTGGCGCGCGACACGGTCGGGGAGTTGACGGCGGCGCTGCGGGCGGCGCGCGAGGCCGATTTGATCCTGACGTCGGGCGGGGTGTCGGTCGGCGATTACGACATGGTGAAGGATGTGCTGCGGGCGGAGGGGCGGATCGAGATCTGGCAGGTGCGGATGAAGCCGGGGCGACCGCTGGCGTTCGGGTATCTCGGCGAGCGCCCGTTTCTGGGGCTGCCGGGCAATCCGGTCGCGGCGTATGTGTCGTTCGAGGTTTTCGCGCGCCCGGTGATTTTGCGCCAGGCGGGGCGGGCCGAGTGGCGCAAGCCGACGGTGCGCGCCAGGCTCGCGGAGGATATCGACAATCGCGGTGGGCGTCAGCACTATGTTCGCGCGCTGGTCACGCCGGGGGAGGATGTGCCGATGGTGCGGCCCACCGGTGAGCAGGGATCGGGGGTACTGACCGCGCTGGTGCGCGCGAATGCGCTGCTGGTGGTGCCGGACGGGGTCGAGCGGTTGCCTGCGGGGGCGCTGGTGGAGGTGGAGTTGCTGCACGAGGGGGGGATGTAGGCGGTGCGTCAGTGTGTCGGTGCGTCGGTGCGTCAGTAGGACGGTATAGCAAGGTGCTGAATTCCGACTTACGGACACACTGACTTACGGACGCACTGACGCACTGACTCACTCGGACGAGCGGCGGGGGAGGAGGGCGGCGAGGGCGGCAAGGATGGCGAGCAGGAGGAAGAGGTGGATGAGCCAGCCGAGGAAGCCGCTTTGCCAGCCGATGACCCAGATGATCAGTGAGAGGAGTGCCGCGACCCAGAGCATGGTTCCCCGAAGCGATCCGCCGTGCGGTGCGTATATGTTGGTGGGGATGATAGCGCCAGGGGCGTGAAGTTCCAAGGTGTGAGTTGCAGGTTGCAGGTTGGCAAGTTCCATGTTGCTCGTTCCCAACCTGTAACCTGTCAACCTGCAACCTGCAACTGCCCCTCGGATGGCATGGGTTGTGCTACGCGGACGGCGGCGCGGCCTGTAGGGATGAATTGCGGTCGAGTGGTGGTGTGCCGACCGGCGTAGGAGTGTGAAGGCATGGCGACGAAGCGGAGTCTCGCCCGGTTGCGGAGCAGCGGCCCGGCGATCGGCGAGTTGTTCAAGATTGTGCGCGAACTCAGCTTCGACGAATTGCGCGAGGAGGCGCAATTGCCGCCGCGCGTGTTGCTGGTCGGCGCGAACCACGACCAACTGGTGACGCTGCGGGATACAGGCGGGAGCGCGGCGAGCGGTTTCATCGATGTGGTGACGTTCGAGCAGTTGCCCGGCTACCTCGATCTTTACGACGGG
Organism: Chloroflexia bacterium; assembly: GCA_046328475.1. Lineage (GTDB taxonomy): Bacteria > Chloroflexota > Chloroflexia > Thermomicrobiales > CADCWN01 > CADCWN01. The sequence goes on along the minus strand of JAXLWN010000039.1, from coordinate 52,148 downwards.
ATTGTGCTGGTGAATGCGGGGCCGACCGAGCGCAACCGGCCGAAGATCCGGCAATTGATGGCCGATACGGAGACGGCGGGGCGGACGCTCACGTTCCAGCTGCCGCCCGGCGCGGCGGCCGACGGCGAGGTGCCGCCCCCGCCGCAGGCGGTGGACGATCTGCGGTCGCGGCTGGTGACGCGACTCGGGCACCGGCAACTGGCACTAGGGCGCTATCTGCCCGCGTTCCGCAAGCAGGTGACGACGAGTTTGGTCAACCAGACGGCGCGGGCGAATGCGGAGTTCGCGCTGCTCTCGAATATTCCGGCGGTGATTCCGATTGTCGGCAATCTGATGTCGGCGGGGGCGGATTTCCTGGTGCTGACGAAGAATCAGCTGATGCTGGTTTATAAGCTGGCGGCGGCGCACGGGCGGGATATCGACCAGCCGTGGCGGCTCTACACGGAGATGCTGCCGGTGGTCGGGGCCGGGCTGGTCTGGCGCACGGTGGCGCGCGAGATGGCGGCGCTGATCCCGTTCGCGGCCGGGACGATCCCGAAGGTGCTGATCGCGTACGGGGGCACGGCGGTGACGGGTCAGGCGGCGAACTACTATTACGAGTTCGGGGCCAAGCCGACCGGTGAGCAGATGCGGCGCTACTACGAGCGCGCGATGGAGGTCGCTAAGACGCTGCGCCAGGGTGCGCGCGAGGAGCGCGACGCGATCGAGGGCGAGTTCACCGAGGTGCAGGCACCGGTCGCGCCGGAACGGGCACCGACGAAGACGAGCCAGGCGACCCGGCCGCCGGAGGTGGAGGTGAAGGGGGACGACGCGGCGGCGCGCTGAGCAAGCGGTACTTCCTCGCTGGTTTGCGCGTTAAGGCTGGCAGGGCATGGCAGGCGGACGACGTTCTGCACCCTGCCAGCAAACCTGCTACACTACGCGCCACGCCGCCATGAACGTACAAGACACACGGTGCGGGGATGAGCAGGCTTCCGCAAGGCGATTGGGGGATCGGCGCGGGAGCTGCGCGGATGGAATCAGGAGGGAGTGATGCGACCACGCGAACATCGCTTGCGTCTCGGCGTCGCTGCGGGGGTTATGTGCGGGGCGCTGCTGCTGGGGGCATGCACGCGCGACAGCGGGGCGACGGCGACGCCGACGGGGCGTGCGGCGACGCCGAGTGTCAATCGATCGGCCACGCCGAGCGCGAGCCGCCCGTCGTCTGCGCCGAGCGCACCGGCGAATAGCCCGGCACCGGCGAGCAGTCAGCCACCGGCGGCACCGAGTAGCCAGCCACCGGCGGCGAGTCCGTCGCCGCCGGCATCCACGGCGAGCCAGAAGTATGTGGTGCAGCCGGGGATACGCTGAGCGCGATTGCCCAGAAGTTTGGGGTGACGACGCAGCAGTTGATCGAGACGAACAAGCTGTCGAATCCCGACTTCCTGACGGTGGGGCAGGAGTTGACGATTCCGGGACGTTAGGCGGCGGGCCGCGTCCGTACATGTATTGACAGGTGGCGGAGGGCATGTTACCCTTGCGGTGTCGAGAGCGAGGCGACCTCTCCTCGCACACTTATTGACCGATGAGGGTAAAGGAGGTGGTGCCTATGAGTAGTGGTCACGAGCTTATGGGCATCGCTGGCGGTGCCGGTAGCGTAGCGTGGTCTCGCTCGGCGATGCCCATGAATCGATGTAAGTGGGGGCTGCTCTTCGGAGCAGCCCCCACTTCGTTGTGTGCGGGGGTGGGGCGAAACAGATGAATCGAGCGGGGTGGCCCGAGGGTTGTGGTCCGTGGATTGTGGTACGTGCCCCGTGGTACGTGCCCCGTGGTACGTGCCCCAGGTCTAAGACCTGGGCTGAAGGCTGCGCCGCAAAGCCGCCTGCGCGGGCTCGAAGTACAAGGCGATCCTTGTTGGTCGGCCAGGAAGCTTTCACAGGTGGGGCCGGTGGCGTGGTTGGGGGGGAGGAGAAGTAACGAGTAACGGGTGATGAGTAGCGAGTAACACGGAGGGCACCGCCGATTGCTCGGCGGTGCCCTGGGTTGGTTTGGATGTTGGCCTTAGCCCTGCTGCTCTTCGTCCGAGTCGGCGGAGGCTTCGGCGGTCTGCTCCTCGGATTCGCCTTCGGCCTCGGCGGCCTCGACTTCCTCGGCGACTTCCGGCTCCTCGACGACTGTCGGCGGGTTGATCCGGACGATGAGTTCTTCGGCCGGGGTGACGAGCGCGACGCCGCGCGGCAGCGGGAGGTCTCCGGCGGTGAGCTGCGAGCCGATCTCGCGCAGGCTGCTCATGTCGACTTCGATCGCGGCCGGGATGTCGCCGGGGAGGGCGCGGACCTGCACCTCGCTGACGAGGTGGAGCGCGATGCCGTCCTCAACGCTGACGGCCGGGGCTTCGCCGGTGAAGGCGAGGGGGACGTGGACGGTCAGCTCGGTCTTCATGTCGGGGGCGAAGAAGTCGATGTGGATGAGGTTGCGGTGGTAGTGGTCGTAGGTGGTCTGGTGGATCAGCACCTGATGCGTGCCGCCGCCCTGGACCTTCAGGCTGAGGAGGGTGGAGGGTCCGGCCTGCCCGAACACCTTGGCGAAGTCGCGCATGTTCAGCGAGATGGGCTGGACGCCCTGCACCGCCGGTCCGTAGACGACGGCCGGGAGGATGCCCTCTCGCCGCAGCTTCTTGACGGCCTTGCCCATCTTCTCGCGGGGCTGGGCCTGCACTACCAGGGTTGCCATGCGCGATCCTCCCTACTCTGTCGCCTCGTCGTTCTTCACATTGCCAGGGCCGCGTTCGCCGGTCAACCTGACGGGACCGGGTGGCACACGCGGAAACGCGCCCAACGCGCGTAGAGCGCGGTGGCGCGCAGCGGTGGGAGAGTATAGCAGAGGTGAGGGCGGGGTGCCAGTTGAGTCGTGAGTCGTGAGTCGTGAGTCGTGAGTGGACGAGTAGGCAGTAGCCAGTAGCCAGTACGAGAAGTGGCCCGGAGGGCGCATCGCTCTCCGGCCGCGTTCCTCACGACTCACGACTCACGACTTCCCGACTCAGGGGAGGCGGAAGCGGGCGAGGGGGGGTCGTGGTCGGAGACCTGGTTGGGGACGGGTTGGGTGGCGAGGGAGACGGGGTAGTCGGCGTCGAGGTGGGCGAAGGTGATGCGGACGAGTTGGGAGCGGAGACCTGGGGGTGACGAGGATGTGGTCGAGGACCTGGGATTGGCCGTTGAAGATGTAGGAGTAGCGTTCGGCTTGGGGCACCTGGAGGGTGAGGTTCTGGAGCGGGGTGGTCGTGGTCAGGAGGCGCAGGGGATCGGAGGCGGTGGCGTCGTTGAAGTCGCCGAGGACGGCGAGCGCGGCGTCGGGATCGACGGCGAGCAGGTCGTTGACGATGCTGGCCACGAGACGCGCTTCCTCGGTGCGGCGGCTGGTGAACTCCTTCCCTTCCGGGTCGGTGCCGCTCCGCGATTTGAAGTGGGTGACGATGGCGGTGAGGGGGAATTCGCCGGAAGGGCCGAGGATCGTCAGGCTGACGACCAGCGGCGGGCGGGCGGCGAGGTAGTAGCCGTCGAGTTGGCCGTCGCTGCGGGAACTGCACCGCGCGTCGGTGTCGGTGAAGCCGTAGTCGGTCGTCACGCAGGCGTTGCGCTGGTAGGCACCGGTGATCGTGACGCGGTCGCGGCGATAGAGCAGGCCGACGTCGATGCCGCGCGGGTCGAGCCCTTCGAGCAGCACCGCGCTATAGCCGAGCCCGGCGAGGTCGGGCGAGGCGGCGAGGGCGTTCAGCACGTCGAGGCTTTCGACCTCTTGCACGGCGACGATCGTCGGGGCACCGAGGACGTTGCGGATGGCCTGCCCCGCTTTGGAGAGTTTGAGGGCGTAGTCGGCCGGGGTGACGCGCTCGCGGCAGGGGCGACCGTTGCTGTCGCGGTCGCAGGGGTCTTCCTTGTTCGGCGTGTCGATCGGATCGAAGAGATTGTCCAGGTTGAACGAGGCGATGGTGAACTCGCCGTTTGCGGCGGCGGCGAAGGCCGGTGGCAAACGCCCGGCCGAGGCGACCACCAGCCGGGGTTCGGGGAGTTGCTGCACCTTGAATTGGCCGAAGGAGTAGTCGAGCGGGCCGACGATGCCCTCGATCCGGTCGCCGACCGCCAGCTCGTAGCGGACGCCGCTCTCGTCGTCCACGACGACGCGCCAGCCGGCACCGACGGGGTTGTCGCTATAGAGCCGCTGCGTGTTGGTATCCTCGCGCACGACGACGAACTCGCCGAAGCGGTTGGTGGGGCCGACGACGATGGCGGCGGGCAGGCTGACGAGCATGCCCTCGTAGCGCTCGAAGTAAGTGCGCGCTTCGGCGTCGGTGGCGGGTGGGCGCAGCTCCAGGGGGGGCGGCAGCGGGTTGCCGGACGAGACGATGGTCCCTAGGCTCGTCGGCAGGCTGATGTCGATCTCGGTGCGGTCGGAGGTCTCGCGCGCCACGCCGATGATCGTGACCTCGTCGCCGAGCTTCACGTCGGGGGTGGTGCGATCGCCCTGGAAGACGAAGATGCCGGTCGAGGCGTCCTGGGCGGAGGGGTTGCGCTCCTGGACGAAGAAGCCCTGCAGGGGGAGTTGCTGGAAGTCGGCGGTGACGATCGCGCCGACGATGCGAACGGTTTGGGCGACGAACGGCGAGCGATTCATCGTGCCCTGCACCTGGGCGATGGTCGCCTCGCGCGCGGTGACGGTTGGCAGGGGTGGGGCGACCGTGGAGGTGGGGGCGCGCGGGGTGCCGGGCGGGTCGAGGCCGAGGCGCGGGGCGGTCGGGGTTGGGCCGGTGCCGGGGGTGGGGGCGCCGGGGGGGGGGGGGGGGGGGGCCACGCCGGTCGGTGGCGCGGCTGTCGTGGTGGTGGGGAGCGGCGAGGGAGGGGCGACGCCGGTGGACGCGGGGGATGACCCGCCCGGCGAAGGGCCAGCCGACGGTGGGGCACCGACTCCGGTGGAGGGCGTCGCGGTCGAGGGTGTCTGCCCGAAGCAGGCCTGGGCGAAGGCCAGCGTCAGCAGGCAGACGACCGCAAGGGACCGGAACCGACGCATCCTCGCTCCTCATCGCGCACTTGTCGGGATGTTGCCCGACAGATGATACCGCAGTCGGCGCTCGCCGACCTGATAGACTAGCGCGCAGGCCGGGCGAGACGCGCCCATAGATACAGAACGCACGAGGGAGGCACGGGGTCATGAGCGAGCGGTGGACGAGCGACGAGGCGCAGGCCGCCGTCGATGCGCACCTGACAGAGCACTTGGAGGAGTCGATCGGGGAGTTGGCGCGACTCTGCGCGCAGCCGAGCGTGGCGGCGCAGGGGTTGGGGATCGCTGAGTGCGCCGAGTTGACGGCAGCATTGCTGCGCGAGCACGGCTTCACGGCGGCGGTGATGCAGAGCGACGGCAATCCGGTCGTGTATGGCGAGATCGACGGGGCGAGCGACAAGACGCTGCTCTTCTACAACCACTACGACGTGCAGCCGGCGGAGCCGCTGGAGCTGTGGGATAGCCCGCCGTTCGAGCTGGCGCGGCGCGACGGCAGGATGTACGCGCGCGGCGTGGGGGACGACAAGGGGCACATCGTCTCGCGGCTGGCGGCGATTCGCGCGCTGAAGGCGGTGCATGGCGAGTTGCCGTGCAAGATTAAGTTCCTGATCGAGGGGGAGGAGGAGGTCGGGTCGAACAGCCTGACCGCGTTCATCGAGCAGCACCGCGAGTTGTTGCAAGCGGATGGGTGCATCTGGGAGTTTGGCGGCGTGAATTATGACGGACGGCCGCAAACGTATGCGGGGATGCGCGGCGATTTTTATGTCGAGCTATCGGTGAAGACGCTGGCGAAAGATGCGCACTCGGGCCTGGGCGGCTCGATCTTCCCGAATGCGGCGTGGCGGCTGGTCTGGGCGCTCGGCACGCTGAAGGGGCTGGACGAGCGGATCATGATCGAGGGGTGGTACGACGATGTGATCGGGCCATCGGCGCGCGATCTGGAGTTGCTGGGGCAATTGCCGGACGAGGATGAGCATTTGCGGCGGACGTTCGCGCTGAAGGACTTCCTCGGCGGCGTGACGGGCGTGGAGCGGCGGCGGCAGGAGGTCTTTGTGCCGACCTGCACGATCTCGGGGCTGACGAGCGGCTACCAGGGGCCGGGATCGAAGACGGTGCTGCCCGCCGAGGCGAGCGCGAAGGTCGATTTTCGGATCGTGCCCGAGCAGGACCCGGCCGACCTGATGGTGAAGCTGCGCCGCCACCTGGACAGCCACGGTTTCGGGGATGTCCATATCCACCGGCACGGCGGCGAGCACGCGGCGCGCGTCGATCCCGATAGCCCGTTCGTGCGGCTGGTGGCGGAGGCGGCCTGGGATGTGTACGACAAGCCGATGCTGATCGCGCCGATGATCGGCGGGTCAGGGCCGATGTATCCGTTCGTGAAGCACCTGGGGCGATCGCCAACTCGGGCATCGGGCAACCGGACGGCAACGCGCACGCGCCGAACGAGAACGTGGTGATCGACGAGTTCCTGCGCGGCATGAAGCATATCGCGCGGATCGTGGAGCGGATGCCGGGGCTTTGAAGTGCTGAGTGCTGAGTGCTGAGTGCTGAGTGGTGACGAGTAACGAGTAACGAGTAACGAGAGAGTTTTCGCCCGACCGCCCGACTGCCCGACTGCCCGACCCACTCGGCACTCGCCAGCACTCAGCACTCAGCACTTTCTGGCTTGCCAAGGTGGCACATTCGGACAAAATGGGGTACCATCAGCCAGCACCCGAGTGTACGTACGAGCGGGAGGTGGCGCGATGGGCAGGTGGTCGAGCCGCAGTCAGCTGTGGTTCCTGTCGCTTGCGCTGCCGGTGCTGGTGGTGCTGTTCGGCTCGGCGACGAGGTTCGGTGGGCCGTTTGAGGGGCCGATACCGGAGGCGGCGCAGGGGACGCCCGCGCCGATGGGGGCGGTTGCGTCGCCGCAGACGTTTGCGACCGGCTACACCGTCGAGGGGGTCTTTCTCGATTACTGGGCGCGCTACGGCGGCTTGATGCGTTCGGGCTGCCGCTGAGCGCGGCGGTGCGCGATCCGGCGAGTGGCGGGCTGGTGGTGCAGTATTTCGAGCGGGCGCGCTTCGAGCTGCACCCGGAGAATGCCGCGCCGTACGACGTGCTGCTGACGCTGCTCGGTTCGGCCGCGCTCGGCAACCGCGCGGAGCGGGGCGCATCGCCCGCGCCCTGCTCCAGCGCCTGCGAACTCTTCCCGCCGACCAGGCACACGCTGCGCGGCGTCTTCCGGCGCTACTGGCTGGGCGGGGGCGGGCTGCCGGTGTTCGGGTACCCGCTGACGGAGGAGTTCACGGAGGTCAATCCGGCCGACGGGAAGTCGTATACGGTGCAGTATTTCGAGCGGGCGCGCTTCGAGCACCACCCGGAGTACGGCGGAACGGACTACGAGGTGCTGCTGGGGCACCTGGGGCGCGAGGCGCTGGCGGCGCGGCCCGACATTGCCGGGTTGCCGAGCGTGACGGTGCCGGATGCGCCGCACAAGGCGAAGGTGATCGTGCTCGATCCGGGGCACGACCGCGCGAGTGGCGGGGCGCAGGGGATCGAGTATCGCGACACGCTGCGGACGGCGCTGGCGCTGAAGCCGTTGCTGGAGGCGCGCGGGTACACGGTCTACCTGACGCGGCCGGACGATGAGACGGTGCTGGTCAACAATCCGGCGCTGCTGCCGGCGAATCCGGCGGGTTACGACGCGGGCTATCTGGAGGGCTACGCGCACGCGACGCGGATCCTGGCACTCCAGCCTGACCTGGCGATTTCGATCCACTACAATGCTTCCACGAGCGCCTCGGCGGCTGGTTCCACCACCTATTACGCCGTGGGCGGCGGGCCGCAGAACTTGCAGTTGGCGACGCTGGTGCAGCGCGAGATCGCCGCCGCATTGCGCGACCGGGGGTACACCCCGCCGTACAGCCGGGTCGATCTCGATACGACGATCGGGAAGACCTACGGCGGTCTCGCAACATTGGGCAGTGTCGCCAGTACCCCAAACAGCCAGACGAGCGTTAACCGGATGAGCGGGTTGCCGATCGTGCTGACCGAGGCGCTCTTCGAGACGAACGCCGCCGAGCGGGCGCTGATCACCGACGACGCCACCATCGCGCGCATCGCCGAGGGGTATGCGCGGGCGATCGACGCGTACTTCGCGAGTAACGAGTGACGAGTGACGAGTGACGAGTGACGAGTGACGAGTGACGAGGAACCCGTGAGGTGGATGGCACGAACCTTGCACTCCTCATCACTCGGTGTCTGCGTTAATATCCTCGTTACTCGTCACTCGTCACTCGTTACTATCATAGGAGAGAGATGGCCTGGTTGAATGGGCGGGTAGAGCGGCAATTGGTGACCGCCCTGCTGCTGGTGGCGCTGCTGGTGAGTTGCGGCGTTGCCGGGCGCGCGGGGGCACCGGATCCGGTCGATCCGACGGCGACGCTGGAGGATCCGACGGCGGTCGCGGCGGAGCCGAGTGCCGACGATCCGGCAACGGCGACTGCCGAGCCTTCCGACGAACCATCCGCCGCGCCTTCGGTCGCGGGTGCAGCATCCAGTAAACCGTCTGCATCGAGTAAACCGTCTGCGCCGCCCTCGCAACCAGCGCCCGCCACCAATACTGCTATCCCACCAACGCCGACCAGGGCACCCTCGACCAGCCCGCTCGCGACGCGTCGTCTGGTCACGTATTACGGCCACCCGTTCTCCAGCCAGATGGGCATTCTCGGGGAGTTCGACGACCCCGAGGCGATGATGGCGAAGCTGAAGGAGCAGACGGCGGCCTATACCGCCGCCGATCCGAGTCGCCCGGGGCTGTGTACCATCGAGCTGATCGCGTCGGTGGCGCAGGGCGATGCGGGGGCCGATGGGCTGTGGCTGCTGCGCACGCCGCCGGAGGTGATCGAGCGTTATTCGCAGCTGGCGGAGAAGCACGGCTGCCTGCTGCTGCTCGATATCCAGATGGGGTACGACACGGTCGCCAACGACATCAAGGCGATCATGCCGTTCTTGCAGCGCCCGCACGTCCACCTGGCGATCGACCCGGAGTTCCACGTCGATAAGGGGGAGGTGCCGGGCGAGCACTACGGCCACATCTCCGCCGCCGATGTGACGAATGCCGGGAAGGTGCTGGGCGATCTCGTGCGGCAGTACAAGCTGCCGGACAAGATTCTGGTCGTCCACCAGTTCCGCGACGACATGCTGCCGGACAAGGAGAAGATCAAGCCGATGGCGAATGTTGACCTCGTCGTCATGATGGATGGCTGGGGTGGCATGCCGGCGAAGATCGGCAACTACAACTACTTTGTCGGTGAGCAGTTGATCCAGTTCGGCGGCATCAAGGTCTTCTATCGGCAGGACGATCCGGTGATGACCCCAGAGCAGGTGCTCGAACTGGATCCGAAGCCGCTGGTGATCTGCTACCAGTAGGTGCGAGCCGGGTAGGCCGTTGGACTGAAGTCCCGGCTGAAGGACTCTGCGGAGTCGCAAATCCGGCTGAGGGATGCCGAGGTGAGCGGCGGCGAAATAATCGCCGCCGCTCACACATTCAGCTGCTCTTATTCTTCCGACGGTGCGGCTTGGGGATGGGTGGCCTCGGCGTCGCGGCGGCGTTGGCGGTCGCGCAGGGTGCGGACGAGCAGGTAGGCCAGGAACGCGACGATGACGACCAGGGTGAGAACCTGGGTGATGTTGTTGAGCAGGTTGGAGATCGACTCCCAGCTTGCGCCGAAGGCGTAGCCGAGTCCGGCGTAGACGCTGGCCCAGACGGTGACGCCGATCAGGTTGATCACCACGAAGGTGCGAATGGAATAGCGCGCGGCACCCGCGACGATGTTCACGATCGCGCTCAGCGGCGAGAGCGGGAAGCGGGTGAAGAGCACGGAGAGGCCGCCGTAGCGGGTGAAGAGGTTCTGTGCCCGCTCGATGTTGTCGTGGCTGACATGGAAGCGTCGCGCCCAGCGCGTGGTCGCGGCTTCGCCGCCCCGGCGGCCGATCCAGTAGCCGACCCCGTTGCCGAGCAGCGTGGCGACGATCGCCGTGGCCAGCAAGAGCGGGAACGAGAGCTGCCCGCCGCTCGCGAAGGCACCCGCCGCGACGATCAGGATCGTGCCCGGAAGCGGCACCCCGATCGCCGAGAGAAAGAGGATGGGTCCGAGGACCACGACGCCGTAGGTGAAGAGGAGTTCGAGCAGGCGGTCGTTCATGGCACCCGCTGTGGGGTGGCGGGCGTCGGATGCCGCGCGTCGATCTCGGCGTTCAATCTGGCGATGTCGGCGCTGAGGTCGCGGCGTTCCTCGCGGGCGAGGACTTGCAGCGGCACGCGGCGGTGCTGCTCGGTATTGGCGATGCCGAGCGCGCGGAAGAGTTCGTCTTCGGGGACGCCGTAGACGCGCGAGATGTAGGGGATGGTCATCCAGGGGCGGACGCCGACGGCCTCGCCCGCGCGAACGCGCTGCTCGTTGCGCATCCCCTGGTACGCCCGCACGGCGCGCAAGCCGACCACCAGCAGCAGACAGGCGGCCAGCATCAGCAGGAATGCAATCAGCATAGCGCGCCATGGATGCTGCCGAAGTCGCGACACAGATACTCACCTTTTGCTGCGACGCGCCGATTCGGCGCGTCTGGTCGGGTTAGTATAGACTGCGGGGGCGGGGCGGGGAAATGAGGGGTGTGGAGAGTGGAGAGTGGAGAGAAGGGAGAGGGGTGAGGGGAGACGAGAAGAGAGAAGAGGCGCGGGGATGCGGAGGACGACGCGGAGACGACGAGGAGTGAGAACGGTTTTACCGCAGAGGACGCAGAGGGCACAGTAATAAAGGGAAAAGGACGAGGGAAGAAAGGGGGAAAGGGCGGATTCTTCGCTGCGCTCAGAATGACAGGAGCGAGAGGGTGGGGACAGCGTGGGGGGTGGTGAGCGCGGGGTTGGGTGGGGTTCGACGTTTTGTAGGAGTGGGGGCGATGCGGTTCTCGCGGATGATCAGCACGATTGAGGCGCATGCGGGGGGAGCCGTTGCGGATTGTGACGGCGGGGGTGCCGCCGTTGCCGGGGGGGACGATTCTGGAGCGGCGCGCGGCGATGCGCGAGCATCATGATGATTTGCGCCGATTGTTGATGGGGGAGCCGCGCGGGCATGCGGATATGTATGGGTGCTTGCTGACGCCGCCGGTGACGCCGGGCGCGACGTTTGGCGTGCTGTTCATGCACAACGAGGGGTTCAGCACGATGTGCGGGCACGGCATCATCGCGCTGACGACGGCGCTGCTGGAGACGGGCATGGTGGCGCGGGTCGAGCCGGTCACGGAACTCGGGTTTGACACGCCGGCGGGATTTGTGCTGGCGCGGGCCGAGGTGGGCGGGGACCGGGTGCGGCGGGTGACGTTCCGCAATGTGCCTTCGTTTGTCCATACTGCGGATCTGCCGATTGTGGTCGAGGGGCGGGAGATCCTGGTGGATGTGGCGTTTGGTGGGGCGTTTTATGCGCTGGTCGAGGCGTCGGTGCTTGCGCCGGGGCTGGCGGTCGAACCGGGGCGGGCGGCGGAGTTGATCGCGCGCGGGATGGCGGTGAAGCGGGCGGTTGAGGCGGCGGCGACGATTGCGCATCCCGATGAGCCGGATTTGCACGGTATCTATGGGACAATCATCACCGGGCCAGCCGCGCAGGCAGGGGCACATAGCCGGAATGTGACGATTTTTGCCGAGGGGGAGGTGGACCGCTCGCCGACGGGCACCGGTGTGTCGGCGCGACTGGCGGCGCTCTTGGCGCGGGGCGAGGTGGGTGCGGGCGAGGAGATCGCGATCGAGAGCATTATCGGGAGCTGCTTCACCGGGCGCATTGTCGGTGAGGCGCGCGTTGGCGATTGGCCTGCGGTTATCCCGGAGGTCGGTGGGCGGGGATTTTTGAGCGGTTTCTGCCAGTTCATGCTCGACCCGGAGGATGAGGCGGGGCGGGGGTTTCTGGTGCGGTAACCCGGCATGAGTTACACTGTAAGCAATGTATACAGCGACACAGGGGGTGCACTGTGAAGTCACAGGTGCTGAGTTTGCGACTCAAGCCGGAGCAAATGGAGCGATTGCAGAAGCTTGCTCGGCGCGCGGATCGCAAGCCGAGCGAGTTGGCTGCGCGTTTGATCGAGGAAGCGCTGCGGATGGCAGAGTTCCCGAGCATCGAGTTCCGGGACACGATCATCGGCCGACAGGCTTATGTCAAAGGCAGCAGGATTGCGCCGTGGTTTCTGGAAGTCCTGGCGCGATCATACAACCGTGACATTGAGCAGATCGCGGCGCATCTGAATTGGCCCGACTTCCAGGTCAAGGGCGGACTGGCATACGCCGAGGCATTCCCAGAAGAGATCGAGGCGGCGATCACTGAGAACGACTCTTACGATGAGGAGCGATTCAAACGGGAGTTTCTGCAGGGACAGGTCTTTCGGGTGAGCGAAGGGCAGACGGCGGATGGAGCAGAAGTAGGAGCGACGCGGGATGTTGCGCCTGCTGCTCGATGAGCATCTCTCGCAAGAGATCGCGGAGCAAGTTCGGGTACACAATCCGCAGATCCCCATCGTCAGCATTCATACCTGGAGAGGCGGGATCTATTGTGGGAAGTCTGATGATGTCATTTTGGAAGCGGCACACACGGAGCAATTGACGCTCGTTACCTACGATCAGCGAACGATTCGCCCGCTGATCGGTTTGTGGGGGGAGGAAGGCCACTCGCATAGCGGGCTGATCATGGTTTCTGAGAGAACTATTCGCTCGAACAATCTCGGTGCGTTGGTGCGCAGCCTGCTGGCACTCTGGGAGCGTCGAGGACACGACGATTGGACCGATCAATTGCTCTATCTGGTAGATTGATAACGACGCAAATGCCCCAAGCTATCGCAAGAAATACTCCGCATACGGCGCGGCATCCGGCGGACCGTCGCTGAGCCAGAGGGTTTGCGCGTGGAGGTCGATGATGACCGAGACGACGGTGGCGTAGCGTTCCTCGGGGGGTTGGGTGAGGTCGGGGTAGCGGCAGATGCCGTCGGGGTCGCCGGTGCGGTCGCGCAGGGCGGCGGCGAGGTCGGCGCGGGTGAGGGGGCGGCGGGCGGCGAGCAGGTGGCGCATGCGGGCGAGGCGGTCCTGCGAGTCGGGGCCGCGCTCGATCTCGGGTTCGACGACGCCGAGGCGGCGCGGGTCGAGGAAGTGGTTGGTGTGGCAGAGGCAGCCAGCTTCGTCGGACCAGAGTTGCACGCGGTCGGGCGCGGCTTCGATATCGATGATGCGGTCGGGGGTCTGCGCGATGACGTAGTTCGCGGCGCAGGGGCGGTCGGTGGCGGTGACGACGGCGACCGCGTCGTCGAAGCGGCGCGAGCGGAGGATGGCGCGGCAGCGGGCGTGGAAAGGGAGGGTCTGGCGGGACCAGTCGTCGCTGGTGGCGACCATGCCGTTGATGAGGAGGCCCAATCCGGCGGAGTTGAGGCCGATTTTTGCGCCGAAGATGCCCGCCTCGGTGAAGCCGAGGGTGGTGAGGCCGTCAGGCTCGGTGGTCTGCACGAGCGCGCCGCGCACCTCGGGGATCCAGTCCCAGTTCTCGCCGATCAGCAGGTGGCCCTCGGCCGAAATCGCCGGGGTGACGGCGAAGGCGGTGCAGCCGTCGGGCTGGCGCACGGCGGTGGCGTTCTGGCCAAACTGGTAGTAGAGCAGTTCGTAGCGGACGTTGAGCGCGGCGATCGCGTCGAGGGGGAGGCCCGAGCCGTCGGCGATGCCGCGCATACCGGCGTGGTAGTCGGGGTCGAGGTCGCCGATGGCGTCGGCGTAGCGGGCGGCGCGGGCGAGGGCTTCGGCGCGGGGCAGTTTGGCCTCGCGCTCGAAACGGTCGATGTAGATCGCCAGGTTGCGGGCGATGGCGTCGCGCAGCGCGCGGCCGTGGGCGACGCCCTGCTCGTGTGGCGTGCCGCTCAGGCAGAGGTGGGGCAGTCCCATCAGCCGGTGGTCTCCTCGGCGGGTGCCGGTGTGGCCTCGTCGTCGGGTCGGAGCACTTTGACGAAGTCGATCCAGGCGGGTTGTTTCACGAAGCCGAGCGCCTCGTTGATCGAGAGCATCGCGCGGTTGTTGGATTCGTTCCAGGTTTTGATCGTCGGTCGGCCGAGCGTTTTGGCGTGGGCGATGCTGCGCAACTTCAGCGCGAGCGCGATGCCGCGCCGCCGGTGGCTGCGGAGGACGCCGGTGAGGCCATTATACAGGTCGTCGCTGGCCTGGCTGTTCCAGAGCTGGCACATGCCGACGTATTGCCCGGTGGCGCGATCGACCGCGACGAACCAGCCATCCGGCAGGAGGTCGGGATCGTTCAGCACGCGGTCGGAATAAAACTCGAAGCTGACGGGGGTGAATGGTTCGGGGCTGGGGACATCGTGGGCGAGGGCCATGTCGAGTTCGTAGAGCTTGCGGTCACGGTCGGGGTCGTGGGCGAGTGCGGCGAAGGTGGTGAAGTCGATGCCGCTGGCGATGGCCTGATCCTCGGCACCGAGATAGGGGGTGGGGTTGAAGGCGGCGACATCGAGGCGCGATTCCCAGGAGCGCATCTGTTCGGTGTAGCCGCGCGCGGCGAGGAAGCGGAGGGAGCGGGGCCAGGCGTCGCGGGTGCTGCTGCGGAAGGAGAGGGGGGAGGCGAATTCGAGGCTGGCGGTGATGTGGTCGTAGAGGCTGGTGCCAATGCCCTGCCCCTGCCAGGCGGGATGGACGGTGACGCCGATGAAGAACTTGCGCGGGTGGAACATTCCGGCGCTCTGGCCGCACTCGCCGATGGCGACGATCGCGCCGTCGCGCTCGGCGACGTAGCGGGCGAAATAGCACTTCGGATCGCGATGTTCGTCGTTGTAGCGCCACTCTTCGACCGTATTGGCATAGTCGGAGTAGACGGCATTGCTGACGGCCAGCGCCGCCGCGTAGTCGTCCGGGGCGAAGGGGCGAATCGTGACCCTGGTTGGGGTTTGGGTAGCCATAGAAACCTCTTTCACTGGGGCGGCTAAAGTGCGGTAGCGAATCCCGCTGATTCGATGCTGGCGCAGCGCGCTGCGCCGATCGGACACACTGGGGATATGTACCCCACGGTCGATTCCTCTTTCACTATAGGAGATGGCTACGTTTCGGGGCATGCCCGAAGCGTACAAAATTCGTCCTGGTCTTTCGATCAGCCACGCGGCAACATCGCCGGTGCTGCGGTGCGGTATCATGGCGGTGGGCCGACGTATGCGCGCCGGTGACGCGGCGCAGGAGGGCCGCGATGTTACCCCCACCCCAAATACCAAACCGCTACGATGACGACGAGCAGCGGCTGCGGCGGCTGGAGGCGCAGGAGCGGCAGACGCGGCGGCGAACGCTGCTGCTCTTCCTGAGCGGTGTGCTCATGCTGGTTGCCCTCATCCCGCTCTCGCTGCTGGGATGGTCGGGGGCGGGGTTGATGCTGGTCCCGATCGGTCTGGGCATCGTCCTGCTGGCTGGTCTGCAGTTACTCCTGGCGGGATCCGGCGACTGAATCCGCAACTCCTGGGATACGATGGAGCCACAGCGGTATAGATTGATTGGGCGATAGAGAGGGGGCGGCGGTGGCGATGTACACCCGCGATCTGGCTCGTCATCTGGCCGAAGGGCGCACGGTTGATGTGGCCCTGGTCGGGGCGGGGCGGTTTGGCACGGCGGTGGCGGCGCAGCTCGGGCAAATGCGGCGGCAGGGCGTGCGCCTAGCAGTGGTGTGCGACCTGCGCCCGGACAATGCGCGGGAGGCGCTGCGCGCGGCGGGTTATGCCGATGACCAGATCGTGGAAGCGACCGCACCGGGGATGGTCGGCGATGCGCTGCGCGCGGGGCAGGGGGCGCTGACGACCGACCCGCTCGTCGCGGCGCACGCGCCGGTGGACGCGGCGATCGAGATCACCGGCGTGCCGCACGTGGCGGCGCTGGTGGTGAGCGAGGCGCTGGCGCACGGCACGCACGTGGTGAACGTGACGGTCGAGGCCGATATCCTGCTCGGCGCGTATTTCGCCCGACTGGCCGAGGCGAATGGGGTGGTCTACTCGGTGGCGGATGGCGATCAGCCGGGGGTGACGCGGCGCTTGATCGAGTGGGCGCAGTCGCTCGGGTATCGCATCGTGGCGGCGGGGCGGGGCACGCGGTTCTACCCGTTCGACGCGGAAGGACAGCCGGAGGAGGCGTTCGCGCGCTACGGCTATTCGGCGGAATTGACCGAGCGGCGACGTTTCAATCCGCAGATGTACAACTCGTTCCGGGATGGCTCGAAGGCGCAGATCGAGATGACCTCGCTGGCGAACATGACCGGACTCGTGCCCGACGTGCGCGGGATGCACCAGCCGTCGGCGGGGACGCATGACCTGGCGCGGCTGTTCTGCCCGCAGGAGTATGGCGGGCTGCTCGCGCGCGAGGGGGTGGTCGAGCTGGCGAACGCGGTCGCGCCGGACGGCGAGTCGGACGTGGACCGCGAGATCGCGAATGGTGTCTTTGTCGTGGTTGGCACCGATAACGCGATTTTGGGGGAGGATATCGCGTTCTGGGGGCTACCGGGGCACGCGGGGCGGTTTGCTGCGCTCTACCGACCGTATCACCTGTGTGGTATCGAGACGCCGTTGTCGGTGCTCGACGCGGTCCTCTATGGGCGAGCGACCGGAGCGCCGCTGCCGGTACCGACGGCGGAGTGTGTGACGATCGCCAAGCGCGATCTGACGGCGGGCGAGACGCTGGATGGATCCGGTGGCAAGACGGTGGTCGGGATGATCGAGCGCGCCGCCGTCGCGCGGGCCGGTGACCTGCTGCCGCTCGGGCTGGCCTATAACGTGCGGGTCACGCGCGACCTGCCGCGCGGGCGAGGCGCTGACGTATGGCGATGTGGAGCTCGATGCGTCGGTGCTGTCGGTGCGGCTGCGGCGGGAGCAGGATGCGAAGTGCTGAGTGCTGAGTGCTGAGTGCTGAGTGGGGTAACGAGTAACGAGTAACGAGTAACGAGGACCGGGCTCTCTCGACTGCCCGACTGCCCGACTGCCCGACCCACTCAGCACTCAGCACTCAGCACTCGGCACTTACATGTAGTAGCCGCCGTTTACGTCGAGGACGGTGCCGGTGATGTAGGAGGCGTCGGGGGAGGCGAGGAAGGCGATGGCGGCGGCGATTTCTTCGGGGCGGGCGAGGCGGCCGACCGGGATGCGGGCGAGGATGTTGTCGCGCACCGCGCCTTCGAAGCCGCGCGTCATGTCGGTGTCGACGTAGCCGGGGGCGACGGCGTTGACGGTGATGCCGTAGCGCGCGACCTCGCTGGCAACTGCTTTGGTCAGGGAAATGAGCCCACCCTTGGCGGCGGCGTAGTAGGAGGTGCCGGGGACGCCGGTCTTGCCGACGACCGAGGCGACGTTGACGACGCGGCCCCAGCCCTGCTCGCGCATCGGGTTGAGGGCCGCGCGCGTGCAGAGGAACGGGCCGCGCAGGTTCACGCCGGTCACGAGGTCCCAGTCGACGCTGGATGCCTTGCGGATGGTGCTGTCGCGGTTGATGCCCGCGTTGTTGACCAGGATATCGAGCCGTCCGTGGCGGGCGACGATGCCGCCGATCATGGCCGCGATGTGCGCTTCATCGGCAACATCGGCGAGCGCGAGATCGGCCGCGAGGTCGCCACGGCGAAGCTCGTCCACGGTGGCGCTGGCGGTCGCCTCATTCGACGGCAGGTCGTTGATGATCACCGTCGCGCCGGCGCGGGCCAGTTCGAGCGCGGTGGCTTTGCCCAGGCCGCGCGCACTGCCGGTCACCAGGGCGACTTTGCCCACGAGTTTCACCCTACCCCTCCTCAGCGGTCTACGAACGGCGGCAACGCAGCTAGATATCTGTCGCACCTAGCTGCTTCTTGCACTATAGCAGATTGTGGTTGCGGTGTGGTGGAGAAGGTTCGCCCCCGGATGACGCCGTGGGCATCCGGGGGCGAACCGAGAAGTTGGCAGGGAGGGTGTGATTTCGGGGAAATCAGGCCCTGGCCGGGGTCTTCGGGGCGGGGGCGGTCTTCGCGGCGGCCAGCGCCTCGACCTTCGCGGCCAGGTCGTCGAGCTTGCGGTGCAGTTCGTCGAGCGCTTCGGCGCTCGCCGCCTGGGACTGCGACTGATCGGGGGTCTGCATCGCGGCCAGGGCGGTGCGGGCCGACTCGTTCAGCGCGGCCTGGAACTCGCGCTGGGTGCGCTGGGCCTGCTCGCCGAGGTCACGCAGGAGGCGGGCGGCGGTGTCGCGCGCGGCCTGATTCTGCTCAAGGGCCTGGCGCAACCACTGCTCGCTCTGCTCCTGATTCCGATTGAGGACGCCGAAGAGGGTCTGCCACGACTCCCAGGTGGCGGCGAAGGCGCTGTTCGAGACCTGCGCGCTCTGCGCGGTCAGGCGCTCCACGCCTTCCTGCCAGGCCTGCTGGGCCTGCTGCGCCGCCTCGGCCGGGGCGACATTGGTGCCGCGCCACTGCTCAGCGATGCGCTGCGACTGGTCCTGCAAGAGCGACGTGCCCTGGCGGGCCTGTTCCTGCATGATCGCCATGCCCTGCCGCCACTGGTCCTGCACCAAGGCGAGATTCTGCTGGAAGAGGTTCTGGGACGTGGCGGCGGCCTGCTGGATCTGCTCCTGCATGGTCGCGGCGGTGCGGCGGCTCTGCTCCTGGATCGTCGCGGTGTTCTTCAGGAGCTGGTCCTGCGCGGCGGCCATGTTCTTGCGCGCCTGGGCTTGCATCGTCTCGTTGATGGTGTCGGCCATGGTGGTGGTTCCTCCTTCTGGGCGGTGCGCTGGGCGATTAACGACGAGCCGAGTCCGCCTCGGCATCGGTTGTGCCCGTTTCGGGCTGGTCGGCGGCTGGCTGTGACTGTTGCGCCTCTGGCTGCGCTGCGGGGGCATGCGGCGCGGCCTGGGGCATCGGCATGCCACCCTGGTAGAGATTGAAGAAGCGGTCGAGCGACTGCCGGTAGTTGTCGAGCGCCGACGACCAGAGGTTCAGGGCCTCCAGCCCGGCATCGGTGATGGTGTAGACGCGACGGGCCGGGCCGCTGGTGACGCTGGTATCCCACTCGGAGGTGACGTAGCCGTCGCGCTCCAGATCGCGCAGGGCGCGGTAGACATTGGCGGGGTCGATTGCGCCGAAGCCGAAGAGGGTCAACTGGCGGACCAGTTCGTAGCCGTAGGCGTTCCACGAGCGGAGCATCATCAGGAGATAGGTGGTCAGCCAGGAACGGTCCTGCTTCTTGTCGCCGCTGCGGATGTTTGCCCGATCTTGCTCGCTCACCGTTTGTTGCCACCCTTCTGCTGTCGGTGTCCGATACCAACAGTTCAACCCTATGTGCATTTTACACTTATGTGGAGCGTGTGTCAAGATGGTGTGAGGGGTGAGACTATTGCGCACCGGGTGCCGTTGTGGAGAGCGCCCGGAGATGAAGTCTCCGGGCTACGAGAATGCGCCGGATCAATCCGGCTTTGGGTGATCTGCGAAGTTGTCTGCGCTTGCGCTAACGGTGGATGTCGGTCTGGGGTGGGGGCAGCGGTGTGCGTGGCGGGGGTTGGCTTGACGCTCTTCGGCACGGTCTCTATACTCTTCCGAGCGGCGCTGGCCGGAGTGGCGGAATGGCAGACGCGACGGTCTCAAAAACCGTTGAGGGCAACCTCGTGTGGGTTCGACTCCCACCTTCGGCACCGATGGTATCCTAGACATTGGATAATAGTGATTATTGCCGAGGCCCGCGCGATTGCGCGGGCCTCGCGCTTTTGCGGGCTGTGGGCATGGAACGAATATCCCATTGTTCGTGCGCTGGGCGGATGCTAGGCTGCGAGGAAAGGGTCTGCAATCGCTATCGAGGGTGAGATGAGAAGTCGCGCGTTGGTGTGGTGCCTGGTGTTGTTGAAATGGCCGCCTGTTCCGCCAATCCTGCTTCATCCTCATCTGGACAAGGGAACGTGGGTGCGGGCACGCGCCACGCCCGCGCGAGTGGCAACCGGTGCGGTGAGGGCTACGGCTGCCGGGTCTGGTGGCTCCGCTGGTGGCAGGTGCTGCGGCAGAGCGCGAGCTGGCGGTCGTGGTGCGGGCGGTTGGACGGCGATACGATCGATGTGCTGATGGAGAATGGCGCTGTCGAGCGGGTGCGCTACATCGGGGTGGATACGCCGGAGACGGTCGATCCGCGCACGGCGGTGGAATGTTTCGGGGCGGAGGCGAGTGCGCGCAACAAGGCGCTGGTGGAAGGCCGGGAGGTCGGAGGCTGGAGCGAGACGTGAGCGAGCGGGATCGGTATGACCTGGCTGCTGCGCTATGTCTGGGTGGCGGGCGACGACGGGGCGATGCAGTTGGTGAACGAGGCGCTGGCGCGGGAGGGGTATGCGGCGGCGGTGAGTTATCCGCCGGATGTGCGGTATCAGGAGAGATTTGCGGAGGCGGAACGGGCGGCGCGCGGGGCCGGGCGCTGGGGCTGTGGGGGGCGTGCGGCGGGCCGGATACCCCGGCGGTCGCGCCGGGCGTGGCGGTGCCGTCGCGGGTGGTGACGCCGACGAGCGCGAAGGCCGCGACGAGTGTGCCGAGCAGGGCGGCGGCGACGGCGACGCGGGTGCAGGTGCCGACGCAAACGCCAACGGCGCGCGGGCAAACCTGCCACCTGCTATCCGACGCTCTGCCTGCCGGGGTCGCCGGACCTGGATTGCGCCGATATTCCGCAGAGGAATTTCCCGGTGAAGCCGCCGGATCCGCACCGGTTGGACGGGGACGGGGATGGGGTGGGGTGCGAGCGGTAGGGCGCGGCAACGCAGGCGCGTAGAGGCGGAACACGAGGGTGGGAGCAGATCGCGGGAAATGGTTGCCTGGTGGGAGGGGTCCAAAGCCTAAGAACCTGGGCTACGGGCTCAGTTCGTTCGCCGCAACGCCTGCTCGCGCAGGATCGGTAGAGCGGCGGTTCCGCAGCTGCTACTCGTGGCCGGGGCGCGCGGCGGTGCTGTGGTTGCCGGGGCCGATGCGCTTGGCGCGGTACATGGCGTCGTCGGCGACGCTGAGGAGGGTATCGACGGTATCGGTGGGGAGAGAGTGGGCGATGCCGATGCTGGCGGTGATGCACGCTTCTTCGATGCCGACGTAGACGGGCGGGGCCAGGGCGGCGAGGATCTGCCGGGCAAGGTGCTCGGCGACGGCGGGGGTGGCGGGGGCGTCGAGGAGGATCGCGAATTCGTCGCCGCCGAGGCGGGCGGCGGTGGTTGCGGGACCGAGGCAATCCTGCAAGCGGCGTGCGGTGGCGACGAGGAGGAGGTCGCCCGCGAGGTGGCCGAGGTGATCGTTGACCTCTTTGAAGCCGTCGAGATCGATGAAGAGGACGGCGACGCTGGCACCGGTACCGCTGGCACGAACCGTGGCGAGGGCAGTATCGAGGCGTTCGAGGAAGAGGGCGCGGTTGGGTAGGCCGGTGAGGGCGTCGTGGGTCGCCTGGTGGGCGAGGCGGGCTTCGCGTTCGCGCAGTGCGGCGTACAGGCGGGCGCGCTCGATGGCGATACCAACTTGCTCGCCGAGCGCGGCAATGAGCCCGAGATCGGTCTCGTCAAGGGGCTTGCCAACACTCTCGACGTTGAGGAAACCGGCGGGCTGGCCGGCGTCGTAGAGGGGGATGCAGATTTCGGAGGCGATACCATCGATGGCACCGAGGAAGTCGGGGTCGGTGGTGACGTCGGAGATAAGGAGCGCCTTGCCGCTGGCTACGGCGCGGCCCGAGACGCCAGCGGAGACGGGTATGCGGGCCAGGACGCGGTCGTAGCCGACCTGATCTTGGAGCTGGTGCATCTCGCCGGAGCGGGAATAGAGGCTGACCTGGGTATAGCCGAAGGTGGCAGCGATCGCTTCGACGACAACGCGATAGACGGCGGCGGGATCGAGTTCGCGGGCGAGGCTGGTGCGAACACGATCGAGGAGCGCGAGGTCGCGCGCCTGGCGTTCGGCGGCGACCCGGAGGGCGCGTGCGCGGAGTTCGCTGGCGCGAAGTTCGTCCTCGGCGCGGGCGCGGGCGGTGATGTCCATGGCGACGTAGAGCGTGCCGATCAGTTCGCCGTGTCGGCGGAGTGGTGAGTACTGGCTCTCCCAGACACGACCATTGACCTCGCGGACGGTATGGAGTTCTTCGCCGTTGAGGGCGCGGCGGAGGTCGGATTGGATGTCGGGGCGGGCGTGCTGGACGGCGAAGATGGACTGGCCAACGCGATCGCCGGGTCGCTGGCCGATCAGCGCAAGTCCCTGACCTTCGCTGAGGAGGTAGGTGCCATCGGTGGCGATGACGCGGACGATGACGGGGAGCTGGGCGACGATGTCGGCGAGGTCGAGGTCGCGCAGGATGCGCGCCGGGCCGGGGCTGGCGGCGAGGCGCTGGGTGAGCGGGGCGATCAGTTCTGCGGTATCGACCATGCCATTAACTTTGCCGAGCGCGCGGGCGCAAATGGGCTCGCGACGAATGGAAGCCACTTCTGATAATAGTTGAGGGGAGGGGAAGCGACAATGGGACGAGGGTCTTGTTGGGAGGGGACGTTCTTCCCGGTAGGGCATGGGACCGGGGCGGCGCGCTGGCCTCTTTGCTCGATGATCAATGGTGGGAGGCTGCAGTTGCCGCCTCCCACCATTGTTCCCTGTTCCGGGCTTACTTGCAGGTCCCGTCCTCCCAGCCGGGTTCCTTTTGCGGATCCCACGCCGGTTCGTGCATCTCCGGGTGGAAGAGGTCGTACAGGTCTTCGCCGATCGTGTCGCCGAACGCCCAGGTGTACGCGGTATCGATCCGCCAGCCGATATAGAGGCCGACGATGGCTGAAGAAAGGACCGCGCCTGCGGTCGTGGCGGCTGGGACCGCCGCCACCGGCGCAGCACCAGCGGCGACCGGGATCTCCGGCAACAGCCCGTAGGTGACGGTGCTGGTTGCGGTTTGCCACATACCGATGCCTGCTGCTGCAGCTCCGGTGTCGGGACCGCTGATGATCGAGGGGACGTCGGTCAGACCTTCCAGGTCGGTGAAGTTGACCGGGTCGCCGTGGGTGTAGGCATACAGGTTGGCCTGCCCACCCGCAAACCCGATCGGATCCCTGGCGGTCCACCGACCGGTTGCCGCGTCGTAGTCGCGCGCCCCGAAGCGCACCAGGCCGGTGTCGCGGTCGTAGAGGCCGCCCGCGAAGCCGAAGGGCTGGAAGCCGGGGTTGGTGTCGGCGGTCACGTTGCCGAAGGCGTCGTAGTCGAGCCGCTGGACCACCTGGCCGGTGGCGGCGTTGACGACCAGGCGCACGCTGCCGACCTGGTCGGTGACGAGGCGGTAGGTCGTGCCACCCTGCTGCATGTAGGCGGGCACGGAGCCGTCGGCGTAGACGAAGGTGCTTAACACGTTGCCCGCGCCGTCCAGTTCGGCGACGAGTTGGTCACCGGCGTAGAGGAAGCCCTGCGTCAGGGTGCCGTTGATGCGCTTGCCGACGCGCCGGTTCTGGCCGTCGATCACGTACTCGATGGTGCGCCCATCGGGCAGGGCGACGGAGAGGAGCGCGCCGAGCGGGTCGTAGGTGTAGGTCGTGGTTTGGCCGTTGGCCGTCTTCGTGCGCAACTCGCCCTCGGCGGTGTAGGTGTAGGTGGCCGCGCCCTGCTCCGTGAGGCGATCGCGCTCGTCGAAGGTGGCGCTGGCGTTGCCGGTGGCGGTGATCGCCGTCTTGCGATTGCCGTTGTCGTCGTAGGTGTAGGACTCGACGGTGGTACCGTTCAGCTTCACCTCTTTCAGGCGTCCGACTGCGTCGTAGCTGTAGTCGTAGGTCGAGGTGATGCCGCCGATGATCTCCAGTTTCCGGCTGATGCGGCCGAGCTTGTCGCGGGTGTACTCAACCTGGTAGAGCGTGCTGTTGTTGAAGCTGTAGCGGGTGTTGCGCAGTTCCGCGAAGCCGTTGTAGCCCCAGGTGGTGGCGACGCCGCCGAGGGTGGCGGAGCTGGGCAGACCCGTGTCCGGGTCGGGCACCAGGGATAGCGCACCGGCTTGCACCAGTCGCCCGTCGTCGTCGCGCTGGTAGGAGACGGACTCGCCATTGATGGTGCGACCGGTGAGCCAGGCGTTGTTGTCCACCGCGCTGCCGACGCTGCCCGCGACCGTGCCGCTCCAGGTCTCGCTCGTGGCGATGCTGCCGTCGTAGCCATAGGCGAGCGCCACGCCACCGGGCGCGGTGATGGTCTTGAGGTGGCCGGTGGCCTGATCGTAGGTGGCGACGATCTGGCCGCGCGGGGTTGTGGTCGACGCGATGCGCCCGGAGCCGTTGCGGGCGATGGCGACGACGACACCATCGGCGCGGGTGATGCTGGTCACCAGGCCGTCGTTGTCGCGGTTCCAGGTGAAGTCGGCCCGTCGCTGCCGGGGGCATCGTAGGTCTGGATGCGCCCGGCGGGCGTGTACCCCTGGGTGTGCGTGGCGCTACCGGCGGGCGTGACCTGTGTCTGGTTGTTCTGGCCGTCGTACCCGAAGCTTAGCACCTTGTTGTCCGGCGGGTGAGCGTGATGACGCGGCCGAGCGGGTCGCGCCCGTAGCTGGTGGTCTGGTTGAGCGGATCGGTGACGCTCGACAGCAGGCCGTCCTTGCCGTAGGCGAGGGAGGTCAGGCGCAGATCGGCACCGGTGCCCTGCGAGACCGTTGCCAGGCGACCACGCCCGTCGTAGGTGAAGGTTGTCGCGAGGAGCGAGGTCGCGCGCTGCTCGCCGACGACGCGCCCACGGTTGTCGAGGGTGATGACGGAGCGGCGGTTCTCTGGCGTGACGGTGGTGAGGGTGCGCGCCCCGGCCTCATACGTGACCGTCGTGGTATGCCCGTTCACCTTCACCAGATCGACCTGGCTGACAAGCGACAGGTAGTCGCGCGGGTCGGCCAGCGAGACGGTGCGACTCACCTCGACAGTGGAGGTGTGCCCGCCCGCCCAGGCGATGGAAACATTCCGCAGCGGGGCCAGCATGCCCCAGCGAGGGTCGGGGAGCATGGTGACGGTGGTGACGGAACCGTCCGGTGCCGTGGTGACGACATCGCCGTCCGCATTGACCATCGTCACCGTGGTGGTCCCGTCGGCATACCGCTTGGTGCGCCGGGACCCGCCGTCGGGCAGGCGTTCCTCGCCGTAGACGGTCGTGCGCCCTTCCTTGGTGGTGACGGTCACACTGAAGCCGCGCCCGTCGGGCCGATCGGTGCGGACGAGGGTCTTGGCGGTGCCGTCCGGGTCCTGGTCGCGGGTCAGATAGCCCTGGCCGGTGTAGGTGAAGAAGTGGGTGCTGCCGCGCGGGTCGGTGAACTGGGTGAGCAGGCCGTCCGTGGTGGTGAGCAGGTGGTACTGCTGGTTGAGCGGATCGGTGATCGTCTCCAGCCAACCGTTAGCATCGACCGCGAGGCCGGTGCGCTGGTTGAAGGGCGCGACAATGGCCGAGGGTTTGGTGCCGTTGTACTCGATCCGCGTGATGTTGCCGTTGCCGTCGTCGATCGTCACGAGGCGAGCGAAGTCGTCGTAGCCGAACTGCCAGATGACCGCGCCGGTGAGGGTGTCGAGCGTGCGCAGGTGCTGGCCCGCGCCGTCGAAGATGTAGAGCTGGGTGCCGTCTTCTGAGGGGATGCCGGTCTCGCCGGGCAGGAAGCCGGGCAGGCTCGGGCCGACCCTGGCGACGTGCGCTTCGGCGTTGTCGTTGGCGAAGTAGAGGTAGCCATCCGTTCCGTAGGCGAGCCCGCTGACCTGGCCGACACTCGCGGCGACCGAGATCTGGCCAACGAAGCCGATACCCAGGCCGGGTCCGACGGCGGAGACGATGATCCCGCGCGGGCTGACGCGGCGAACGCCGAGGGTGTCGCCGATGAACACGCTGTCATCGGGGCCGATCGCGACCGCCTGCGGGTTGTAGAGTCCGGCCTCGGTGGCCGGGATGCCGGTGCTGGAGTTGCCGCCGCCACCGGCGACCACGCCGATGATGCCGCCCTGATCGAGGCGCAGCACGCGCCCGCCGGTATCTTCGACGCCTTCGACGTTGATGAAGTAGAGGCGGCCGTCGCGGCCAAGCGCCAGCCCGCGCGGCTGGTTGAGCAGGGCGGCGACGCCAGCGACGCCGTTCTCCGGGTCTGTGGTCCCGCCACCGGCGATGGTGGTGATGACGCCGCCGGAATCGACGCGCCGGAGGCGGTTGTTGCCGCTATCGGCGATGTAGAGGGTGCCATCCGGGCCGACGACGACCGCCTCGGGGGCGTTGAGCCCGGCGGCGGTCGCCGGTCCGTTGTCTCCGCCGAAAGTCGCGGCACCGCTTCCGGCGACTGTGGAGATGGTGCCGTCGGGGGCGACGCGGCGGACGCGGTTGTTCCCCCGCTCGGCGATGTAGAGGCTGCCGTCGGGGCCGAGGGCGAGCGCCATCGGCTCGCTGAGTTTCGCGGCGGTCGCGGGACCACCGTCGCCGCTGAATCCGGGCACGCCCGTGCCGGCAACGATCGCGCGGGAGCCGCCCGGCAGCACGCGCCAGATCACGTTCCTGTCGCGATCCGAGACGTAGACGGTGCCATCCGGTGACGTCGCCACGCCCCAGGGCCGGGCGAGATCGGTGCCCGCGCCGGGATTATCCTGGAGCACGGCCTCGACGATGTCCTCGGTGTCGATCGAGCGGCGCGTGCCGTCGCCGAGGTAGAGGGTGCCGCTGACCGGGTCGTACTGGTGGTGCTGGTCGATGGTCCAGCCGCCGAGCGTCGCGATCTGGGCCGTGGCTTCGGGCTTCGGGCGGCGGAGGGTGCTCAGCGAGTACTGAGTGAAGGTGAGGGTCGCCGCGCTGCGGTTGACCATTGCGTACTGGCCGGAGGCCTGGCTCGCGGCATAGTACGAGCCGAAGCTGCGGTCGAAGTTTGCGCGGACGGCGTAGTACTGCAGCGGGTATTCGTACTTGATCTGCACGCTGACCGGTTGGGCGGTGTAGACGGGTCGCCCGAAGCGATCCTTGCCGTCCCATTCGAAGCGGACGTGCTGGTTCGGCGCTGGTGCGAAGCGCTGGACTTGCAACTGCCCGGCGACGAAGACCTGGACCGAGATGGCGCTCAGGCTGGCCGGGATCTGGCTGCCGCTGATCGGGATATCGAGTGTGTAGGTGGCGTTGCGGCCGGGGGCGCGCGACGAGCTGTAGACGAGGCGGAAATCGGTGCCCGCGATGGCAACTTCCTCGTTGAGGACCTGGTCGCGGCAGAGGATGACCGAGCCCTTCTGGCAGTCGTCGTCCTCGGTGCGCTCGTCGCCCGTGGAGGGATCGTCGCCGTCGCCACCATCGTCGGTGTTGCCCGGTCCGTCGGCGCTGTCCGGGCCGGAACCGGGGCCGCCGGTCGGGTCGGGCTGGTTCGGGCCGTGGGCGTCGGGCGGCGGTCCGTAGGGCCAGTTGTAGTCCCAGGGGGTGAAGTGCGGCGTGGGCGTGCGCCAGAGAGTCTGGCCGGGGGCGTAGAGCGAGGCGAGTTGCTGACGCTCGGCGTCGGTGATGCCCAGGGCGGTGAGGGTCGCCGCGCCGTCCGCTGCGCCGTCGCCGTCGAGATCGAGGTCGGCCTTGCCACCGTTCACGGCGAGGACCTTGATCACGCGCCCGTTGTCGCCCGGTACCCAGGCGGCCAGGGTGCGGTCGTAGTAGCCCGCCGGGACGGCGGTGCCGACCGGGACATTGAGGAAGTTCTCCAGGTAGACGGGCACCGGCTGGCTGAAGCGGACCTCGCGCGCCCCGGCCGCGATCGCCTCGTCGGCGCTCAGTTCGACCGCGTAGGTGTAGGCGCTGGACGGCGGGAGGTCGCCCGGCATCGCCGCCGGGCCGTTGGCCCCGACGGTGTACTCGGTGGCGCGCACCGTCAGCGTGCTGAGCGGCTGCGTGGTGCCGTCGGCGCGGACAAGTTGCGCGGTGAGACCCTGCGGGAAGAGGAGCGTGGCCCGGCGGCTACCATCGCCGTCCTGCTCGACATCGCCGCGCGCCACCTGGAAGGGGGCGCTGGAATTGAGATCGATCACGGTGGCCTGGCCGCTGAGCGGCACGAGCGCGATATCTGGCACTGCTGCGTAGTCGCGCCAGGGAGCCTGCACGCTGCGCTGCGCGGGCAGGTAGCCGGTGCGCTGGAAGTTGAGCACGAGCGTGCCGCCGTTGACCGCAAGGTCATACCGACCGTCGGCGCGACTGAGGGTGCTGCCCAGTTCGGGGTGATCCTTCACGGAGACGCCGACACCGGGGAGCGGCTGGCCATCGCGCGTGATGATCTTGCCGCTGAGGACGGCGGCGTGCTCGGGGCGAATGGCCCCCGCCTGCACCCCGGTCTGGATCGGGTTGGCACCAGTATAGAGGAAGGCGGTCGCGCTGCCGAAGTCCGTGGCGATGCCGGGGGCCAATGCCGGGGCGACCGTTGCGGGATCGGGCGGCAGCGATCCGATTGGGGACGGCGAAGGACTCGGCGAAGGGCTCGCCGATGGGCTTGCCGATGGCGAGGGGCTGGCGCTCGGTGAGGGCGCAGGGTCGGAAGAGACATTGAGGACGACGCGCGCGGTGTGGGTCGCACCGTCGTGGGTGAAGGTGGTGTCCACGTTGACGGTCTGGTCGGCCATCGCCTGCGTGATCGCCAGGTTGCAGGTCGCCCAGCCGTCGCCGCCGCTGGTGGCGTTGCACGAGGCGTTGCCGCCGGGGAAGGTAGCGGTCGCGGTCAGCGGGGCACCGGTCACGGCCACCCCGTTGGCGGTGAGCCAGCCCGCGATGGCGACCGACGCGCCGACGCCCGGAGCCTTGTCGCTGGTGTTGGCGCTGGTCGCCACGCCCTGCGGACGGTGCGGGAACGGCGGCTGCGGGAGGGTGGCCCAGTGCTGGCTGTCCTCGACCCACCGCACGACCTGCCATTCGGCCTGGGCGAACCAGCCGCGCGTGGCCCCGACCGACGACCAGTCGGGCCAGTTCTGCCCGACCGTGGTGCCTCGGGGGGCACCGACATAGTGGACGTAGGTGGCGAGGTCGGTGACGTGCCCGGACGATTGCGGCACGTTGGGGAAGGGGTTCGGGTCGCCGGTGCGCGACTGCCAGTAGCCGCGCTTGACCATCGCGCGCGTGATGAACGAGATGGTCTGCGCCTTGGTCACCGGCTCGGTCGGACCGAAGCAGGGGGAGTCGGTGTTGCGGTCGGCGCAGGCCGCGCCGTCGTAGCCGAAGGCGACCTGGTAGTGCTGGAGGGTGCCGACGTTGCGCCAGAGGTTCGCGTCCAGGCCGCGACGGTCGCTGAAGTTGTTGCCCCAGTCTTCCGCGCTCCAGCCCATGGCGCGGGCGATCAGCGCGGCCATCTGGGCGCGCTGGGTGGTGTCGCGCGGGCCGAAGTCGCCGCTGGCGTAGCCCCGGATGACGCCGCGCGCGGCCATCTGGCGGATCGCCTCGGCTTCGTCGGCGGGGAGGGTGCCCGGCACGTCGCCGAAGGTGGGCAGCGCCGGGTCGTAGCCGACGGTCAGGGTGGCGGTGGAGCGATTGCCGCTCGCGTCGCTGGAACGCAGATAGACCGTCCGTTGCCCGACGGTCGCGGTGCCACCAAACGCTGGGAGGGTGAGGTTGAAGCCGGTCGCGATGGTGAGCGGCCCCGGCGTGGTCAGATTGGCCAGGGTCTGCCACTGGCCGTCAGCCCCCGAGGCGGAGGCTTCGAGGGTGGCGAGCGATTCGCCCACACCGGCCTGGGAGGTGATCAGGAGCGGGACGATCCCCTCCGGTCCGATTTGCCCGGCCCCGGCGAGCGAGGCGATCAATATCGGGCTGCCGGTGGGTGTCGGGGCGAGTTGCGCCTTCGCGCCGGACGATGTGGCCGCACCGTTGCCGGGAGCGGCCGATGCGCGGGCCTCGACTGTCGCGAGCGGGCTCAGGAGCGAGATCAGGAGACTGAAGCAGGCAAGGATTTGCCAGAGACGCATGAATAGTTGTCGCCTCGGTGACATTTGCGGCTTTCTCCTCATAGTTGCCGATCGATCAAACCCAGGGCGAATGGGATCGTGCGTAAGGCGCTGACGACGTTCTCGCGGCCTGCATAGGCGCACGCCACCTGCACCAGCGCATGGCGCGCTGGCGCGATATCGGGGATCGCTGCTCCTAGCTGGGGCTGGCTGGCGGTTCTCCGCCTATCGTGGGTTCCTGGCTAGCAATTGGCGCATCGAAACGCGCGAGGATATGCGTACATGGCACTGCTCTTGCCGTTGCCCTTCGCGTCCTCCTTCCTTTCCTTGAACGACACGCCGCCATTGCGGCCATGCGTAGTCTCGCTGACAAGCAGGCTTCCAAACACCCACACTCGCCACACAGATCATCCACAACTGTGGAGTGTGGACTGCGCGTATGGCACGGAGCGGGGTGAAACGATGCGGAATTTTGGTGTGAGGGGACGACTATTGGGGCGATTCTGCGATTGCGGAGAAGTGGTATTCCTCCATGTCGCAGACCGGGCGGTAGCCGATGGCCTGGTAGATGTGGTTCGAGATGGGGTTGGCGAGGTCGGTGAAGAGGAAGCAGGAGGGGTGGCCGCTGCTGAGGAGGTGCTGGCTGAGCGCGGCGGTGGCGGCGCTGGCGTAGCCCCGACGGCGATGTTCGGGGGGCGTGTAGACGGGGCCGATGCGGATGCCGCCAGGAGTCGGCCCGGCGTAGCCGACCATCGCGACCGGATGACCGTCGTGCCACCAGAGGTGCAGGCCGCTGGTTGGGCTATTGAGGCGCTGGTCGGCCCAGCGGGCGACGCGCGCGGCATTGACCACCGATTCGGCTTCGGCGTTGAAGGCGATCGACATGGCGACGAGGATCTCGCGGTCGGCGGCGGTGGCCGGGCGCAGTTCGCCTGGAACGCCCGTGACCGGGATCACCTGGTGGAGCTGGTAGACGCCCTGCGACATCGCCCGCACGTACGTTTGCCCGGTTCGCGCGCACCAGAGCTCGGCGAAGTGCAGGCTGGTGGGGCGCGGACCGATGGCACCGGGTGGCAATGGGCCGTGCGCCAGGAGGTCGGCGGCGATCACGGCGAGTGCGTCGGCGAGGTGGGCGCGGGAGAGGCATAACGTTCTGCGGTGGTGTCATCAGTGGCGGCGGCGACGACGGTGTCGGCCGATTCGACGGTCGCCATGTAGAGGCCGGGGGTATCGCGGCGGGTTGCTGGATGTAGGTGGCGGCGAGGCCGAGCGGGAGGAGATGCGCGGCTTCTTCGGCCAGCAGGAATGGCGCGGTGTGGTTGTAGAAGGTTGCAGGGTCGTGGAGAAGGCGCAGTTGCATCGATGCTCCGTGCGATGTTGGTGGTTCGGAGGACGAGGGGGCGGATTCTTCACGGGATCGATGTGCGAATCAAGAACGACGAAGTACGAAGGATGGCAGATGATAGCCCTCAATTGGTAGTGCCGGGGCGGCGGGTGGCGTTGTGGGGGCGCTTCGTGAGTGCCGTGCCCGGATCGGAAACCGCTAGCTCCATGGAGCAGGCGCTTCACGAAGCGCCCCTACGAAGGGATCGCCGACCTAGCGCGCGTGTCAGGGCCGCCGCCGGCCATGAGGAGGCCGAGTTTTTCGCGCGTGGCGTCGGCGCGGGGCATGATGGCGACGAGTTTGCCGCGATAGAGGACGCCGATGCGGTCGGCGAGGGCGAGGATTTCGTCGAGTTCGGCCGAGATCAGCAGGATGGCGGTGCCTTTCTCGCGCTGCTCGCGCAACTGGCCGTGGATGAACTCGATCGAGCCAACATCGAGGCCGCGCGTCGGCTGGGCGGCGACGAGGAGGCGGATGGCGCGCGACAGCTCGCGGGCGATGATCACTTTCTGCTGGTTGCCGCCGGAGAGGTTGGCGGCGGGGAGTTCGGGGCCGCCGCGACCGACGCGGATGTCGAAGGCGCGGATGAGGCGCTGCGCGAGGGCACGGATCGGCGCGGCGAGGCGGAGAATGCCGCGCGCATAGGGTGCTTCGCGATAGGTGGAAAGGACGACATTGTCGCTGATCGGGTAGGGGAGCACCAGGCCGTGCTTGTGCCGGTCCTCGGGGATGTGGGCCATGCCCGCTTCGATCAACTCGCGCGGCGGGCGGTTCGTGATCGGGTGGTCACCGAGCAGGACTCGGCCGCCGTCGGCCTGGCGCAGCCCGGTGAGCGCCTCCGCCAGTTCGGTCTGCCCGTTCCCTTCTACCCCGGCGATGCCGAGGATTTCCCCAGGCTGGATCGCGAACGAGATGCCGTCCACCGCCAGATTGCTGCCGCCGCCGAGGCTGCGCACGCGCAGGTCTTCCACCCGGAGCACGGGCGCGGCGGTCGGCGCGGGCGGGGCTGCGGCCACGTCGGGCGCGATGGGCACTTCGGAGAGGCCGAGCGACGCCGCCGCCTCGGTCGCCGCCGCGCCCGCCTCGCCGCGTTCGTAGAGCGCCACGGTGCGACCGACCATCATCGTGGCGAGATCCTGTTCGGTCACGTCGGCGGTGCTGGCTTGCCCGACGACGCGCCCGCCGCGCAGGACGGTGATCCGGTCGGCGATGGCGAGCACTTCGCGCAGCTTGTGGGTGATGAAGACGATCGACTTCCCTTCGGCGCGGAGGCCGCGCATGATCACGAAAAGGTCGTCGGCTTCCTGCGGGGTCAGGACGGCCGTCGGCTCGTCGAGGATGAGCACGTTGGCGTCGCGGTAGAAGGCTTTCAGGATTTCCACGCGCTGCTGCGCCCCGACCGAGAGATTCTCGACGATCGCATCCGGGTTCACGTCGAGGCTGTATTGCTGCGACAGCGTGCGAATGCGCGCGGCGGCGGCGGCGCGGTCCAGGAAGAGGCCGCGCCGACTTCGGCACCGAGAGCGATGTTCTCGGTGACGGAGAGCGGCGGCACGAGCACGAAGTGCTGGTGGACCAGCGATGCCGCGCGCGATGGCGTCGCCGGCTGGCGAAGCGAACCGGTGCCGTTGACGAGCACCTGCTCCTCGTCCGGCTGATAGAGGCCGTAGAGGATATTCATCAGCGTGGACTTGCCCGCGCCGTTCTCGCCGGAGGAGGTGAACTCGCCACGCGCCACGGAGAAGCTGACGCCGTCGTTCGCCACGACAGAGGGGAAGCGCTTGGACGATGTCGCGGGCTTCGAGGCTGAGTGCTGAGTGCTGAGTCGGCTGAGTGGTCAGCACCCCTGGCGTGGATTTCGAGTTCTTCATGCTCCACTCATCGTCGGTTGAGCCTCCCGTGGCTCGGCACCGACTCAGCACTCAGCACCAGTCATGGGACGCCGTCGGCGGCGGGCGGGTGGAGTGGCCGACGAAGCCGGCAAGGACGATGATGGTCGGCGAGGTAGGGAACAGTTGCTGAGCAGGTAGCTATTGATCTTGATGTCCCGGCCAATGAGGTTGATGTCAACGTTTTGCGAGCACGGATCTGGAGGGCGAGGGCAAAGCCGAAGAAGAGCGCGGCGGCCCAGGCGGCGAATGGTCGCCATCCAAAGATCATCGCGCGAGGGCGGATGAAGCCGTAGCCGGCCGTCATGGTCGCCGGGATTGATCGCGGGGACGTTGCCGGGGACGTAGGCGGCACCGCCCAGCCCGGCCAGCACGCCGCCGAGCAGTACGGCGCTGTAGCGCACGCGGCGCACGTTGACGCCGACCGTGTCGGCCGCTTTCGGGTGCTCGCCGACGGCGCGGACGCGCAGCCCCCACGGAGTGTAGTTGAGCACGACGTGCATGACTGCGACCAGGACGATCGCGAGGATCGCGATCAGTTGAATCCGCCCGGTGCTGCCGGGGATCCGCAGGCTGGGGAGGGTGCCGGGCGAGAGCGGCGCGTTGCTGGCGTACCACTGGCCATAGAGATAGCCGGTGATGCCGAAGCCGAGGATATTGATGACGGTGCCGCTGATGATTTGATCGACCCGAAAGGTGATCGAGAGAGCGGCGTGCAAGGCCGACATCGCCATACTGACGAGCACGGCCACGACAACCGCCAGGAAGAGACTGTGGGTGGTGACCGCTGCCCAGAAGCCGCCGAAGGCCGCCGAGAGCATCATGCCCTCGATTGCGATGTTCACGACGCCCGACCGCTCGCAGGCGATGCCGCTCATCGCGCCGAGCGTGATCGGCGTGGCGAAGACGAGCGTCGTCGCGATCAGGGTGATCAGGCGGTGGTAGAGGTCGTCCATGTGCCTCCGGGGAGTCGTGAGTCGTGAGTCGTGAGTCGTGAGATTCTCGCTTGCGCGATTCGGCTTTGCAGATAGCACCTAGCTTCGCGCAGCCGTCTCACGTCTCACGACTCACGACTCGATACTTATTTCTCGCCCCAGCCGCTGGTCAGCACCGGGGTGCCACCGGCGGTGCTGTTCGGGAGGCGGTAGAGGCGGCGAACGATGGCATCGGCGGCGACGAAGAGGAGGATGAGCCCCTGGATGACGGAGATGATCTCGCTCGGCACCTGCGTGTCGAACTGCATCTTCGATGCACCGGCGCGCAGGCCGCCGAAGAGGAGCGCCGAGGCGACGACGCCGTAGGGATTGCCCCGGCCCAACAGGGCGACGGCGATCGAGTCGAAGCCGTAGCCGCTGGAGAAACCGAGGCCGAGATAGCGGTTCCCGCTGTGATCGGCGCTGGTCGTGTCGAGCGCGACGCCGGTCACCTGCACCGCGCCGGCCAGACCGGCGAGCGCGCCGCTGAGGGCCATCGCCATGACGATGTTCCAGGCGACCGACATCCCGGCGTAGCGCGCCGCCGCCGCATTCGTGCCGACGGTGCGGAGCGCGAAGCCCCAGATGGTGTTGCCGAGGAACCAGGAGATCAGGACCGAGGCGAGGATCGCCAGCAGCACTCCGGTGTGGAGTTGCAGCGTGGGAATAAGCATCGGGAGCCAGGCGCTGCGCTGCAGCGGCGGGGTCTTGGGCACGACGGTGCGGGGGGCCTTCATCGGGCCGCTCAGCATGTACTGGACGAATTGAATCGCCAGATAGTTGAGCATGATCGTGGTGATGACCTCGTGCGCGCCGGTGCGCGCCTTGAGGGTGCCGGGGATAGCACCCCAGAGGAAACCGGCCGCGACCCCGGCCAGGAGCGCGAGCGGCAGGTGGATGAGCCCCGGGAGCTTGAAGTGGTAGCCGACGTAGGCGGTCGCCAGGGCACCGAGCGCCAGCTGCCCCTCGGCACCGATGTTGAAGAGGCCGCACTTGAAGGCGAGCGCGACCGCCAGCCCGGTGAAGATGTAGGGGGTGGCGCTGATCAGCGTCTCGGCGATGGCCTGGGGCGAGCCGAGCATCCCCGCCAGCAACCCGCGATACGCCTTGAAGGGGATGCTGAGATCGCGCGTCGTCAGCGCCATGATCACGCCGCCGATGATCAGCGCGGTCAGGATCGCCAGCGCCGGGACGAGCAGGCTTCGCCCCGTCTCGCGCGCCAGCGCACCCCAATCACGCCCCGGCGGTGCATCGCCCGGAAGCGTCTGTTCGGTCAGCGTCGCCCCGCTCACGCCACTCTCCCGCTCAACCCTGTCCTTCGCGCTCGCGTAGCATAGCACAAGGGGCGCAGCCGCATTGCGTGCTGCGCCCCCGCGATCGGACTACTGCTGGTGCTTACGGCTTCGCCGGGGCGACGCCGGTCTTCACCGCGCCGCTCTTGAGGTCGGCGGTGAGCTTGTCGATCTTGGCCTGCATGTCGGCTGTCACCTTGGCCGCCTGGTTGTGGTAGGGCGCGAGGCCGACATCGCCGTTGACGTTGCCGCCCTTGAAGGTGCCAGCGGCGACCGCCTTGATCAGGTTGTAGACGCCGGGGGTGAGCAGCTTGATCGCGCTGGTGAGGATGACCGGCTGCGACTCGGGCACGGTGTCGAACTGGTCGGTATCGACGCCGATGCAGAGGACGCCCTGATCCTTGCGCTCGGCCGCCGCGAAGAGCGCGCCGTTGCCGGTGTTGCCGCCGCCGCCGAAGACGATGTCGGCACCCTTGTCGAACTGGGCCAGCGCCGAGGCCTTGCCCCAGGCCGGGTCGTTGAAGGTCTTATCGAGGCCCACGTCGCTGTGGTAGATGATCTGCATCTGCACGCTCGGGTCGGCCATCTTCGCGCCCGCGCGATAGCCTTCGCCGAAGCGCCAGACCGGCGGGACGGTGTCGGTGGCGAAGACGCCGCCGATGCTCTTCTTCTTGGTGACCATCGCGGCCAGCGCGCCCGCCAGGAAGCCGGCCTTATCCTCTTCGAAGACCAGGCCGGCGAGGTTCGCGACCGTGGCCTCCTGGAACTGGTCCACGCCGATGAACTTGACGTTCGGGTTGGCCTTCGCCGCCGCGATCGTCGCCTCGCCGATGGCGAAGCCGACGCTGACGATGACGTCGTACTTCTCCTGGATGAACTGGTCGATGTTCTTGCTGTAATCCTTGGCGTCCTTGGTCTCGATGAACTTAATCGTCGAGCCCATTTCCTTCTCGGCCTGCTGCACACCGGCCCAGGAGGACTGGTTGAAGCTCTTATCGTTGACCGAACCAACGTCGGTGACGAGGCCGATCCGCAGCTTGGCACCGGAGGCGCTCGTCGCCGGGGTCGCCGCGCCACTCGGGCGGGCCGACGCGCTTGCCGCTGCGGAGCCTGCCGCAGACGCCGGGGCAGCCGATGCCGCCGCCGAGGCGGGGGCGGCGGACGCCGCAGTGCTCGGTCGCGCCGAGGCCGCTGCCGAAGCTGCCGCCGAGGCGGGAGCGGCCGACGCCGCGCCAGCTGCCGACGCCGGGGCGGCGGATGCCGCCGTGCTCGGTCGCGCTGTGGGCGCGGGGGTCGCGGTTGCATCCGCGCCGCAAGCTGCCAGGAAGGCGGCGATCACGGGGCCGGACATGCCGAGGATGGCGGCACCGCGCACGAACTCGCGCCGCGAAAGGCGTCCGCTACGTACCCCGTTCAATAAGGAGTGGACCTGGTCGCGCGACATCGATTCCTCCTCTACCCGAGCTTGGCTATCCTTTTCACCTCCGGTCGCCCAGACCGGCATTGCCAGCAACTGTTGAAGTTACACCCACGCACAGCAAATGCGTCACCCTCACGGGCGGCGCGTTGTCGAGTGCCGAAGCAGTCAAGTTGTGCGATAGCGCAAGTTTTGTGCCGCCCCCCAAAGGCGAACTCGTCGCGGAGTGTACCATGTGCATTCGTAGCACGTCAAATTGCCCTTGCCGGTGTGGCAAGGGCGGAGGGGACGCTGCGCACGTCCCCAGGCTGGCGGCTACTTGCTCGCCCAGAGCATGCCGCGCCGGACGATCTCGCGCGCCTCGGGGACATCGAAATCGACGCGTACGTGGCCGAGCGACGAGAAGAAAACCCGGCCCTGCCCCCAGCGGCGCTTCCAGACGACCGGGATGACGTTGCCGTCGATCCAGGGGGCGTACTTGCCGCTGAAGGTGGTCGTCGCCAGCACCTCGTTCGAGGGATCGACGTGCATGTAGTACTGCTCGGAGTGCATGTCGAAGTCGGAGAGTCCGGCAACGATCGGGTCGTCGTGTTTGGTGATGTTCACGCGGTAGTCGATGATGTTGCCGGGGTGCGCCACCCACTGCCCGCCGACCATGAACTGGTAATCGACGCTGTTGCGGAAGGAATCGGCCATGCCGCCGTGCCAGCCCGCGATCCCGACGCCACTGGCGATGGCGTCGAGCAGTCCCTTCTCCTGCTCTTTGGTGATCGTGCCCATCGTCCAGACGGGCACGACGAGATCGAGGGACTGCATCAGTTCGGTGTTGAGATAGGAGTCGAGGGTATCGGAGATTTCCACCTCGTATCCCTCGTCGCGCAGGATCGGCGCGAAGAGTTCGACGCATTGGCGCGGCTCGTGGCCTTGCCAGCCGCCGTGGAGCATCAGGGCGCGCTTCATTTTTCCCTCCGTTGAGCGTAAAACGTAGAGCGTGTAGCGTGAAGCGACGTCTCCGCCCACGCTCCACGCTCTACGCTCTACGACTTATTCGTCCATCGTCCCGACGGTCAACCCTTCCGGGAGGGGGGCCGGGCGCTCGCAGGTGCTGGCGATGGCGATATGCTCGCCCTTCACCGAGGAATCGAGCGTGGCGTGCATGATGTCGAGGACGTGGTAGGCGAGGTCGCCGTTCGCGCGGTGCGGGCGACCGGAGCGGATGGCGGCGATCATGTCGGCGACGCCGACGATGCGCGAATTCTCGATGTAGGGGCGGGTGAGCGGGACGTCGGTCCACTCCTTCTCGCCCGCGCGCAACAGCCGCACCGGGCCGTCGTAGCGATTGGGGTCGGGGACGCTCAGGGAGCCCTCGCTGCCGTAGATTTCGATGCGCGGCAGGTTGTAGCCCCACATGTCGAAACTGGTGATCATCGTGCCGATCGCGCCGTTGGCGAAATCGAGCGTCGCGGCGATGTGCGTCGGGGTGGTGACCTGGATGATCTGCCCCTTCTTCGGCTCGCTGCCGATCAGGCGCGTGGGGAAGGTGGTGCGGGCCGACGCGGCGACGCGCTGCACCGGGCCGATCAGCGAGATCAGCGCGGTGAGGTAGTACGGCCCCATGTCGAACATCGGGCCGGCACCGGGCTGGTAGTAGAATTCGGGGTTCGGATGCCACCCCTCGGGGCCGTGGCTGGCGAAAAAGGCGGTGGCGGCGACCGGCGCGCCGATTGCGCCCTCGTCGATCAGCTGGCGGCAGGTCTGGATGCCGGAGCCGAGGAAGGTGTCGGGGGCGCAGGAGACGCGGATGCCCCGGGCACGCGCTTCGGCCAGGAGTTGCTGACCCTCCTCGCGCGTCAGGGTCAACGGCTTCTCGTTGTAGACCGATTTCCCGGCGCGCACGGTGCGCAGCGCGACCTCGGCGTGCGCCTGCGGTATGGTCAGGTTGAGGACGACGCTGATCTCGGGGTCGGCCAGCAATTCGTCCACGGTGCAGACGCGCGGGATGCTGAACTCCTTCGCCCGCGCCTCGGCATTCGGCATGTAGAGGTCGGCGCAGGCGACGATCTCGAAGGTGTCGAACCACTTGCTATTCTTAAGATAGATGCCGCTGATCGTGCCGCAACCGATCACCCCAACCTGGGTCTTCTCCATCTCCAGCTCCCACTACCGTGCCCGCTACGGGCACACCCACTATTCCTCGCCGCGCAGGCGGCGTAGTTCCTCGCGCAGTGCTGCGTTCTCGCGGGCGATGTGTTCCTGTTCGACTCGCAACGCCGCAGCCTCATCGATAAGGCGATTCACGTCCTCGTTGCGTGGTACGCGCTGGCGCTGGCCGTCGTAGACATCGAGCCATCGCCCAGCTGGAACGAATGAGATGCCGAGAACCGCACTCACCCAATGACCCGAGGCGTCCGGTTCCCAGGGGATGTAGGTGCCCGCTGGACCGAGTCGCCAGGCCCGAATCTGACCAGGCACGTAGTCGGATAACGCATCGAAGGTGAGATATTCCGGGATGCCGCACGCCTCATAGAGCCGTGGCTTGCCATCTGGTGCTTGCGCATTGAGATCGCGCGAACGGGCGGTCGCGGGGCTGAGGAATTCCATGACCAGACCCGGCGGGCCATCGGTGGCGAGGTTGAGCGAGTAGCGCCCCTCCACACCGAGCGTCGGGTGGATGAGGATATCGGGCGACGGGGCGGCGGCGGGCCTGCCGTCCCGTCGCGGGATGAGCAGCTTGATCTGGTTGCCGGGACGAACCAGGGGTAGATCGTGGCGGTCGCGGTAGTTCCGCACGCCGTCGTAGTCCCGTTGATCGCGTCCTGGTGGAATGAGCTGCCCACAAGCGTCTCCTCGTCGTCGTCCACGAAGTTGTCGAACTCTGGTCCGAGGATGATCAGGCGTGTACGGCCACCATGGCGACCGCTCTGCAACTGCCCGCGTCGTGCTATTGTGCCACACTTTGCAAGTATCGCAGGCTGGTCTCCACGTCCGCCAGGGGATTCTGCGGGTGGTCCTGCTCGACGATGTACCAGCGTGCGCCGACCGCGCGACCGGCGGCGAGGATGTCGGCCCAGTTCATGATGCCCGAGCCGACCGGGGCGTCGGCGCGGTGCTCGCCGGGGGCCATGTCCTTCAGGTGGATGACCGAGGCGCGCTGGCCGAGCCGCTCGATGACCGCGACCGGGGAGACACCGGCGTAGTGTGCCCAGAAGGCATCCACTTCCAGATCGACCGTTGCGGGGTCGGTGCCGTTGACGATGAGGTCGTAGAGGGTGCCGTCGCCGAGCGGATTGAACTCGAAGTGGTGGTTGTGGTAGGCGAAGCGCAGCCCGGCGTCGCGGCAGAGCGTGGCCCAGCGGTTGAATTGCTCGACCGCGCGCTTCGCCTGGTCGGCATCCTCGCGGAACTCGTTCGGTAGCGAGGGGACGATGGAGTACTCGCAGCCGAGGGTGCGCAGTTCTGCGATTACTTCGGCGGCGCGCGTATCGAACTGCGCGTAGCCGACGTGCGCACCCATCGCGCGCAGCCCGGTCTCGCTGAGGACCGCGCCGATTTCGGCGACGCTCAGCCCGCCGTAGCCGGCGAGTTCAACCGAAGGGTAGCCCATCGCCGCGACCTGCCGCAGCGTCCCGGCCATGTCCTGGGCGGTGTGGCTGCGCAGGGTGTACATCTGCAATCCGATCTGATTGGCGTTCATGGGGCCTCCTGGGGGCGGGTTCGAAGTTCAACGTTCACGGTTCGAGGGTTACGGTTCGAAAGTTCGAAGGTTGATGCGTCGTCGTAGATTATCGCAATTCGCGATCCGTTGGGTGCGCGACGGGTGCCAGAGGGTTTACGGTGCGCCGATTTTCACGTCGGCGAGGGCGAAGCTGAGGGTGCGGGTGTCGCGTGAGCCTGGGGCGACCTGTTCCGGGCTGAGCGGGGCTTCGCGGGCGTGCAGGCGCAGTTCGTTGTAACCGTGCTGGAGGTTGAGGTCGAGCGTGATCGTCTGCTCGCCGGGGGTGGCGAGCACGGTCGTGAGCGGGTGGCCGTTGAGGAAGATATCGACGGTGGCCGGGCGGTTGTAGCTGAAGATGGTCGCGGTGACGGTGGCGGTGCGCGGCGCGTCGTCCAGCAGGGTAATCGGCAGGGTGGCGTCGCCGTTGGCCCAGCGGAAGCGTTTGCCGGTGTCGGAGCGGCGCTCGGAGGCGTACCAGCCCGCGCCGATGCCGGTGACGATGCCGCTGCGCGCCGCGTGCGGGATGAGGTAGTCGCGGAACGCGGGCTCGTCGTGGACGATGGTGTTGGCGGGGAGGAGCTTTTCTAGCGCCGCGATGAGCGCGGCGAGTTGGTCGGGCGCGATCGTCGCGTCGCGGCGGATGATGACGTGGCGGATGTCGTAGGTGTCGAGGATGTCGACCGCGAGACCGGCGGGTGAGGGCTGGTCGATGATGTCGGGCGCGTTGAGGTCGGCGAGGATGTCGTCGGCGCGGGCGCGCAGGTGGTAGATCACCGGCACGCCGTTCAGCAGCGGGTAGGGGACCGGGCGGGAGACGTAGCCGCCGATCAGCGGGCGGTCGTGGACCGTGGCGCGGTACATCGCGATCGCGCGGTCGTCGTAGGGGAGTTCGTAGATCGCGCCGGGTGGTCCGACGGCGAGTTGGGCGTAGTAGGGGTCGGTCGCGGCGCTCGCCAGGGGACGCGGGGCGGGGAAGAGTTCGGCCAGGAGCAGGACCAGGGCCAGCGCGGGCGCGGCGAAGCGGGCAAGCGCGGCGCGGCGCGGCAGGCGACTGGGTAGCCAGTCGGCGAGCCAGCCGACGCCCCAGGCGGCGAGGATCGCGAGCGACAGGGTGATCAGGATGAGGAAGCGGAGCGGCACGCGCGAGATGTTGCCCATCGGCAGCCTATACAGAATGTTGTAGGGGAGGAAGGGGAGATCGAGCTGGCGATCGCCGAGCTTGAGGAAGGGGCCAAGCGCCAGGGAGTAGAAGATGAGGATCGTCAGCACCCAGAAGAGACCCTTGCGGCGCACGCGCCAGAGGCCGACCAATGCCAAGGCCAGCGTGATATAGCCGATCGCGTAGGAGAGATTGGTGCGCGCCGCGCCGACGAGCGGGTTGAGCGTGTTGGCCTTGAACGGTTCCAGCGGCGCGAGCGCGCTGTAGGCGATGGCTTCGCGGGTGGTGACGGCGAAGCGTGAATTGGCGGCGAGGCGGATCGTCGGGATCAGGACCGGAGAGATTAGCACGAGGGCGGCAAAGCCGTATATGGCGAGTTGCGTGATGAATGGGCGCAGTTCGTCCCAGCGACGACGCCAGGCGAGGGAGAGCAATTCGTAGGCGACATACCAGGCGGCGAAGAGGAAGAGGAACATGCCCTGATACCAGGAGGAGAGGATCGTCAGCACCGCCAGGATCGCGCCGATCAGCGGCATAGAGAGGCGCTGGTCGCGGCGCAGGCGCAGCAGGAAGAGAATGGCGAGGGGCAGGAAGCCGATGTTGACGTATTCCATCTGCCCGAGGTTGAGCAGGCTGCTCTGGAGCGGCGCGAAGCCGAAGATCGCCCCGGCGACGAGCGCGCCCGCGCGCGAGTCGGTCACGTCGAGCGCCAGGAGGTACATCGCCCAGGCACCGAATGGCACGGCGAGCAGCGTGAGCAGGTTGTAGGTGGCGACGAGCCCGAAGATGCCCTGGAAGGGGATGGGAAAAGAGGGCCGTGACCATATCCTGGCCCATCAGGTAGAGGGGTGCGCCGGACGGTGGAAGACGCGGACGGTTTCGTAGGGGTTCTGGCCGTGGAGGACCGATTCGCGGACCTGCCACATCCACCAGAGGTGGATCCAGATGTCGGGGCTCTCCTTGATGACCATGCTGGAAAGATGGAGCGGCAGGGGAAGCAAGAAGACAAAGGCGATCGCGAAGTAGAGGAGTGGCGGTCCGAGGCGGAGGAGCCAGACGGTCGAGGAGCTGGACGATGTTGTCGGTTGCTGGGTCACGCCTGCTCCTTCTGGCATCGGATACGGCCAAGATGACCACCGGGGAAGGATTATAGGCGACTGGTGTAACGGGGGCCATGCGCGACACACCGATACTGAGCAGGCGATAGTACACCCCTGGTCGATCTGCTAGAATGCCGTCCGTACAGGGTCGCCCGTGCAGCGCGAGCAGCTTCGCCGAACGAGGGAGTCATGCCGACGACACGGGAGGAGCGCCCGACGCTCTCGGTCGCCATCCCGCTTTATGACGAGGAGGCGGTGCTGCCGACGCTTTACGCGCGGCTGACGGCGGCGCTGGCG
Source organism: Chloroflexia bacterium (assembly GCA_046328475.1). Taxonomy (GTDB): domain Bacteria; phylum Chloroflexota; class Chloroflexia; order Thermomicrobiales; family CADCWN01; genus CADCWN01. The sequence continues at coordinate 8,986 of JAXLWN010000039.1, read as the reverse complement.
GGCGAACCGAACTACGAGATCGTCTTCGTCAACGATGGCAGCACCGATGGGACGCTGGCGCAGTTGCGCGAACTGGCGGCGAACGACCCGCGCGTGGTGGCGATCGACCTGTCGCGCAACTTCGGGCACCAGGCGGCGGTGACGGCGGGGCTGGAGGCGGCGCGTGGCCGGGCGGTCATCCTGATGGATGGTGATTTGCAAGATCCGCCGGAGATCATCCCCGATTTGCTGCGGGAGTGGCGCGGCGGGTTTCAGGTGGTGGTGGCGCGGCGGCGCTCGCGGCAGGATTCGGGGACGCGCGGGATCGGCTTCCGGCTCTTTCATCGCCTCTTCGGACTCGTCAGCGACTTCCCGATCGACCCCGACACTGGCATCTTCGGCCTGCTCGACCGCCGCGCGGCGGATGAACTGATCGGCCTGCGCGAGCGCAACCGGTTCCTGCCGGGGATGCGGAGCTGGGTCGGCTTCCGGCAGAGGACGGTCTGGTATGACCGGGCGGCGCGGGCGGCGGGCGAGCCGAAGCAGACGGTGCGGCGGTTGCTGCGCTATGGTTTCGACGCGGTTTTCTCGTTCAGTTACAAACCGCTGCGCTTGAGCTGGCTCTTCGGCTTTATCGTCAGCGTCTTCTCGTTCGTCTACGGCGCGATCCTGGTGATCATGCGCGTGCTCAGCATCAATGTTGTGCTCGGGTTCACCACGCCGACGGTCGCGATTTTTTTCCTCAGCGGCATCCAGTTGATCACGATCGGGATCCTCGGCGAGTACCTGGGGCGGATCTACGACGAGGTGAAGCGCCGCCCGCATTACATCGTGTCCGAGCGGATCAGCCAAAAGGACGACGCTGCGGCCTCGGTACCGATGGCTCTCGAATAGTCTCTGCATTGTCTCATACGAGACCGAACAGCCTCGCTCTTTTCCGCCACCAGAATACCGCTCCATAACGCGCAACCGCGTGAGCCCTCGCGCGTTCTATTCGCGGCGTTCATGGTATCCAGTACTTTGGTCACAATCGGTCACGGCCAAGCGGTCTATCCGTCCATAAGCATAAGTACGTCAGTACTTTCTTGTGATTGACGGATGCTACCAACGGTCACTATGCTGATCGCAAGTGTAGCCAGTGGTGGTTTCCCCGCGACAGAGGGAGGAGTTCGCGGGGGCAGTGACTTTTGGTCGTGCTTTCGCCAGGGCGGGCGGGCGACCGCGCGTGCTGGCAGTGGCCGCGGCCTTCGATGCGGCCCCCGGCGATGGACGCTGGGCGGATTACTGTCTATCCAGTAGGAGCAAGGGTAATCGTGGCACGTCAGCAGCGCCGTTGGAAGGTATTGCTTCCAATCCTCGCCTTCCTCGCCGCCTTCGGCGGGTTCTGGGCACCCCAAATGGCCTCCGCCGCAGACGGGGTCAACGCCTCGAACATGGGGCAGACCCACGCCATCGCGGATGGGATAAGTCAGGATGGGCGCACGGTTTGTGTCGTCTGGTCGCAATTTGACGTCGAATCACCGCAGGCCTGGGTGCGTATCTACGATGTGACGACGAGCACGTTCGGTTCGGTCATGCAGGTCTCCAGTGCCGGCAATGGTGGTACTGCGGGCACGCGCTGCACGTTCGACTCGGTTGGCAGGCTCCACGTCGTCTGGCAGCAGAAGTCGGGCAGCGGGCCGCTGGAGATCATGCACCGCTACCGCTCGACCGATGGCAACTGGAGCGGCATCAACCAGGTGTCGGACAACGGGGATGCTCCGGATATCTCCGCTGATAACGCCGGGCGGGTCTGGATCAGCTATCACAAGTTCAACGGCGACAATGCGCCTGGTGATATTCGCCTGCGCAGCTGGCAGACCGGCAACTACGGCTCCGAGAAGTCGTTCACGGCCAGCGGTGCGGGCGGAGAACCCCGCGTTGCGGCGGACTACAACGGCTACGTCCACTTCGCCTTCAAGAATGGTGGCAGTGGCCGGGGCTACGCCTACTACAATAACAACACCGGCCAGTTCAGCCAGGAAGTGGGCATCCCCGGTAGCAACAATTCCGGAAACTTCAGCCTGGCGGTGAATCCGGTTGATGGCGATGTCCATGTGGTCTACTCCAAGGATTTTAACCGGATCTTCTATTCCAAGAAGTCCGGTTCGGCTTCGCTGAGCTTCAGCGGCGCGAGCAACGTCGCCAATGCCGATGACCGCGCCCTGAATCCGCAGGTCTACTGGTCGGACGCCAGGATGATCATCGTCTTCGATAGCGGCAACAAGGATCGCATCGACTACGTGACTGCGGACAACCAGGGCAATGGTTGGTCTGGCGTCCAGAACCTGGCCGATCCGTCCGGTAGCGCCAATGGCGGCGGCGGCGCGGAGAGCCCCTGGGTCGTTGCCGACGAGAACGGGAATACTTACGTGGCTTATGCCCACCGTGGCGATGGCACGGTCTACCTGACCACCCTGGCGGGCATCATCCCCCCGCGGTACCGCTGCGCCAACTTCGCCGATGTCGATAACCGGGGTCCGGCGTGCCCCGCGATCCAGTCGCTGTCCACGGCAGGGGTGATCAACGGGTACGACACCACCCCGCCGACGTTCGGGCCGAACAAGCCGGTCACGCGCGCCGAGATGGCGGCCTTCCTGGTCCGTGCCCTGGAGTGGCAGAACCGGCCGACCTCCCCGAATACGTTCAGCGACTTCGGTGACCTGACCGGGAGCTTGCAGACGGCGTCGCTCATCCTCGCCAACGCCTGCACGAACCCGCAGGATACCTCCACTTGCGTCGGTCGGGGCTACGGCGACGGCCGCTTCGGCCCCAACGACGGCGTGAGCTACGCCCAGGTGCTCGCGTTCATCACGCGGTCCTTCATCTTCGATGGGCAGTGGGTGCGGCAGACCGAGGATGACCCGTACAGCGGCGTCCCGGCTGTCCACGAGAGCGATGTCCGCACCTACGACTACTATGCGGGCCAGGTGACGGCCGTGCCGATGCCGAGCACTGAGGAGGGGCTGGAATCCAGGCGCGCCGCGCACCTGGGTCGCCCAGGTGCTCTACCAGGCGCTCAACGCGCCGCGCTGGCGCGCAGGCGGTAATCATCGAGACAGTGGGGAGGTGGGCGCGACAGCTGTCGCGCCCACCTCGCTGGTACGCTCGTACCGGGCGATACGCTATACTCCCGCGCAACAGTGGTTGGAGTGGTTCGATAGCGGTCGGTGGCAGAGGTCTCGGTCGTGCTTTCGCCAGCATGGACGGTTGCCTACCTCTGCTGTGTATGCCCGTGACCCACGATGCGCCCCCCCGGCGACCGACGCCGGGCGGTGTTCTTTCCAACCAGGAGGAGCGAGGGGTATCGTGGTACGTCGGCAGCGCCGCTGGAAGCTCGTCTTACCGATTGTTGCCCTCATCGCCGCCCTTGGCGGCTTCCGGGCACCGCTTGCGGTCTCCGCGAGTGAGGGGATCGATGTTTCGAGCATGAACCAGACCCATGGGATTGCGACCGGGGTGAGCAAGAATGGCAACACCGTCTGTGTTGCATGGTCGCAGTTTGGGGTGGCATCGGCGCAAGCCTGGGTGCGCATCCTCGATGTGTTGGGAGGTACGTGGAACCCGGCGCTCGGCTCGACCGCCTTCCAGGTCTCGAACGCGGTTTATGGCGGCGCCGGGGGCACGCGGTGCGCCTTCGACTCCAACAATAACCTGCACGTTGTCTGGCAGCAGAAGACGAGCAGCGGTTCGCTCGAGATCATGCATCGCTTCCGGAATTCGGACCACAACTGGAGCGAGATCACCCAGGTTTCCGGCAATGGCGACGCGCCGGATCTGGCGGCCGACGACGATGGGCGCGTCTGGCTGGTCTACCACAAGTACAGGGGGGACAATGTCCCGGGCGAGGTTCGCCTGCTCAGTTGGCTGAATGGCTGGAGTCCCGAGGAGATCTTCCGCGCCAGCGGCGCGGGGGGCGAGCCGCGCGTCGGCGTGGACAACGCCGGGTACGTCAATTTCGCCTTCAAGAATGGTAACCGGAGCCGGGGTTACGCCTACTACAACTCCACCGACAATACGTTCAGCGCGGAGGCGGCGATCCCCGGCAGCAGCAATGCTGGCAACTTCAGCCTGACGGTGGATCCGGGCACCGGCGATGTCCACGTTGCCTATATCAAGGACAGCAACGGCATCTACTACGCGAAGAAGGCGGGACCGGGGGCGACGGCCTTTGGCGTGGCGACGAGGATCGTCGAGGCGGCGGGCAATTCCTACGACGCGCGAATTGCCTGGTCGCCCGGGCAGTTGATCGTCGTGTTCGACAACGACACGAAGGGTCGGATCGACTACGTCACCAGCGTCGATCAGGGCGCGCACTGGGGCAGCACCAAGACGCTGGCCAGCCCGGACGGTGGCGCGCAAGCGGCGTGGGTGAGTGCCGATCCCGAGCTCGGCAAGGCATACGTGGCCTATGCGCACGGGAGCAGCAGCACGGTCTACTTCACCTCGCTGCGGGGCTTCGTGCTGCCCGAGGATCGCTGCGCCAGCTTCGCCGATGTCCACCAGGACGATTCCGCTTGCGCGGCCATCGCGGAGTTGACCAGGCAGAACATCATCCGGGGCTATGGCACAACACCGCCCACCTTCGGGCCGGATGACGACGTGCAGCGCGCCCAGGTCTCGGCGTTCATCGTCCGCGCCCTGCAGTGGCGCGATGAGCCGAAGGGGTCGAAGGGCTTCACCGATTTCGGCGCGCTCGCCGGCGAACTGCGCGACTCTTCGCTCGTCCTGGCGAACAAGTGCGACGGCAACGGAGTCTGCGTCGCCAGTGGCTACGACTCTGCCGCCTGCGCTTCCAAGGGGAAGACCTATCCCTGCTTCGGCCCGAACGACAAGGTGAGCTACGCCCAGGTGATCAGCTTCGTCTCGCGCGCCCTCAAGCTGGACGAGGATTTTGCCTGGCAGTCGCAGCCGAACGGGGATTTGCCCTATTCCGGGGTGCCGACGGTCCACCAGCGCGACGTGCGGACCTACCACTTCTACGCGGGGACGATCCCGGATGCGCCCAGCACGCAGAGTGGCTGGAACCAGCCCGCGCCGCGCGCCTGGGTCGCCCTGGTCCTCTACCAGGCGCTCCAGTCCGCGCAGAATGCGGGGCAGTAGCTCGCAGGCGTTGTGTATGGACTGAGGTCGGGCCGGGGCGATATACGTCGCCCCGGCCCGCTGCGTTTGCGCCCGGAGAGAGAGGGTGATGCGCTATACTCGCCGGTGGCGGCGCGAGTGAGCGGGCACGAGGAGGGGGCGGCAATGACTGGGGTGGCGCGACATCGGCCGGTGGCGCTCATTATTCTCGACGGCTTCGGCGTCTATCGGCCGTACCCCGGCAACGCCGTGCGCCTCGCGCGGACCCCGAATGTCGAGCGCTGGAATGGGGCGTTCCCCTACACCGAGTTGACCGCGTCCGGGCGGGATGTGGGGCTGCCGACCGGGCAGATGGGGAACTCGGAGGTCGGGCACCTCAATCTCGGCGCGGGTTTCGTGGTCGATCAGTGGATCACGCGACTCGATAAGGCGATTGAGGATGGTTCGTTCTTCGACAACCCGGCGCTGATCGGGGCGATCGAGCACGCGAAGGCGCGCGGCACGGCGCTCCACCTGCTCGGGTTACTGGGGAATGGGGGGGTCCACGCGTCGGATGCCCACCTGCGCGCGGTGCTCCAGCTGGCGCACGATCGCGGACTGGACCGGGTCTACCTGCACCCGTTCACCGATGGTCGCGACACGCCGCCGGACAGCGCGCAGGGGTTTGTGCGCGACCTGGAGGCATATCTAACATCGCTCGGCACCGGGCGGATTGCGACGATTTCCGGGCGTTATTACGCGATGGATCGCGACCATCGCTGGGATCGCGTGGCGCTGGCCTACGCGGCGATGACCGAAGGACGGGGCGAGACCGCCGCGAGCGCGGGCGAGGCGCTGGCGCAGTCTTACGCAAGCGATCCCCGTGGCGACGAATTTCTCAAGCCGACGGTCATTACCGGGGGGGATGGCGTGCCGATCGCCACGATCCGCGATGGCGACGCGGTTGTCTTCACGAACTTCCGCAACGACCGGGCGCGCGAATTGACCCATGCGTTGATCGACCGCGACTTCGACGGGTTTGCGCGCACGACGGTGCCAAACGACCTATATTATGTCACCATGACGGAGTACGAGGCTGGGTTGCCGGTCGAAATCGCCTTCCCGCCGCACGATGTGCGGGAGCCGATCGCGGCGGTCGTCTCGGCGCATGGGCTGCGCCAGTTCCACTCGGCGGAGACGGAGAAGTATCCCCACGTGACGTTTTTCTTCAACGGCGGGCGTGAAGAGCCCTTCCCCGGCGAGGAGCGGGCGCTGATTCCTTCCCCGAAGGGTGCCGATGTGCCGACATATGACTATAAGCCGGAGATGAGCGCGGCGGGGGTCGCCGACGCGGCGATCGCGGCGGTGGAATCGGGCAAGTTCGACTTCATCATCGTGAACTTCGCAAATCCGGACATGGTCGGCCACACCGGCGTGCTCGCCGCCGCGATCGCCGCCTGCGAGACGGCCGATACCCAGGGGGGGCGGCTGGTGGACGCGATTCTGGCGGCAGGCGGCGCGGCGATTATCACGGCCGACCACGGCAACGCGGAGGTGATGATCGACGAGGCGACCGGCAAGCCGCATACTGCGCACACGACGAATCCGGTCCCGGTGTGGCTCGCGTCGCCGGAAGGCGATCCGCTCCGCCGGGCGACGCTCCGGCATGACGGGCGGCTGGCGGATGTCGCGCCGACGTTGCTCGATCTCCTCGGGCTGCCGAAGGCGGGGGATATGACGGGGGTGAGTTTGATCAGTCGTGAGTCGTGAGTCGTGAGTCGTGAGAGAAGTACGAAGTACGAACGACGAAGTACGAATGACTGGTCTGCACGCGGCGGGTGGTACTGGTGGTGGTTTGTGACCGGCGTTTCTGGCCTTCCGTCCTGGGCGGTCCCGATGGGGTGTTGGTACTTTGCGGTTGATTCCGGTATTGCGTACTAGACAGGGCGCATTCTGGCCTTTACACTATCTCCACAAGCAGCACGAATTGGGTGTTGACGCAACGGTGCTAGACGCCGTATTTGCTTGGTGTGTGAGGTTGTTGCCCTCGACCGCCGATCTTGAGGGCAGCTTGTAGAGGAGTGCGCTTCGCGATGGACAACACCCTGCTGACTGTGACTGCTGCCGCCGCCATCCCTGTGTGCATTTTCGGTTGGATGATGCTCGTTGCCTGCCTGGCGCTGATCACGAACGGCGAGAGCCCGCGCGCTGTCCTGGCGATGCCCCGCACGATCATTCGCAACCCGCGCATCGTGCGCCACAGCGACGAAGTCGTCGATTAGCAGGGTTCTTGCTCGCCTGCAGGAAGCTGAAGCCAGTGGCGAATGCCCTGCAGGCACCCCCCGCCGCACATGGGCATCGCGTGATGCCGACGCTTCGCGCGGCGACCTCTCTTGAAACCGCTGAACAACAATGCAGCTGTGAAACGTGTGGCTCAGATGCGCTCGGCGAGGGAAAGCAGGGCTTTCATCAGCGCGTCCGTGTCTTCGGGGCGACCGACGCTGATCCGCAGGTAGCCGGAGAGCGCGGCGTCGTAGCCGCGCACGATGATGCCGCTATCGGCGAGGCGTTCGCGGACCGCCCCGGCTTCGCCGTGCAGCACCCGGCAGAAGATGAAATTCCCCTGCGACGGGTAGGGCTGGATGATCGACAGCTTGCGGAGCTGGCGGTAGAGGCGCGCACGCTCGACGCGGATGCGCACGACGGTCGAGCGCAGCCAATCGAGATCTTCGAAGGTGGCGAGCGCGGCGACGAGCGCGGCGGCATTGACGTTGTAGGGCGACTTGATTCTCCAGAGATAGGGCATGAATTCGGCGGGGAAGATGCCGTAGCCGAGGCGCAAGCCCGCCAAGCCGGCCCACTTGCTGAAGGTGCGCAGGACGATCAGGTTGTCGAACTCGCGCGCGAGCGGCAGGAACGAGCGCTCGGCGAATTCGTAGTAGGCCTCGTCGAGGACGACCAGCGGCCCGAGGCGCAGCAGGCGCACGAGCTGCTCGGTCGTGATCGCGTTGCCGGTGGGGTTGTTCGGGGAGACGAGGGTGATCACCTTCGTGCGCAGTGTGGTCGCCTGCACCATCGCGTCGATATCGAGGCTGAAGTCGGGGAGGCGCGGTACTTCGATGACCCGCGCGCCGCGCAGTTCGGCGCGCGTGCCGTAGAGATCGAAGGTCGGCGTGGCGACCAGCACCTCGTCGCCCGGATCGACGGTGAGCAGGTAGACGAGGTCGATGAGCTCGTCGGCACCATTGCCCAGCATGATGCGCTCGGCGGGCATGCCGGTGTAGGTCGCCAGGCGCTCGCGCACCGCGCGCCCCTCGGGGTCGGGGTAGAGGTGGAAGCGATCGTATGCGGCGAGAGCCTCCTGCACGCGCAGCGAGGAGCCGTAGGGGTTTTCGTTCTGATCGAGCTTGATGATGCGATCGGCGGGGATATTGGCCGCCAGCGCCAGACGGTCGAGCGTCGGCGGGAGGGTGCGCGGTACGAGGCGGGTCACGGCCTCGCGGATATGCCGCTGTGTGCCCAGGTCGCCTCGCATGTTCTCGCCGCCTGACTCCTTCGTGTGCGTCAACCTGCCGACCGATGCTGCTATTGTACCATGCAAGCGAATCGCGGCTGACTCGGGACAGGATTGCGTAGGCCGGAGATGCGGTATGCGCGGGGAGCAGGCGCAAGGCAATTGCGAGGGAGATTATGCAACGGGATGCGGGAGAATACGACGCGATTGTCGTCGGGGCGCGGGTGGCGGGGAGCGCGACGGCGCTGGGGCTGGCGCGGCGCGGGTGGCGGGTGCTGCTGATCGATGGGGCGACGTTCCCGAGCGATACGCTCTCGACGCACTTGCTTTGGTCGGATGCGCTGCGCGAATTTGACCGGCTGGGGATGCTGGGCGAGATACTGGCGACGGGTG
>JAXLWN010000038.1:0-66078 GCA_046328475.1 Chloroflexia bacterium | reverse complement strand
TCACGGCAACCGCAACGGTAGCCCCGACACCACTTCCACCGACAGCGACGGTGCAGCCGACCGCGACGGTGGCGTTGCACGCCAACGGGCGCATTCCGGAGGGCTGGCGCATCTACGTCGGGACATCGGTGCCGGTTGTTGTTAACTATGACGGTGGTTGGGGTGTCTACCGCCAAGAGTTTAATGGCGGCTATGCCCTCGCCTTCTCCACCTCTGTGCCGGGAGGATACGCCTTCCTGAACGTTGGGCAGCAAGATTTGCTGAACGGAATACTGCCCACGTTGCTGGAGCGGAGTGACGCCGAGATTCAGCAGTATTTTGCGAAGGCTTGGCCGCTGGGTCGAAACGGGCCGTTCGCGGGTACATGCGACGGAATCGCTACCTTTGACGGGGTGACGCATACCTCGATTGCGCAGAGCGACTTCATCACACTCAATGCCCACTGTACCTACTACGGTATTGCGTCGCGGTTGCAGATGTTCTTCGGCGTCTCACATGATCGGCCCTGGTGGATATTCACGCTCGCCCCCAGGGCAAGCTATGACGACGTGGAGAAGACGCACTTTGGGCCGATGCTTTTCTCGATGAAGTTCGATTGAGTCGGAAGCGTAAAGACGAAGGGTACTCCCGCGCCAGCGCGGGAGAATGGGTTCCTGGGGTTCACCGGGTTCTCTTGTCGCCCATCGTCGGCGGTGCCGATTGCCATGAACTGGTTCGGGGCGGCGACCCGCTGCTCGAGACCGCTGCGGGCGTTGCGCCTGCCATCATTGCCCTCGCCCGACTTGACGGCCGCAGGGCCGCCGCTTACCGCCGGACTCGGTAGCGGATATGGGTGGCCTGCGGCGTGTCGATCGCCCGCACGACCTCCAATTCGATGCGCGATGGTAGCACCTCGAAGAGCCGACGGCCACCGCCGAGCAGCACCGGGATCTGGTGGATCTGCAACTCGTCCAGCACTCCGGCTTCGAGCGCACGTTGCGCCGTGTAGGCACCGAGCACGAGCACATTCCGATCTCCGGCGGCGGCCTTCGCCTGGGCCATCGCGCGCTCGATCCCGTCGCGCACATAGGTCACCAGCGGATAGTTCGCCACCGAAGGGCCGGGCGGCCGATGGCTGGGCACGAAGATCGGGCAGCCGTGATTATCGCCGCCCCAGTGATCGACTTGCTCCACGGTACGCCGCCCCGCCAGTATCGCGCCGGGCGTGTTCCATTCGTCCCACAATTGCCCGGTCGGCCCGGTTGGCCGGGAGAAGTCCCCGTACCACTCGTGGAGCCGGTCGAAACCGTCGCCGCCGGGGTTGCCCACTTCGTCGTTCGGGCCGGCGATGTACCCGTCGAGGGACATCGACATGTAGAGCACCGATGCAGCCATTGCCACCTCCCGTGATCGTTCTCTGCTGATCTCGTCGTGAATCGTGTCAGATGCCCTCGTCACGACCGTCGCCGCCCACGTCCCTGGTGCTAGGTAGGGCTTCGGCGAGCCGGTCGAGCGATTCGTTCCAGCCCTGCCGGAAGGCCTCCCGCTCCGCGCCGGGCGCGGTCTCGATGGCGAGGCGCAAGGTGAGCAGCGTCTTGCCGTCGCGCTCGTCGAACGTCACCGTCACCAGCACCTCGCCGGGATAGCCCGGACTCATCCCGTAGCGCGTCGGTTCGACCAGGTGGCCCGCCGCATCGGAGAAGCTGTCGGCGAAGACGAGCCGCTCCGGCGGGATGATCTCGCGGTAGACGGCCCGGCCCCACGTTTCCGCGCCCGAGGAGTCGCGGAGGCAATAGTGCCAGATGCCGCCGGGGCGGAGATCGATGGTGCAGACCGTCAGTGTCGAGCCGAGTGGCCCAAACCAGCGCCGCAGATGCTCCGGTTCGGTCCAGACACGGAAGATGAGTGTGCGCGGCGCGTCGAACGTACGCGCGATGACGATCTCCCGCTCCCCCGCCGCCGGGCGGGGGTCATGTCCCTCGGCCATGCTCCTCCCCTGGCTCCTCCGCCTGCTGCAACGCGCGCAAGTAGTCGTCCAGGCGATCGAAGCTCCCCTCCCAGAACTGTCGGTAGTACTCCAGCCAGTCGGCGGCTTCTCGTAGCGGGGCCGCCACGAGTTGGCAGGGTCGCCACTGCGCCCGCCGTCCTTGCGCGACCAGCCCGGCGCGGCGCAGCACCCGCAGGTGCTTGGAGATGGCGGGCAGACTCAGCGCGAAGGGCGCGGCCAACTCCAAAACCGTCGCCTCGCCTTGCGCTAGGCGGGCGAGGATCGCGCGCCGCGTCGGGTCGGCGAGGGCCATAAATGTGTCGGTCAGCTGGTCGGCCGCCATGGATCATCGCCCCGTCATATTTTACCGATTGGTTAATTAACTGATCGGGAGAATACACCCGCGCCTGACCATTGTCAAGCCCCGCGTCGGCTGCGTACGCATTGAATTGTCGGAGAAGGGCGCGGACCGGCTGCGGGTGGCCAGTACGCCCGGCACCGGTTCGCTCCCCGCCTCAGTAATTGGCCGATCAGGCCCGGACGGGGACGCGGACGCTGACGGTGGTGCCGGTGCCGGGGGCGCTTTCGACGGCGAGGGTGCCGCCGAGGCGGGTGGCGCGTTCGCGCATGGAGGTGAGGCCGAAGTGGCCGGCGAAGTCGTCGCGCGGGTCGAAGCCGACGCCGTCGTCGCGGATGGTGAGGTGGCAGGTGCCGTTGTCGCGGACGAAGCGGATGGCGACGTTGCGGGCGCGGGCGTGCTTGACGGTGTTGTTGGTCGCCTCCTGGGCGATGCGGTAGAAGGCTTCTTTCAGCGGCAGGGGGATGGTCGGTTCCTCGTCTAATTCGACTTCGACGGCGAGGTGGTGGCGGGCGCGCAGGGCGTCCGCCACTTTCGTGAAGGCGGCGCAGAGTCCTTCGGTGGCGAGGGATTCGGGGCGGAGTTCGAAGATCAGGGCGCGCATCTCGGTGAGGCCCGCTTCGGCGAGGGAGAGGACGTAGTCGAGCGGCTGGGCGACGCGGGCGGGGTCGCGGTCGAGCAGGGTGCGGGCGGTGCGCGCCCCGAGCGCGATGCCGTAGAGCGCCTGCGAGACGGAGTCGTGCAATTCGCGGGCGAGGCGCTGGCGCTCTTCGAGGACGGCGAACTCCTGCGCGCGGGCGTAGAGGCGGGCGTTCTCGATGGCGATGGCGGCCTGCTGGGCGAAGGCGAGGGCGAGGCGGCCGTGGGCGGCGATGTAGTAGCCCGCTTCTTCGTGCGTGAGGCTGAGCAGGCCGACGAAACGATCTTGCACCAGCATGGGGATGTACATGCGGGCGTGCGCGTAGGCGAAGTAGGTCTCGCTCTGTTCGCCGAAGGAGGCGCGGGCGAGTTCGATCTGCTCGGGATGGGCCTGGAGGTCACCGATGATCAGCGGCTGCCCGGCGTAGACGGTGGGCCAGACCTGCTCGATCTCGGCCAGGGAGACGCGCATGCCGAGGACGGCGTCGCGCGGGAAGGGTCCCTGGTAGGCGACGGCGATGGCGTCGATCTCCTCCGCGACATAAATCGTGGCGCTGGTGTAGGCGACGACCGCGCGGAGTTGGTCGAGGATGAGGTCGAGCAGCGGCTGGAGGTCGAGCGTGGAGGCGACGGTGTGCGAGACACCGAGCAGGGTGGTCAGTTCGCGGGTGCGCTCGGCGACGCGGGTTTCGAGCAGCTCGTAGGCGGTCTTGCGCTCGGTGGCGTCCTCGAAGATGACCGCGATCTCGCGCAGGTGGTTGGCTTCGTCGCGCAGGGGGTAGATCGACGCGCCGACCCAGCGGGCGCGGCCCCCGAACTTCTTGGTGTCGTAGCGCAGCGGCGGGAGGGTGACGACGTCGCCCGCGAAGGCGCGCTTGATCAGGGGCAGATGCCCGGCGGCCTTAAATTGCGGGTCGCGCCGGAGATTGTGGCGCGGCGTGCGCTTGCGGGAGAGGTCGAAGAGCTCGTAGTAGGCGTAGTTGGCCTGACGGAGCCAGCCGTCGGGTGCGTAGAGGGCGATGCCGTAGGGCGATTCCTCGAAGAGGGTGCGGAAGCGGTCCTCGGAGGCGCGCAGGGCGCGCTCGGTGCGGCTGCGCGAGAGGGCGTTGGCGAAGATCTCGCCGACGATGGTGAGGAGGGTGATGCTCTCGTCGTTCCAGGCTTTCTCTTCGCGGACGGCGTCGAAGCCGAGGAAGCCGATGGAGATCCCGCGATCGATCATCGGGACGAGGAGGACCGAGCGGATGCCCTGCATCTCGAAGAGGGCGCGGTCGTCGGGGTTCGAGAGGATGGAGACGCTGGGAAGATGGAGGGTCTCGCCGCTCAGCAGGATCGGATTGGCGCGGATGCCCTGCAGGCGGTGGATCTGCGGCTCGATGCCGGGCGCGCACCATTCGTGGGTGTTGTCGGAGATCAGGCGGTCGCCGGGGGAGGGACGCCCCTGGCTGTCGCGGAAGAGGAAGACGTAGGAGCGGTCGACCCTGGCGAATTCGCCGATGGAGTGGAGGGCGGCGCTGATGCCGTCGTCCAGCTCCTCGGCGGGCAGGTTGACGAAGGTGGTGGAGACGTCGGTGATCAGCTGCTCGAAGGCGTGGCGTTCGCGCAACGCCAGTTCGGCGTTTTTGCGGTCGGTGATGTCCTCGAAGAGGGAGACGGTGTAGTCGAGCGCGCCGTCGGGTTCGCGGATGGCGGTGACGGTGAGGCGGGTCCAGAAGGGGGTGCCGTCGGCGCGCAGGTGGCGCTTCTCGACGGAGAAGGAGTCGCGCTCCCCGGCGAGCAGCGCGGCGAAGCGGGCGGCGCTGGCGGCGCGGTCGTCGGGGTGGGTGAGATCGACGACGTTGCGCCCGATCAGGCCGTCGGCGGTGCGCCCGAAGAGTTCGCAGAGGGCGCGGTTGACGCGGAAGAAGAGGCCATCGCGCCCGACGTTGGCGATGCCGACCGGCGCGAGGTCGAAGACTGCCTGGAGGTGGCGCAGGTCGCTCGGTTCGGGCATGGCGTGTTGTGCTCCTGTGTCGGGGCTGGTGCGGACGGCGGGGTAACTATAGCTGATCGGGGGGATACGACGATGAAGAAGGACGGTTGAACCGCCAAGACGCCAAGGACGCCAAGAATGAGGGGTGGGGAGAGTGGAGAGTGGGGAGAAGAGAGTGGGGAGAAGAGAGAAGAGAGAAGAGAGACGGAAGACCGCAGAGGCGCGGAGAACGACGCGGAGACGAGGAGAGAGGGGAGAGGGGAGAAACGTGGGGATGATGAAACTGAACGGGGCGCGAGCGACAGCCAGTCGCGCCCCGTTGTTGCCTGTGAGGTGTGGTTGTCAGGCGTTCGCCCGCGCGAGGATTTCGCGGAAGATGCCGGCGATTTCGTCGGTTGGCACGTCGAGCGTGGCGTCGCCGGCGGAGAACTCGATCTTGGCGTAGCCGGGCAGCGGCGTGATGCCGGGGCGGTCGAAGGACCAAGTGCCGGTCTCGGCGGCGAGGTCGAGCGCGGCGTTGCGCAGGCGGCCGATCTCGGCGGGGAGGTAGAGGTGGAACATGCGCGTTTGTGGCGGGTTGGGGACGATCTTGACGCCGGGGATCGCAGAGAGCGCGGCGGCGACTTCGACGGCCTTCGCCCAGTAGTCGCCCATGCGGTCGAGGCGCGTGCGGAGGCCGTGCCGCGCCGAGAGGATGTAGGGGTACATCTGGACCAGGGTGCCGCCGTGGCGCTTCTGCCAGACGCGCGCTTCGGCGATCAGGTCGGCCGGACCGGCGAGTGCGGCCCCGGCGATGCCGCCGAGTGCCTTGTAGAAGGAGACGTAAACGCTGTCGAAGAGGGCGGTGATCTCGGTGAGGGGCCGCTCGTAGAAGGGGGCGGCGTCCCAGAGCCGCGCGCCGTCCATGTGGACCGGGATACCACGCTCGCGTGCCCAGCCGGTGATCGCGACGAGGTCGTCCCAGCTGGAGAGTTGGCCGCCGATCTCGCGCTGCGGCAGTTCGAGCAGGAGGGCGGCGAGCGGCACGGCGATGCCCTTCAGGTCGTCGGGCGTCAGCAGGCGGTCGGGGTCGCCGATTTGCACGCCGTGGAGGCCGTGGAGGTGCTGGTAGGCGTATTTCTCCATGGCGTCGAGGTGGTTGCGCGGGTGCATCGCGACGCCGCGTGCGCCCCGGCGGTCGGCCCAACTGCGGAGCGCGACCTGCTGCGCCATGGTGCCGCTCGGGAGGAAGAGGGCCGCTTCCTTGCCGAGCAGGGTGGCGATCTCCGCCTCGAACGGGGTGATCGGCCCGCCCTGGCCGTAGGTGTCGTTGGTCAGGTCGGGATCGGCGAGTTCGGCGAGTTCGGCGAGGACCTGGCGCGGGGTGCGCAGGCCGTGGTGCATCAGCGAGCGGGTGCAAGCGCGGCGGATCGCTTCGACATCGCGGGTGGTGGTGGGCGCGGACATCGGCGTCTCCTCTGCTGTGCGGGGTGTCCGGGTGGTTGTGCGGCGATGCTATCACAGTCGGGCAGGGAGCGAGGCGAATGGAAATGGGGGGCGAGGTCGTCACACCTCGCCTCCCCGTGTGGAGGTCCCGATTGCGTAATCTGGTGGGGTTACTGCACGAGTTTGGCGTTGACTGTCACCTCTTCCAGGCCGGGCGTCAGCAGGCGGGAGATCGGGCAGGAGGTCTTGGTCCCGTCGGCGATCTGCGCGAAGGTTGCCTGATCGATCCCTGGCACGCGGCCCTCGGTCTCCAGGTGGATCTTCGCGACCTTGGGGCCGCTGGCGTCCATCCGTAGCGTCACGGTGGCGCGGGTGGTGACCGACTCCGGTTTGTGCCCGGCGCGAAAGGTTGCGCCTGGCCCCGGCCGAATTGGACCAGATACAGGGGAACTATGTCGCTCGTCAATCGCCTCCTCGTCGCCGTCGCGCTGCTGATCACGATACTTGCGGGGACCGCAGCGCACACCCTCGCGAGCGGCGGGGCCAGGTTCGGCCTACAGCCAGTCACGTCCGACAAGAATAACCCCGCCACGAAGTCCTACTTCGTGTTCGACGCTATCCCAGGCGCGACGGTCGAGAACCAGGTGCGCGTGGTCAATAGCGGCACGGCGGCGGGGACGGTGCGGCTCTACGCCGTGGATGCGACCACCGGTCAGACGAGCGGCACGGTCTTTCTGGATGCCGCCGCCCCGCGCCAGGATGCGGGCGGGTGGATCGCGCTTGCTGTTTCCGAATTGACGCTGCAACCGGGCGAGAGCGCGGTGGTGCCGTTCCGCGTGACGATTCCTGCCGGTGCCCGTGCCGGGCAGCATGTCGGTGGGATCGTGGCGCAGGATCTGGCGCTGCAAGAGGGCGAGACGCAGCGGGCGGGACCGAAGAATGCGGGTTTTCGCGTCGATGTGCAGAATTTGACGATCCTGGCGGTGCAACTGAATCTCCCCGGTCCCGCCGTTGACCGCGTGGAGGTGACGGGGATTACCACGGGCGGGGCGCGCGGTTACCAGCAATTGCTGGTGGGCTTGCAGAACAGCGGCACGCAGATGGTCAAGCCGTCGGGGTCGCTGGTTGTGACCGATGCGCAGGGTCGGGAGGTGCAACGCCTGGAGCTGAAGCTCGACACGTTCCTGCCGCAGACGGCGATTCAGTATCCGGTGTCGGTGCAGCAGCGGGCGCTCGGGGCGGGGACGTACCACGCGCGGGTGGAGCTTGCCTATGGGGCGAGCGGCACGACGACCCACGAGCAGGATTTCACCATCACCGATAGCCAGGTCGCGCAGGTCTTCCAGTCCACCGCGCCGCTGGCCGCGCCGTCGATGCCCGCGCAGGCCGGGGCGGCGCAGCCGTCGCCGCAGGCGACGAGTGGCGGATCGCCGGTGGCAGGGTTGGTCAGGCAGGCGCTCACGCTGGGGCTGGTGCTGGCGCTCGGTTCGGTCGGGACGCTCCTCATTGGGCGTATCGCGCGGCGGCGCGGCAACCGGGCAAGCTGAGGGCGCGGTGGGGCGAGAGGGGATGCGGTCGATGCGGTGGCGAATGATCCGCGCGCTCTGCCAGCTGGTGTGCATCGCCGCACTGAGCGTGGGGATGGCGATGCTGCCCGAGGCGTCGCGCGCGACTGCGAGTGGTGCGCCGGGCGCGTCGGGTGCGGTTGGCACGCCGGTCGCGCGGCCCGGGGCACCGGCACGCCGACCCAGCCGCGCGCTGTCCGGGTCTGTCGCCAATGACGCGGCATGCCCGCCGCGTCGCCCGCGCTGTCGTCGCCGGTGGTATCGGGCGGTGGTACGCCAACTGCGGATTCTGGCACGCCCCAGGCGACGCCGCGACGAGGGACGCCCACGCCACGGGTTGCGCCGCGCGCCTTGGTGGTGCGGCAGCCTGCGCCGCTGGCGGTCGTGTTGAATGGGCGCGATCAGGTGTCCGAGTTTTACGGTGATGATCGCAGTGGATCAGGTAACGAAGAAGCACGCAGGGTGGCAGCTGGCGTTGCAGATCACCCAGTTTCGCACTGAGGAGCGCGGTGGCGCTATCTCGCTCTCGGGGGCGGTCACCCTGACGGATAGCCGTGATTTCCTGCGCGTCTCGCCGGTCTGCGCGTATGCCGGAGAATGGGGCCAACGACCTTCGTCGATGCCTGCCGGGATCTCGCGAGCGGATCGTCGCCGTTGCGCTGGGCGAAGGGTATAAGCGGACGGCGTCGTCACGGCGACATTCCGTGGCGATTCCGGCGAATGTTTATGGGACATACATCGGCACCGCAGCTGCGGCGGTTGCCTCGGGGCGGTGGAGCAACGTCTGAGCACGCAGGCGTATACAGGCCGGGGCGCGAGCGGATATTGCTCGCGCCCCGGCTTTGCTCGGCTCAGTGCTACGAGGCGTTCGCCCGCGCCAGGATTTCGCGAAAGATGTCGGCGATTTCGCGGTCGACACGCGGAGCGTGGCGTCGCCGCATGGAGAACTCCGATCTTGGCGTAGCCGGGCAGCGGCGGATGCCGGGGCGGTCGAAGGACCAGGTGCCGGTCTCGGCGGCGAGGTCGAGCGCGGCGTTGCGCAGGCGGCCGATCTCGGCGGGGAGGTAGAGGTGGAACATGCGCGTTTGTGGCGGGTTGGGGACATCCGACGCCGGGGATCGCAGAGCGCGGCGGCGACTTCGACGGCCTTCGCCCAGTAGGTGCCCATGCGGTCGAGGCGCGTGCGGAGGCCGTGCCGCGCCGAGAGGATGTAGGGGTACATTCACCAGGGTGCCGCCGTGGCGCTTCTGCCAGACGCGCGCTTCGGCGATCAGGTCGGCCGGATCGGCGAGCGCGGGCTTCCCGGCGGATGCCGCCGAGTGCCTTGTAGAAGGAGACGTAGACGCTGTCGAAGAGGGCGCAGGTGATCCCAGTGAGGGTCGTCGTAGAAGGGTGGCGTCCCAGAGCTGCGCGCCGTCCATGTGGACCGGGATACCACGCTCGCGTGCCCAGCCGGTGATCGCGACGAGGTCGTCCTGCTTGAGTTGGCCGCCGATCTCGCGCTGCGGCAGTTCGAGCAGGAGGGCGGCGAGCGGCACGGCGATGCCCTCAGGTCGCCGGGCGTCAGCAGGCGGTCGGGGTCGTTGATCGCGCACGCCGAGGCCGTGGAGGTGCCGTAGGCGAGCTTCCATGGCGTCGAGGTGGTTGCGCGGGTGCATCGCGACGCGCCGCGCCCTGGCGGTCGGCCCAACTGCGGAGCGGACCTCGCCAGGCCATGGTGCCGCTCGAGGAAGAGGGCCGCTTCCTTGCCGAGCAGGGTGGCGATCTCCGCCTCGAACGGGTGATCGGCCCGCCCTGGCCGTAGGTGCTCGTTGGTCAGGTCGGGATCGGCGAGTTCGGCGAGTTCGGCGAGGACCTGGCGCGGGGTGCGCAGGCCGTGGTGCATCAGGGAGCGTGCAGGTGCGGCGGATCGCTTCGACATCGCGGAAAGGTGGCGCGGACATGGGCATCTCCTCTGCTACGCATATAGCATTGGTGCTCCCGCTAACTGGGCGATAGTGCGCCGATTCAGTACAGTCTGGGCGAAGCTGACGGGCGTGCTCGCGCACGCGATGGCGATGGCCTGCTGTTGAGCCAGGCGCAAATGGCGGGGGGCGAGACGGAACCGTCTCGCCCTTGGCCGCGGATGCGTTGCTCGGTTGGCGGATTACTGCGCACCAGTGTGGCGTTGACCGATACCTCTTCCAGACCGGGCGTCAGCAGGCGTAGATCGGGCAGGAGGTCTTGGTCTCGTCGGCGATCTGCGCGAAGCGTTGCCTGGTCGATCCTCGGTACACGGCCCTCGGTCTCCAGGTGGATCTTCGCGACCTTGGGGCCGTTGGCGTCCATGCGCAGCGTCACGGTGGCGCGGGTGGTGACCGGATTCCGGTTTGTGACCGGCGCGGCCGAGATCGGCGGAGAGGCCAGCGCTTGAAGCAGGCCGCGCAGCGCCGCCGCGACCAGTTCCTCGGGTTGCTCCTTCCGCATTCTCGAAGCGGAGACGAAGGTCACTCGGCGTCCTTGAGGGCACCGCTTTGGGTTGAGACGCTGCCGCTGCCGCTGCGTAGGTCGCCGGTCCAGGTGGAGGATGCGGATCGGTTGAATTCGGGCATTGCTGCTTCCTTTCAGTGAAGTCGGATTGTTGCCGTGGTGGGGCAGCGCTCGCCTCGCCACTGGAGGGATTCTCGCAGAATTGTACCGCCAGATTGGTTGCGCGTACCTGGCGCCGGCCCGCCGCCGCGCAGGCGGCGGAGAGTGGTATTAGGTGCTGTGCGTTGGAAGGGCTCAGTCGTTGTCGTAGTAGACGCGGATGACATGACCATCCTGAAAAGTCACGATGGCGCGGTCCAGGTTCGGTTGTGGGCGAAGTAGCGGGGCGCACGCAGGAAGCTGGCGATGCGTTGCCTTGGCCTGGGCAAACGGGGGTGTTAGACGTGTCCCCGACGTGGCGCTGCAGCTGATCGCGAGCGCTTCGACTTGCTCGATGGTCATGCCTGTCTCGATGCGGTTGAGCTGACGCAGGAACGGTTTACAAGGCATGCCCCACTCCAACTGGCCGGATCGCCAGAAAAGAGGACAATGCTGGCGATGACTCCTCGCTTGAGCTGGTTAGAGCGGCGATACGCAAGCAGTAAGCCGAAGATTGCTGCGTAAGGAATGAAGAGGATTTGGGCCGCCGAATGAGAGAGAAACGGCCCATTCGCCATCCAACGCCGCAAAGATCAGCCCGATTTGCTGGCCGCGCATGAATAGGCCGTAGAGGTTGAAGGGAATCGCGCTCCGGTATTTTCGTTGGTCGAGACCTTGCTCGGAATCCAAATAAGACAAAGAAAAGCACAATGAGGCGTACACCTGAGGAAGATGGCCAGGAAAACAAACACGAAGATGTTGAGATTCATCGGCTCACTTTCAATCAGGCAGGCATTTGCAGGAATGGCGCGGCTTGCGCGCGTGTGGTGATTGGCGGTGGTAGAACGTGGCGGCGTGGCGAGGGGTTGCGGGCTTGGGGGTATACTCGCGTGGCGGGCAAGAGGCCAGAAGAGTGGAGGGTGCATGGCGGTGGATGAGGCGCTGGAGATTGAGCGGCTGCGTGAAACGCGGTTCGGCCGGGCGATTTCGCCGACTGCTCTCTGCGCTCTATCAGGATCCGCGCGTGACGGCGACGCTGACGGTCGATGGGCAGCCACTCGCCGAGGATTTGGCGCGGGAGCGGTTCGCGAGCAAGCTGGCGAACTGGGAGCGCGACGGCTATGGGCTGTGGTTCTTCCGGGAGCGCGCGATGGGGCGCTTCGTCGGCTATTGCGGGCTGCAGCCTTCCGTGCATGGGGACGAAGCGCCGACCGTTGAACTGCTCTACGCGGCCATGCCCGAGTTTTGGGGCAAGGGCCTGACTAGCGAGATGGCGGCGGCGGTGCTGCGCGTCGGCTTCGCGCAACTTGGCTTACCCGAGGTTGTCAGCTACGCGCTGCACGCGAACATCGCCTCGCAGCGGGTGATGGAGAAGCAGGGTTTCCGCTACGAGCGCGACATTGTGCATGCGGGGCTGCCGCACCGGTTCTATCGAGTGCTGAGTGCTGAGTGCTGAGTGATGGAGGGATTCGTTCTCCTCATTACTCGTTACCTGCTCGTTATCGTCAGCTGCGCCGAGGATGGCGGCACCGACGATGCCGGCGTTGTCGCCGAGTTTGGCTTCGACGATTTCGACGGCGCGGCCGGGGGTGGGGAGGGCTTCGCGCTTGGCGAGCGGGGCGGCGAGTTGCACGATCAGGGGGACGGCATCGACGACGCCGCCGCCGAGGATGATCCGCTGCGGGTTGTAGAGGTTGATCGCGGAGGCGAGGCCGAAGCCGAGGTAGCGCGCGGCTTCGTGCAGCGTTTCGAGCACCAACTCGTCCTTCTCGTCCACGGCCCTGGCGAGGAGGCCGGAGCGGATGGCGGTGCCGCCGGGGGCCGATTCGTCGAGGCCTTCCGATTCCAGGAGCTTGCTGAGGATGGAGGGGCGACCGCGCCCGAGTTCGGCGAGCAGGGCTTTGGTGATGGCGGTGCGCGAGGCGTAGGCCTCCAGGTGGCCGCGCCCGCCGCAGCCGCAGTACCGGCCGTCAACGTCGATGACGAGGTGGCCGATCTCGCCAGCGGTGGCGTTCGGGCCGCTGTCGAGCTGGCCATGGTGGACCAGTGCGCCGCCGACGCCGGTGCCGACGAAGACGCAGAGGAAGCGGTCGACGCCCTTGCCCGCGCCGAAGGTGAGTTCGCCGATGGTCGCGCCCTGCACGTCGTTGCCGAGGCGGACGGGGAGGCCGAAGCGCCGCCCGAGCGCCTCGCTGATCGGCAGGTTGGCGACGCCGGCGAGGTTGGGGCCGCTGATCAGCAAGCCGCGCGCCGGGTCGATCTGCCCGGCCGCCGCGACGCCGATGCTGCCGACGACCGCGCCCTTGGGGAGTTTCGCCGCCGCCAAAGCTTCCTCGGCGGTGTCGCCGAGCCGGTCGAGCAGTTCGACGGGGCCGTGCTTGGCCTTGGTGCGCTTCTTGCCGGTGGCGAGGACCGCGCCGGTGTCGAGGTCGATCACCCCGGCGAGGATCTTGGTGCCGCCGAGGTCGATGCCGAGACCGTAGCGTTGCGGAGCGCCCTTCGCCATGCTGCACCCTCCGTTCGGTTTCGCGTCGTCGAGACACCCAGGACGCCGGGGATCGCGGAGGCCGTGTTGGTGACGGCGGCTGGGTGGGGCACCCCGGGCGCGGGCCTCGCGTGGCGGCGGGCGAGTGTCCGCGCCGTTCGGGTACATCCTACCCCGCTGCTCGGCGCGTCCGCAAACGTCGGGGACGCTGGCGGTTGTAACCGCGCCTGGGGGCGCTGCGGTGCCACGAAACCGCCCTGCGGCGGGAGTCCGAGGGCACGCGCTGTTCATTCTGTGCATGGCGACCGTGCTGCGTACCGGAATCCCTCTGCTATACTACGGCGGCTGAGTGGGGGTACGATGCCGTCGGGGGGAAGGTCGTGGCGAACCTGATCACGCTGGGGCGGCTGATCCTCTTCTTCCTCACCCTTGGGCTGATCTATACCCGGCAGACTGGCCTGGTCCAGCTGTCGACCATCTTGATGATCATCGTGATCGTCAGCGACGCGCTCGATGGGTGGGTGGCGCGACGGCGTGGCAGCACGAGCGACTTCGGCTCGGTGGCCGATATCGCGGGCGACCGGGTCGTGGAGCAGTGCGCCTGGGTGGTCTTTGCCCATCTGGGCCTGATCGGCATCTGGATCCCGCTGCTGGTGATCACGCGCGGGATCCTGGTGGATACGCTGCGGGCGCTGGCCTTCCGCGACGGGCGGACGGCATTCGGGCCGAAGACGATGGCGCGCTCGCCGATCACCGAGTGGTTGACGGCCTCGCGGACGATGCGGGCGCTCTATGGCATCGCGAAAGCCTCGGCGTTCGTTTTCCTCACCGGGCTGGTCACGACCGAGGCGGGCAAGGAGGCGGTCGGGATCTTCGCCAGCGGGCCGCTCTGGTGGTTTGGCTGGCTCTGCGTCTACGGCTCGATCGTGCTGATGCTGGTGCGCGGCCTGCCGGTGGTGATCGACGCCTGGGACTATGTCGCGGGCGGGCAGCCGGCGATGAGTAACGAGTAACGAGTAACGAGTGACGAGGGGACGGTTCGAAGGTTGGAAGGTTCGAAGGTTCCTCCGCCTCATTGAACTTTGAACTTTGACCAAAGTACTCGGCACTCGGCACTCGGTAAACCACTCATCGCTCGTTACTCGTTACTCGTTACTCGTTACTGGAGGCTATGGTGACACCGGCGGCGGGTGGGGAGCGCGAGGGGGCGATTGTCCTCGATCCGGCTCCTGTAGCATCCGCGCCGGTTGTCGGCCCGCAGGTTGCGGCGATTTTCGATGTGGACAATACGCTGTTGCCGGGGATAACGTCCGAGCGAATTTTCATTCGCTCGTTGTATCGGCGCGGTCTCTACGGCCCGCGCGTGGTGTTGCGGACGCTCGGGACGCTGGCGCGCTATGCGCACCTTGGTCCGATGCGGACGCTGCGGGTTCACCGGCCCTATCTGCGCGGGTTGGCGGCGGCGGAAGTGGAGCGACTGGCGGAGTCGGTCTTCACGGACGAGATTTTGCCCAGCTTGTCGCCGACCGGGATCGCGCGGGTGCGCGATCATCTGGGGCAGGGGCATCTGGTGGCGCTTTTGTCCGGTGCGCCGCGCTTCCTGGTTGGATTGCTGGCGCGGCATCTCGGGGTGGCGCAGTTTATCGGGGCGCACCTGACGCTTGCCGGGGAGCGCTATACGGGCGACCTGGATGACCTGCATCCCTATGGCGAGAATAAGTTGACGCTGGCGCGCCGACTGGCGACGGAGCACGCTTCGACTTGCGCCATGCCTATGCTTATGCCGATCACCACAGCGATGCCAATCTGCTGATGGCGGTCGGGCACCGGTTTGTGTCAACCCTACCCCTCGGTTGCGACGGCTCGCAGGCCAGTTCAACTGGCCGGTGGAGGCGTGGGTGGTGGGGAAGGTGTGACGAGTCGGGCAGTCGGGCGGTCGGGTAGTCGGGTAGAAGAGTCGTAAGTCGTAAGTCGTAAGTCATGAGAGGGGATGGATCCTTCGCTGCGCTCAGGATGACAGGGGGGGCGAGGGCCTTCGGGGTGTCATCCTGATTTTGGGCGGAGCGAAGGGGTAGAATCCATTCTCGTTGTCCTGTGCATTCAATCTTGATGGCCTGGCGGTTTTGGGATTTGTCCGTTCACCTGTCTGTACTCCCTTACACCTTACGCTTGGCTGTGCTACGATGGGGGGACGATTCGGTTGCGGGGCACTGCGGGGAGGGGCGAGGTGAAGACGGTGGAGCGCGCGGTGGAGCGGGCGACCGAGGAGCCGAAGCGTCCGAGGAAAGCGCCGCCCGAGGCCAAGCCGAAGGGGCTGACGACGAAGCAGTGGCTGAGCCATCTGCTGGCCGATGTCTGCGGCTGGGTCTTCACCACGCTGCCGCTGCCGTTCTGCTACTGGTTTGCCGACCGGATGGGAGACCTCTTCTATCGCGTGTCGCCGGGCTATCGCGGCAGCGTGATCGATAACTTGCGCCATGTACTGGGGCCGGAGACGCCGCTCGATGAGCTGCGCGAACTCGCTCGTCGCACCTTCCGTTATAGCGCTCGCAATTTCCTCGATCTCACGCGCGTGCGGCGGATGTCGCCGGAGGAGATCACGCGGAGCGTTCAGACGATCGGTTCCTGGGACGTGGTGGATGCGGCAATCGCGCGAGGGCGCGGGGTCATTTTCGTCACCGCGCACACCGGGGCGTTCGATTTTGCCGGGCAGTCGATCCCCGTCCACGGCTACAAGTCGGTGCTGGTGACGGTGCGCACGGTCAGCGAATTCATTCACGAGGCGGTGACGTACCTGCGCGGTAGCCAGGGCTTTGACCTGGAAGAGGCGACGCCGGGTGGCCTGCGCCGCCTGATGCGGGCGCTGCGGCAGGGGCACACGATCGGGCTGGCGACGGATCGCGACTTCCTGCGGAATGGCACGCCGGTGCGCTTCTTCGGCGAGGATACGACGCTGCCGGTCGGGGCGGTGCGGCTGGCGCTGGAGACGGGGGCGACGATCGTGCCGATCATCTGCCGTCGCCACCGGCTGCGCCACACGTTCACGATCGATGAGCCGTTCTTGCTCACGAAGTCCGGCAACCTGGATGACGATGTCGCCTCGGGGCTGGAGCGCGTGGTGGAGGTGTTGGAGCGGCACATTCGCGCCGACCCGGCGCAGTGGGTGATGTTTCAGCGAGTCTGGCCCGCCGCGCCGCCGCCCGCAATCGCCGTCTTCCCGGTCGGCTCGCCGCTGGAGGGGCGTGTGCTGGGCGGCGAGGCGTCGTCGCGCGCCGCCGAGCCGAGGGCACCGAAGCCGTGACGGCGTGAAGGGAGAAGGGGGAAGGGAGAAGGGAGACGAAGATGCCCAGAGTGAGACAATTTCGTGAGTTGAATGTGTATCAAGGTGCTTTTGAGGCAGCGGCGGAGGTGTTTGAGCTTACGAAGCGGTTCCCTACTGAGGAGCGGTTCTCGCTCACGGATCAAATGCGCCGGTCGTCACGATCCGTGTGTGCGAACATCGCAGAAGGGTGGCGAAAACGACGCTATCCTGCCGCCTTCGTGAGCAAGCTAAGCGATGCCGACGCCGAAGCTACCGAGACACAAGTTTGGCTCGATTTCGCCCTGCAATGTGGCAATATCGATGACGGAACGCACCGCGACCTGAGTACCCGGTATGACCACATCGCTGCGCAACTGGTGAGGATGATGTCGGCACCGGAGCAGTGGTGTCTCGGTAGTGCCCCGGTACCGACGTCGCTGTAACCCCCTCTCCCTTCCCCCTTCACGCCGTCACCGATAGTTGATGAACTGCAGCGGGACCGGGAACTCGCCTTCCTTCTTGCGGAAGGCCTGGATGACGGTCTGCAGGTCGTCTTTGTTCTTGGCGGAGACGCGGACGAGGTCGCCCTGGATCTGGGGGTTGACCTTCTTGTGGTCGGTGCGGATGGTTTTGGAGATCTGCTTGGCGAGGTCTTCGTTCAGCCCCTGCTTCAGCTTGATGACCTGGCGCACGCGCCCGCCGCTCGCATCTTCCTGATCCTGGTAGTCGAGGATTTTGAGCGAGAGGTTGCGGCGGAGCACTTTGCTCTCCAGCACATCCTTCACGGCGGTGAGCGTGAAGTCGCTGGCGGTGTTGATGACGATCGTCTCTTTCTCCAGTTCGATCGTGGTCTTGGTGTCCTTCAGGTCGTAGCGCGTGCTGATCTCGCGCGTGGCCTGATCGACCGCGTTCTTGAGCTCCTGGCGGTCAAATTGCGAGACGATATCGAATGAGAAGTCGGCCATTGTTCCTCCTTCGTTGCCGGGTGCTGGTCGGCCGCAGTCGGGTGGGCCGCCGCGCCGTGTCACCTATTAAGTATAGCCGCGCGGTGGAATTGGGGCAGCGCGGGGCGTGCGCTGGCCACGCTCGCGGGCAACGCAAGCGCCAGGGGCGAGCCGCGCGAACGGCTCGCCCCTGGTGTTCTCCTTCCTCGCCGGACCTGAGCTTACCGGTTGAAGTTGTAGCGGAACGTGATCCGCCCGCGCGCGAGGTCGTAGGGCGAGAGTTCGACCGTGACCTTGTCACCCATGGCGACGCGGATGTAGCGGGTCCGCATCTTGCCGCAAAGGGTGGTGAGGACCTTGTGGCCATTCTCAAGCTCGACGGTGAACATCGCGTTCGGCAGCGCATCGACGACGATGCCATCGATGGTGATCGCATCGGTCTTCGACTTGCGTACCGGCGCTGCAACCGCTGCGCCTGGCGTACCTGGCGCACCTGGTGTGCCGCCCCGCTGCGGGGTATTGGGTCGCCGCTGGAAACTCTGACGCTTCTGGGGCATCGACTCCTCCTGATACTGTGACTACGAAACACTGACGCCGCACCAACCGCTGATGACGGCGATTCTTTTCCACACGTCGCAACAAGCCATCTCATGTCGGATACATCGCCGGAAAGCGAGAGACACGAAAGGCCGCGAGCAAGACTCGCGGCGTCAGGGTGGCATCGACTTGGCGCGTAACACCAAACGCTGCGCATCCTTCCGCTACACCGGTCGGGCCTGCCACGGATCGAATTGCTTGCGTGGTGAGTCGGCGATCCGAGGCCCGACGAACACACACCGCTGTGTGTTCCAGAGATGATAACGCACTCTGGGGGAAAGTTGTTCCCGAGCTGCGGTGAACGGGCGAACGGGCGAGGGTGCGAACGGGCGATTATCCTCGCCTGACCCCGCCCCCGCCTATCGAGATAGGCGGGGGCGGGCGGAACGATTAGCGGATGCTGAGGAGTTCGACGTCGAAGATGAGGGTGGCGTTCGGCGGGATGACGCCGCCCGCGCCGCGACTGCCGTAGCCGAGATCGCTGGGGATGATCAGGCGGCGCTTGTCGCCGACGCGCATCCCGGCGACGCCCTCGTCCCAGCCCTTGATCACCTGGCCCGCGCCGAGGTTGAACTCGAACGGCTGGCCCCGGTCGCGCGAGCTGTCGAACTTCTTGCCGTTCTCCAGGGTGCCGGTGTAGTGGACCGCCACGCGGTCGCCGGGTGCCGCCGCGTCGCCGTTGCCGCCGCCGTAATCGATGT
This sequence comes from Chloroflexia bacterium, assembly GCA_046328475.1. GTDB lineage: Bacteria > Chloroflexota > Chloroflexia > Thermomicrobiales > CADCWN01 > CADCWN01. The sequence goes on along the minus strand of JAXLWN010000038.1, from coordinate 47,518 downwards.
AGCGCAGGCCGGTGACGGACGTTTGCTCCTGTGGTTCTTGTGGTGCGCTGCTCATGGGGCTCCTTTCCAGACGTGAGTCGTGAGTCGTGAGTCGTGAGTTATTCTATCCATGTAGGCAAGATGTTTGCCACGTTCCGAGTTCGCAGGTTTGCAGGTTTGCAGGTTTGAGCGTTCATATGCCACCGCCCGAACCTTCCAATCTTCCAACCTTCCAACTTTTCAACCGTACCCCGCCTCGTTACTCGTTACTCGTCATCCCGCCGATCCAGCGGTCGAACCAGGCGCGGGTGCGGCGGAGGCCGTCGAGTTGGTGGTTGCGCTCCTGGAGGCCGTGCGGTTCGCGCGGGTAGACGACCAGTTCGTTCGGCACGCCGTGATGGCGCAGGGCCTGCGCGAAGAAGCGCCCCTGGCTCGGTGGCACGCGCGCGTCGTTGCCGCCGTGGAGGATGAGGACCGGGGTGGTGACGCGGTGGGCGAAGGAGATCGGGCTGATCGCGTCGTGCTGGTGCGGGCCGACGCTCTCCCAGCCGACGGTGCCACCCAGGCCCGCCTCGAAGGTCGGCATGTCGCTCTCTGCGACCATCATGCCCCAATCGCTGACGCCCGCGCCCATCACCCCGGCCTTGAAGCGGTCGGTCTGGCCGACGGCCCAGGCGGTCATGAAGCCACCCTGGCTCCAGCCGCCGATGCCGAGGCGGTCGGGGTCGGCGACGCCCTCGGCGACGAGGCGGTCGATCCCGGCGACGATGTCGCCCCAGTCCTCCAGGCCGACGCGCCCGGCGACGCAGGCGGCGAACTGCTGGCCGTGGCCCATGCCGCCGCGCGGGTTGGGGAGGAGGACGGCGGAGCCTGCGGTCGCCAGCCACTGCCCGGAGGGCTGCCAGTTGAGTTGCAGGCCGTCGGCGAAGCGGCCGTAGGGGCCGCCGTGGACGAGAGTGACCAGCGGGAAGGGGCCGTCGGCGCGCGTCTTGCCGGGCGGGAGGATGAGCAGGCCGTCGAGCGCCAGGCCGTCGCTGGCTTCCCAGGCGAGGCGTTCCTGCTCCCCGAACGGGATCGCGCGCAGGTCAGGGCGCAGATCGGTCAGGCGGGTGAGCGGGCCGTTGGGTGCCCCGGCCCAGATGTTGAAGCCGTCGTGCGGCGTGTTGTGCAGCGCCGCGACGATTGTGCCGTCGGCGCTGGCGGTCAGGGCAGCGAGGTCGCCCCGTTCGCGCAGCAGTTCGGAGAGTTGGCCGCTGGCGGGGTCGAGGCGATTGAGGGTGGTGTCGAGGCCGACCGCGACGGTCACCAGGGGCAGATTGCTGCTGCCGACGAGGCCGCTCGGGCAGCCCGGCAGGTCGTCGGTGAGGCGGCGGGATGTGCCGTTGGAGAGGTTGATGGCGAAGGTGGCGGTGCCGGAGACGCCGCCGGGGTTCGCGCTGGCGAGGGCGCAAAGGCTCTTGTTATCGGCGGTCCAGGCGAGTTGCCGCGTGCCTGCGGGGGCGTCGCCGACGCGCCGGAGGTCGCCACCGGCGGGCGCGACCAGCCAGAGGGAGCCGAGGCTGGCGTGGTCGTCGAGTGCGGAGGTCGGCCAGGTGACGAGCGCCAGTTGGTCGCCGGCGGGCGAGGGCGCGGCGAGGGAGACGTGCTGCTCTTCGAGGCCGGAGACGGTGTTAATCTGGCGCGTTGCCGGATCGAGCAGGCGGAGCCGCGCGCGAAGACCAGCGTTCGCCGTAGACATCGGCGTCGTCGCGCTCGCGCTCGCGGCGCTCGTCCTCGTCGGTTGGCGGGTCGGTCGCGAGCAGGGCGATCTGCTGGCCGCCGGGCAGCCGGGTGTACTCCTCGATGCTGCCCTTCCAGGTGGTCAATGCCTCGGCTTCGCCGCCGCCGAGCGGAAGGCGCTGGAGTTGGGTCTTGCCGCGCTCGGCGCGGTCGGAGAGGAAGTAGAGGTGCGCGCCATCGGGCGACCACTTCGGCAATCGATCCTGGGCGGTCCCGGCGGTGAGGCGGCGCGGGGCGCTCCCGCCGTCCGTGGCGACGAGCCAGATCGCGCTCTGGCGGTAGGTTTCGCGGCGACCCCAGCGGGGCGACGGTGTAGGCGACGAAGCGGCCGTCGGGCGAGAGCTGCGGTTCGGCTGGGATGAGGCCGTCGGTGATCATTTCGGCGGTCCGTTTGGTTGGTGTTTCGGTCATCGTTCCTCCCCACCTGCTGGCGTGCGGTTTCGCGGTAGGGGCGGGCACCGACCCGCCCGGTGTCCGAGGCAGCCGTGCGGCCAAGTGCCACGACGCGGGCGGGTCGATGACCCGCCCTACCAGTTAGCCGGTGAGCGCCTCAATCAGGCGGTCCAGCAAGGGCGCTTCCTCGTCCGCGAAGATGGTGCGCGGGTCGAGGAGGAGGTGATTGTCGGCGATGCGGGCGACGATCGGCGGGTCGCCGAGCGCAGGGCGGCGGCGAAGGTGTCGGGCGCGTGGCGGTGGGCGGCGAGGGTGGCGGCGTCGAGCGAGCGCCCAGGTTGGCAGCGTTTCCTCGGGGAGCGAGCCGCCGCCGACGGTGGAGCGGGCAGGGACGACGGTGCTGGCGATGCCGCGCTCGGCGAGCATTGCCTGCCAGCGTGCGGCGCGGGCGCGCAGGTCGTCGGCCGGGGTGGCGATCATGCGCCAGACCGGGACGTGGGTCAGTTCTTCGCCGCGCAGGAAGTGGCGCAGGGTGGCGGCGATCCCGGCGAGCGTGGCTTTGTCGGTGCGGACGGCGCGGGCGAGCGGGTGGCGCGCGATCCGGGCGACCAGGGCGCGGTCCCCGGCGATGATCCCGGCCTGGGGGCCGCCGAGGAGCTTGTCGCCGCTGAAGAGGACGACCGATGCGCCGTCGCGCAGGCTGTCGGGCACGGTCGGCTCGTGGCCGAGGCCGAAGGGGGCGGTGTCGCGCAGCGCGCCGGAGCCGATGTCGTGGATGAGGGGCAGGTTGCGCGCCCGGGCGAGCGCGGCGAGTTCGGCGATGGAGGCTTCGTGGGTGAAGCCGATCACGCGGAAGTTGCTGGCGTGGACTTTCAGTAATGCGGCGGTTTCGGCGGTGATCGCGGCCTCGTAATCGCGGGTGTAGGTGCGGTTGGTGGTGCCGACCTCGACCAGCGTCGCGCCGCTCTGGCGCATCACGTCGGGGATGCGGAAGCCGCCGCCGATTTCCACCGCCTCGCCGCGCGAGAGGATCACCTGCCGCCCGACCGCGAGCGCGGCGAGGGTCAGGGTGGTGGCGGCGGCGTTGTTGTTGACGACGAGCGTTGCTTCCGCCCCGGTGAGGGTGCTCAGCAGCGCCTCGATCTCGGCCATGCGCCCGCCGCGCCCGCCGGTGGCGAGGTCGAGTTCGAGCGGGGTGTAATGGGTGAGGGCGTCGGCCATCGCGGCGGCGGCGTCGGCGCCGACCAGGGCGCGGCCGAGATTAGTATGCAGGACGACGCCGGTGGCGTTGATGATCGGGCGGAGTTTCGGAGCAAGCATGAGGCGCAGGCGAGCGAGGATGCGGTCGCGCACGCCGGTGGCGGCATCTGGATCGCTACCGGCGAGGATGGCGTCGCGCGCGGCGGCGATTTCGCCCGCGATGATGCGGGGTGAGGTGGGGTTGCGGGGAGGTCGGCGGCGTGGGCTTCACGGCGGGGTCATCGAGAAGGCGGCTGACGCTCGGGAGGGAGCGCAGGGCGATGTTCGGGGAAGGTTTGTTGTCGTGGGGCTGGGAGTTATGCTCGGTGGTCGCCATTCGCCGCCTTTCGTGCCTGCCGTTCGACCGGAGGGCATTATTCTACCACCGGGGCGAAGTGAGGGCGTGAGATGTGTTGTAGGGGCGCGTCGTGACGCGCCCGGTGTCCCTGGCGAGCGGTTGCCACGGAGACCGGGGCGGTTCACGAACCGCCCCTACGAGTTTTCGGGCGCTAAAATGGGAGGAGGGCGCGGAGTTGGGCGCAGTGTTCTTCTTCGTGGGCGACGAGGTGTTCGGCGACCGCCTGCAAGGTGATCGGGCCGTGTTCTTCGTGCGTGCCGATGCGGCCCCAGTCGGCGGGGGCGATGCGGCTGAGGGTGGAGACGAGTTCCTGGCGGCGCAGGCGGGTGGTGACGAGGGGGCGAAGCGGGCGTTGGCGTAGTCGGCGACCTCGGCCAAGCGGCGCTCGTCGTAGGCGGCGAGGGCGGGTTGTCGCGGGTGAGGATGGCGTAGAGGCGCGGGGCAAGGATGTCGTCGCTGGCGCGGATGTGGGCCGGATTTGCGCCGCCGACCGGCCATCGGGGCCGGGGGTGCGCAGGGTGGTCATGTCCCACCCGGCGACGACCCCGGCGATGCGCTCGGGGATGCCGACGAGGCGTTCGAGCAGGTTGGCGATCTGGTCTTCGGTGGCCATCGTTCCCTCCGAAGTAACGAGTCGAGTAACGAGTGACGAGTGACGAGAGGTGTTCAGTTCAAAGTTCAAAGTTCAAGGTTGGTCAGAAGGAACTTGGAACTTTCGAACCCCTGTTCGGACCGTTCTCTCCCGTTACTCGTTACGTTACTCGTTACTCAGCACTCGTCCAGGGCTTGCGCGAGGTCGGCGATGATGTCGTCGATGTGTTCGATGCCGACGGAGAGGCGGATGAGGCCGTCGGTGATGCCGATGCGGGCGCGCTCTTTGGCGGTGAGGTCGCGGTGCGAGGCCATCGGCGGGTAGGCGACGATGGTGTAGACATCGCCGAGGCTGGTGGCGCGCAGGCAGAGTTGCAGGCGGTCGAGGAAGCGGTGGGCGCGGGCGCGGTCGGCGTCGCGGATGGTGAAGGCGACCATCGCGCCGTGGGGCGTCGGGTCGCCCGCGATCTGCGCGCCCTGCTCGAAGAGGCGGGCGGCGACGTGGTGGTCGGGGTGGGTCGGCAGGCCGGGGAAGTGGACCGCTTCGACGGCCGGGTGGTCGTAGAGCCAGCGGGCGATCCGCCAGGCGTTGCTACATTGCCGCTCGTAGCGCAGGGCGAGGGTTTTCAGGCCGCGCAGCGTCAGCCAGGCCTCGTTGGGGCCGAGCGCGCCGCCGATCAGGCGGGTGACGGCGCGCAGGGTGGTGTCGAAGCGCGGGCCGCCGATAATCGCGCCGCCGAGCACGTCGCCGTGGCCGCTGATGTACTTGGTGGTGGAGTGGGTGACGAGATCGGCACCCAGTTCGAGCGGGCGGAGCAGCACGGGGGGCGTGAACGTGCTGTCCACGATCAGTTGCGCGCTGTTGGCGTGCGCGATCTCGGCCAGCGCGGGGATGTCGGCGACGCGCAGGAGCGGGTTGGAGAGCGTTTCGGCCAGCAGCACGCGCGTGTCGCCGCCCTGCACCGCCTGGGCGGTCGCGTCGAGGTCGGTCATGTTCACGAAGCGGACGTCGATGCCGAGCGGCATGAAGACGTTCTTGAGGAGGCCGCCGGTCGCGCCGTAGAGGTCGCGGCTGACGACGATCCGCTCGCCTGAACTGATGCCGGAGGCGAGGATCGCGGCGTGCAGCGCGGCCATGCCCGAGGCGCAGGCGTAGGCGACGGTGCCCTTGGGGCCACCTTCCAGGGTGGCGAGGGCGGTCTCCAAAGCGTGGATGGTGGGATTGCCGTGGCGGGCGTAGACGAAGCTGGGATCGGCCTCGAACGCTTCGTCGAGCTCGGCGGCGGTGTCGTAGAGGTAGGTGGCGGTGTTGTAGATCGGCGTCGAGGTCGGGCGGAAGCGCGGCTGCGCGGCGCGTTCGCCCGCGTGGACGGCGGCGGTGTGCGGCTTGCGGCGCGGTTTCGCTGGCGTCGTCGTGCCCTGGGTGGCTTCGATGTTCGGTTCGATGGTGGTGCTCATGTGATGCTTACCCCTCCCCAGTTCTTTGGACCTCACCCCGCCGCCTAGCACCCCTCCCCTGATGAGGAGAGGGGGAAGGTCCGAGTGCTGGCGGTAGCTTGTTCTCGGACCTCATTCGTCACTCGTCACTCGTCATTCGTCAGTTCAAGAATTCCCGCAGGATAGGATCGAGCATGTCCCATTCCTTCAGGAAGGCGTCGTGGCCGTGGGGCGAGTCGAGTTCGCGGTAGCGGGCGTCCACCCCGGCGGCGACGAGGGCGTCGTTGAGCAGGCTGACATCTTCCGGCGTGAAGAGCCAGTCGCTGCGGATGCCGATGGTGAGGGCGCGGGCGCGCACGGTGCTGAGCGCCCAGGCTTCGGAGCCGCGACCTTCGGCCACGTCGTAGAGGTCCATCGCGCGGCACTGGCGCAGGTAGCTGTGGGCGTCGAAGCGGGAGACGAGCGCGTCGCCGTGGTAGTGGAGATAGCCTTCCACCTCGAAGGTGCTGCCGAGCGTGGCGCGGCGCACCGGGCGGCTGGCGGGGCGGCGGCCGAAGCGCATCGCCATCGACTCTTTGCTGTGGTAGGTGACCATGCCGACCATGCGGGCGACCGCGAGGCCCTCGTCCGGGCCTTCGCCGGGGAGGTAGTTGCCATCCTGCCAGCGCGGGTCGAGCATGATCGCGCGCCGCCCGATCTCGTTCAGCGCGATCCCCTGCGGGTCGAGTCGCCCGGCGGCGGCGATGATGCCGACGCGGTCGAGCAGCGCGGGGTAGCGCACGGCCCATTCGAGCGCCTGCATGCCGCCGAGCGAGCCGCCGATGACGGCGGCGAGGCGGCGCACGTTCAGCCGGTCGATCAGCAGTTTCTGGGCGCGCACGAGGTCGGGCACGGTGACGAGCGGGAAATCTTTGCCCCAGCGTCGCCCGGTGGCGGGGTTGATGGCGAGCGGGCCGGTGCTGCCCGAGCAGCCGCTGAGGACGTTGGAGCAGATGACGAAGTAGCGGTCGGTGTCGATCGGGCGGCCGGGGCCGATCATCGGGTCCCACCAGCCGGGCTTGGGATCGGCGGCGGTGCGGCGGCCGGCGGCGTGGGCGTCGCCGGTGAGCGCGTGGATGATCAGGATGGCGTTGTCGCGCGCCTGGTTGAGCTGCCCGTAGGTCTCGTAGGCGAGTTCGAATTCCGGCAGGTTGTGGCCGAGCGCCGTGCGGAAGGGGGCTTCGGCAGGGAAGGCGAAGTGTGCCTTCTGCTCTTCGACCACGCCGACGCCCGGCCCGGCCGGCCTCGTCACCGGCGGCGGTACCAGAGCCGGTCGCCACGACCGCCATTGGCCGATAGTTTCGTGCTCGATCATCGTGGTCTCCCCTGGTTCCACCTGGCCCATCCTCATCGCTGGTTCGGAGTTCAAGGTTCAACGTTCAAAGTTCGGGGTTACGGTTCGAACGTTCGAAGGTTTGAGAGTTCACCTGCTCAATCTGTGAACCTTCGAACTTTCGAACCTTGAACTCCGAGAACTCCGAGTGAGACGCGCATCGCGAGCGGGGTGTGGGGCGGCAGGGTAGGGTGGGGTGCTGCCCGTTGGGCCGACTACGGGTGCCGGGCCAACAAAAAACCTCTGCAATATGCAGAGGTGGTGGGACAGCAGAAGTAACGAGACAGGCGGGTTCCTGTCATCGCTTATCTTGCAACCTCGGGGCGTGTCTAGATAGACAGCGCCGCGCGGTCGCCGGATTTGGCACCAAGCACGGTTCAGATGAGAACCGCCGGTTGCCGGGCTTCAAAGGGCCGTATCCCTCCACCGCTCTCGATAAGCGCGCCGGGCTATTCACTTGTGTAGCGCTGATACTATCGGGGCGGGGGATGGTTGTCAAGGGTGACTTTGGATGTACGAAGTGCGAACGACGAAGTACGAAGTGTGGTGGTGGCTGCCGTAGACATGATCAGGCGTTATTCGACGTTGCGCCCCTGTGCCGCTGCGATTACAGTACACTGCGGGCGCTGACGCTGCGCGACCTGGCGCGACGGTGAGGGAGACCGGGGTTAGGGCGATGGCGAAGTGGCAGACGCAGTCCATGAAGATGGCGAAGAATCATGTCTGGAAGTCGAGTCCGGGCTATAAGATCCTGGTGCTCGACCGGGGGGCGGCGCGGATCGATATTCCGGAAGGCTGGGATGTCTCGCCGGGCGAGAATTGCCTGGAGGTGCGCGATAAGCCAGGTGATGAGGGGCGCTGCCTGATCCAGATCACGGTCTTTCCGCAGATGCAGGGCGTCGATTTTAGCACCCTGCCGCTCCTGCCGCTCTTCGAGCAGGTGACGGGCGGCGATGAGATGGATATCATCGTGCGTGGCCGGGTCTTTCAGGAGCGGCGGAAGGATCTGGAGATCGTCTGGCGCGAGACGCGCTACATCGATCCGGAGGAGAAGCGCGAGGCCTGCACGCGCAATTGCTTCTGCCGACGGGTCGGCATTCACGTGCTGATCAGTTTCTCGAACTGGCCCGAGGATGTTGAGGAGTTTACCCCGGCCTGGGAAGAAGTGTTGCGCTCGTTGCGCGTGGGCGAATTTGTCGATCCGAAGACGGGGTGGCGGATTCGGTAGCGGGGTTCGAATGACGGTTTGAAGGTTCGAAGGTTCAAAGGTTTGAAGGCTGGAGGTCTGCGCAGTCTCGCTCAGCACAGCAAACCGGGAAGGATGCGCGCCATTAAACTTTTGAACCTTCGAGCTTTCGAACCTTCGAACCGATAAAGGATGTGATGGGAGCGGAAACGTGGCGACCCGATCCGTCGGCGCTGGCGGAGGGGCGGGCACCGGTCTATGTGGCGACGAAGCTCTTCGAGTATGCCGGGCGCTTGCTCAGTGCCTATGCGGAAGAGTCGCTGGTGCGTGGGTTGCGGCGCGGCCTCGCGGAGCAGGGGTTTCGCTCCGGCGGGAATCTGGCGTTCCTGCCGTTCCGCGACAGCAACGAGGCGGTGGACCCGTCGATCACCGATAGCTGGGTGATCACCGAGCAGATCTATCAGCTCGATACGAGCGCGATCCGGCGCAGCTATGCGGTGATCGCGCTGCTGAACGACCCGCAGAAGGATAGCGGCGTTTGCTTCGAGGTCGGCTACGCGGCGGCGTTAGGGCGGCCGATCATGCCCGTGGTGAACGATTTCATCGACTACCACTACAGTCCGTGGGGCTGGGTTTACCCGCTCGACCCGGTGCTCTGCACGATCGCCCCGGCGATCCTGAAGGTGGCGACGATCACGCCGCCGGGGCCGGGCGATCCGCGCCGACTCTATCGCCGCGCCCAGGATGCCGGGATCACCAACTTGCAGGAGCGGATCGCGGACGCGGGGAGCGAGCTGGTCCGCGCGCCGAGGCAGTTCATGCACCCCCTGCCCGCGCCAACTCCGCCCGGACCGCGCCCGCGCGTCCACCTGGAGTTCGGCGGGGGGCTGTACGAGTGGCAGCAGCTCCTGCTGGACGAGGCGCTGCATCGCCTGGAGGATGCCGGGCTGTCGTGCGACCTCTCGGTCGGACGGCGCTACGAGGCGACCGAGTTGCCGCTGGACGAGGCGGTGCGCGCCGACATCGCGGCGACGCTCGGTGCCGATATCGTCGTCACGCTGGGGGATGGTGCCGACATGGACGCGGGTGTCTCGGCGCTGCAAGGGCTGGCGCGCGGGGCCGGGCGCAAGGTGATCCTCTACTATTCCGGCGCGCTGCGCTGGGTCGCCGCCTCGCGGGATCCCGAGGATCGCAACCTGATGCTCCAGCACTCGGCCGATCTGCTCATTCATCGCCTGGACGAGCTGCCCGGCGCGGTGGCGCGATTGCTCGGGGACGAGTAGTCAGAGGTCAGGAATCAGAGGTCAGAGATCAGTGTCTTGCACGAGGCGCATCGCCTGGTTGACACGGAATGGCCGGGGATGCGTAACTGATTAATGATGGTGGCTGACGGCTGACGACTGTGATGGGGAGGTGTCCGATGATTCTGCGAGTCCTGGGGGCGATCGTCATCGCGGTGCTCGCATTTTGGTTGATCGGGCGGATCTTGAACCTGCTCGGCAGCCTGATCGTGGTGGCGTTGCTGGTCGGGGCGATCCTGGTGGTCTACAACTTCGCCTTTGCGAAGCGGCGCACGTTCTGACGCGGCGCAGCGGTGCGTTGATGAGCATGGAAATGGGGGCGGGCCAAATGATGGCCCGCCCCCATTGTGGTTGCTGGTATGTTTGCGACGCTTGCTACGATGACGCGGCCACGGCCAGTTCGTCCAGTTCGGCGTTGAGCTGGGTCCAGCGGGAGTAGAGCCCTTCCAGTTGCTCGTGCAGGCGCTCGTACTCCTGGCTGAGCTGGGCCAGGCGATCGACCGCACCCTGCGCCCCGGCGGCGGTCATCTCGTCGCCGATCTGGTTCAGGCGCTCCTCCCAGGTGCTGATCTGCTTCTCCGTCTCGGCCAGTTGCTTCTGGCGCTCGCGGCGGCGGCGCTCCTCGCCGCCGCGCTGCCGCCGGTCCTCGCGCGACTCGTGCCCGCTGCCGTTGGTGGCCGGGAGGGCGACGGGTGTGGCGGGGGCCACCTTTGGCGCTTGCACTGGTGCCGCTTTCGCGGCAACGGGGGCGGCTTTCGCCCCGTCCGCTTCCGACTTCCGACTTCCGACTTCCGACTTCGCGTTCGTGCGCACGTAGTCGGTGTAGTTGCCGAGGTAGGTGCGGATGCGGCGGTCGTCGCCGATGGCCCAGACCTGCGTCGCGAGCTTGTCGATGAAGTAGCGGTCGTGCGAGACGAAGAGGAGCGTGCCGTCGTACTCGTCGAGCACCCCTTCCAGCGCCTCGCGCGCGGTGACGTCGAGGTGGTTGGTCGGCTCATCGAGGATGAGGAAGTTGGCGCGGGCGAGCGTCAGCTTCGCCAGGGCCAGCCTGCTCCGCTCGCCGCCGGAGAGGGCGGAGACCTGCTTGAAGACGTCGTCCTCGGAGAAGAGGAAGCGCCCGAGCAGGTTGCGCGCCGACTCCTCGCTCATCGGGTGGCCCTCGAGGATCGTCTCCAGGGCGGTGCGGTCGAGCGGCAGGCTCTCGTGCCCCTGCGCGTAGTAGGCCGGGCGGACGTTGGTGCCGAAGTAGAAGCGCCCCGACAGGGTGGGCAAGTCGCCCAGCAGCGTCCGCAGCAGGGTCGTCTTGCCGCCGCCGTTCGGGCCGATCAGCGCCACGCGATCGCCGCGCTGGACCTCCAGCTCCGGCGTGCGCGTCAGTTCCAGTTCGCTGCCGTTGCTCTTGTAGCCGATGCGCAGTTCGTCGGTGCCGAGGACGACGCGCCCGCTGCGCAGATCGCTGGCGATCGAGAGCTTGAGCTTCTCGGTCTCCTGCGGGCGCTGGAGGCGCGGCAGGCGGGCGAGGCGGGTCGCGCGGCCCTTCGCCTCGCGGGCGCGCTGGCCGGCCTTGTACTTGCGGATGAACTCCTCGGTGCGGTTGATGAACTCCTGCTGCGCCTCGTACTCCTTCAGCCGCCGCGCCATGCGCTCTTCGCGCAGGGTCAGGTAGCGCCCGTAGCCGGCCGGATAGTCCTCCAACTGGCCGAAGGCGAGGTCGAGCGTGCGGGTGGTGACCTTGTCGAGGAAGTAGCGGTCGTGCGAGACGACGATGAACGCGCCGCGATGGCCGGTCAGAAACGTCTCGATCCATTCGAGCGCGGCGAGGTCGAGGTGGTTCGTCGGCTCGTCCAGCAGCAGGAGATCGGGTGCTTCGAGCAGCGCCTTCGCCAGCGCGACGCGCGTTTTTTGCCCGCCGCTGAGGGTGCGCACGCGCATGTCCCAGTTCGACTCGTCGAAGCCGAGGCCGTGCAGCACCGCGTCGGTGCGGTAGTCGATGTCGTAACCGCCGCCCGTCTCGAAGGCGACCGACGCCGCGTCATACTCGGTCATCAGCTTTTCGAGCGCGTCGTCGTCGGTGGTGGTGCCGAGCGCGTGCTCGATCTCGGTCATGCGCTCGCGCAGCGCGTGGAGCGGCGCGAAGGCGTCGCGGGCCTCTTCGCGCACGGTGCGGTCGCTCTCGAAGCGCGCCTCCTGCGCCAGGTAGGTGATCCGCAGCCCGCGCGGGGTCGCGACCGTGCCGCTGCTCGGGTACTCGGTCCCGGCGATGATCTTGAGCAGCGTGGACTTGCCGGTGCCATTCGGCCCGACGATACCGACATGTTCCCCTTCGCTCACCTGGAACGAAACATCGGAGAAGATCAGTTCGGTGACATAGCGCTTCTCAAGTTCGGAGACCGTCAGAATCGTGGCTGGCATGGTTCCCTTGGAATGACGAATGACGAATGACGAATGGAGAAAGGCTCGTTCGACAGCGGGCACGCAGATGAGCGGCCTGTGCCGCTCGTCGCTCCTAATTCTACATGCTTGGCGCGCAATTCTCCACGCGGTGAGATCATCGGGTGGAAATAGTGCGCCGGGCAGGACGTTGACCACAATAGCCGCGTGACGGTGGCGTGCCACAAACGAACCAAGGAGCTCCTGCCATGACTGCGAAGGTTGTGAAGATTCCGAGCGCCGAGCACCCGATCACGATCGAGGCGAACCCGCAGCGGGTGACTGTGACCGTTGGGGGGCGTGTGGTTGCCGACACGCGGGACGCGCTGACTTTGCGCGAGGCGTCGTATCCGCCGGTGCAGTATATCCCGCGCAAAGATATCGACATGGCGCTGCTGGAGCGCACGGATCACGCCACCTATTGCCCCTACAAGGGCGATTGCGCTTACTACCGCATCCCGGTGGGTGGCGAGCGTGCGGTCAATGCGGCATGGACCTACGAGGATCCGTACGATTCGGTGGCGGAGATCAAGGGCCACATCGCGTTCTACCCGAACCGGGTTGACTCGATCGCCTGATCTCAATGGACGCTCTTCCGTGGGCTTGTGACGTGGCGAGCCTGCTTTGTGATAGCTAGCAAGCCCAACACAACGCTGCACTCCGTCAAGAGGCACGCCGACTGCCCGTCCTGGCAGTGCTGCCAGGACGGCCACTGCTGGCCCTGAATCGTTAGCTGCACGCGCCGTCCCCGCGCGCGTGCTCGCCTAACTGGCTCCTCGTCGATTATCGAGCGCCAGGAAGACGAACCCGATTGCCAGCCAGAACAGCACCCTGATCCAGTTGGCCGAGCGTGCTGCGTCAAGCGTTGCCACGCCGAAGAAGAGCAGGAATATCGCGAACCCCGGGCCAAACCGCAGCTTCGTCATCGCGATGCCTCCCATACGACTGCCACGACCCGATTCAGGGTCGCATTCAACCGTTGCGGGACGGGTAGACGGCGGTTACGTCGCCGTTTCGTGGCAGAAGTGTGGGCGGAGGCCAGTCAGCGCCGGGTGAAGCGCGATGAAGCGGCGGGGGCTTCTTCCCCGCCGCTTCGTGATCTGCTCGACTGTGGGTGCTCTGCGTGGGCCGTTCTTAGCTGGCGTAGCCGTAGCCGCGCACGTCCGAGCCGCCCTGTGCGTGGAGAATGCTGGTCGCCTCGCGCGCCTGCTCGTCGCTCTCGCCGCCGACGGTGATCAGGATGCGACCTTCGCTGACGTGGCGCTCGTAATTGCGCGCGTCCTCCTCGGGCACACCTTGTTCCACCAGCGCCCCGGTGATGCCGCCGGCCAGTGCGCCGACGCCCGCCCCGGCCAGTGTCGAGACGAGGATCCCGGTGCCGACGATCGGGCCGATGCCGGGGATGACCAGCGCGCTGATGCCGACCAGGAAGCCCGCGAGCCCGCCGAGCGCGCCGCCCGCGACCGCGCCAGTGGCCACCCCCTCGCCGGTATCCATATCGGCTCGCTCGGCGACATTCGACATCTGCCGCCGATCCTTCGCCACTACCGAGACGTGGTCGGCGGTGAAGCCGTGCGCCTTCAGTTCGTTGAGTGCCTGGATGGCCCGGTCCTCGCTGTCGAAGACCGCCGCCGACACGCGGCGTGTCGCGGTCTGCGCGGTCCCGGTCCGATCCGTGGTCGTAACCATGACTTCCTCCTTGCTCGCGGGTGGCCTTACGCCGTGCCCGCCTGCCTCTAAAGCAGCAAGGGGTGTGCCAGATCGGATTTGCTTTACGTAACCTGTTCGCGTTTGAGGGCACGGCTTACAGCCACATTTTCACTTCAACCAGCAGCCCGAGGGGGAGGGCCTGGCCCTGGGGTCCGCGATCGGCGCGGCTGTTGACGCGGGCGATTTCCAGGGTGTTGAAGCTGCCGAAGAGGGCGAGCAGGCTGTCGGGCGGGTGGTCGCCGTAGGTGGTGCTGAGGCCGGTGCAGGTGTGGAATGGGGTGGTGACCCAGGCTTCGGCCAGTTGCTCGGGGATGGCGGCGGCGAAGCGTTCGCGCCGGATGTTGGTGATCAGGTTGCCGAAGCTGTCGATGTGAACGACCGCGCCGAGGAGGCGCTCCTGGCCGGGATCGACCGGTTCCCATTCAGGCCAGAAATTGGGCAGGCGGGTGAGGGCTGCTGTGGCGATGGGCGGCCCGACTGCGGCGAAGGGCTCGCCGCGCGCCAGCAGCGCGGCGGTGGGGGCGAAGATGTCGCGGCCGTGGAAGGTGCGGCTGATTTCCTTGCCGAGGCGTTGGACGCTGTACTCGGGGTTGGCGATGACGCGCGCCTCGGTGTCCGGGTGAGTTTCCAGGATTGCGGTGAAAAGGCCGTTGTCGGGGCCGATGAATTGGCCGATGCCTGGCACAGCGAGGCAGATCGGGCGGCGTTCGGTGCCGACGCCGGGGTCCACGACCGCGACGTGGATGGTGTCGGGCGGGAAGTAGGAGTAGGCGTTGTGGAGCAGGAAGGCTCCCTCGCGGATAGCCTGCGGCGTGACCGCGTGTGTCAGGTCGATGACCGTTGCGCCGGGGCAGAGGGTCTGGATAACCCCGTGCAGCATGCCGACGTAGCCGCCGCGATCGCCGAAATCGGTGAGTAGGGTGATGGTGGGGGGCATTGGGTTTACTCGTCGCGATATGGCACCCAAAGATCACCGAGGGGTAGGGCGAAGCCGGGGAGGAGCGGCGAGGTTAGCACTTCATCGCCTGAGAGTGTGGTGACATGACGAAGTTCTCCTTCAGTTCGGCGATATACCTCTACTGTGCGGGCACGCCAATCGGCAATCCAGTATTCATCGACGCCGATGCGTGAGTAGAGCTTCAGTTTCAATTCGCGGTCGCGCTGCTCATTGATGCTGCCCGGAGAAAGGACTTCAATCGCCAGGTTTGGTGCGCCATGGAGTTTGCCATCAGGTTCGAGATTCTGCTCTAACCGTTCACGACTGACCCAGACTACATCCGGAACCACATCCTGGTCCTCACGAAGAATGACTCCTGGCACCACATTCGCCATTCCGAGCCGTGTCCGACGATTCCAATTGTAGAGGGATGCGTAGAATACTCCGCTCGTAGCTTGGTGCTCCCAGTGCGGCTGCCTCGACACGATCAACTCTCCATCGATTATCTCGTAGCGCGTACCATCGATGGGATCGGGAAACGCCTCCAGGTCGCGGCTCGTGAACCGGGTGGTAGTGGACATCGGGTGCTCCTCTCGCTGGATCACCGACCGTTGTGGGCGATCAAGGCTGAGGGTATTGTACCTGTGATCGCGTGGTGCTAGCTGCACTGGCGTATCGTTGAATAGATAGCAGCCAACACTCTTTTCAACCCTGCGGTACACTTGGCCCGAGCGTGGCTTTCGCGGCGTGGGATAGCGGAGAAGCATGATCACACGGTATCGCCCCTGGCTCCTGGCGGCATGTCTGTTTGTCTTCGGTGTGATGATCGCCGGTACCGCCCCGCCCACGGTCTCCGCGCACGCGTTCCTCCAGCGGACACAGCCGGTCAATGGCACCGTCGTCGCGGCGAATATCGGCGAGGTGCGGCTGACCTTCAATGAGCGCGTCGAGGTCCGGCCGGAGCGGATGACTGTTACCGGCAGCGACGGGCAGCGCTACGACCTGAACGATGCGCACTCGGCACCGGGCGACCCGGCGACGGTGATTGTTTCCTTGCCGCAGCTGCCGAATGGCGTCTTTACCGTGCGTTACGCGCTGATTTCGGCCGATACCCACCCGATCAACGGCACGCTGCGCTTCGGGGTTGGCGTGACGCCCGCCGAGGTGCTGGCCGGTGGCACGGCCACGCAGGAGACTGGATTGACCGGCGCGGTGCTGCTGCAGCCTCGGGCGCTGGATCAACGCTCGGCCTGGTGCTGCTGATCGGCCCGATCTGCTTCCGCTTCTTCGCGCTGGTGCCCTTCCGGCGACGCGCGATCGGAGGGTGAGGGCGCGGCGACCCGACTCTTCGAGATGCGCATCGTTCGCTGGGTCTGGATCGCGGTCACGGTGCTGATCATCGGGTTGGTGATCAGCCTCGTCGCCGCCTCGATCAGCAGTTCGCTCGGCACGACCTCCGGGCGCTGCAACCGAATGCGCTGGCGGCGACGCTCAATGGGCGTTTCGGGACGCTCTGGCTGGCGCGGCTGGCGCTGCTGCTGGTCCCGGCGCTGGCGCTGCCGGTGATCGCCGCCGACTATGAACTGGGCGACGATGGCGCGGCGGAGGGTGCGCCGACCGGGCGCGGGCGGGGTGGCTGGTGGGCGATCCTCGCCAGCGGCGTGGCCCTGGCGCTGCTGACCTCGATTGGCGGGCATCCTTCGGCGACCAATCCGGTGGTGCTGACGATCGCAGTGGACTGGGCGCACCTGCTGGCGACGGCGGCGTGGATCGGGGGGCCTGCTCTCTCTCGGGCTGATCTTGCCGGAGTGTCGTGCGGTCGCTCGGCGCGGCGGAGGGGGCGACCACGCTGGCGGCGACCGCGACGCGCTTCTCGTCGCTGGCGCTCGTCGCCATCCAGGTGCTCGTGGTCACCGGGTTCTACCAGACATGGGCGCACATTCCTGGCCCCGAAAATCTTGTCGGTAGCACCTATGGTCGCGCGCTCGCCTTGAAACTGTTGCTGCTGGTGCCGCTGCTGGCGCTCGGCGCGTTCAGCCACTTCGTGGTCGTGCCGCGCCTGCGGGCTATTGCGGCGGAAGCGACGACGCAGCCCGGGGAGGGTGAGACCGGTGCGCCGCTGCCCGCGCGCCGCATCTGGCGCACGATCTGGGGCGAGACGGCGCTCGCCGTTGTGGTGCTGGCGGTTGTCGCAGTGCTGACCGCGCTCCCGCCCGCGCGAACGACGGTGGTGGAGGCGTCTGCCGCCGATGGTGGCTCGACGGCGCTACCGAGCGGCGTGACGCTGGCGGGGAGTGCCGGGTCATTGCTGGTGAACCTCACCATCGGCCCGACCGGCAACGGTCCGGCGGTTATCGCCGTGACGCTGCGCGATCCGCAGGGGACGACCGTCGAGAATGCGGCCGTGCGGCTGCGCGCGACGCCTCCGGGCGGCGCTGCCCCGGTTGAGCTGGCGCTGGATGCGCGCGGCGGTCGCTATACGGGGTTGGTGGACCTGGGGCAATCTGGCGCGTGGAAACTTGAGGCACTGGTGACACCGTCGGGCGGCGCGGTGGCCACAGCGACGTTTGCGCTGCAACTCCCCAGCGGCGGCGCGGCGACGCTGCTGGCCGGGGCTGACGCGGCGATGAACCGCCTCACCAGCCTGCGCGAGAAGCAGTCGATCGGCTCGGGTGGCCCGACCGTCACCACCGATTATCAGTGGTCCGCGCCCGACAAGACGCGCCTCGTGTCCGACACCGGCAATGAGACGATTGTTGTGGGTACGCGCCGCTTCGACCGCACGGGTGGCGGGCAGTGGATCGAGAGCACCTGGCCCTATCCGGAGGGGTACAAGTGGCCGGTCTACACCTTCGCCAAGACGGCCGCCGAGGTGACGCTGCTGGGTCGCGAGGAGGTCGAAGGGGTCAACTGCTGGGTCATCACCTTCCTCGACACGACCGCCGACGCGCGGGTCACGCTCTGGATCGGCGTGGACGACAACCTGATTCGCCAGCAGCGGATGTTCGCGGTCGGCCACTATATGCAGAGTCGTTTCTCCGACTTCAACGTGCCGGTCGAGATCAAGGTGCCGTGACGAGGAGGGAGTAACGAGTAACGAGTGATGAGTGATGAGTGATGAGTGATGAGGGGTTACGGTAGGATCGGCCAGCCTTGGGAGATGGGGGAGTTCGGCAGAACTGCTGAGTCTCCATAGAGATCGATCATGCCCTGCGCGGTATCTTTGGGCAACGACCTATCAGAACGACACAAGAGAGAGGGACAGCCAATCGGCTGTCCCTCTTCTCGTTACTCATTACTCATTACTCGTTACTCGTCACTCAGAATGCGTGATCGATGACCATCGCGAGGAAGAGGAGCGCGAGGTAGAGGAGGGAGTAGAGGTAGAGGCGGCGGGCGGCGCGCTGGGTCTGCTCGCGCAGGAGAAGCAGCGCGTCGTAGAGGAAGATGCCACCGAGGATGACCGCCAGGGCGAGGTAAACCGGGCCGCTGGTGCGCGTCAGGTAGAGCAGGAAGGTCGTGGCGACCATCACGATCGAGTAGATCATGATCTGCTTGCGCGTCTCGGCCACGCCGCTGACGACCGGCAGCATCGGAATGTTGGCGCGCTCGTAGTCGCCGCGAATTAGCAGCGCCAGCGCCCAGAAGTGCGGCGGCGTCCAGACGAAGACGATGGCGAAGAGGATCAGCGCGCCGACCGCGAGGTTGCCGTTGACGGCGGCCCAGCCGACCAGCGGTGGGAAGGCCCCCGCCGCGCCGCCGATCACGATGTTGTGCCGCGTCGAGCGCTTCAGCCAGATGGTGTAGATGACGACGTAGAAGAAGTAGCCGGCCAGCGCGAGCGCGGCGCTGAGCAGGTTGACGGTGAGCGAGAGTTGGATGAAGGAGAGCGCGCCGAGCGTGATCCCGAAGGCGAGCGCCTGCCAGGGCTTGACCCGCCCGGTCGCGACCGGGCGACCCTTGGTGCGCCCCATCTTGGTGTCGATGTCGCGGTCGAGGAAGTGGTTGATCGCGCCCGCGCCGCCGGAGGCGAGGATGCCGCCGAGCAGGGTCCAGCAGACCAGTCCGATCGAAGGGAACCCTTCGCCCGCGATCAACATCGCGCCGAGGGTCGTCACCAGCAGCAGCGACATGACCTTCGGCTTCGTCATCGCCACGTAATCGGCGACAACTTGCCGCCAGCGCGGCACATCGGTGACCACTAGGCCGCGCTTTGCCACTGGTGTATACACATCACCCTTGTCGGTACGTTTGTTATCCGATTGCCTCGCGGCCCCGCGCCGGTGCGGGAGGTTCGTGACGCCGCTCACATTCTACCAGAGGGCTGATATGGCTACAACGCGGGTCAGCGGGGGAGAAGGGGGAGGGGAGAAGGGAGAGGGGAGAAAAGAGTGGAGAGAGAGAAAGGAAGCGGCTACTGACTACTCGTCCCCTTCTCCCTCTCCCCTCTCCCCGTCCATCTACGCGATGTGCCGACCGACGTCGGGGTCGTTGGGGTCGAGGATGGGGAGGTCGGGAGTCGATCAGTTCGGTGTGCTTCAGGCCCGCGCCGGTGCTGAAGGCGATCACGCGCTCGCCGCCGCTGAAGAAGCCTTGCTCCATCAGCTTGCGCGCGCGGCGGCGAAGGTGGCGGCGGCTTCGGGGGAGGGGTAGAGCCCTTCAGCTTGGCGACCGAGAGCGTCTCGGCCAGGATTTCCTCGTCGGAGACGGTGAGGGCAGTGCCCTCGCTCTGGCGGATCGCGTCGAGGATGAGGTAGTCGCCGATGGCGATCGGGACGCGGATGCCGGGGGCGAGCGTGTGGGCGTTCGGGAAGAGCGGGGCGTGGCGCTCACCGCCTTGTACGCCTCGACGATCGGCGCGCAGCCGTCCGACTGCGCGATCATCTGCGGGCGCTCGGGACCGATCAGGCCCATCGCCTCCATCTCGGCGAAGGCTTTCCACATGCCGACGATGCCGGTGCCGCCGCCGGTGGGATAGATGATCGCGTCGGGCAGTTGCCAGCCCAGTTGCTCGGCGATCTCGTAGCCCATCGTCTTCTTGCCTTCCTGGCGATAGGGCTCCTTGAGGGTCGAGACGTCGAACCAGCCGCGCGCCGCGCTGTTCTCGCGGACGATCTTGCCGGCGTCGTTGATCAGGCCGTTCACCAGGTAGACGTGCGCGCCGTAGGCCACGCACTCGGCTTTCATGATCGGTGGCGTGTCCTGCGGCATGAAGACGTAGGCGGCCAGGCCCGCTCGCGCGGCGTAGGCCGACATCGCGGAGGCGGCGTTCCCGGCCGAAGGGGCGGCGACGGCCTTGGCCCCCAGCTCCTTCGCGCGCGAGATCGCCATCGCCATGCCGCGCGCCTTGAACGAGCCGGTCGGGTTGCCCCCTCGTCCTTCGCCAGCAGGTTCGGCAGGCCGATCGTCTGACCGAAGCGTGCCATCGGCAGGAGCGGTGTGCCCCCCTCGCCGAGCGTCACCACGTTGGCCGCGTCGCGCACCGGCAGCACCTCGCGGTAGCGCCACATCGTGAAGGGGCGCTGAATCAGCGCTTCCTTCGTCATCGTCTGCGCGGCGGCGGCGAGGTCGTAGCGGGCATACAGGACCTTGCCGCAGGCAGCGCAGACGGTCTGCAAGCTCGTCCGCCGAATAGGTCTTGCCGCAGTAGGTGCAATCGAGGTGGG
The DNA here is from genome assembly GCA_046328475.1 of Chloroflexia bacterium. GTDB lineage: Bacteria > Chloroflexota > Chloroflexia > Thermomicrobiales > CADCWN01 > CADCWN01. The sequence continues at coordinate 27,140 of JAXLWN010000038.1, read as the reverse complement.
TGGTGGCTTTGCATGTCGCCTCCGATAAGTACGAAGTACGAACGACGAAGTACGAAGTACGAAGTACGACTTGGGGAGGTCCAGTTCGTACTTCTAACTTCGTACTTCGTACTTTATTCTGCTGCCTCCGCCACGTCCTGGTGCAGCACGGGGGTGTGGGCCTGGCGGTTCTTGATCACCGCCGGGAACCAGATCAGGACGACGAGGACGATCGCCGCGATGGGATAGTCGAAGGGGCGCATCTTGTTGCGCAGATCTTCCCAGCGTGAGCCGAAATAGTAGCCGCCGTAGGCCAGGAGCCAGCACCAGGGAAGCGAGCCGAGGAAGGAGTAGGTGAGGAATTTCGCCAGATTCATGCGGGCGACGCCGGCGGGGAAGGAGATGAAGGTGCGCACCACCGGCAGTAAGCGCGAGACGAAGGCGGTGATCTCGCCGTAGTTGGTGAACCAGCGATCGGCGAGATCGACGTGGTGCGGGGAGATCAGGACGTACTTGCCGTACTTGAGGATGAAGGGTCGCCCACGCCGAGCGCGCCGACATAGTAGGCGATTGCCGAACCGATGGTGCAGCCGATCGCGCCCATCAGCCCGGCCCAGAGGGTCCACCAGGCGCTGTTGCCCTTGGCCTCCACGAGGAACCAGCCCGCGAGGGGCATGATGACCTCGCTCGGCAGCGGGATGCAGGCGCTCTCGATCGTCATGGCGATGATCACGCCGAGCCAGCCGACTTTTTCGTACAGATTCTGCACGAATTCGATGATTGCTACTTCAAGCCCGTGTGGCAATGGAAACTCCTTTTGCAGCACGACATCGTTCAGCGGCGCGACGGCGTACGCAGTGGACTCCCCTCGTCCGTCGCGCGGGCAGGGGCAAGTGTACCATCGCGGCGAGGCGCACACCTAGCGCTGGCGTGAGCGCGCGGGGTACTTGCGGGCTATGTTGGGGCTGGCGTACGAATGCCGGACGCCGGGCGCGTTCCGTCAGTCGGCGAACTGGGAGGGGGCGGCGGCCCGATTGCCCCAGCGCTTCCAGACGAACCAGGCGACGGCGGCGATGGCCGCCACGATCACGACGTACTGGAAGTATTTGACATATTTCTCGACCGAGTCCCAGTTGTGGCCGAGGAGCCAGCCGGACCACGATCAGGATGCCGTTCCAGGTGCCGCTGCCAACGATGGAGTAGCCGATGAACGTGATCAGGTTCATGCGGGCGATCCCGGCCGGGATCGAGATGCCGCTGCGGACGATCGGGATGAGTCGGCCGAAGAAGACCGCCGCGCCGCCGTAGCGACCGAACCAATCCTGGGCCTTGTCGATGTCCCCTTCGTTGACCAGGTGCCGCAGGACCGGCAGTTGCTCGACGCGACGAATGAACTGGCGCAGCCGCGCTTCGCCGATGACGGCCCCGAGGTAGTAGAGCACCAGCGCGCCGAGCACCGAGCCGGTGGTCGAGGCGATCATGACGCCGATGAAGGTCAGTTCACCTTGCCCGACGGAGAAGCCTGCCAGCGGGAGGATCAGTTCGGAGGGGATCGGCGGGATGACGTTCTCGATGGCGATGAGCAGGAAGACGCCGAAATAGCCGAGGGTCTCCACGATCTTCAGCGCCCATTCGCTCACGAACTCGCTCAAAACCACCTCCCTACTGGTCCGCACAGCGCCATTGCGGGGTTCGTCGCGCCGCGCATCCCTCGGTACACTTCGGAGAGCGGGGCGGCGACCGCCGCAGGCGCGGCGAAGTATAGCAGCCTGGACATGTCCAGTCAGGAGGAAATTCGGGGGATGTTGCGGGGGCCAACTGGATACCCGGAGGTCGAGCAGTTGCTGGATCGCCTCCTGGCGGAGGTGCGGACTGTGCTGGGCGATGAACTGATCGGGTTCTACCTCTACGGCTCGCTCTCACTCGGCGACTTCGATCCGGCGAGCAGCGACATCGATTTCCTTGTCGCCACGCGCGGTGTGCTGTCCGCTGCAACGCTCGCTGCGCTGGGACAGATGCACGCGCGGATCGCCGCCAGCGGCCTGCCGTTTGCCGGGCGATTGGAGGGGTCATACATCCCGTTGCGGGCGCTGCGCCGCTACGATCCGACGGACAATATCCATCCGACAATTGGCATGGATTGGGAGTTCGGGCTCGGGCCGCACAAGACGAACTGGATCCTGGAGCGCCACATCCTGCGCGAGCATGGCCACGCCCTCTTCGGCCCGCCGCCGCGCGACCTGATCGACCCGGTCGCGCCGGACGATCTGCGCGCTGCCACGCGCGAGATGCTGCTCGGCTTCTGGGCGCAGCAACTGGACGGTCCCGAGCCGGATTGGCTCCGCACGCGCGAGTACCAGGCGTTCGCCATGTTGACGATGTGCCGCGCCCTGCACACCCTCTCCGAGGGCATGGTTGTCTCCAAGCGCGCCGCCGCCGACTGGGCCAAACGCGCGCTCGATCCCGCCTGGGCTCCGCTGATCGACCGCGCCCTCGCCTGGCGTCACGATCACGCGCCCGATGATATGACCGAGATGCTGCGCTTCGTGGCGTGGGCGGTGGAGCAGGCGCGGGCGGCGGATATCGACTGAGCCTTGCGTGATCGCACCCAGGTCGGTATTCTGCGTGCTATCAAGTGGCGGATACCCAGGAGGCGCGCGATGAACGGCGTCCATGACCTCGGCGGGATGCACGGTTTCGGGAAAATCGAGCGCGAGGAGAACGAGCCGGTCTTCCACGCGGAGTGGGAGGGGCGCGTCCTGGGGATGCAGCAGAATGTGCGCAAATTCCTCAACGTCGATGCGTTCCGGCACGGCATCGAGCGGATGCCCCCGGCCGACTATCTGCGGTCGTCCTATTACGAGCGCTGGCTGGCGTCGATCGAGCGCAATCTGATCGACCTGGGGCTGATCGACGGCGACGAGATGGAGGCGCGGGTCGCGCTGCTGCGCGAGCACCCCGACGCCGTGTCGCCATCTGCGGGGGACGCGCCGGACCTGTCGCAGCTCCTGAAAGCGCCGCCCGCGTCGCCGCCGCCGCCCGCGCCGCGCTTCGCGGCGGGCGATGCGGTGGTGGCGAAGAATGTCCACCCGGTCGGGCACACGCGGCTGCCGCGCTATGCGCGGGGCAAGCGGGGCGTCATCCATCGGGCCTACTCGGCGCAGACCTTCCCCGACGCCAACGCGCACGGTCTTGGCGAGCAACCGCAGATGCTCTACAGCGTCCGCTTCGAAGGGCGCGAACTCTGGGGAGCGCAGGCCGAGCCTGGTCAGGTGCTCTATCTCGACCTGTGGGACAGCTATCTCGATCCGGCGTAGGAGCGTTCAACTGAACGCCCTGCTCCCATTAGGGAAAGGATGCAGTGCCATGGCCTACAACCCGGAGCAGGAACCCTATGTGGCGCTGCGGACCAAGGCGCTGGAGTCGTTGCTGATCGAGAAGGGCCTGCTCTCGGCCGAGGCGGTTGACGAGCGGGTCAGTCGCTACGAGCGGGATATCGGCCCGTTGCGCGGGGCGCAGGTAGTCGCCCGCGCCTGGGTCGATCCGGCGTTCAAGGCGCGGCTGCTGGCGAGCGGCAACGCGATCACGGAACTCGGCCTGCCCAGCGCCGAGTACCTGGTCGTGCTGGAGAATACGCCGACCGATCATCATCTGGTTGTCTGCACGCTCTGCTCCTGCTATCCGTGGGCGGTGCTCGGGTTGCCGCCGACCTGGTACAAGAGCTTCGCCTATCGCTCGCGCGCCGTGATCGAGCCGCGCTCCGTACTCAGCGAATTCGGGCTGGAACTGGACGAGTCGGTCACTGTCCACGTCTGGGACAGCAGCGCGGAGATGCGCTACATGGTGCTGCCCGAGCGCCCGGCGGGGACCGAGGGGCTGACGGAGGAGGAGTTGGCGGCGCTGGTCACGCGCGACTCGATGATCGGCGTCGCGAAGGCGAACGCACCAGCGACGAACTAGTGCGGAATGGCGAGTGCGGAATGCGGAATGCGCGGTTCCAGGTTCCGGGTTCCAAGTTCCTCTCACCTAACCTTGAACTTTGAACTTTGAACTACCTCGTCATTCCGCATTCCGCATTCACACTCCGCATTCATCAAGGGGCGATGAGCGACGGGCGGGTCGGATCTGGGCGACCAGCTGGCGGTGCCGCGCAGGGCAACGGAGCTGGTCTTCGGGCACCGTGGGAGGGGCGCGTCTTCGGCATGGCGGTCGCCATGAGCGAGGGGGGAAGTGCTACGCCTGGGACGCCTTTCGCGACCGCCTGGCCGCCGGATCGCCGCCGCCGAGGGAGCATGGCGACGGCTGAGCTACTACGAGCGCTGGCTCGCCTCGTTCGAGCGCCTGCTGCTCGGCGGGCAGTGATCACCGCCGAGGAACTGGATGCGCGCACGGCCGAGTTCGCCACCGGGCTCTACGACGAGCACGAGCACTACGAGACGACCTCGGACGCCATCGCCAGCCTGACGCGCTCGCCGCACACCTCGAATGTGCGCAATATCGTCTGGCGGGCGGATGGCGAGCCGATCAACGTCTTCCGCCGACCCGGCCAGCTGTTCGTCTGCGCGACCGGCTGCTGCTGCGGCCACACCGAGCGGGGGCACGCGCCGGTGCCGGAAGCGCTCTACCACAACGAGTGGGCGCGGCGGCGCATCCGCCACAAGGTCCACCTCTCGATGGGGGGCTGTCTCGGTCCCTGCGCGCTCTCGAACGTGGTGCTGCTGCTCTTTGCCGGGCGCGAGATCTGGTTCCACTCGGTGACGGGCGACGAGCAGGTGATCGCGATCTTCGACTACATCGAGGCGATGGTCCGCGCCGACCGCTATCTCCCGCCGCCGCCCGTGCTTGCCGCGCAGATCTTCGATGTCTTCGACTGGGCGAATCAGGCTGATGCGTTGCACCCAGGCGATTCGGCGCGGCGCGAGGCGCTGACGGTGTCCGCATCCGCCGAATGAGGCGGCCCTAATACTCGAAGAGCGCGAAGATTTCCGCCGCCTGCCCGATGTGCTCCTTGCCGTGGTCGATGTAGTAGACCACCGGGCGCGGCCGTGGTGCATCGGCCGCTGCGATGGCTTGCTCGGCGATGTGCCAGATATTCTCCGCAAGGCTCCAGCGGCCTGGGCGGGGCTGTCGCTCCCAGCGTTCCTCACCGAGTCGTGCGGCGTACCAGCGGAGGTCGGCGATGATTGTCGCTAGCCGTTGTCGGTCCTCATCGGCTGCCTCCGCGCGTTTGGCGATGGTGAGGTAGGCGCTCTCCAGCAAATCGAGCATCGCAGGTACCGTCGGGCGGGGACTCATCGGCCTACCTTTCCATCAATCGCGGCATTTGGCCGCTGACTCGCTGCGGTAGCGCTGGCGGGCGGCTTTGACCCGCGTGCGGCCGAGCGGTGTCGGGCCGTCTCGGTTTCGCGTACTTGCGATGCCTTCTTTCCGGTGGCGAGTGTAGCATGGTAGCGTGGCATGGTCAGCGGTGAGCGCAGTGGTGGGCGCAAAGATGGCCGGTAGGTGGTGAAGTGAGAAGGGGTGGGTATGTTCGATACCTCGACGGAGTTGGGAGCAAAAGTGGTGCGGCGGTTTGGCCAGGAGGGGATCATCTGGCTGGTCACGGTGCGGGGCGATGGCACGCCGCAGCCGAGTCCGGTCTGGTTCCACTGGGATGGCGAGGCGATCCTGATCTACAGCCAGCCGAACACGCAGAAGTTGCGCAACATCGCGCGGAACGCGAAGGTCTCGCTCAACCTGAACTGCGATGCCTGGGGCTACGATGTCGTGATCATCTCTGGGAAGGCGCGGATTGACGAGGACGCGCCGCTCGTGCGCGAGGTTCCCTCTTTTGTGAAGAAGTATGTCGAGGATCTCGAGTCCGCCAAGTCGATGGCAGATTTCGACCGGATCATGGATGGCTACACGGTGGCGATCCGGGTGACGCCGACCGCGCTGCGCGGGTGGTAACCGCAGCGCGTCCCGCCGCCCGCAGTCTCGCGGGCGACGGGACATGAGCGTTCAGCTATACCACTCGGGCGCGTGTCGCAGTTGCTGCCATTGTGCGGCGTCGTGGCCGTAGACGAGCGTCGCGCCGAGCGTGGCGGCCAGATCCTGGACGCGATTGGCGCTGGCGCGGGCGGCGTCCGCGTCAACATAGGCCCCCCAGTCGTCGGCGGCGATCTGGTCGCGGCTGTAGATGGCGTCGATCGCCAGCAGGAACCGCGCGCCGCCCGGCAGCGTCACCAGCACCGACTGGTGGCCGACCGCGTGCCCGTCGGTGCGGAGCAACTGGACGCCTGGGGCGAGGTCGGTGTCGCCGTCCACCAGGTGCCAGTTGAGGCCGGGTGTGCTGACCAGATCTTGCTCGCGCGGCCTGCCGACGCGCGCCGCCTCCACCGCCGCGCGCTGCGCCACGATCCGGGCGTGCGGGAAGTCGCCGAGCGCCCCGGCGTGGTCGAAGTGGAAGTGCGTGGCGACGACGTGGGTGATCGCCTCGGGCGAGATGCCGAGCGCCGCCAGTCGCGACGTGACGTGGACCGCCTCGCCGCCGCGCGGGATCATCAGCGGGCCGACGCTATCGGCCCCGACGAGCACGGCGCGCGGCATCCCGGTATCGATCAGGATCAGCGTCGAGCCGTCCTGGATCAGATAGCCCGGTATCGGGAGCACGATCCGCTCGCCCGGCGGGCTGGCGGGCATGATCACCCGGCGATCCATGTCGATCTGCCCCAGTTCGAGCAGGTAGAGTCGCATCGTTTCCCCTCCCACCGACTGCCCCATCCCACAAGCGCGCGTCGCGAACCGCGCATGGCGTTGTACGATTTTACCCCTGCCTGGGCTGGGATGCCTCTATCGCCCGCTACGGATAGTTGTTGCGGATGATGACCCGGGGCTGTGAGCGCTGCTGCGTTGCCTATTCCACCGCTCCGAAGGCGCTGCGGAAATGTTCTCGGACCCAGGTGTCGATGCCCGCGCTGAAAAGCTGCCAGCGGCGAATCAGGTCGCGCGCCTCGGGCGTCAGGGTGCTGCCTCGGCCGTTGGTGGCGAGCAGTGGTATGCCGAGATCGCGCTCGGCCGCGCGCAACCTGCGCCGCGCGGTGGCGGCCGGGATCGCCTGTTGCTCCGCCCCTGCGGCGACCGAGCCGGAGGCGGCGATTGCCTCCAAGAGCGCGATGTGCCACACCGAGATTCCGGCCTGACCGTCACGCGCTAAGCTGAGTTCGGCCTGGGGCACGACCTGCCAGCGGACGGTTGGCCCGGCGGTGGGTGGTGTGCCGGGTGGCCGTGTGTCCGCTTCGCGCAGATCGAAGACACGGACGACGGCGGCGTAGGAGGAGGCGATGGTCGTCAGCACGCTGCCCAGCCCACGGATGGAGCTGATATCGGCGACGGTCAGCCGTTCGGTCAGGAGGGCGAGGCGGCGGGTGCCGAGAAGATTGGCCGCCTCTTGCCCGGTCAGCCAGTAGCGCGCCAACCGCCCGAGCACGTCGTGGTTGCGAATGACGGCGATCACGTCGGCGCAGGCCGCCGGATCGAGGCCGAAGTCGGGTAGATAGGGGGCGCAGATGACCGCCGAATCGACCGCGTGGTAGATGTTGAAGGGGTCGAGCATCTTGCCGATGTCGTGGAAGACCGCCGCCGCGCGGAGGATGGTCGCATCGGACTCGTCCAGGTTGCTGGTGTTGAGGAGCGCGATCATCTCCAGCGTGTGCTCGATCGGGTCGGTCGTGCGGTCGCGCGCCGGGTCGAAGTGGGGCCGGTGCTGTCGCAGCCGCGCAGGCCGGGGAAGTTGGCGAGCAGGTAGGCTTCGATCTGCGGCGCGCGGGCGGCAAAGGTTGCATCGTCCGCCGCCGCGAGGCCGAAATCGGGCGGCGTGCGCTCGGCGGGAATCTTTGGCTGGTCGGGGGTGACGGTGCTAGCGCTCACCGCCGTTCCTCGCTCCCGCCTCGGGGCTGAGGAAGTCGGGCGTGGCCCAGGTGGGATCGGGGTAGCTGGAAGCCCCTTGCCGGTCTTCACGCCGAGATCGCCGCGCGCCACGCGCTCGGTCAGCGCGGGCGGCGGCAGGTCGGACGGGTCGCCACTCTCCGCCGCGTAATGCTCCTCGATCGCCTGGACCACGTCGAGGCCGATCTGGTCCATCTTGCCGAATGGCCCCTGCGGCGTGCGGTAGTGCAGCATCCAGGCCCGATCGACATCCTCGAAGCTGGCGACGCCGCTATCGACCACCTTCAGCACTTCCTTCTTCACCGCGCGCCAGACCCGGTTGAAGATGAAGCCGGTGCTCTCCTTGCGCACCCGCAGTGGCAGCATCCCGACGCGACGGACGAAGGTGTCGAGCGCGTTGAGCGTTGCCGGGGTAGTCTGGGTGCCGCCGCCGACTTCGACCATCGGGTTTTCCCAGACTGGTAGGAAGAAGTGGAAGTTGGCGACCTTGTCGGGCCGCCCGGTGGCATCTTCCAGCAAGCTGACGCGGATGGACGAGCTGTTGGTCGCGATGATCGCGCCCTCGGGGAGGAGTTCGTCGAGTTGCCCGAAGACTTCGCGCTTCAGCGGCACGCGCTCCGGCACCGCTTCGATCACCAGATCGGCGTCGCGCAGTGCCGCGACCAGATCGGCCTCGTAGCGGAGTTTGCCGAAGACATCGCCCTCATCGGTGGTGGGCGGTTGCCCGGTGGCAACCCAGGTGGCAAAAATCGCCCGCTGCGCCGCCTCGGCCCCCGCCAGCATCGCGGGCAGCGCGTCGTACATCGTCACCGGGACGCCATGCGCGGCGATCTGCAACGCGATCTGCCGCCCCATCGTCCCCGACCCCACCACCGCCACCCGCTCGATCCCCGCCATTCGCGCTCCCCCGGTACTGCCATCCACGGCGGCGCATCTGCCACGCGTGCGATTATCGCGCCGATGCGGGAGTGAGGCAACGGGAGGGAGTGCGGTGGATCGGGTAGTCAGTGCGTCAGTGTGTCTGTGCTTCAGTGGATCTGATATACGGACGCACGGATGCACTGAAGCACGATCTCCCCCTAGCGTCCGCCCTCGGCCTGGCTGCGGCGGTAGTAGGCGGTGATGACCTCGACGGCTTCGGCGGCGTCGTCGGTCTGGTACATCAGGTCGACATCGCCGGGGCTGATCTTGTTGTCGGCCTGCATCGTGTCGCGCAGCCAGGCGATCAGCCCGCGCCAGTAGGCGGTGCCGAAGAGGATGACCGGGAAGTTGCGGACTTTGCCGGTCTGGATCAGCGTCAGGGCCTCGAAGAGTTCGTCCATCGTGCCGAAGCCGCCGGGGAAGATGATGAAGCCTTCGGAGTATTTCATGAACATCGTCTTGCGGACGAAGAAGTAGCGGAAGTTGATCGAGAGATCGACGTAGGCGTTGGTCCCCTGCTCGTGCGGCAGCTCGATGTTGCAGCCGATCGACTTGCCCCCGGCCTCGCGGGCGCCGCGATTCGCCGCCTCCATGATCCCCGGCCCGCCGCCGGTGATCACGGCGAACTTGCGCTCGGCGAGCAAGCGCCCGACCGCGACTGCCTGGACATAATATGGATCGTCCTCGTCGGTGCGCGCCGAGCCGAAGACGCTGACGGCCGGGCTGACGTTCGCCAGCGCGTCGAAGCCGTGGACGATCTCGCTCTGGATGCGCAGCACGCGCCAGGGATCGGTGGCGGTGAAGTCGATCGTGGTCGGAGGGAGGTGCGGCCCGCGATGCTCCGGCGAGCGGAACAACTGCTCGTCCTCGGTCGGGCGACCACTGCGCGCGGCGCGATTAAGGGAAGGGTTGGGCTGCAGCGGCGGTCCGGTACGGCTGCCTCCGCTGAAAGAGATTGGTTCGCCACCCCACTCGTCGCGTCGTCGCCGCTCGGGCATCGTCTCGTCGTCCATGGCCGCTTCCTTGCGTCTCGCCCCGCCCCGGGGCGCTATCCCCACCGAACGTGCCACCGTAGATCGTACAGGCGCGCCATCCCCGGCGCAATCGGTCGGACGGTTAATAGTCTGTAAACTTTTCGACCCTCTGGCGGTGAAAGCCACGCCGCCACTCCAAAACGGAAGCAAAAGGGCTGCCAGATTGTTAATTTCTACCGCTTTCCCAAAATGGTGGTGCGGCTGTCACTCGATATAACGGACGCCGGTCGGCGCGTATCTCCAATTGTGACCACGATCACAGCGAACCGACCAGCGGCTGGCCTTCTGCTACACTGCGCCGAGAGCAACGGATTGTCGCGGTGTGGGGGGCGGAATGGCTGCTGGACAGGCATCGGGACGGCCGCAAGCCGAGACGAATGGGCCGCTGGTGCTGGCGCTCGATGTCGGCACCTCCTCGACGCGGGCGATGCTGTTCGACGCGCGCGGCGTCGCCGTGCCCGACGTGGCCGCGCAGACCCCCTACAAGATGCGCCTGACGCCCGATGGCGGTGTGGAAGCGGACGCCGACGAACTGGTGGCGGTCGCGGCGAAGGTGATCGACGAGGCGCTGGCCGAGGCGGGGCCGCTGGCCGAGCGGATCGTCGGGGTCGGCACCTCCTGCTTCTGGCACAGCCTGATGGCGGTCGCGGCGGATGGCGGTGCCCGCACCCCGGTCTACACCTGGGCGGACGACCGCAGCGCGGCGGCGGTGGATGCGCTGCGCGGCGTGCTGGACGAGACGCTGGTCCACGACCGCACCGGCTGCGTGATCCACACCAGTTATTGGCCCGCGAAGCTGCGCTGGCTGGCCGAGACGCAGCCCCACCTCGCCGGCGATGGCGGGCGCTGGGTCGGCTTCGGCGAGTATCTGCTGTCGCGTTTCACCGGCAGCCTGGCGTGCAGCGTGGCGATGGCCTCGGGGAGTGGGCTGCTCAACCAGCACACGGCGAATTGGGATCACACCCTGCTCGGCCAGCTCGGCATCGATCCCGCGCGATTGCCGGAGCTGATCGACCGCGACGAGCCGCTGCCGCCGCTGCGCGACGAGTGGGCGACGCGCTGGCCCGCCCTGGCGCGGGTGCCGTGGTTCCCGGCGATCGGCGATGGGGCCTGCAACAACATCGGCAGCGGCTGCGTGGTGCCGGGGCGGATGGCGCTGAGCATCGGCACGTCGGGCGTGATGCGCGTGACCGTCGAGGCGGACGAGGTGCCGATCCCGCCGAAGCTCTGGTGCTACCGGATCGACCGGCGGCGCTACCTGCTCGGCGGGGCGCTCAGCAACGGCGGGGTCGTCGCCGACTGGCTCCGCTCGACCCTGCAACTGCCCGACGATGCTGCGGCGCAGATCGCCGCAATGAAACCCGACGCGCATGGGCTGACGATCCTCCCGTTCCTGGCCGGGCAGCGCACGCCCGACTGGAACCCGCGCGCCACCGCCACCTTCCTGGGGCTGACCCTCGAAACGACGCCGGTCGCGATCGTGCGCGCGGGGATGGAGGCGGTCGCCTATCGCTTCGCGCTGGTCCACGAGCTGCTGCGCCCGCTCGTGCCCGATCCCTACGAGATCATCGTCAGCGGCGGCGCGATCGGGCACTGGCCGGTCTGGCCGCAGATCATCGCCGACGCGATCGGCCACCCGCTGGTCGCCTCGCTGGAGCCCGAGGCCTCGGCGCGGGGCGCGGCGCTCGTCGCACTCGCCGGTGCCGGTGTGATCGGTGACCTCGATGAACTGCCCGTGGATCTCGGCCGCACCTACGCGCCGCAGCCCGATGACCATGCTATCTATGCCGCCGCCCGCGCCCGGCTGGAGCGTTTCCACACCCTGCTGCGGTGACGTATTCCCCCACTCGCGGCGTTAGAAGAGTGGGCCGCGCGCTGCGCTAGAGGTGCGGGTCGCGCTCGCCTGTAACGCCGCTGCCTGTCCAGAGACAATGCCCTGGCGTTTTCTGCCATCGTGGCACGATTTATGCCGGAAATCATTTGACATCGCCGCGCGCTCGCACCAATATATGTGGGGGGGAAGGCGCAGGGTCGGCGGTGTGGAGGAAGCGACAGGAGGGACCGTGGTAGTCGCACAGACGCAGGACCGGCGCGCCCTGGAAGAACTTTGCATCAATACGATCCGCACGCTCTCGATCGACGCCGTGCAGAAGGCCAACTCCGGGCATCCGGGGATGCCGCTCGGCGCGGCGGCGATGGCCTACGTCATCTGGACCAAGTTTCTGAAGCACAGCCCGGCCAATCCCGGGTGGCCCGACCGCGACCGCTTCGTGCTCTCGGCGGGGCACGGCTCGATGCTGCTCTACAGCCTGCTCCACCTGACCGGCTACGATCTCTCGCTGGACGAGATCAAGAATTTCCGGCAGTGGGGCAGCCTCACCCCCGGCCACCCGGAGCGCGAACTGACGCCGGGCGTGGAGGTGACGACCGGGCCGCTCGGCCAGGGCTTCGCCAACGGCGTTGGCATGGCGATTGCCGAGCAGTGGCTGGCGGCGCACTACAACCGCCCCGGTCACACGATCGTGGATCACTACACCTACGGCATCGTCTCCGATGGCGACCTGATGGAAGGTGTCGCTTACGAGGCGGCGTCGCTGGCCGGGCATCTCGGCCTCGGCAAGCTGATCTATCTCTACGACCAAAACCACATCACCCTGGCGGGCGCGGCCAATCTCAGCTTCTCCGAGGATGTGGCGGCGCGCTTCGCGGCGGTCGGCTGGCACACCCAGGAAGTGACCGACGGCAACGACACCGAGGCAATCGCCACGGCGATCACGGCGGCGCGGGCCGAGCACGCGAAGCCCTCGCTCATCCTCGTCCGCACGCACATCGGCTTCGGCAGCCCGAAGAAGCAGGACAGCTTCGAGGCGCACGGCAGCCCGCTCGGTGCCGACGAGGTCGCGGCGACGAAGCGGGCGCTCGAATGGCCGACGACCGATGCCTTCTACCTGCCCGACGAGGCGGTCACGCACTTCCGCGAGGCGATCGACCTCGGAGTGGCGGGGCAGCGCGAGTGGCAGGCGCGCTTCGACGCCTACGCGAAGGCGTTCCCCGCCGAGGCCGCCGAGTGGCACCGGGCCTGGGCGGGCGAACTGCCCGCCGATCTGGACGCCGAACTGCCGAAGTGGGACACGAGCGAGAAGCCGGTCTCGACCCGCGTAGCGGGCGGGCGGGCGCTGACCGCGCTCGCCGGGAAGATTCCCAACCTGATCGGCGGCTCGGCCGACCTCAATCCTTCCACCAACACCTCGCTGAAGGGGATGGGCGACTTCCAGAATCCGGCGATCGGCGAGGCGGGGGCGCAGGGCTCCGTCGGCGGCGCGATGGACTTCTCCGGGCGCAACATCCACTTCGGCATCCGCGAGCACGCGATGGGCTCGTCCGCGAACGGCATGGCGGCGCACGGCGGCGTGATCCCCTTCACCGCGACCTTTCTCGTCTTCTCCGATTACATGAAGCCCGCGATCCGGCTCGGCGCGATCTCGCACCTGCACGCGATCTACGTCTTCACGCACGACTCGATCGCCGTCGGCGAGGATGGCCCGACGCACGAGCCGGTCGAGCACCTGGCGGGGCTGAGGGCGATCCCGAATCTCTCGGTTTTCCGCCCCGGCGACGCGAACGAGACGGCCGAGGCCTGGGCGGCGGCGCTGCGGCGCACCGACGGCCCGACCCTGTTCGCCTTCTCGCGCCAGAATCTGCCGATCCTCGACCGGAGCGGCGCGCGTGGCAGCGTGGCGCAGGGTGCCTATGTCCTCAAGGATGCCGAGGGTGGCGACCCCGAGGTCATCCTGATCGGCACCGGTTCGGAGGTTGCACTCTGTGTCGATGCGGCGAAGCGACTCGGCGAGTATGGCGTGCGTGCGCGCGTGGTCAGCATGCCAAGTTGGGACCGCTTCCAGGCCCAGGATCGCGCCTACCGCGATGATGTGCTGCCGCCCGGCATCCGCGCGCGGGTCACGGTGGAAGCTGCTGCGACCTTCGGTTGGGAGCGCTGGGCGGGCACCGACGGCGCGATGATCGGGATCGACCGCTTCGGCGCGTCGGCCCCCGGCGACACCAACCTCAAGAAGTTCGGTTTCACCATCGAGCATGTCGCCTCAACGGCGCTCCGCGTGCTCGGGCGCGACGACGATGCCGCCGCCGAGTCGGCCAAGGGTGGCGAGATCGTGATGGCACCGACCAGCCCGAAGGAAGGGCATTCTTAAGTGCCGAGTGCTCAGTGCCCAGTGCCCAGTGACGGCGGGCTGGTTGAACGATCAAGATTCGAGATTGTGCATGACGAACTCGACACTGAGCACTGAGCACTCTCACCTGATGACGGACGACTGACTACTCGTACGGAGGCAACCATGACATCGACGCTCCCATCGACAAAAACCGGGAAGTTGTTCCAACTGGCCGAGCAGGGGCAGAGCGTCTGGCTCGACTTCATCACGCGCGACCTGATCACGTCGGGTGACCTGAAGCGGCAGATCGAGGAGGATGGGTTGCGGGGGATGACCTCGAACCCGACGATCTTCCAGGGTGCGATCAGCAAGGGGACCGCCTACGACGAGCAGATCGCCGGGCTGATCGCGGAGGGCAAGGACGCGGGCGAGATCTTCGAGGCGGTGGCGGTGAAGGACATCCAGGATGCCTGCGATGTCTATCGTCCGCTCTACGACAGCACCGAGGGGCTCGATGGCCTCGTCTCGATCGAGGTCTCGCCCACCCTGGCGCGCGACACCGAGGGGACGCTGGCGGATGCGCGGCGGCTTTGGGCGAAGGTGGACCGCCCGAACGTGATGATCAAGGTCCCCGGCACCGACGAGGGTGTGCCCGCGATTCGCACGCTGCTCACCGAGGGGATCAACGTCAACATCACGCTCCTCTTCTCGCTCCGCAACCATGAGCAGGTGATGTGGGCCTACATCGAGGCGCTGGAGGCGCGGGCGCAGGCGGGGCAGCCGATCGACCGGATCGCCTCGGTGGCCTCCTTCTTCGTCAGCCGCGTCGATACGCTGATCGACAAGCAACTGGACGACAAGATTGCGGCGGGCGGCGACGCGGAGAAGCTGAAGGCGCTCCAGGGCAAGGTCGCGGTCGCGAACGCGAAGCTGGCGTACGAGAACTTCCAGAAGATCTTCGGCGGCGACCGCTTCAAGGCGCTGGCCGCGAAGGGTGCGCGGGTGCAGCGCCCGCTCTGGGCCAGCACCGGCACGAAGAACAAGGCCTACAGCGATGTGCTCTACGTCGATTCGCTGATCGGCCCCGACACGGTCAACACGCTCCCCCCGGCGACGCTGGAAGCCTTCATCGACCACGGCACGATCAGCCGCACGGTAGACCAGGGCGTGGCTGATGCGCACGCGACGATGGAAGCGCTGGCGAAGTCTGGTGTGAGCATCGACGCCGCGACGAAGCAGCTGGAGAATGAGGGTGTTGCCTCCTTCGCCAAGTCGTTCGAAGACCTCCTGGCCGGGGTCGAGGCGAAGCGCGAGCAGAAGCAGCAGGAAATGAGCCGTGGCTAGTCGCCGCCAGCCCTTCTCCGATAACCTCCAATCGCCGATGATGCCGAATCGTCGAGCGGTCCGGATCGACGTTGGTGCCGATATGGCCGGTGCGATGGCGAGGTTGCGGGAGATGGTGTAAGTGGCGGCAGGGGCGGGTTTCAAAACCCGCCCCTGCTACGTGTGTGAGAAATATCACGGATTGGGAGCATCAATGTTTCGCTTCCTGGCAACAACGAATCAGTTGGCTAGCCCGGCCGGGATCGATCTCACGCGCAGCCTGATCACGCTCACGCGAGGTGCTTCAGAAGACGCATTCTGGCGTGTCAATTACGGGACATGCGAGATCAATCAGCGAGGCGGCGACTTCATCGTTGACGTGGATGCGCCCGATGGAAGCGTTCTGCGAGTGTTGCGTGGGCAGTAGCGTAGCGATGGCGGTTGAAACCGCCTAGGTTAGCAGTGGTAGCAGGGAGGACAGGATGGCGGAAGCAACGCACTACGGCCTCGTCGGCCTGGCGGTGATGGGGGCGAATCTCACGCTCAACATCGCCGACCACGGATTCCCGATCGCGGCCTACAACCGCACCCATTCGGTGACCGAGGAGTTCCTGGCCGGTGAGGCCAAGGGCAAGCCGATCACCGGCGCGGCGACGGTCAAGGAATTTGTCGCCTCGATCCAGCGCCCGCGCCGGATCATCATCCTGGTGAAGGCCGGGACGGCGGTTGACGCGGTGATCGGCGAACTGAAGCCCTACCTGGACGAGGGGGACGTCATCATCGATGGTGGCAACTCCCTCTTCCACGACACGATCCGGCGCTCGCTCGAATTCGATGGCGAGAAGTTCCACTTCGTGGGGATGGGCGTCAGCGGCGGCGAGGAAGGGGCGCGTTTCGGCCCGAGCCTGATGCCCGGCGGTCCGAAGGAAGCATACGATCTGCTGGAACCGGTGCTGACCAAGATCGCCGCGCAGGTGAAGGACGGCCCCTGCGTCTCTTACATCGGGCCGGGCGGCGCGGGCCACTACGTCAAGATGGTCCACAACGGCATCGAATATGGCGATATGCAGCTGATCGCCGAGACCTACAACATCATGCGGCACGCGCTCGGGTTGGGCGCGCCGGAGATGGCCGAGATCTTCGCCGGGTGGAATACGGGCAAGCTCAATTCCTTCCTGATCGAGATCACCGCCAAGGTGCTGGCCTACACCGACCCCGACACGAGCAAGCCGCTGGTGGACCTGATCCTCGACCAGGCGGAGCAGAAGGGGACCGGCCGCTGGACCTCGATGAACGCGACCGAACTCGGCATCCCGATCCCGACGATCGATGCGGCGGTCTGGTCGCGCGGCATCTCCTCGATGAAGGAGGCGCGCGTCGCCGCCTCGCAGGTGTTGAAGGGGCCGAGCCAGGCCGCGCCGCAGGTGGACAAGGCCCGGCTGCTCGGGGCGCTGGAAAACGCGCTCTACGCCGCGAAGGTCAGTTCCTACGCCCAGGGTATGATGCTGCTGCGCGCGGCCTCCGACACCTATGGCTTCGACCTGCGCCTCTCCGAGTTGGCCCGCATCTGGAAGGGGGGCTGCATCATCCGCGCCGAGCTGCTCGACACGATCCAGGGCGCGTTCGAGCGCGATCCCCACATGCACAATCTCTTCCTCGATCCCGGCTTCGCCGGCACGCTGAACGCCACCAACGACGACTGGCGCTTCGTCGCCCACGTCGCGCGCGACCTCGGCGTGCCGATCCCGGCGCTGAGCGCGTCGCTCGACTACTTCGACTCCTATCGCGCCGCCAACCTTCCCGCCAACCTCATCCAGGCGCAGCGCGACTTCTTCGGCGCGCACACCTACCACCGCACCGACAAGCCGGGCACGTTCCACACGCAGTGGGAAGGATAGTCGTGAGTCGTGAGTCGTGAGTCGTGAGAATCTCGCTTCTGGCGGGCGGCTGCATGTGCGGCACCAAGCCATACAAAGAAACTCACGACTCACGACTCACGACTCTCGTCTCTCGCCGAAGGGGGACCGATGACCACCGGAACGCTCAGCGCCCGCACCGTGAATCCGTTGCGCGAGGGGTTGCGACTGGAGCAGACGCCGCCGCCTTGCACGATGGTCATTTTCGGTGTGACCGGCGACCTGACCCACCGCAAGCTGATGCCCCAACTCTATGCCCTGACCAACGATACGCCGCTCCCGGCGGGGTTTTCCATTGTCGGCTTCGCGCGGCGCGATTGGGACGATGAGAAATTCCGCGCCGAGATGAAGGCGGCCGTCGAGGGGGGGCAGAAGACGCCCGTGGACTCGTCGGCCTGGCAGAGCTTCGCACAGCGGCTCAACTACGTCAGCGCCAATTTCGATGATCTGGCCGGGTATCAGCGGCTGAAGGAGACACTCGACAAGATCGACTCCGAGCGCGGCACGGGTGGCAACCGCATCTTCTACCTCGCCACGCCGCCGAGCTACTACCCGATGATCATCAACCACCTGAAAGAGTCGGGACTGGCCGAGCGCGCGATCCCGAACGACACCGCGCGCCAGGGCTGGACGCGGATGGTGATCGAGAAGCCGTTCGGCCACGACCTGGCCTCCTCGCAGGCGCTCAACAACGAGATCGCCAACACCTTCGCCGAGTCGCAGGTCTATCGCATCGACCACTATCTCGGCAAGGAGACGGTGCAGAACCTGCTCGTCCTCCGCTTCGGCAACGGCATCTTCGAGCCGATCTGGAACCGCCAGTACATCGACCATGTGCAGATCACCGTCGCCGAGGCGATCGGGATCGAGGGGCGCGGCGAGTTCTACGAAGAAGCGGGCGCGCTCCGCGACATCGTCCAGAACCACATGTTCCAGGTCCTCAGCCTGGTGGGGATGGAGCCGCCGAGCACGATCAACGAGCGCACCGTGCGCGACGAGAAGGTGCAGGTGCTCCAGGCGATCACGCCGCTGCGCGGCGCGTCGATTGCCTCCGACGTGGTGCGCGGGCAGTATGGTCCCGGCTGGGTCGGTGGGCGGGTCGCCCCCGGCTACCGCAGCGAGAATGGCGTCGATCCCGACTCGATCGTGGAGACGTACGTCGCGATGAAGGTGCGGATCGACAACTGGCGCTGGGCGGGGGTTCCCTTCTACCTGCGGACGGGAAAGCGGCTGCCGCAGCGCGCGACCGAGATCGCGGTGCAGTTCAAGGCGGTCCCGGCGCTGCTCTTCGCGGGGACCGGCACGATGGCCCCCGAGGCGAACGTGCTGACGATCCGCGTCCAACCCGACGCGGGCATCTCGCTCCGCTTCGCGGCGAAGGTGCCGGGCGCGGAGATGCAGATCCGCTCGGTCAACATGGACTTCTTCTACGGCACCGCCTTCTCCGCGAGCGGCCCCGACGACTACGCGCGCCTGCTGCTCGACTGCATGCGCGGCGACCAGACCCTCTTCGCGCGCCGCGACGAGGTCGAGACCGCCTGGTCGATCGCGACGCCGATCATGCAGTACTGGGCGCGCTCCCCGCGCCCCAACTTCCCGAACTACGAAGCCGGCACCTGGGGCCCGCCCGAGGCCGACGCCCTGATCGAGCGCGACGGCCGACGCTGGCGGCGGCTGTGAGACGAGAGGTCGAGGTCGGAGATCGAGATCAGTGGGCTCGTCCCTTCGGAATCTGATCTCTGATCTCTGACCTCTGACCTCTGGAGAACGCAATGACAGCCAAGGGCTACGCCTGGGCCGGGCAGGCGACCGAGCCGAACCGGATCGAGGACGCGTTGCGGCAGGCGTGGCGCGAGGAGGCGGCGCGGGCGCCGGGGACGCTGGCGGCGCGCACCAACGTGCTCAATCTGATCGTCCACACCGCATCGGAGGCGGAGGGGGCGCAGGTCGCGGCGGCGGTCGAGAGTCTCGGGATCCGCCACCCCTCGCGCTCGATCATCGTGGTGGCCGAGCCGGGGGCGAGCGAGTCGTCGATCGCGGCCTGGGTGGCGACGCACGTCCACGCCCTGCCGGGAGCGACCGGCGGCTCTTTTTCGAGCAGGTGACGCTGGCGGCGACCGGCGAGGCGGCGCACCATCTGCCGCCGGTGATCGATCCGATCCTGATCTCCGAATTGCCCGACTTCCTCTGGTGGATGCACGAGCCGCCCTTCCGTTCGCCGGCGTTCAGCCGGATGGTCGATCTCGTCAATCGCCTGATCATCGATTCGGCCGCATTCACCGCGCCCGCCAAAGCGATGAACGAGTTGGCCGAGATGGCCGTCATTCCTTACGGGGTCGCCCTGAGCGACTTCGCCTGGGATCGCCTGCGCCCCTGGCGCGAGCTGGTGGCGCAGTTCTTCGATCCGCCGGAATACGCCGCCTGCCTCGGCACCGTCGAGCGGGTGGACATCACCTACGAGCCGGGCGGCGACGACCGCGCCTCCGGCTTCAGCGCAGGCTTGCTTGCGCTCGGCTGGCTCTGCAGCCGCCTCGGCTGGCTGGTCGGCGGGGCGGCTGCGCGCGAGGAGCACGGGGCCTATCGCTGGACCCTCAATGCGGCCGGGCGCACCATCGAAGCCTCGCTGCGCCCCGACCACTTCCCCGACCGCATCGTCGGGCCACGCCGGATCGCGATCACCACCGGTGCCCCCTATGCCTGCACGTTCCACGCCTATCGCGAGAGCGATTCGCACATCGCCACGCAGATCGATGGCGGCACCGAATCGCGCCTCGACCGCGTCCTCCGTGCCAGCGAACCGGCCGAAGATGGGCTGCTCCTCCGCGCACTCAACCAGTTCGGTCGCGATCAGATGTACGACGGCTCGGTCGTCTTCTCCGCCCAACTCGCGCGAGGGATTGACGATTGAACCGCCAAGACGCCAAGGACGCCAAGAGCGCCAAGGGCGAGGACGAGGTTTTGCCGCAGAGGACGCTGAGGACGCGGAGAGGGATGAGAAGGCACCATCTTAAAGTCCCCGCATGCGGGTGATTGAGGGGGCCAACCCCGTTCCAGCCGCACCACCCTCCATGTCCTTCCCTCCGTCCACCTGACGACTGACGATTGACGACTAGCCACGAGGAACTATGACACCGGAAATCTCGATCAGCCCGAATTCGCAGGCATTGGCTGTGGAAGCGGCGCGGCGGTTCGCGGTCCTGGCGCGGGGAGCAATCAGGGAGCGTGGGCGTTTTGTTGTCGCGCTTTCGGGCGGTTCGACGCCGAAGGTGCTGCTGCGCCTGCTGGCGATGCCGCCCTATCGCGATACGCTCGATTGGGGCCGCATCCACATCGCCTGGGGCGACGAACGTTGTGTGCCGCCCGACGATGCGCAGAGCAATTACCGCATGGCGCGCGAGGCGTTGCTGGCGCATGTGCCG
Source organism: Chloroflexia bacterium (assembly GCA_046328475.1). Lineage (GTDB taxonomy): Bacteria > Chloroflexota > Chloroflexia > Thermomicrobiales > CADCWN01 > CADCWN01. The sequence continues at coordinate 6,453 of JAXLWN010000038.1, read as the reverse complement.
ATCCCGGCGGGCAACGTCCACCGGATGCCCGCCGAGAACCCCGACCACGAAGCCGCCGCCAACGATTACGCGGCGACGCTGCGGACCCTCTTCGGCGACGCTGCACCGCGCTTCGACCTGATCCACCTCGGCCTTGGCACCGAGGGGCACACCGCCTCCCTCTTCCCCGGCAGCCCCGCGCTGGCGGAACGCGAGCGCTGGGTGGCTGCGCCGTTCGTGGAGAAGCTGGACGCCTATCGCATCACCCTCACGCCGCCGGTCCTGAACGCCGCGCGCGAGGTGCAGTTCCTGGCCGCTGGCAAGGACAAGGCCGCGATCGTGCGCGACATCCTCCACGCCCCGCATAACCCGACCGAACTCCCCGCGCAGATCGTCGCCCCCACCGATGGGCGACTCGTCTGGCTGCTCGATACCGCTGCGGCAGGGGAACTGGAACGATAGAAGAGAGTGGAGAGTGGGACGGAACAACCGCCGGGACGCCAAGGACGCCAAGAAATCGGATGCGCTAGATTTCTTTCCTTCGTTCTCCGTGCTCTCTGTGTCCGCTGTGGTTCAATCGTCCCTTCTCTGCGTCCTCTGCGCCCTCTGCGGTAAAATCGTCTCTCGTCTTGGCGTCCTTGGCGTCTTGGCGGTTCAATCGCCCTTTCAATCGCCCCGAAGGAGTTATGAGCGGGCAGACTACCCCACAATCGGCCGATGCGCTGAAGGAAGCGGCGGCGCGGGCGGCGGTCGCCTACGTCACCGACGGCATGAAGGTTGGGCTGGGGACCGGCTCGACCGCCGCCCACGCCGTGCGCGCCATCGCCGAGCGGGTGGCGACGAAACGAGGTCGTCGGGGTGGCGACCTCGAGCAGACCGCCGAGCTGGCGCGCGGTCTCGGCGTGCCGCTGGCCAACTGGATGATGTTGATGCGCTCGATGTGACGATCGACGGCGCGGACGAGATCGACATCCACGGCTTCCACCTGATCGAGGGGTATGGCGGCGCGTTGCTGCGCGAGAAGCTGGTGGCGCTGGCGACGAAGCGGCAGATCATCGTCGGCGACGACTCGAAGGTCTCGGAGCGGGGGCTGACGCAGAAAGTGCCGAGTCCGAGATCGTCCGCTTCGGCGCGGCACACCGTGAGGGGCGCTGGCGCGATCGGCACCGAGCCGGTGCTGCGGCAGTCCGCTGGCGGTGGCCCGTTCATCACCGACGAGGGGCACTTCATCTACGACTGCGCGTTCGGGCCAGTCGCCGACCCGGTTGCGCTGGCTGCGACGATCAAGGCGCTGCCGGGCGTGGTCGAGCACGGCCTCTTCGTCGGGCTGACGCATGCGATCATCGTCGCCAGGCAGGGTGGCGTGCGGACGTGGGCACGATGAGCGTCGTCGCGCGGCAGGTGGAGGGCGAGGCGGCCGGGCGACGCGCGGACCGCTTCGTCGCCCACGTCCAGCTTGAGCCGAACCTTCACTACTTGCACCATGTGGCGACACCGACTGGCGGCGCCCACTGGGCAACGATGCCAACCTCGCCGCGAAGGCGCGGGTGCTCGACGGCGACGGGCTTCGTCGGTCTCGCCTGGCCGAATGGCGATCAGGCCGATCTGGTCGCCCACCCGGATCACCGCGAGATTGAGGATGCGATGCTCGAATGGTCCGAGGTGCGGCATCGCGAGCTATGCCGGGGACGACGAAGCACGTCCCCCTTGCAACACCTACGCCTTCGATGGCGATGCCGAGCGCATCGCGCGGTTGCGCCGGCGTGGCTACGAGCGCACCGATGCCTGCTATCGCTGCCGCCGTTGCCCGCTGGATCACCCGCTTCCCGCGCCGACCCTGCCGCCCGGCTACACCCTGCGGAACATCGCGGGCGAGAGGACCCTGGAAGGCGGGTGAGTGTCCACCGTGCGGCCTTTGCGCCGCTTCCGAAGATGACGACGGCGAAGCACCAGGCGGTGATGGCGTCGCCGACCTACCGGCGCGAACTCGACTCGTCGCGGTCACGCTGAACTGGCCGCACCGCGTCATGCCATCGTCTGGTACGACGAGGACAACCACACCGGCGTGTTCGAGCCAGTCAGGACCGATCCCGCCTACCAGCGCAAGGGCCTGAGCAGGGCGGTGCTCACCGAAGGGCTTGCGGCGCTTGCGGGGGTTGGGCGCGCGGATCGCCGTGTTACGAATGGCGACAACGTCGCGGCGAATCCGGCTACGACTCCGGTCGGCTTCCTGGTGGTGGGCGATAATCATGCCTGGAAGAAGGCATTCTGACGCAGGGGGTGGGGAGCGTGGCGATTTCCAACGAAGCAGCGGCGAAGTTCAGCGCGCAGGTCTACGCGCTGGGTGCGCGCCTGCCCGGCCAGGCGCGTGACGACCTACGGCGGGCTTGGCAAGGCGCTCGGCTACCCGCGCGGGGCGCGGATGATCGGCTGGATCATGAACGAGACGCCCGACCGTCAGGGGATCCCGGCGCAGCGGGTGATCGCCAAGGACGGCAAGCTCTCCGGCGGCTGGAAGGCGTTCGGCGGCGAGGTCGCGATGCGCGGCTTGCTCGAAGGGAGGGCGTCACCTTCGACGACCGAACCGCGCGCCCGCATGAAGCTCCACGAATGGGACCCCACGCGCGACCTCCCCGACGACGAGCGCGCCCGCATCCTCGCCGAGGCTGATCCGACGACAGTGCAACCATCCGTCGCGCTCCTGCGCTTGCTCAACCGCGACCCGGCTTCCCCGTTCAGCGCGGGCGAGACGCGTTTGAGGGGTAGCTATCAGTGTAAGGCCTGAGGTACGGATTCTTCGCTGCGCTCAGAATGACACAAGCAAAGCGCAAGCCTCCCTGGTGTCATTCTGAGCGCCAGCGGCGTCCGTCCTCAACCATCGAGGAGACAATGGCAGAAGAGCAAACCACCCACTGGGTACGCTTCGAAGACGTGGACGACCGCGTCGTCGCCGAACCGATGGAGGTCGCCATGCTGCCCACCATCGGCCAGATGATCCCGATCAGCGGCACCTACTGCGAAGTGATGGAGCAGTGGATCGACCGCACCTATGTCGCCGATGGTGGCCCCGAGATCATCGTCTTCACCGTGAAGCCGCTGGGCTGAAATCGCCCGGTTCGACTACCCCCTCGGTGGCCCCTGGCGGATCGCGCCTCGATCTGCTCGGTCGGCCAGATGAACGGTTCCTTGCTCGGCATCTGTCGGATGCTGGGGCGCGCGTGCGATGGCAGAGTAAGGAACTTGTAAACTCTTTCTTAAATCCCACACAGCCCCCACTTCCCCCTATACTGCAAACAAACGACACAGACCTGCCCGGGATAGTCACCATTCCTGACCCCCGGCGGCCCGACCGCGTGCCCGCACGCCCCCGCCTGCGGCGTGCGACCGAGAATTGAGGAGCGAACGATGGCCGCGATTTCCCTCGGGTGCGGATTGCCCATTTGTTGCGCCGGGCCGGGTTCGGCGCGAGCGAGGCCGAACTGGATGAATACGCCGCGCTCGGCTTCGAGGCGAGCGTCGAGCGGCTGCTCCACCCGGAGCAGGTGCAGGACGACCTCGACACGAAGGTCGCCGCGCTCGACCTCGATCTCGACCTGGCCGCTTCCCTGCCGGTCTACTGGCTCTACCGCATGATCAACACGAAGCGGCCGTTGCAGGAGAAGATGAGCCTGATCTGGCACGACCACTTCGCGACGGCGATCTCCAAGGTCAAGAGCCCCCAGCTGATGCTCTACCAGTACCAGCTCTTCAACAAGCTCGGCCTGGGCAACTTCTACGACCTCACCCTCGGCGTGTCGCAGGATCCGGCGATGCTGGTCTGGCTGGATGGCAACGAGAACCGCAAGGCCGCGCCGAACGAGAATTACGGGCGCGAATTGCTCGAACTCTTCATGCTCGGCATCGGCAACTACACCGAGGACGACGTGAAGGCGGCGGCGCGGGCCTTCACCGGCTGGTTCTTCGACGCCGTGCGCGACAACACGGCGAACAAGCGCATCACCAGCGCCACGTTCGCCTTCAACGCGAAGCAGCACGACACCGGCTCGAAAACCTTCCTGGGGCAGACCGGCAACTGGAACGGCGACGACATCGTCCGCATCGCGCTTGGCCAGCCCGCCTGCGCCCGTTTCATCGCGGGCAAGCTCTTCACCGCCCTCGTCTGGGACAACCCCGACGCCGCGACCCTCGCCCCCTTCGCCGATGCCTTCGTGCAGAGCAAGTACGACATCCGCGCGACCGTGCGCGCCATCCTCCTCTCCGACGCTTTCTCCTCCGACCGCGCCTATCGCGCGACGACCAAGAATCCGACCGAATTCGTCGCCAGCTTCATGCGCACCCTCGGCCTTGCCACCCCCGCGCGCGACTTCACCACCTCCATGCGCCAGATGGGGATGGAACTCTTCAACCCGCCGAATGTCGGCGGCTGGCCGAGCGGCCTCGCCTGGATCGGCTCCGGCACGATGCTGGTGCGCGCGAACTTCGTCAACCGCGTCGTCACCGCCCGGCAGGTGACCAAGAACAACCCCACCGCCTTCGACCCGGCGAAGCTGATCGCCGGGAAGAACCTCACCACCCCCGATCAGCTAGTCGATTACTTCGTCGGCCTACTCCTCGACGGCAGCATCACCGCCGAGCAGCGCAAAGCCCTCGTCGCCTACCTCAGCCTCAACGACAAGGGCCAACCCGGCACCTTCACCCTCGACGCCCGCACCATCGACTCCAAACTGCGCGGCCTCGTCCACCTGGTAGCAGCGACGCCGGAGTATCAGTTGAATTGAGTAGTCAGTAGTCAGCAGTCAGTATCAGAATCTCGCACGAAGTACATGGCCCCACAGATAACCACCTGCTTGGGAAGCCCAACTGACTACTGGCTACTGACTACGACTCTCGTCCGCGACCGAAGGGAGCGCCAAATGCCATTCACACGACGCGATTTCATGAAGCGGGGTTCGTTGCTGCTGGCGATGGGCGTGACCGCGCCGACCTTCCTGACGCAGACCGTGCGGGCGATGGAACTGGACGAGGCCTGCATGACCGGGCCGAACAGCAAGCGGTCGCTCGTCGTGGTGCAGCTCGGCGGCGGCAACGACACGCTCAACACGCTCGTGCCCTACGCCGACCCGACCTACTACAAGCTGCGCCCGACCCTGGCGGTGCCGCAGACGCAGGTACTCCAGTTGAGCGCCCAGGTCGGCTTTAATCCCAACATGTCGCCGCTGAAGGGGCTCTACGACAGCGGCGAACTGGCGGTGATCCAGGGCGTCGGCTACCCCAACCCGAACCGCTCCCACTTCCGCTCGACCGACATCTGGACCTCGGGTCGCCCCGACATCATCGAGCAGACCGGCTGGCTCGGGCGCTACCTCGACAATACCTGCTCGGGCGAGGACAAGCCGCTGAAGGGCGTCGATGTCGCAGACACCGTCTCGCGCCTCTTCTGGACCGGGCAGAGCATTGTCCCCGCGATCAGCTCGATCGAGGGCTTCGATTTCCTGGCCGATACCCGCTTCCCGAACGACCGCAACAACCAGGTGGACACCTTCAAGGCGCTCAACACCGGCACCACCGGCAGCACCTACGGCGACTTCGTCCGCAAGGCGTCGCTGGAGGCGCTCGACACCTCGGCGCAGCTGAAGAAGGTCGCCGGGACCTATCGCAGCACCGTGCAGTACCCCGACAACAATTTCGCGCGCGGCCTGCAGACGATCGCCAAGCTGCTCTCCGCCGACCTGGGGACAAAGATCTTCCACCTCACGATCGGCGGCTTCGATACCCACGCCGGGCAGGCACGCACCCACGACGCGCTGCTCAAAACCGTCTCCGAGGGCGTGCAGGCCTTCCTGCGCGATCTGGAAGGGCTGGGCAAGCTGGACGACGTGATGGTGATGACCTTCTCCGAGTTCGGGCGGCGCGTCGCCGAGAATGGCTCGGCCGGCACCGACCACGGCGCGGGCTCGTCGCTCTACATCGCCGGGGGTGGCGTGCAGGCGGGCCTCTTCGGCAACCACCCCAGCCTGACCGACCTCGAAAACGGCGACCTCAAGTACAACATCGACTTCCGCTCGGTTTACGGCACCATCCTGCAAGACTGGCTCGGCACGCCCGCCTCGGCCGTCATCGGCGGCGGCAGCTTCCCGCGCATCGGCTTCGTCAAGTCCCCCGCAGGCACCGCAACGAGCGCCCCCCGCCTCGGCGAAGGCTGGCTCCGCGCCGCCGCCGCCGCCGGGGCGCTGGCGGCGAAGTAGGCGAAGTTCGCTATCTGCCAAACAAACCTGTTGCTGGCGGCGCGGACCACTATTGGTCCGCGCCGCCAGCGCATGAAGTACACTTTTGGGGCGAATCGTAATCGTGTGATGCTCGTCAATGGGGGTGGCGATGGCTGCACGTCCCCGCCCGCCGCTCGATGCTCCTGAGAGCGCTGCTCTCCTCGCCTATCTCGCCACGCGAGCGGGAGAGCGGGAGGCATCGCCTGGC
>JAXLWN010000037.1:0-69873 GCA_046328475.1 Chloroflexia bacterium | reverse complement strand
CCAGTCAGCGCCGCGCCGCCGTTTCCCGGGGGTACGAAGGTCATCTCTTTGCGCCGGGAATTGCGCACGGGGCCTGTACCCCTGGCGGCCTCCTCGCGAGTAGTGGAATGTAGGTGCGGCAAGCGGGTGCGGGGTGGGGTTGGCGGACGGGAGGACCGATCGGATGGACGGATCGCTGCTGGTTGGGCAGGTGCAGACCGGGTCTGCCACCGACTTCGCCCAACGCTTCCGCGCCCACCACGGGCCGCTCACGAACGCCCTCCCATTCCCACAAAGACAGGTCCGGTGAGAAGATGGGGTAGCCTCGCCCTTCTTCCTGCCAGCACATGAACCGCAGCCGCCCGTCGACGGCTGGACGGGCGGCACGTTTCTTGACTGAATGTCATCGCTAACAGACGCCCGTGCGCGTCACTCCATCGCCGCGACGCGCACCGCCGGCAAGAGCAACACCAGTCCGACGGCGAACACCAGCGAGACCAGCACCCAGGCTAGCGCATTCACGAACGCCGCCGCTTAATTCCGCAGCGTCGCCAACTCCTGCGCCGACCGCACCGCAGCGGGGTCGAGCGTCGCGACTGCGGGCACGCCGCAACTCGCGGGCGTGGCGTTCGGGTCGCGCCCGGCCGCACGGTCGCGCAGGCAGGCCCGGACCTCGGTCGTAGCCGCCGCGCCCAGCACCTGCTGCCGCTCGCTGGCGACCACCGAGGCCGCGCGGTCGGCGTGCCCGGCGAGATAGCTGAAGAAGAGCACGCCGATCAGCGCCACGCCGAGCGCGCTGGCGATCTGCTGCGCCGTCGTCAGCGCGCCCGCCGCCGCCCCGGCGTCGCCGCCCCGGATCCCGCGCAGCACGTAGGCGATCAGCGGTGCCGAGATCGAGCCCGACCCGAACCCCTGGATCGCCAGCCCCGGCGCGAGCATCAGCCCGCTGACGCCATCGCCGCCGAAGTGGACGATCAGCGCCACCGTCAGCAGCCCGACGATCCGGCAGACCACGCCGACCAGCAGCAGGCGGCTCCCCAGCTTCGGCGCGAGTTGCGCCGAGAGCGTGGCGGCGACGAAGAAGGCGGCGGCATCGGGCATGAAGGTCAGCCCGGCCTGGAGCGGCGGGTAGCGCAGCCCGATTTGTAGGTAGAGCGCGAGCGCGAAGAAGTAGCCGGTGTTGCCGATGAAGAGCAGCGTGGTGATGATCAGCCCGAGCGTGAAGGCGCGGTCCTTGAAGAGTTCCAGATCGATCAGCGGCGCGCCACCCCGCGCCGTCAGCCATCGCTCGAACAGGACGAAGGCCCCCAATATCGGCATCGACGCCGCCAGGCTGACCAGTGTCCAGATCGGCCAACCCGAGTCGCGCCCCACCACCAGCGGGAAGACGAGCAGGAAAAGTCCCGCCGAGATGATCGCCACCCCGCCGAGATCGAGCCGCCGCGCCTCGGGCGGGCGCGATTCCGGCACCAGCAGGAGTGCCGCGACCAGCGCGGCGATGCCGATTGGCACGTTGATCAGGAAGATCGGCCGCCAGGAGAGCCCGAAGAGATCGGCGCGGATCAGCAGCCCCCCGGCCACCTGCCCCAGCACCCCCGCGATGCCAAGCACGCCGCCATAAACCGCGAACGCCGTGCTCTGCTCCCGGCCTGGGAAAGTCACGCGGATGATCGCCAGCACTTGCGGGCTGACCAGCGCCGCGCCGATTCCCTGCGCCACCCGCGCCGCGATCAGGAATTCCGCCGACGGCGCGACCCCGCAGAGCGCCGAGCCGAGCACGAAGCAGCCCAGCCCGATCAGGAAGAGCTTCCGTCGCCCCGCGATGTCCCCGAGCCGCCCGCCCGTGATCAGCAGCACGGCGTAGGAGAGCGCGTAGACCGCCACCACCAGCTGAATCTGCGCGAAACTCGCCCCCAGCCCCCGCTGCATCGTCGCGATCGCGACATTGACCACAAACTGGTTGAAAATCGTGAGCAGCGGCGCGACCAGCACCACCGCCAGCGCCAGCCAGCGGCGCGCATCCCCCTCGGCGGCGACCGTCGCGGGCATTGGCGCAGACTCTACCTGTGACATCGCTCTCGCTACTCCTCGACTGCGGCACAGCGCCGCCGAGTGTAGCACAATACGGGAAGTACGAAGTTGGAAGTACGAAGTACGAATTAAGGGCTCTGCCGTGGGGAAGCCTGGTTCGTACTTCGTACTTCGTCGTTCGTACTTCGCACCTCCCTTTCGTACTTCCCCTACCGAAGGATACTGCCCGCATGGACCTCGGCCTCTTCCTCCAGGGTTTGCTGATCGGCTTCTCGATCTCCGTGCCGGTCGGCCCGGTCGGCGTGCTCGTCATCCGCCGCACCCTGGCGGAAGGCTTCGCCTCGGGGCTGGTGTCGGGCATCGGCTGCGCCACGGGCATGGTCGTCTACGGCAGCGTGATCGGCTTCGGCCTGACCGCCATCTCCGACCTGTTGCTGCGCGTCCAGCGCCCGATCGCGATCGTCGGCGGCCTCTTCCTGATCTACCTCGGCTACACCATCGTCCGGGCAGCGCCGCCCGGTCCGGTCAGCTCGCTCCAGCGCAACAGCCTGCTCGGTGCCTACGCCTCCACCTTCGCGCTGACCATCTTCAACCCGGCCGTCATCCTCTATTTCCTCGCCATCTTCGCCGGTTCCGACCTGATCGACCGGCACCGCAGCTACGCCACCGCCCTCATCCTCGTCGTCGGCATCTTCCTCGGCACGCTCGCCTGGTGGCTCGGCCTCAGCGGCGCGGTCAGCCTGCTGCGCACCCGCCTGAACGACCGCATCCTCCGCTGGGCCAACGCCCTCTCCGGCCTCGCCATCGCCGCGTTCGGCGTGAAGGTCGCGCTCGGGTTGTGATGCCACGCCGCTGCGGCAATAACCAAGCGCTGAGAGTCGGCGCGGCGCATACTCACGCCGACGCGGAAAGCGGCTGCCTGGCTGCGGCGAATGGCGGCGGGCCGAGGATCTCGATGGTGTCACTCTGCGCGGCGATAGCATGTATCTTCGCGAAATCGGCTGGCTGGGATCCTGGGACCGCATCCGGGCTGGCCGGCTTGCACAAATCCCGATATTGCGTCTCTGCCCAGCCCGTCCCAGGGACCATGACGAGGAGCAAGCGGGCAGCCTCGGAGGTCACGAAGAACGCGTGCGGCACGCCGCGCGGTGCCGCCAGGACGCCACCCGTGCCGACCCGATGCTCCTCGCCGTGGACGTATACCAGGATCTCACCCTCCAGTACGTAGATCACCTCGTCATCGTCGGGATGGAGGTGGAGCGGCGTTGTCTTCCCACGTACTTCGCGATCCTCAAGCAGTGCGAAGGCCCCGCCGGTCTCGGCCGAAGTCGCCTTCATCGTGAAGAGTCCCCCACCGGCGAACCAGACCTGCTCGCCCTCGCCAGCCTGCCGGATCACCGTCACCGCACCGTCCATCTGCCACCTCCTCGCAACGAACCTGGCTGACCCTATCCGGACGCTCCGGACAAAACCCATCGTAGACATCCCGAGCCGCATCGAAAATCCCAATTGCAAGGGGTCCCGCGCCCCAGGACCCCCCAGGATTTTGGGATAGTGGTGCGCAAGGGCCGGTGCTACACTGTTGGGCATAGGTTGGGCGCTGCCGCGCCACGCGGAGGCACAAGCATGAGCCGGGAACTGCTGAACCGCGCCCGCAGGGAGATCGAGCGCCTGGCGAGCGCCGGCCTGGACTGGGTCACCTTCTCGGTCGAGGCGACCGAGGCGCTGAAGCGCGCGATCCCCTTCGACCGCAGTTGCTGGCACATGGTCGACCCAGGCACCGTGCTCTTCACCGGTAGCCTGAACCTGGACGTGGGCTGCTCCGGAACGTGGCTCGCCGAGCACGAATACGTGGTTGACGATGTGAACAAGTGGTGGTTCCTCGCGCGGAGCGGCCGACTGGCGGGTGCCACCAGCCTCGCCACCCACGGCGACCTCTCGCGCAGCGCGCGGCATCGCTCGCAGGAGGCCTACGGGATCGGCGACGAGTTGCGCGGCTCGTTCGTCGTGGACGGTGCCTACTGGGGCGCGGCCGGATTCATGCGCGACCGCGACCGGCCGTGGTTTACCGAGGAAGACGAGCGTTTCCTGGCCTCACTGTCGGAGCCGATCGCCGCCGCCTTCCGGCGCGCATTGCTGAGCGCCTGGGACGCGACGGAGGAACCCTCCGACTATGGCCCTGGTGTGGTCGTCTTCGACGAACATGGCCGCGCCGAGTCGCTCTCCCCCGCCGCCGAGCGTTGGATCGCCCAGATGATCGAAGTCCCGCCACCGGCCATGCCCGCCGAGTCGAAAATCCTACAGGCTGTCGCCGCGCAGGCCCGCGCCTTGCGCGAGGGGCAAGACCCGCTCGATCTGGCGGCGCGCTCCCGCGTGCAAACCAAATCGGGGCGGTGGTTGCTGCTCTACGGCACGCGGCTCTCCGGCGGGGCCGGGGGGCGCACCGCCGTCATCATCCAGCCCGCCGCGCCGCACGAGGTGGCCCCACTGGTCGCCCTCGCCTACGGCCTCTCGGAGCGCGAGTGCCAGGTCACGCGCCTCTGCATGAAGGGTCAGGCGACCAAGGAGATCGCGCGGGCGCTCGGGATCTCTCCCTACACCGTTCAGGACCACTTCACGTCGATCTTCGGCAAGACCGGCGCTCGCAGCCGGGGCGAACTCGTCGGCCAGATCTTCCTCGAACACTACATCCCGCGCTGGGAGGGTGTGCCCGACGCTCCAGTCGGCTGGCTCGCGCTCTCGACGCCGCCGCCGGACGCCGTCGAGAGCGGCGCAGCCAACGCACACCACCTCGCTGTCATCTTGCCACAGCTCATAGCGGCCACCAGGGCCGCCTTCATAGCAAAGGCGGCCCCAGGCTTGTGTGCCGCCCGGCGGGAAGCATTCCCCGCCGGGCGACGCATCGTGACCGTTCAGCGACGGCGCGCGGTTCGACGCAGCACCAGGCCCATCGCGATCGTGCAGGCGACGGCCAGGGCGAGTGCCACGAACCCTGGCGCTGCGACGACGCTCCGCTGGCTCCCACCAGCCCCGGTGTTCGGCAACCCCGGAGCGGTGAGCGCCGGGTTGAAGTCGCCGAAGAGAACCTTGCCGTTCGGCTGGAAGTAGGCGTGGAGCATGAAATGGGGCTGGTCCACGCCCGGGTGCGGCGGCCCCAGGTTGACGATCTGGTCGTAGATCTGCGGCGGCACGCCCTTGTTGGCCGTCTCCCACTCCACGCCGATTACCCGCTTGTCGGGGCCGAGCAGGATCACGGGTGGGTGGTCCGGGTCCATCGTGCCGTGCGAGAACTGCGCGTTCATCAGCGTCGGGTTGATCGCGTGGTAGCCCATCGCCCCGGTCGATGGCGGCAGCCCGACCATCGCCGCCGTGATGTACGCAGCATCGACCTGGAAACCCGCTGCCACCAGCTGCGCCTCGGTCATGGTGGCGTACTGCGCACGCAACCGGGCGATACCGGCCGGTTCGTCCACCAGCCGCGTCGGCAGATCCCATGTCGGCTCGGCGGCGCTCGCCGTCGCGCCCGACCAGAGCGCGAAGCTCAGCACCGCCGCGACCATACAACGCGCAATCGTTCGGATAGCCATCGGTCCCTCCTTGCTGCCGATCGGCGAGACGATCTCGCCGCCGCGAGCGCAGCCTTCCCCGCGAACGGTGCCTCGGATATCCCGGCTGCGCCCCCCGGTCGCTGCGCCGCCGTCCCTGCCCCGTTCCTCGCTTGTGCCGGTCGCCCATCGCGGTCGTTTCGCTACGATGGTAGGGATTTGGGGATGCGGCGTCTATACCAGAAATCTGGGATTTCCCCGTCAATACGCCTTGCTCTCTTTCACCTCGATGATCCGCGTCTGCGGCCTACCGGCGAGCGCCGGTGCCGCTTCCGACGATCGCCACACGTCGCGGTGCAGCACCGCCAGGAAGCCTTCCGCCGCGTCGGCGTGCTCGAAATCGAGGTCGATCAGCACATAGTTCGGGTCATTGACCGGGCAGAAGACCCGGTGATTCCGCACCCCCGCCCGCTCCCGGATGGCGATTAGCCTGTCGAACGCCCCCTTCCACATCGCGAAGCCATGAATCTGGTGCTCGATCCGCAGCGTAAACATCGCCTCTCCTCACCTTCCCGACTCACAACAACCAATTGCCCTATCGCTACTCGTCTCAGCGCACCCTGTCGCGCAGACGACGATGCTCGCGGGGAAATCCACTGCGCGCCGTCGCCGAAGCGCCGGACATTGGCCAGGATTTCGGTCACCGCCTCGTCCACCCGCTCCGTGGCAGCTGCCGCACGAGTTGGCGGAAGGACGGCCCATGTACTCGGCCGTCGCCGCCCAGAACTCCTCCGCCGGACTGGGCCAGACCCAGCGGATCGCGCGCGTCTCCTCCGCGACCCCCGGAACCCCGCCGCCAGCAGCGCCACCACAACGTCCCCGGCTGCGCGAACTTGAAGGTGTTGGCGCGCCCGGCTCCGGCGCTGGCATCGGCACGCGCTTCATTACCGGGGCGGCGGTGACGGTGAAGAACGGATTCTGGTCGCGCGGTCCCCAGGCCACGAACGCCGCGCGACCGCCCGGCCGGAGCACCCGCCGCATCTCGCGCAGCGGGCGCGGGGCGCATCCGCGAAGTTCATCACGCCGAAGCGGCAGGTCACCGGTCCTCGAACGGCAGCGCCTCGGCATCGGCCCGCCGTGCGGTGATGCTGGTCAACCCCGCCTGCCGGGCCAACTCCCCGATATCCGTCAGCATCTCGGCCACCAGATCGGTCGCGACCACCGCGCCGCCCGGTGCCACCGCAGCGGCCAGCGCCAGCGCCGGTTCGCCCGTCCCGCTGGCGATATCGAGCACGCAACCCCGGCGCCCGCACCGCCTCGACGGACCGCCCCCGTCGCCCCGCGCGACATCGCCGCGAATGGCGCGTGCCACTCTCCGCCACGCCGCCGCTCCCTCCGACCACCCCGTCGACTCTGCTCCTTCCAGCGCTCCGTCGCGGTGGCCGGTCACACTCATGCCATCCTCCTTTCTTCAAGGCAATGCAGCCCTCCCCAGGCTCAACCTGGGGTCACGTCGCGAGGGACATCGCTTTTGTGTGGTGTGCTTGCTCTGTAAAGCTTGCCGCTTCTACTACAGTTGAATGTAATAGAAAGAGCCGTCTCTGCCATCGAGGAAAGTAGCCAGGATTACGGCCACGAGTACGTAGATTTCAGGAACGAACACTCCGGGTCGGTACGTGGACTATTGCGGTTAGTTTCACACCGGTGTTCGCGCAGGCGGTTTTGCGCGCTTCCTCAGCTCAGGCCTTCAGGCTTGGCCAGCGCCCCGGCGCATCCGCATCCCCACCCTACCCCCTCCCTGCAATCCCCGCTCCACCGCCCACGCCGCGACCTGCGCCCGCGAGCCGAAGCCCAACTTGCCCAGGATATTGCGCCCACACGGTGCACCTCGGCGGTGCGCTCGGTGATCACCAGCCCCTCGGCGATCTCACGGCCTGCCTCCCCTGCACGATCAGCGCCGCCACCTCGCATTCGCGCGCCGTCAGCCCGCCGAACGCGCGCCTGGTCGCCTCGCGCCGCGAGATCGGCCGCTCCTGCGGCAGCGTCGCCAGCGCCGTGCGCCGGAACTGCTCGCGCAGGGGCGTGTCGTCGAGCGTCGCTGCCAGCTCCTCGACCAGTTGCCGCGCCGCCGCGAACGCCTGTCGCGCGTCATCGTCGCGCCGGAGCCGCTGGTATGCCCACCCCAGCGAGCCTCCCCTGAATCTCCCACAGGTCGGGCCGACTCCCCGCTCCAGCGCCCCCCATCGCGCCCTCCAGTGCCGCTGCCGCCTGCGCGAGCGCGAGTAACGCCTCCCCCGCAATTTCAGCAGCAGCGGGATCGGCTGCGCCGCCCGCCCGGGGCCGAATCCGCCGCCGAGGCCAACAGCCGCTCCGCGATCCGCAGCGCTGCGTCGGCCTCCACCCTGTGCGAGCGCCAACTCCCCCAGGCCAGCGCCAGCCCCCGCTCCGGCATGGTGTGCGCTCGGTGATCGCGCGGCATGACCGCCTCCAGGACCGCCTGCGCCGCCGGGAGATCATATGCACCATCCGCGCACGCGCCAAATTCGCCGCGCAGGTGGCGATCCAGTACAGCGGAACAATTCCCGCGCCAGCGCCAGCGCCGCTTCCGAAGTAGCAACGGGTCGCGCGGGTGCGTGCAGCATGACATAGGTGCGCCCCAACACAAACGCCGTGGCGACCATCCATCGCCGGTGCCCGATCTCCGTGGCGATGTGCTGCGCCTCGCGGGCATGGTCGATACTTGGCCCGAACTCCCCGCGCGCTAGGAACGCATTCGAGAGCGCATTTCCGGCGAATGCCTGCGCCGCTGGTGACTCGATCTGCCGCGCCAGCTGCAGCGCCTCCGCCGCGCCCTGCACCGCCGCCTCGTGCGGCCCGAGCGGCGAGATGGTCGTCTCGCTCGACCAGGGCAGCGACTGGAGCGCGTGCATCGCGAGGGCCGAACTGAGGCTTTGCGCATCGCCCAGGCTGCGGAACAGCGGAATCGCGCGCCCAAGGTAGCCCACCGCCGCGATCTTGTCGCCGCGCATCCCGTAGGTCGTGCCGAGCAGGTCGAACGACTCGGCCATCCCCGGCGCATCGTCCCACTCCTCGAAGATCGCGAGCGCCTCGTGGTGCGCCCGCAACCCCTCCTCGACCCGCCCGGTATTCGAAAGCCAATTCCCCAGCCGGTTCAGGCTGCGCGCCCGCAAGATCGGGTCGGTCAGGTGCGCCGCTTGCTCGCTGGCGCGGCGGAACCACACCCCGGTCTGCGCATAGTCGCGGCCGGCCCACAGCACCCCCAGCGCCATCATGCATCGCCACGCCAGCGCGCCATCGGCGGCCGATTCGGCACTAGCCAGGGCGCGCTCGTAGTCGTCGCGCGCCCGGTCGAACTCGCCGCGCATCGCGTGCGCCTGCCCCCGCGCGTGGTAGATCGCCGCTGGCGGCGCGACCTCCGCGTGTTCGGCCGACTCCAGGGCGTGCGTCAGGTGCTCGATCGCCGCACCCGGCGCGTGCAGCGCCAGGGCGCGTTCCCCGGCCCGCCGCGTATACTCCAGTGCCCGTTCCCAGGCACCCGCCTCGTAGCAGTGGTGCGCGAGGTCGGCCAGCCGCGCCTCGCGCCGGGCCGGGGTCGTGTGCGACGCTTCGAGCGCATCGGCGATGGCGCGGTGCAATGCCCGCCGCTCGCGCGCCAGCAGTTCCCCATAGATCGCCTGCCGCACCAGCGCGTGCCGGAACGCGAACCGGTCGCCCGACTCCTCGGTGACGAGTTGCGCCGCGACGAACTCCTTAATCAGCGGGAGCAGATCATCCTCGGTGCAGTCCAACGCCCGCGCCAGCAACGCAAAATCGAAGCGCCGCCCCGCGACCGCCGCCAGCGTCAATGCCCCCTTTGCCGCCGCGCTCAACCGTTCCACCCGTTGCTGCATCACATCCAGCACGCTGCGCGGGATCGCCATGCCGCCGGAATCGCGCCCCGCCGCCCGCCACTCCCAGGCCCCGCCTACCCACCGAAGCTCGCCCGTCGCGATCAGCGACTTGAGCAGTTCTTCCACGAAGAAGGGATTCCCCTCGGCCAGCGCATGGACCGTCTCCGCGAGTTCGCCGCCCCCGGCATGCGGCGCGGCAAGCATCGCTCCCAGCATCGCCTCGACTTCCGGCGGCGCGAGGGGCACCAGCGCGAGTTCCCGCGCCAGTCGCTCGCGATCGAGCTGCGCCAGCCAGTGGCGCAACCCCGGCGAAACCTCATCGCTGCGATAGGTGAACAGGAAGAGGATCGGCAGCTTCGCGCACCGCCGCGCGAGATGCAGCAGCAGTTCGAGACTGCTCTCGTCGCACCAATGCACATCTTCAATGACCAGCAACACCGGCCGCCGCGCCGCCTGCGCGGCGAAGAAGCGGGTCAGGACGGTGAAGAGCCGCTGCTTCTGCTGATCGGGATCGATCGCTTGCGGCACGTCCATAGGGGGAATGTTTGGGAAGAGCGGCGCGAGGTCGGGCAGCAGCCGCGCCAACTCGCTCACCAGCTGATCTTGTGCGCCCGCATCTGGCGGTGTGGCACCCCCGGCAAAGTGGGTGCGAAAGAGATCGAGCAGCGGCGCGTAGGGATAGGCACGATCCGCCTCGAAACAATCCCCCTGCAAGACCAACCAGCCCCGCTCGTTGGCAAACCGCCGCGCCTCGGCCACCAGCCGCGACTTGCCGATCCCCGCATCGCCGCTGATCAGCCCAACACCCCCCTGCCCGCCCACCACCGCATCTACGAGCGATCGCAGCGCCGCGATCTCCCCCGCGCGACCGATCACCACCGGGCAGATTGTCGGCTGGTCCCCTGGCATGGACATCATCCCCGCCAACGCTGTTCCCCGTTCAAGCCCCGGCCCGCCGATGATACCGTCAGCGTCTCTCTCAACGCCAACCGCCAAGGTAGCCCAGAACTTTGAACTTTGAACTTTGAACCATGTCTTCTGATCTCTGACCTCTGACCTCTGACCTCCCGTCCGATGGTATCATGCCCCCGCGACACCACGGACTCCCTCGCACACGGAGGCATCGATGCTCCATCGCAACGACCCCGACGGCCTGATCGTCATCGCGCAGCCCGCGCACGCCTGGATCAGCGGCCAGTTGGCCCGCGCCTGGGGCAACGCGCAGTTCGGGCAGGTCGCGCCATGGGAGGAGGTCTGCCTCGCCGCCGAGCAGCACGACATCGGCATGGCCGCCTGGGAGACCGCCCCGACCCTCAACCCGCAGACCGGGCGCTCGCACCACTTCATGAACCTGCCGATCGGCCTGCACCTCGGCGTCTTCGCCGCCGCCTCGCCCCTCGCCCTGACGCAGAGCCGCTACGCCGCGCTGCTCACCTCGCTCCACTTCACCGGCCTCGCCGAGCGGCGCAACAACCCGGCCGATACTCCCAAAGACCTCGCCTCCGTGCAGGACTTCCTCGCCCGCACCCGCGCTTGGCAGGACGAGATCATCGCCAGCCTGCAAGCCGACTCGCGCTACGCCCCCCACGCCACGCCCGACGTGATCGCCCGCAACCGCCAGCTCGTCCGCATCTGGGACTGGTTCTCACTCATCCTGCTCCTCGGCTTCGACCAGACCGCCACCGTCCCCGGCGTCCCGACCGCCGAGGGCAGCGCCGATCTCACCCTCACCAAGGCCCCCGACGACCCGACGCGCATCGCCGTCTCGCCCTGGCCCTTCGCCCGCGACACCGTCTTCCTCGTTTGCGAAGGCCGCCGCCTCCCCGACACCTATTCCACCCAGGACGCCCTCCGCGCCGCCCTCGCCCGCGCACCCTGGGTCACGCTGGAATTTGAACTTCGTGGAGCGTAGAGCGTGAAGCGTAAGACGTAGGATGCGAAAGGCCGAACGCTCCACGTTCTACGCTCCACGTCCCACGTCACAACAGGAGGCTCCGTGCAGATCACCGCCGTCCGTTGCTTCCAGCTCATCGGTCGCTCCGATCACCCGTCGAACGAGGAGCGGCAGTCGCAGATGCTCGACATCTACCCCGAGTTCGCCGCGCGCGGCGTCGCGACACGCGCGCCGGGGAGTGTCCAGAAGGGTACCTACGTCGAGATCGACACCGACGAGGGGCCGACCGGCATTTTCGGCCCGATCTTCGAGGAGCAGGTGCCGCTGATCAAAGCGCGCCTCGCCCCCTACCTGATCGGGCGCGACCCGCTGGCCGGAGAATTCCTCTGGGACGTGATGTATCGCCAGGATCGCCACGCCCGCAAGGGCTACCAGATGCTGGCGCTCAGCGCGCTCGATTGCGCCCTTTGGGACCTGCGCGGCAAGATCGCCAACCTGCCGATCTATCGCCTGCTCGGCGGCCCCACGCGCGACCGCGTCCCCTGCTACGCCTCGATGCTCGGCCACTCGCTCGACCACGGCCTCATCCGCGAGCGCGCCCAGGCGATCGTCGCCCAGGGCTTCAAGGCGCAGAAGTGGTTCTTCCGCTACGGCCCCGGCGACGGCCTGGAGGGGATGGAGCGCAACGTCGCGATGGTTCGCACCGTGCGCGAGGCAGTCGGCCCGAACGTCGAGATCATGCTCGACGCCTTCATGGCCTGGGACATGAGCTACGCCATCCGCCTGATCCAGCGGATCGAGGAATACTACCCGCGCTGGGTGGAGGAAGCCCTGCCGCCCGACCGCATCGGCGACTTCGCGCAGATTCGCCGCACCACGCGCGTGCCGATCGCCACCGGCGAGCACGAATACACCCGCTGGGGCTTCCTGCAACTGTTGCAGGCCGACGCGATCGACGTGATCCAGGCCGACCCCGACTGGTGCGGCGGCATCAGCGAGCTGGTCAAGATCGGCGTGCTCGCCTCGTCGTTCGGGCGGCAGGTCTTCCCGCACGGCCACTCGGTCCACGCGGCGCTGAACGTAATCGCCTCGCAGCCGCCGATGGTCTTCCCGATGGTCGAATTCCTGCTGCTCAGCCAGCCGCACGCCCAGTTCTTCCACCTCGACCGCCCCATCCCGGAAGGCGGCTCGCTGGCCCTGCCCACCGCCCCCGGCCTCGGCATCATCATCGACAACACCAAAGTCGAGCAGCGCATCGAACTGTAGAACGATATTCACCGCAGAGGGCGCAGAGGACGCAGAGAAGAAATACGTTCATCAGGGATGGATGGGCACCCGAGAAATCAATCGCCCTCACCCCTCGTATCATCAATCGAATCTCTGCGTCCTCTGCGTCCTCTGCGGTTATTCGTCCCCTCTTCGCGTTCGTGGCGTCCTTGGCGTCTTGGCGGTTCAATCGTCTCTTTCTGTAGCGAGGAAGTGCAATGGAGCGGATCGCGATCCTGACGAGCGGCGGCGACGCGCCGGGCATGAACGCCGCCGTGCGCTCGGCGCTGCGCGTCGGGCTAGAGCGCGGACTGGAAGTCTTCGGCGTCGATGAAGGCTACGAAGGGCTGATCCAGGGCGGCGCGATGCTCCGGCCACTCACCTGGGCCGACGGCGGCGGCATCCTCCAGGCGGGCGGCACCATCCTCGGCACCGCCCGCTCGACCGCCTTCCGCACGCTGGAGGGTCGGCGCAAAGGTGTGCGCAACCTGATCGAGCGCGGCATCGACGGCCTCCTCGTCATCGGCGGCGACGGCTCCCTCAGCGGCGCGCAGGTGCTCTACGAGGAGTGGGCCGGTCACGTCGCCGCGCTCGCCGGTGAGGGGCTGGAACCGGCGCAGGCGTGGGGCGACCGTCGCTTCCACGTCGTCGGCCTCCCCGGCTCCATCGACAACGATCTCTACGGCACCGACATGTCGATCGGCGCCGACACCGCGCTCAACACCGCCGTCCGCGCGGTGGACCAGCTCGTCTCCACCGCGAACGCCCACCAGCGCACCTTCGTGATCGAGATCATGGGGCGCAACTGCGGCTACCTCGCCCTGATGACCGCCATCGCCACCGCCGGCGACTGGGTCCTCATCCCCGAGCAGGAATTGCAGCCGCGCTGGCACCAGCAGATGATCGACGCCCTGCAAGGCGGGCGCTCGCTCGGCAAGCGCCACGGCATGGTCCTCTGCGCCGAGGGTGCGCGCCACACCGACGGCCTGCCGATCAGCACCGCCGACCTCCAGCGCTTGCTGGCCAGCCGCCTCGGCGTCGATGTCCGCGTGACCGTGCTCGGCCACGTCCAGCGCGGCGGTGCCCCCACCGCGTTCGACCGCAACCTCGCCACCCGCCTCGGCGCGGCGGCGATCGAATACCTGATCGCGGCGGACGAAACGACCCCGCCCGCGATGATCGGCCTCGGCGCGAATCGCACCATCGCCACCCCATTGGTCGAAGTCGTCGCCAAGAGTCGCGGCGTGCTGGAGCAGATCGACGCGGGCAACTACGCCGCCGCGCTCGAAGGGCGCAACCGCGCCTTCCGCGAGTCGCTGACCCTCCTCGGCACCCTCAACCGCCCGATGGCCGCCGAATACGAAGAGGGCTCGCCCGCCATCGCCATCCTCAGCGGCGACGCCGAGTCCCCGGGCATGAACGCCACCATCCGCACCGCCGTCCGCGCCGCGCTCTCCGAGGGCTATCGCGTCGTCGGCGTGCAGAACGGCTTCCTCGGTCTGGTCGAGGGCCAATTCCAGCCGCTCGACTGGATGGATGTCAGCGGCTGGGCGCGGCAGGGCGGCACCGCGCTCGGCACCTCGCGCCACGAACTCGCCCCCGGCGATGATCGGAAAATCGCCGCGCATCTGCGCGAGCAGGGGATCGGCGCGCTCGTCTGCCTGGGTGGCTGGAGCACCTACCAGCAGGCCGAGATCGCCGCCGCGACGCTCAAGATCCCCGTCATCTGCGTCCCCGCCACCATCGACAACAACCTCCCCGGCACCCACTTCACCATCGGTGCCGACACCGCGCTCAACTCGATCGTCGAGGCCATCGACAAGATCAAGGATGCGGCCGTGACGCACCACCGCACCTTCGTCATCGAGGTGATGGGGCGCTACTGCGGCTACCTCGCCGCGCTCGCCGGGCTGGCGGGCGGCGCGGAGCAGACCTACCTGCCGGAGGAGGGGATCACCCTCGCCGGGCTGCTCGGCGACGTGCGCGAGATCAACCACGGCTTCGCCAACGGCAAGAAGCTCGCCGTCGTCATCGCCAACGAGCACGCCTCGCCCAACTACAACACCGATTTCCTGCGCCGCGTCTTCGAGCAAGAAGGCGGCGAATTCTCCGAGGCGCGCTCGATCGTGCTCGGTCACCTCCAGCGCGGTGGCGCACCCCGCGCCTTCGACCGCATCCTCGGCGCGCGGCTCGGCACCGCCGCCATGACCGCCGCCATCGCCCAACTCCGCGCCGGGCAGGCCGAGGCGCAGACCGTCGGCGTCCGCTCGCGCGGCGTCGAAACCAACTCCCTCACCGAAGCCCTGCGCGAAATGGACCGCCAGCACAACCGCCCGCGCGAGCAGTGGTGGTGGCCCCTCCGCGACCTCCTCCGCCTCCTCGCCCAACCCGAACCCGGCTGGAACGAAGGCGTCGGCCGCGAAGGCATCGTGATCGAGAATGTGGGGGGCTAATCCAGGCGGGGAATGCCATCTCTGGCGCGGCTGATCAGGGTAGTGACAGGTATCCGCTCGTGTGTTACGCTTGAGAGAGTACGTACGCTGTCTCGTTGCCTCGCGAAGGGCGATTCTGTGGTCGCACTGAACCAACTAGAACTCATCAACGGCCGGGATAGTGAGCCAACTATCCGCTCATCACCCTCGCAACGCTACACATCGGTGGAGATTTGCGCCGGTGCCGGTGGTTCTGCCCTTGGTGTCGAGCAGGCGGGATTTCGGCATCTCGCACTTGTCGAGAACGATCCTGCGGCCTGCGCGACATTGCGGTTCAATCGCCCAAGCTGGCAAGTCCTCCAATGCGATCTGCGCCTATTTGGCGGTTGGCCCTTTGTCGGGATCGATCTCCTCTCCGGTGGCGTCCCCTGCCCACCTTTCTCCAAGGCGGGCTTGCAGCAAGGTGTCGATGACGAGCGCGATCTTTTTCCCGAGGCGCTGCGCCTCGTCGCAGAATGTAAGCCGCGCGCCGTGTTGCTGGAGAATGTGCCTGGGCTGATGGAGGCAAAGTTTGCCGGGTATCGCGCCGAGATCGTCGCCCGCCTTGCCTCGCTCGGGTATCGCGCGGAATGGCGCGTCTTGCAGGCCGCAGATTTCGGGGTCCCGCAATTGCGCCCGCGTGTCCTCTGCGTTGCCCTGCAAACGGCAATCGCGCCCTATTTCCACTGGCCGAAGCCGACGAGCGAGCGTCAGGTCTCAGTGGGCGAAGCGTTGCAGGGATTGATGGCGGCGGGTGGTTGGGAAGGCGCGGCGGAATGGGCGCGGCAGGCAAATAGGGTCGCCCCAACCCTGGTCGGTGGCTCCAAGCGGCACGGTGGACCGGACCTTGGACCGACGCGAGCGCGCAAAGAGTGGGCCACACTCGGCGTCGATGGCCTTGGGCTGGTCGATGTCCCGCCGCCGCCGGGCTTTGTCGGAATGCCACGACTCACCGTTGAAATGGCTGCCGTCGTGCAAGGGTTCCCGCGCGAGTGGAAATTCGTGGGGAAGAAGACGCCTGCCTATCGGCAGGTTGGCAACGCTTTCCCGCCACCCGTTGCCCGTGCGGTCGCCATCGCTATTCGCGATGCCCTGCGCGCTGCTGACGGGGCGCGACGAACGCGAGATCAGGAGCGAGGCCATGCCGCGAACGCCTGGAGCAAAGGCGAAGCTGCGCGACTACTTGCTGAATAATGTCGGGAAGATCCTCCACGCCGACGCCCTGCGGACCGTCGCCGGAACAAGCGAGTGGGCACGCCGTGTCCGCGAGTTGCGCGACGAAGAGGGTTTGGATATCCTCACCCACAATGACCGATCCGATCTCAAACCGGGCGAATATCTCCTCAATTCGTTGAAACCACGCCCCGCATTCGCGCGCAGCATCTCCAAGGAAGTGCGCTCCTTCGTCATTGATCGCAACGGCTTCACCTGCCAGTCGTGCGGCGCTGTCGCTGGCGAACCCCACCCCTACGATCCAGCAAAAAAGACACGCCTGCACATCGGCCATATTGTGGATAAGTCAGAAGGTGGTTCGGACGACCCGGAAAACCTACGGGCGTTGTGTTCTGTTTGCAACGAAGGCTTGGCGAACCTCTCTCTGCCGCGCCCACCCTCTGAACGCTTGTTGATGCAATTGCGCCGCGCGGCCGGGGCAGACCAAATTAAGGTACTCGAGTGGCTGGTCCGCAAGTATCCGCGGCAGACCGAGCGATTCCTCAGCGCTCAACGCGCTGAGGAGAAAACATAGCCATCAGGCCACCGTTCCCACCGGTCCTCCACTGCCACCAGCAGCGCACAGACGCTGTCCGCCCCTTCGGTCTTTATCATCTGCGGCAACGTGCGCATCGCGTCTTGCTCACGGAGCTGCGTCAAGTTCGGCAGCCCAATAGGTCTCGCCCGGCAATGTGTCCCAGGGATTGGGCAAATCATCGGGCGTTACATAAACCCAACTGCGCGGCGCACTTTGCTCAGTGCCATAGCTTGCTGCATCTCGGGAATCGTGCCTGTCGTGTGGATCAGGTGCCAGAATCGCCCGGCGGCGTAGTTACTCGTCCATGCCGGGGCGCTGTAATTGGCGACGTAATTCGCGTAGGTATCTTCGAACGTCAGGACAATATCGGCAACGCCCATGTAGCATTCGTTCGTTGCCGTACCGGGATTAATCGCGACCTTCATGGCCGGGCCGTGTTCCTTGATCGCGTCGTAGAGCGCCTGGTAGTAGGCGAGATTCGCACAGTCGGTGCTCGCTTCATCGAGGAAGATGCCATCGACCTGATACCAGGAGTAGTAGGCCGCGATCTCGTCGCCGACCGTACCGGAGTCGCGCTGGCCATATTGCGTCGATACATACCCCAGCACAAGCACATGCGCTTGCCTGGTGCGCGCAACCTGATCGACATAGTCCTGGTTGATCTCCGTCCCCGGGCCGCTGTTGGGGTTGATGATCGCTACCCCGACCGCCGGAGCGGAGGCGTTCAAGCGATCCCACGCCGACGTTGACTCCGAACTCGGGTAGAAATACGACGGAATCGCGATGCGCGATCCATTGGTCGGCGGCTCGGGCAGCAACGCCGGGCCTTTCCCCTCCGGGTACGTTTGCCACAAGGCGCGGGCGAACCACCCGCGTGTTGCGGGCTGGTAAAGATCCGGCCAAGTCGTATCCAGCGCCGCCGGAGCATCGGGGATCGCCCCGGCATAGGCAACGTAGGTCACGATCTCCTGGTGCGCGGCCACGTTGCTCGCGCTGCCGGGGTAGACGCGAGCATCATCCAGCTGTTTGACCCAGTCGCCCCGATAAATCTTGGCGCGGGCAATGAACAGAATGACCTGCTGCTTGAGGACCGCATCGAACGGGCCAAAGGTTGTCGGGCTGTAACCCTTCGCGACATCGCGGCTCGCCAGCGCCGTAACGAAACCCCAGAGGGCATCGTTCACGCAGCCATCGGGCGCGCAGCGATCCGTGAACGGATTACCCGCACTATCGCTCTCCCAGCCCATCGCGCGGCTGATGAGCGCGGCCATCTGCGCACGCTGGGAGGTATCTCCCGGCCCGAACGTGGGCGGCTCGGTCGCGTAGCCGCTGATCACACCACGCGCGAAGAGTTGATCGATGGCGGTGTAGGCCGGGTCGGCGGGGTGGACATCCGTGAATGGCGTCGTCGCTCCCACCGGGCCAGCCAGTATCCCCCCTGCCAGTGTGCTTACAACGAGGAGTAGCGCACAACCGCGCATGAGCACCTGCCGACGGACTACCGCAATCATGCGTCGTTCTCCAGCCCTGGTGCGTCCGGTGCTCAGCGTGCCGGGCGCGACGTGGCGTTCAGGAATCTGACGGTGTTCTATTGCAAACCAGAGACAATTGCAAAGGAGCTCATCGCTCCGGCATGCTCGTTACCCGGCACCCTCCAACCGGTTCGCCACCGCCACCAGCAGCGCGCAGACGCCATCCACGCCCTCGACCAGGATATCGGCCATCGCCGCGAGTTCGGCGGGGGCCTCGGGCGCGGCCACGCCGATGTTCACGCCGACCACCCCCTCGGCCTTCGTCATCTGCCGCAACTCGCGCATCGCATCCAGATCGGTAACATCGTCCCCCAGGAAGACCGCCCCGCGCAGCCCATACTCCTTGATCAGCGCCCGCACGCCCTCCCCCTTGCCGATCCGCAGCGGCGGGCGCAACTCGAACACCATCCGCCCCTCCGTGACGCGCAACGCCTGCGTCTCGGGCAGATTCGCGAGCAAGCCCGTCAGCCGGTCGCGCATCGCCGCCGGATCGGGCGCGAGTCGGTAATGGATCGACGCCGTCGCCCCCTTGTTCTCGAAGTAGAGCCCCTGCAACCCCGTCTGCCTGGCCTCGCGCTCGACCGCCGCCAGCGCCGCCGCCACCACCGGCATGTACGGGACTGCCTGCGGATCGACCAGCGACCCGGCCGGCGTATGTCGCTCCAGCCCGTGGTTCCCCACGTACATCATCTGCTTCAGGCCAATTAATTGCGCCGCATCGCCCGCTCCTCGCCCGCTGATCGCCGCCACCAGCGCCAAGCGCTTCGACAGCCGCGCCAGCGCCGCCACCGCCGCAGGCTCCGCCCGCGCCAGATCCGCCGTCGGCGCGATCTTGCTGATCGTCCCGTCGATATCGGTCAGCAACCCCGCCGGAACCTGCGTCAGCGCGGCCACCACCCGGTCGAGCACATTCGGGTCAACGGCAACGGTCTGCATCGCGACGCCCCCTCCACTCTGCGCGTCGCCACAACGGCGCATCCATGCTACGGACAAGGCAACACCCCCGCCCCATCACCCGGCCTACCGCAGAATCCATTCCAACTTTCGCGGTGGACGTGTCAGCGCGAACGGCGACTCCGAACAATACCCGGCGGCAGCGGCTGATTGTAGAGCGCAACCGCATCCTCGCCCAAGACATCCTCGATAAACTCAATCGCGGTCACGAACTCAATACCATGCGCAATATGTCGGACGACTTTTCCTTCGCCCTCGCCTGATGATGATGTGATCGTAATAGCCGGTGGAAAATGCCGCGTATTGTGGCTCACCACATACTGCGCGCCCGCGTTGAGCGCGGCATTCCAGAGATGCTCGTCGTGTCTGTCGCGCAATGGCGATGGCGGGGCGTCGGACGGGCGGTGCGAGGCTCCGGCTATCCTCAACACCGGATCGAGCTTCGACCACATTGTGAAGGCATCGTTGCTGAGCGCGGAGATCGAACTGCCCGCACTCATGCGCTTTATTGTCAGAATGCGCCATGTTTCGGCGACGATCGCGCTCGACCAGAACCCGACAAATCGCGGCGCTGAGCCAGACGCGAGATTCTGGAGGACTATCCGCGACCATTCGGGTATAAGCACACTGGAGTCGAGGAGCGCAAGCGGGAGTTCAGTCACTTGCTGCTCGCTTGCGATGATTCCTTCAAGCGCGCTTCGGCCAGGGCAACGATCGCGCCGACGATTGCCTCCACCTGGGAGTGTTTGGGGTGCGCATGAGTTCCAGTTCCTCATCGGTGAGTGGCGTATCAATACTACCCATTGCGCTCAGTGCTTCTGCATCTTCGCGACGACGCAGCACATCCTCCAGCGAAACCTTCAACCGCCCGTTCGGCAGCTTCCTTGCTGCGCAGCCATCCCCGCTTCGCCCACGCCTTCACCGTGTTCACCGAATGCATGCCGAGCAACTGCTGCGCCTCGACCGTGCCGATCCATTCGCCCTTGTCACTATCGAGCAGCGCCGAATCGCGCGCACCCGCCCGCCTCCTCGGGTCGGTCGCTGAGCTTCGATTCCAACAGCACCAGCCGTTGCTGAACTTCCCGCAACACACTCATAAAACTACCCTCCATTGGTGTCATGTAACTGTCAAAAGTATCAATGACGCCAATGGAAAGTTCAAGATGAACCGAAAGGCAAAGGGGACGGATTCTTCGCTCACACTCAGGGTGACACACGAGGGGCATAGCCTTCCCCCCGTCGTCCCGGCCTGAGCGCAGCGAAGGATCCGTCCCCTCCTCGTTACTCGTTACTCGTCACTCGTTACTCCCCCGCCCACTCACGACTCACGACTCACGACTCACGTCCCTACGCCACCAACTCCCGCCCCGTCTCGAACGCCTCGTGCTCACCGCCATCGACGATCGCGCGGAGATGTTGCACAACGTGCCAGACATCGGCGTGGGACGTATAGAGCGCGATCGGCGCGAGGCGGATCACGTTCGGCTGGCGGAAGTCGGGGATGACGCCGCGCGCCTTCAGCGCCTTCACGATGCGCGGGCCGTCGGCGTGCTCAACCGCGACGTGCCCGCCGCGCCGGTCGTCGTCATTCGGTGTGCCGATCGCGTAGTTGTAGGGCGCTGCCAGCAACCCCTCGGCTGTCAGCAGATCCATCATGTAGCGCGTCATCGCCAGCGACTTCGCGCGCACCCGCTCGATCCCCGCCTCCGCGAAGATCGCCAGCGATCCCACCAGCGGGGCCGAACTGAGCACCTGCACCGTGCTGATCTGCCACGCGCCCGCGTCCGGGGCCTGGTCATACACCGACGCCATGTCGAACTGGCGCCCCTTGTTGCTGCCCCACCAGCCCGCCATCCCCGGCGTCCGCCCGAAGTGGCGACGGTTGACATACAGCCCGCCCGTGCCCCCCGGCCCGTTATTCAGATACTTGTAGTTGCACCAGCAGGCGAAATCGACCTCCCACGCGTCGAAGCGGTGCGGGATCGCGCCGATCGAGTGGCAGCAGTCATACCCGACCAGCACCCCGCGCGCGTGCGCCTCCGCCGTCAGCCGCGCGATGTCGAAGAGTTGTCCGCTGCGGTAGAGGACCGCCGGGAGCATCAGCAGCGCCGTGTCGTCCCCCAGCGCGGCGATCAGGTCATCTTCCTCAATGGTGCGCCCGTCGCGACTCTCCACTAGCACCAGATCCGCATCGGGATCGCCGCCGCGCAGCGCGATCTGCGAGCGGAAGGCGTAGAGATCGGACGGGAAATCGAGCGCCGTCGCCACGATCTTGCGCCGCGCGCCCTCCGGCCGGTAAAACGTCGCCACCAGATTGTGCAGGTTCGTCGTCGTCGTCCCGGTGACCACCACCTCGTCCGGCTCCGCGCCGATCAGCGGCGCGCTCTGCCGCCCCAACTCCTCGCCCAGGTAGTACCAGGGCGACGGCGCACCCAGCCAGCCATCGATCCCCAGCGTCTTCCACTCGTCGAGCACCCGCAACACCGCCGCCTCCGCATCGCGCGACAGCAGCCCCAGCGAATTCCCATCGAAATAGAGTTGTCCTGGCTGGACATAAAACCGCTTCCGGAACCCCGCCAGCGGATCGCCCCGGTCCAACTCCTCCGCATACGCCAGATCAGTGCGCATCCCACCCTCCCACGTCGTCAGTTCCAGGCCACGTTCCAGGTTCGCTCACCGCAGTCGAACCCGGCCACACTATCGCCACCCGCGTGCCTGATATCTTCCCCTCTCCCAGTCGGTGGGAGAGGGGTGCCGCCCGCAGGCGGCGGGGTGAGGGCCAACGCCGAGTCCCAAGTATACCGCCCCCACCCCCACCCCGCGCCCATCACCCCATCTCTCTTCTCTCCACTCTCCACTCTCTTCTCTCTACATCCCCGCGCGCAGCTCGTTCGGGTACAATGGCCCCGATGGCAAGAAGCGGTGGGAGCGCACGGAGGAGGGTGGGATGAGCGCGAACAGCGGCTCCGGCGACGAATTCGATCGTAGCGGCTCGGGCGGTGGCAGCACCGGCGGCGGCCTCGGCACCGGTCGCCCCGGCGACCTCGAAAAAAGCGGCTCCGGCGGCGGTAGCACCGGCGGTGGCCTCGGCTTCGCGCCTCCCCGCAGCGGCTCCGGTGGCGGCAGCACCGGTGGCGGCCTCGGCGTGCCCCGGATCACCCGCACCGACCGCGTGCGCGCCGCCTTGGCCGGCGAGGTGCTCGACCGCGTGCCGGTCTGCTTCTGGCATCATTTCAAGCCGGAAGGCTCCGGGCGTCGCCTGGCCGAACTGACGCTCGAATTCTTCGACGACAAGTTCGACCTCGACATCTGCAAGATCATGCCCGATCTGCCCTATCCCTTCCCGCGCAAGTCGATCCGCGACGCGAACGGCTGGCGCATGCTCGAACCGCTCGACCTCGCGCGCTCCCCGTTCGTGCAGCAGCGCCTGCGCAGCATCGAGCACCTGCGCGCCGCGCTCGGCGACAGCACGCCGATCATCATGACCGTCTTCAGCCCGCTGACCGAGGCGCTGAACTTCTGCGCGGACCAGGAGACCTTCCTCCGGCACATCGCCGAGCAGCCCGCTGTCGTCCACGGCGCGCTGGAGACGATCGCGCAGAATCTCGGTGACGCGATGGAGCTCTACATCGACGCGGGCGCCGATGGCGTCTTCTTCTCGATCATGGGCGCGATGACCGAGACGCCGCCCGGCCAGCGATACAACCCGAACAAGACCCCCACGCACAACTACAGCGGCCTCGGCGAGATGCGCTACCGCGAGTTCGGCAAGCCCTACGACCTGATGGCGCTGCGCCGCGCGAGCGACGGCTGGCTGAACATCCTGCACCACCACGGCGACGCGAACCTGCTGATGCCCCTCGTCCTCGACTACCCGGTGCAGGTGCTCAGCTGGAGCGACCGCCTCACCGGCCAGAGCCTCGCCGAACTGAGCGGCATGACCAACAAGGCCCTGATGGGCGGCTGGCACGAGTTCGGCGCGCTCTCGAACGGCCCGGTGGAGCAGATTCGCGCCGAAGCCGAGGACGCCATCGCCCAGACCAATGGCGGGCAGCGCCTCATCCTCGCCAACGGCTGCTCCGTCCCCGACGCCACCGACGAGCAGTGGCTCCACGCCGCGCGCACGATCGCGGATGGCCTGATCACGAAGTAGGCCGCAGCATGCCGGGGCCGTCCCACCGCCGCGACGGCCCCGGCAACACCAGGATCGCGATGACCGCCAGCGCCCACGCCGCCACCGGGGAAGCCGACACCCCACCCCCCGCGCGGCGCGGCGCAGGCCGCGCCAGCGGCCTCCCGCTTCTCCCCGCCCCCCTGATCGGCCGTGACACCGCCCTCGCCACCCTCCTCGCCCTCTTCACCGCCCAGCATCCCTCCCCCTCAGCACTCAGCACTCAGCACTCAGCACTCAGCACTCGCCTCATCACCCTCACCGGCCCCGGCGGCGTCGGCAAGACCAGCCTGGCCCTGGCTGCCGGTGCCGAACTCGCGCGCACGCCCCTCTTCCCCGACGGCGCGACCTTCGTCGATCTCGCGCCGCTGCGCAACCCCGCGCTGGTCGTCGCCGCCATCGCCCGCGCGCTCGATCTGCGCGATCCCGGCGACCGCCCGGCGCTCGACCACCTCCGCGACCACCTCGCGCCCCAGCGCCGCCTGCTCCTGCTCGACAATTGCGAGCAAGTCGCCGCCGCCGCGCCGGATATTGCCCACCTGTTGGCGCACTGCCCCGGTGTGGCGATCCTGGCGACCAGCCGCGCCCCCCTCCATATCCGCTGGGAGCGGCTCTTCGACGTGCCGCCGCTGGCGACGCCCGACCTCGCGCACCCACTCACCCCGGCCACGGCGCTGGCCTCCCCCGCCGTGGCCCTCTTCGCGGCGCGGGTCGGCGCGATCCAGCCGCAGTTCGCGGTCACCGAGCGCAACGCGCGGGCGGTGGCCGAAATCTGCGTGCGCCTCGACGGCCTGCCGCTGGCGATCGAACTCGCCGCCGCGCGCGGCACCCTCCTCTCGCCCGAGGTGCTGCTGACCCGCCTGGGGCGCAGCCTCACCCTGCTCACCGACGGCCCGCGCGACCTCCCCGAGCGCCAGCGCACCCTGCGCGCCGCCATCGCCTGGAGCTACGACCTCCTCACCGACGCCGAACAAGCCACCTTCCGCCACCTCGCCGTCTTCGCGGGCGGCGCAACGCTGGAAGCGTGCGAAGTCGGAAGTCGGAAGTCGGAAGTCGGAAGTAGCCCGCACCAAGCGCATGCCATTCTGGATAACGACAGTCTCGCTGGTGCGACCCTTCTCCCTTCTCCCTTCTCCCTTCCAACGTCCAACGTCCTCCAGACGCTCTCCTCCCTCGTGGATAAAGGGCTGCTGCGCGTCGCAATCGATGAGCCGCGCTACCGGATGCTGGAGACGATCCGCGAATTCGCGCTCGAACAACTCGCCGCGCGCGACGAGGAGGCGCAGGCGCACGAAGGCTTGATCCGCTACCTTGGCGGCCTGATCGACCAGGCCGCGACCGGCCTCCTCGGCGAGGACTATCCGGCCTGGCTCGATCGCCTCGACCGCGAGCACGACAACCTGCGCGCGGCCCTGCGCTGGGCGATCGACCGGGGCGATGCCGGGGTTGCATTGCGCTTCGGAGCGGTTCTCTGGCGCTTCTGGCCGAGTCGCGGCCACCTCGCCGAAGGGCGCGCGTGGCTGGCCGAATTGCTGGCGCTGCCCGGCCCCCTCGATCCCGAGCTACGCGCGCGGGTGCTGCACGGCGCGGGTCGGCTGGCGCTGGAATCGAACGATTTCCGGCCGCGCGCAGCGCGCTGGAGGAGTGCCTGCGCTTCTGGCGCGAGCGGAACGACCAGCGTCAGATCGGCGACCTCCTCAACGATCTCGGCCTGCTCGCCTTCAACCAGGGCGACGATGACGCCGCCCGCCCGCGCTACCACGCCGCGCTCGACGCCTACCGCGCCGCCGGTGCCGGGCCGCTCACAGAGGGAACCGTTCTCAATAACCTGGGGTTACTGGCGCAACGCGCGCACGATCTCGCCGAGGCGCAAGACCATTTCATCGCCGCCCTGCGCCTGCTGCGCATCGCCGGGGCACCCTGGGCGGTCGCGACCGTTCTCCGTAACCTCGGCCGGATCCGGCGCGAGGAGCAGGATTACCTCGGAGCGCGCGACCTCTGCGTCGAGAGCCTGGACCTCGCCCGCGCGATGGACGACCACGGGCGGATCGCCCTCTGCCTCTACGAATTCGCCGCGCTTGCCGCCATCTGGGGCCAGGACGAGCGCGCCTGGCACCTCGCCGCCGCCGCCGCCGCCCTGCTGAACGAGGTTGGCGTCACCCTCGCCACGCCGGAATCGGGCTGGGTCGAGCAGGAGCTCGCGCCGATCCGCCAGCGCCTGCCAGAGCAAACGCTGACCGAGCTCTGGACCGAGGGCCAGGCCCTCTCGCTCGACGAGGCCATCGCGCTGGCGCAGTCGGTCGATCCCGCGCCGCCGCCCGCCGTTGCACCGCCGGCCGCCGCGTCGCCAGTCCTCCTCTCGCCCCGCGAGCGGCAGGTGGCCGAACGCGTCGCGCGCGGCCTGACCAACCGCCAGATCGCCGACGAACTTTTCGTCAGCGACCGCACCATCGACAGCCACGTCGCCAACGTCCTCGGCAAGCTCGGACTGGGCAATCGCGTGCAACTCGCCGCCTGGGTCGCCGCGAACGAACCGCCCGCAGGCCGCACCCCGCCCACCGCCCGTCGCTTCCGCCGCGCGAACGGCGCGGTCGAGTAGTCGCGCCCTTCCACGCTCAGCAGGAACTCATCGCAGGCTCAGATCCGTGGCGTACTGGACCAGCCCGAGCTTGCCCGCCACCGCCTGCGACGCGAGATTGTCCCAGGAGGTGCTGTAGAGCGGGATGCGCCCGCTGGCGCGAATCGCCCGCGCCCAGGCGGCGGTCACGGCAGGCCCGTAGCCGCGTCCACGGTATCCCTCCAGCGTCTCCAGCCCCGCCTCGGCCGCCCGGTCAGTCAGGCGGGCGCAGAAGCAGACCGACACGACCGCCCCATCCGCGAACACCGCCACGTATGGCTCGCGCGCCGCGAATTGCTCCGCCTCGGCGTTCACATTCCAGCCCATCCGCCCCAGCAGATGGAGATCGGCATACGCGAGCCGCGTCGTCTCCACGGTCGGCGTGGGGATCTCGTCCGGGAAGCGGTAGGCAGGCCCGACATAGCTCGACCGCGCCCCCCCCAGCGCCTCTCCCATCGCCGCGAATTGGCGCGGCTCCGCACGGAGGTCGTCGTCTACCGGCTCGCTGGCCGCCAGTTCACCCAGCCGCCGCGCCACGTCCTCGGGCAGATCGTCGCGGACGCGCCAGAGATTCCCCTCCCTCGTGCGCCCGAAGAAGAAGCGCGGCGCGCGGTCGCCGCCCGGCTCGTTCGCGAAGCCGATCCGCCCGCCCGCGTCGTGCGTGAAGAGCGCATCGATCTGAACATCGAGCAGTTCCCGATCAGAGATGATCAACCCAGCCATAATCCTCCGCCGCAAACCAATACAACAACCCCATTATAGTGCCCAGCACGCGACCTCCCGCCCGTTCGCGCCCCGACTCCCCATCGGCGCGGGCCGGTTTCGTGCAATATCGAGGTGGATGCTCCAAAATGCGCTCGCGCCACGTTTAGTGCCAAAGGGCGAATCGATCACGCGAGCGTCAAAGGAGGCAGAGGTGAGCGAGAAGCAGATCGCCGATCCGGGGTGGGGCTGGAACCAGGCCTTCGGCTACTCTCAGGCGGTGCGTGCTGGCGGGCTGATCTTCCTGGCCGGGCAAGTGCCGCTCGACGCCAGCGGCCAGCTGATCGGCGCGCATGACATCCACGCCCAGACCCGCCAGGTCTTCGAGAACATGCAGACCGTGCTCGCCAACGCCGGATCGAGCCTCGACGACCTGGTCGAAATCGTCACCTACAACACCAACATGGCCGACCTCGGTGCCGTCGCCGAAGTGAAATCCGAGTACATCGGCAAAGACTTCCCCGCCTGGACCGCCCTCGGCGTCGCCGCCCTCGCCATCCCCGGCCAGTTGATCGAGATCAAGGCTGTCGCCGTCGCGAAATAAGTCGTGAGTCGTGAGTCGTGAGTCGTGAGAAGGAACGCGGCCCGGAGAGCGATGCGCCCTCCGGGCCGCTGTTCTACTGACTACTGACTACTGGCTACTGACTACTCGTCCACTCACGACTCACGACTCACGACTCACGTCTCACCGATACACCCCATTATGCCCAATACTGATCTGCCCCGGCTGCGGGAAATACGCCAGCCCGTGCGGCGCGGTGCCGGTCGGGATCGTCGCCATCAGCGTGCCGTTGGTCGTGTCCACCACGTAGACCGCCCCATTGAAGCGCCCCGACGCCCAAAGCTGCGTCCCATCGGGCGAGACCTGCAGCATGTCCGGGCTGCCGCCGATGAACCAGGTGTTGACGATCTGCCCGCTCGCGAAGTCGATCGTTGAGATCGTCCCCGCGAGTCGATTGGCGACGTAGAGGCTCTTCGTGTCGCGGCTGATCGCCAGCCCGTGCGCCCCCTGCCCGGTCCGCAGGAAGTCGAGTTCGCGCATCGACACCGGATCGATGATCGAGACGCCGTGCCGCCCCTGATTGGCGATGTAGAAGACCGAGCCATCCGGCGAGAGCTTCACATCGACCGGCAGCCCGCCCACCGACATCCGCCCGATGATCGCCATCGCCACCGTGTCCACCTTGATCACCTGCCCATCGAACTCGCAGCTGACCAGCAGATAGCGCCCATCCGCCGACATGTCGAGGTGGTCCACGCCCGAGCAGCCCATCGGCACGCTCTTGATCACCCGCCAGCTGACCGGATCGTAGAAATCGAGGCGATTGTTCGGCTCGGCCGCGACGATCGCCTTCGTGCCGTCCGTCGTGAAGTAGAGGTTGTAGGGCACCGCCGCGAAGACGGTGCGGATCGGCTTGCCCGTCTGCGCGTCGATCTCCAGCAGATTGTTCGAGCCCATGTTGTTGACGTAAAGCTTCGTCATGCCCGGATTCGGCCCCACATGGTGCGCCGTGACGCCCGACGGGTAGCGGTCGATGATCTTGAAGGTGAGCGGATCGATCACCGTGATGTCGCCGCGCAACTCATCCGGCACGTAGACGCGCGGCGGAATGTTTGCCACGTTCGGGTGCATCCCGCCGATCGTCCCCGCCCAGACATTGATCGCCGGGGTCGTCTGCGCCGCCGGTTGCCCGCCCGGGTAGCGCGCCGCGAACTGCTGCACGCCCAGCCGCCCCAGCAGCACCACCGACGGCGTCCCCACATACTCCGGGTGGTACTCGAAGCGCGCCCGCTCGAAGTACTGCACCTGGTAGGTGTTGCCGTCCTCCAGCTTCTCGGCGAACTCGTCGCTGATCGGATAGCCGTGCTGCGCCAGCCCGCCGGTCCGCTGCCAGTAATCGAGGAACGCGCCCGGGCTGATGCAATAGCCCGTCTCCGCGAAGCAGCCCCCGCCGCCCTGACCCGTGCCAGTCGGCGTGCGCCCCTGCGGGAAATGCGCCGCGAATTCCTGCCGCCCGATCGCCCCCAGCAGCACCACGAACGGCGTATTCACCAGCTCCTGGTGATACTCGAAGCGCGACCGCTCGAAATACTGCACCCGAAACGTCTTGCCGCTCCCGGGATCGACCTCATCGATCTCGTCGGTGATCGGGAACCCCTGCCGCTCCAGCGCGCCATTCGCCGCCCAGTAGGCGTAGAACAGCCCCCGGACACACTTCCCCGTCTGCGCAAAACAGGCCTCCGGCATCGGCGCGCTCTGCGCCGCGACCTGACGCACCTCGTGCCGGTCGCCCGGATCGGGCAACCCCCAGCCGATCAACCCCGGAGCCAGCAGCAACACCAGCATCAGCGACACGCGCACGGGCACCTCCGGAGTGAATCGTCGGTCGTCAGGGTCGCCTCGACCAATCGCGCGGAGCGGGCGCGTTCGGCAACGCAGCAGCCGCGCACCCACGCGACCACCACTGACAACTGCTTACTGATGGCGCGATCATAGCAGATCACCCCGCCACCAGGATATAGCCCATACTCCTTTCACCCTTCTCTCTTCTCTCCTCGTCTTGGCGTCCTTGGCGTCTTGGCGGTTATTCGTCTCTCCTCACATCCTCACACTATGATTTAATGCGCAAGTTGACGACGCGCGCTGCCGCCAAGGCAGCGCGAAGAACGTATGGAGGATGGATCATGCGCCTGGAACTCTTGAAACAACTCAGCGAGGTCGCCGGCATCCCCGGCTACGAGGAGCGCGTCCGCGCGCTCGTCAAACCCGAGCTGGAAGCGATCTGCGACGAAGTCTCGGTTGACGCGCTCGGCAACGTGATCGGCATCAAGCGCGGCAGCGGCGACGGCACCCGCCGCAAGGTGATGCTCGCCGGGCACATGGACGAGATCGGCTTCATGGTCAACCACATCTCCGACAGCGGCTTCCTCCGCCTCCAGCCGCTCGGCGGCTTCGACGCGCGCGTGCTGATCCAGCAGCGCGTCCTCGTCCACGCGCGCGACGGCCAGACCTATCGCGGCGTGCTCGCCCCCGCCAGCAAACCGATCCACCTACTCAACGACTCCGACCGCAACCAGCCGCCCCAAGTCGCCGGACTCTTCGTCGATCTCGGCCTCCCCGGCGAGCGCGTCAAGGAACTGGTCGAGATCGGCAGCATGGTCACGCTCGACCGCCAGCTGGAAGAGATCGGCGACACCGTCATCGGCAAGGCGCTGGACGACCGCCTCTCGGTCTTCATCATGATCGAGGCCGTGCGCGCCATGCGCTCCACCGCGTGCGACATCTACGTCGTGGCGACCGTGCAGGAGGAGGTCGGCCTGCGCGGCGCGACCACCTCCGCCTACGCCATCGACCCCGACATCAGCATCGCGCTCGACGTCACCCTCGCGGCCGACCTCCCCGGCATGGACGAGGCCAGCCAGGTGACGAAGCTCGGCGGCGGCACCGCGATCAAGCTGATGGACTCCTCGCAGATCTGCCACCCCAAGCTCGTCCGCGCCTTCCGCGACATCGCCGAGCGCGAGAACATCCCGCACCAGCTCGAAATCCTGCCGCGCGGCGGCACCGACGCCGGGGCGATGCAGCGCATCCGAGCGGGCAACGCCGCCATCACCCTCTCCACCCCCACCCGCTACGTCCACACCGTCAACGAAATGGCCCACAAGCGCGACATCCAGGCCGGTATCGACCTCCTCGCCCGCGTCCTCGAAGAAGCCCACACCTTCGACACCCAACTCTAGCGCCCGGAACGCCAAGGGGGTGGGCGACGGATATTTCCGTCGCCCGCCCCCTTTCGTTCTGCCTCATTCGCTACATTTCTGGCGCAGACTACGCCCCGCCCAGTCCGCGCAGGCGGACTTCGCGGCGAAGCCTCCAGCCGGGATTTCAATCCAACGGCCCCTCGCCGCGAGCCGACTCTACCGCACCTGCGGCCTCAACCGCCGCCCAAGCAACGCAGCAAGCCCCCCACTATGCTCGGCCAATTGCCGCAGCCCCGCCACCACCTGATCCGCCGCAGCCTCCCCCAGTACCGCGCGCAACTCGGCCGTGACCGCCGCCCGCGCCGCGCGCCCCGCCTCGATCCCCGCCTCACCCTTCGCGGTCAGCGCGACATAGCGATTGCGCCCATCGCCCGGATCGCCGCGCCGCTCGACATATCCCAACCCCTCCAACTCGATCACCAGCTTCGACGCCCCCTGCGCCGTCATCCCCAGCTTCTCGCCCAACTCGCTGACCCGCATCGGCCCGCCCATCAGGTGCTGGAACACATAGCCGTGCGCCGGGCGCAAGTCGGGATGCCCGGCAGCCGCGATCCGCCGGACAATCTCGGCACTGGTCGCCGCATTCAGCGCGGCGAAGAGCAGGGTCAAATCTTCCTCGGCGGGTATTGACATCATGACCTCATCCTACTATCCTCAACTAAAGTTGCGCAACTAGAGTTGTGTATTTGGGCGAAGATCGGAGCGTGGCAATGAGCAGCACCATCCCGGATACCCAGGCGCAGAACCTCGCGACCGCGCGGCGCTACTTCGCCGCCATCGAGCAGCGCGCGGACGTTTCCGTGATCGCCGCCTGCCTCCACCCGGCCATCGTGCAGGAAGAATTCCCCAATCGCCTCAACCCGCACGGCGGTCGCAGCGATCTCGACACCATGCTGGCCCGAATGGCCCAGGGTCGTCAACTCCTGACCGCCGAACGCTACGAGATCGTCTCCGAACTGGCCGCGCACGACCGCGTTGCGCTGGAAGTCCTCTGGAGCGGCACCCTCGCCATCCCCCTCGGCGACCAACTCCCGGCCGGATCCACCATGCGCGCCCGCTTCGGCCTCTTCCTCGACTTCCAGGACGGCCGCATCATCGCCCAACGCAACTACGACTGCTTCGAACCCTGGTAACCGCCAGACTGCTCTCCCCCGTAGCCCTATTTAGCCGGATTGATCCGGCGCATTTCGTAGCCCGGAGACTTCATCTCCGGGCGCTCTGCGGAACGCCACTCGACATCGCTTTCCCTCCCCTCCCCACGCCGCGCCCACTTCTGCCACGCCGCGCTGTGCTATGCTGCCGCCCGCTTCACCGCGACGAACCGCCAGAACCCCTGGCGGGCACCCACCTTGTGAGGAGCCAGCAGCGATGAAAATCACCGAAATCCGCACCTACATCACCTGGGGCGAGCCGCGCAACTGGGTCTTCGTGAAAATCCTGACCGATTCCGGCCTCCACGGCTGGGGCGAAGCCACCCTTGAAGGGCGCGAGGCCACCGTGGAAACCTGCGTCAAGGAGATGGGCGAGTGGCTGATCGGCCAGGACCCGCTCGCCATCGAGCACCACTGGCAGCGCCTCTATCGCCACGGCTTCTGGCGCGGCGGCGTGGTGCTCAACTCCGCGCTCGCCGGGATCGACCAGGCCATCTGGGATCTGCGCGGCAAAGCCTGGGGCGTCCCCGTCTACCAGCTGCTCGGCGGCCCCACGCGCGAGCGCATCCGCCTCTACACCCACGTCGGCATCTACAACCCCGACCTGCTCGAAGAGGACGCCCGCCGCGACCTCGCCGACGGCTTCACCGCCGTCAAGACCGGGGCCTGGGCCAGCGAAGCCTCCCTGCCCGAGGCCGAGCAGGTCGCCCGCTTCGCCGAGCGCGTCGGCCGCCTCCGCGCCATCGTCGGCCCCGATGTCGAGATCATGATCGACAACCATGGCCGCAGCCGCCCCTCCGCCGCTGTCCGCCTGATGGACGCCCTGCAACCCCACCGCCTCCTCTGGCTGGAGGAGCCGACCCCGCCCGACGACCTCGAAGCCCTCGCCCGCGTCCGCGCCGCCGGGCCGCGCATGGAC
Organism: Chloroflexia bacterium; assembly: GCA_046328475.1. Lineage (GTDB taxonomy): Bacteria > Chloroflexota > Chloroflexia > Thermomicrobiales > CADCWN01 > CADCWN01. Next base: position 37,158 of record JAXLWN010000037.1, on the reverse strand, counting down.
CTCGCCACCGGCGAACGCCTCTATTCCAAGTGGGACTACGTGCCGCTCCTCGAACGGCGACTGGTGGACGTGATCCAGCCCGACCTCTGCCACGCGGGCGGCATCACCGAGTGCAAGAAGATCGCCGCGCTCGCCGAAGCCTACTACGTGCAGGTCGCGCCCCACGCCCCGCAAGGCCCGGTCTCCACCGCCGCCTCCGCCCACCTCGCGCTCGCCATCCCCAACTTCCTCATCCTCGAATTCGTCCGCTCCGCCCCCTACCGCGACCAGATCCTCGCCGAACCCTGGGTCGTGCGCGACGGCCACCTCGAAGTCCCCGACCGCCCCGGCCTCGGCGTCGAACTGAACGAAGACGCCCTCGCCGCCAGCCCCCCGCGCCTCGTCGGCATCCCGCGCGGTGCCTGGAACCCCGACGGCAGCGTCGCCGACGTTTGATCCGACACGCATCGAATGGCCCAAAGCGCGGACATAGGATACCCGGGCACAAATGGTGTAGCATACGAGGGTAATATCGGAGGTCGGGGCACGGACGAGGGAAACGTGCGATGAGCGCAAAGTCCACCGTAGCCACACCCACACCCTTCTCCCTTCTCCCTTCTCCCTTCAGCCCTTCAACACGTAGGAGGTAGGCATGGTCACCGCCACCCGTCGCGGGCAAATTCCGATCGAAGAACTGGCGCGACTCCCATCGTTCGCCGCGATCACCCCGTCGCATTCCGGCGACAAGATCGCCTTCTTCTGGGACAAAACCGGCCGCTTCGAGATCTACACCATGGACCTGCGCACCGGCGACGTGCGGCAGATGACCGACGGCCAGGCCCCCAAGGGCCTCCGCGCGGGCATGGTCTGGACCCGCGACGACGCCGCGATCATCTTCGCCAAGGACAAGGACGGCGACGAGCAGAACAACCTCTTCCTGCTCGACCGCGAGAGCGGCCAGGTCCGCCAGCTCAACGACGACCCGCGCACCCAGGAGTACGCCGGCGACGTCCACCCCGACAACGGCCGGATGGCGGTGATGTCCAACCGCGCCGGGCAGATGAACGTCTTCACCATCGATCTCGAAACCAAGGAGTGGAAGCAACTCACCGACTTCAAAGCCCCCGCCATGGCCGGCAAGTGGAGCAAAGACGGCCAGTGGCTCACCTTCGCCACCAATGAATCGTCGAACCTGAAGAATCAGGACGGCTACCTCCTCCGCCACGACGGCAGCGAGTTCAAGAAGGTCTTCAGCATCCGCGAAGGTTCGCGCGAGTCGCTGGGCGACTGGCATCCCGACAGCCGCCGCATCGCGGTCAACTCCGACAACAGCGGCACCGGTCGCCCCGGCATCCTCGACCTGGAGAGCGGTGAGGTCCGCTGGTTCGGCAAAGAGGGCATCGACGAGTTCGCCAGCGAGTTCTCCGAGAGCGGCGAGTGGCTGCTGACGATCCGCAACGAGGACTCGTCGCTGAAGCCGCTCCTCTACAAGGTCGAGACCGGCGAGGCGCGCGAACTGGCCCTCCCCGGCGGCATGGCGATGGGCGGCGGCTTCGTCCTCGGCGACACCAAGCTGCTCGTCCAGCACACCGCCGCGAATCGGCGCGGCGAACTCCTCCTCTACGACCTCGCCACCGACACCTACGAGACGATCCTCGCGGCCGAGTACGGCTCGATCGACCCCGATCTCTTCGTCAAGGACGAGTACGTCAAGTACCCCTCGTTCGACGGCCAACTCGTCCCGGCGATCCTCTACAAGCCGCATGGCGCGGGCGAGAATGGCGAGAAGTTGCCAGCCATCATCCACGTCCACGGCGGCCCGACCGGCCAGTTCTTCCGGGGCTTCGACCTCTATGCCCAGTTCCTCGTCGCCAGCGGCTTCGTCGTGCTGGAACCGAACGTGCGCGGCTCCACCGGCTACGGCGTCACCTGGCGCGACTGCAACATCAAGGACTGGGGCGGCGGCGACCTGGAGGACGTGGCGGCCGGGGCCGACTTCCTCAAGACCCTCGACTACGTCGACCCCGACCGCATCGGCGTCTTCGGCGGCTCCTACGGCGGCTTCATGAGCTTCATCGCCGTCGTCAAGAAGCCCGACCTCTTCAAGGTCGGCGTCCCCTGGATCGGCATCACCGACCTCCACCTCCTCTACGAAGAGGACATGGAGCACTTCCGCTACTACTTCCGCCAGCAGATGGGCGATCCCGAGGAGGACCGCGCCCTCTGGCGCGACCGCAGCGCGATCGAGTTCGCCGACCAGCTGAAGGCGAAACTCCTCATCCTGCACGGCACCAACGACCCGCGCTGCCCGATCACCCAGGCCCGCATCTTCCGCGAGAAGATCCTCACCCTCGGCAAGCGCGAAGGCACCGGCCCCGAAGACGACTTCGAGTACCACGAATTCGACGACGAAGGCCACGGCCCCTCCGGCGACATCGCCGGCAAAATCCGCACCTACCGCCTCGTCGCCGACTTCCTCCAGCGCCGCCTATAGCCCATCCCCACGGTAGGGGCGGGTCACCGACCCGCCCTCGCGGGAACGGCAATCGATATCACGAATGCTGCGATGCACAGGGGTGGGTCCCAGACCCACCCCTGTTACAATGTGCGTCAATGCAATCCAATAGCAGCAAGGAGGGTGCGATGCAGATCGAAGCGCGCCTGGAAGCCCTCGGCCTCGTCCTCCCCGAAGCCGCCAAACTCCCACCCAACATCAAACCCTCCTTCTCCTGGGTGCGCATTCGCGGCAACCGCGCCTACATCTCCGGCCACGGCCCCCAGCACCCCGACGGCTCGATCACCGGCCCGTTCGGCAAAGTCGGCGTCGATGTCTCCCCCGACGACGCCTACCAGGCCGCGCGCCTCGCCGCCCTCGCCGTCCTCGGCAGCCTCAAGCGCGCCCTCGGCGACCTCGACCGCGTCACCGCCTGGCTGATGGTCCACGGCATGGTCAACGCCATCCCCGGCTCCAGCGCCAGCACCAACGCCATCAACGGCTTCTCCGACCTCATCCTCGAACTCTACGGCCCCGAAATCGGCGAACACGCCCGCACCGCCGTCGGCATGGCCGCTCTCCCCCTCAACCTCCCCGTCATCGTCGCCGCCGAAGTCGAGATCGCCGAAGCCACCGAAATCATCGGAGCCACCGAACCGATCAGCGAAGAGGAAGCCATCCTGGAGGTAGAAGGCTAATCTGCCCTCACGTTCCTCCCGACTCCGAAGCTACTGCCTGCGTCTGAGTCCGCGCAGGCGGACTTCGTGGCGCGTGAGCGCCTGCGAGGCGCGGTTTCAACCGCCAGCCGCCCTCGCTTCAGCGCCAGAACACCTCGCCACAGCATGTTTCTCCCAACGTGGCATGATTCGCCCCCTCGACGGGTCCGAATAGACAACGGACCCATCACCACCAAGAGGAGGCCGCCACCATGCTCACCATCACCGCCCACTCCGCCATCCGCCACCCACTTTCCCTCGAATCCCATACCCTCTCCTCATCAGGGGAGGGTCGCCGCCGCAGCGGCGGGGAGGGGTCCGTCTCGCACACAGCACAGCATTCCGCCATCCCCTCCCCTTGGGTCAGCCCCTCCCCCTCTCCCAACCGTTGGGAGAGGGGTGCCGCCCGCAGGCGGCGGGGTGAAGGCCATCCCCACCCCAGGCGCGACCCATCCCCGAAGAGGAAGAGGAAAAGCCAAAACTGCAAAACAAACCTACTTTTCCCCACCACCCGGCCCCCTCGCTATTCGTCATTCGTCATTCGTCATTAGTCATTCGCGATTCGGGGCTATCATTCCCGCCGAGTCCGCGCCACGCGTGACCCAGAGGGGGCATGGCCGAACGCTTCACCTTGGAGATCGTGCAAGGGCCGGATCAGGGCAAGCGCATCCCCCTGTCCGAAGCCAGCACCACCATCGGTCGCCACGCCGACGCCACAATCACCCTCGGCGACGAGCAGGCCTCCCGGCGGCACGCGCGCATCGACCTGCTCGACGACATCCTCTGGATCCGCGACCTCGGCTCGGCCAACGGCACCTTCGTCAACGGCACCCAGCTGCGCCAGCCCTTCGCGCTCAGCCCCGGCGACACCATCCTGATCGGCAACACTACGCTGCGCCTCCTCGCCACCGAGGAGCGCGCCCCGAGGCTCGTGCCGCCCCCCGCGCCGCTCCCGCCCGAGCAGATGTTGGACGCCGCGACGCGCCTCGCGCACTCCTCCGGCACCGCCCCCACCCGCCCCCACCGCCCCGGCGCGATGCAGGCGGTCGCCCCCGGCATGACCCTCAACGACCGCTACGAGCTGGGCGAGCAGATCGGCCAGGGCGGCTTCGCGCGCGTCTACGTCGCCATCGACCTCCTGCTCAAGCGCCAGATCGCCATCAAAGTCCTCAACAGCGACCTCGCGGAGGCCGAGGGCCAATCCTTCCTCGAACGCTTCGCCCAGGAGGCCCAGTCGATCGCCTCCCTCGACCACCCCAACATCCTCGGCATCCACGACTTCGGCGAGGCGCTCGGCACCGTCTTCCTGGTCATGCCCTACGTCGAAGGCGGCACCCTCATCCAGCTCCTCCGCAGTCGCGGCAAGCTCGACCCCGCCGAGGCGGGCACCTATCTCCGCCAGGCCGCCGCCGCGCTCGACTACGCCCACCGGCGCAACCTCGTCCACCGCGACGTCAAGCCGCAGAACATGCTCCTCCGCAGCGACGACGGACGACTCCTCCTCAGCGACTTCGGCATCGCCAAGGTGGTCAGCAGCGCCAGTGCCCAGAGCAGCACCGGCGTCATGGGCACCATCGCCTACATGGCCCCCGAGCAACTCCAGGGGCGCGTCACCCCCGCCACCGACATCTACGCCCTCGGCTGCGTCCTCTTCCAGATGCTCACCGGGCAACTCCCCTTCACCGGCCCCACCGAGCAGGTGATGTTCGGCCACCTCACCGCCCCCATCCCCACGCTGCTGGAGCGCGGCGGCGGGCACGTCCCCCCCGGCGTCCAGGGCGTGCTCGAACGGGCGCTGGCGAAGCGCCCCGAGGCGCGCTTCCGCACGGCGGGCGAACTCGCCGCCGCCTACGACGCCGTCATCAGCGGGAAGCCGCTCGTCGCGGCGGAACCCGGCAAGACGCAACTCGGCATCACCGAGCTGCAAACACCCCCGCTCACCCCCGGCGCGACGGAGATCGTCGCCGCAGGGCAGGCTCCCCCGCCCCCACCCCTCGCCGATCCGCATCGCACCGCGCCCCTCGGCCCTGCCCCGGGTGGCTATTACTCCCCGCCCGCAGCGCCCCCGCCGGTCGTCCCCCCGCCGCCATACCCGTCATCGCCGCCGCAGCCCGAGCGCACCGGCCGTCGCGCCTTCCTGATCGGCGGCGCGATCACCGGACTCGCCCTCCTCGGCGGCGCGGGCGCGGTGATCCTCTCTCAGCAAGGCAACAGCCCGGCCACTCCCACCGCCGCTCCCGTCGGCCAGACCGGCAGCACCGCCCCCGCCGCGAGCACCGTCCCCGGCGCATCATCCGGCCCCGGCGCATCGTCTGCACCGCCCACCCCGACCTTCACGCCCGGCACCGACCCGGCGGCGCAGGCGCAAGCGGCCACCGCGACCGCCCTGGCCATCCAGCAGCAATCCGCGACCGCCACCGCGTTGGCCGGTGCCAACAGCGCCCAGATCGCCACGGCCACCGCCCAGGCCAAAGCGCAGGCGGCGACCGCCACTGCGCAAGCAGCCCAGGCGCAAGCAGCCACCGCCACCGCCGCCGCCGCCCAGGCTGCCACCGCCACCGCGCAGGCACAGAACGCCCCCGCGCTCGCCGCCACAGCCACCGCGCAAGCCCGCGCCGCGCAGACCGCGACCGCCAGCGCCCAGGCCGCGCAGAAGCTGAAAGACGCCGAGAACGTCGTCAAGGGCTACTACGACGCCATCAACCGCCGCGACTTCGACACTGCCTGGAGCCTCGCCACCTCCAAGGTGGTCGGCACCGACTTCAACAGCTGGAAAAAGGGCTACGACAACACCGTCTCCGTCGCCCTGACGGTCGATTCCAGCGCGCCCGACGGCAGCAACACCCGCGTCAACGTCCACCTCACGTCCCAGGAGAAAGACGGCACCACCAAACGCTTCGCCGGCTACTACACCGTCGGCCTCGACAACACCACCCTCAAAATGATCGCCGCCTCAATCCAGGTCGCCTGACAACCTCCTCCACTCTCCTCTCTCGTCTCTCGTCTCTCTGTGCCCTCTGTGCCCTCTGTGGTTCAATCCGTCTCTCTTCGTCCTTCTCTCCTCTCTCCTCTCTCCCCTCTCTTCGTCGTCTCTGCGTCGTTCTCTGCGTCTCTGCGTCTCTGCGGTCTTTATCTCGTCCTCGTCTTGGCGTACTTGGCGTCTCCTTGGCGTCTTGGCGGTTCAACCGTTCTCTCTACACCGTCACCGGCAACCTCCCGCGCAACGGCTGCTCCCCCGCCAGCGCCGCCCCCAGCGCGTTCAGCACCACTTGCTCCGCGCCATACGTCGCCAGCGCCGTCCCCACCCCCGGATAGGCCCCCGCGTCGTACGGCTCCGCCAGCGCGACCGCCACCACCGGCTTGCCCGTGCCGGCCAGCGTCGTCGCCAGCCGCACCTGCCCCGGATAGCCCTGCGCACCGCGCGTGGCGTAGACCACCACGCTTGCCCCGTTCGCCGCCGCCACCGCCGCATTGATCTCGGCCGTGGTCGGCTGCTGCGCGTTGACCACCACCCCACTCACCGTGCCGAAGTGCGTCTTCAGCGCCTCGGCCACCGGGCTGGTCCGCCCCTGGAACACGCACTCCACCACCGCCACGCGACTGGCGCGCGGCAACGGCAACTGCTGCCCCGCGTCGCGCACCAGCGTGATCGCGTCGCGCGCGATGTTCGCGGCCAGTGTCCGGTGCTCGGCCGCGCCCAACCAGGCCGCATTCGCCTGCCCCTGCCCCGCCAGCCACACCTTCGCCCGCGCGATCCGCCGCACCGAGTTCTTCAATTGATCCTGCTGGATGCGCCCGTTGCGCACCGCCGCCAGGATCGCCGCGTGGACCAGCCGCTCGTCGCGCAGCGGCTCCACCAGGTCGCCCCCGGCCGCGATGAAGCGCACCGAGCCCTCCACGGTCCCCCACTCGTCCGCGATCGCCTGCATCGTCATCGCGTCGCTGACGATCACCCCCTCGAAGCCGAGTTGCTCCCGCAGCAACCCCGTCAGGATCGTCCGCGAGAGCGTGCTGGGCAAGTCCGGGTCGAGCGCCTGGAAGATGATGTGCGCCGACATGATCAGCGGAATCTTGGCAGAAATCGCCGCCCGGAATGGGACCAACTCCACCGCCTGTAGCCGACTCAGGCTATTCGCATTGATCGGCAGGCCGAAGTGCGAATCGACCGCCGTATCGCCGTGCCCGGGGAAATGCTTCCCCGTCGCCAGCACGCCCCCATCGAGCAACCCGCCGATCGCCGCCGTACCCAGCCGCGCCACCTCGTCCGGCCGCTCCCCGAACGAGCGGATGCCGATCACCGGATTGGCCGGATTGTTGTTCACATCGAGGACCGGCGCGAAATTGGTGTTGATCCCGACCGAGCGCAACTCGCGCGCCGTCGCCACCCCCCACTGGCGCGCATAGTCCGCCGACGCCGTCGCCCCCAGCGCCATCGCCGCCGGGAAGATCGTGCCGATCGTCTGGAGCCGCTGCACCGGCCCCCCCTCCTGATCGGCCGCGATGATCCCCGGCAACTCCGGTCGCCCGCAGGCCGCCTGGATCGCGGCGGTCAGCGCCCGCGTCCCCTCGGGCGACCCGATGTTGTAGCCGAAGAGCAGCATTCCCCCGAGGTGCAGATCGCGGATCAGCGCCGCCGTCTCCCCATCCAGCGCCTGCCCCGGCAACTGCCCCAAAATCACCTGCCCGCCCACCTCCTCCAGCGACAGCGCATCGACGATCCGGTCGATCTCCGACCCGGCCACCGCCGTCGCCGTCGCTGACGGCCGCGCTGTCGGTGACGGCGACAACTGCGTCGTCGGCGAGGGTGCGGCCGTGGCCGTGCTGGCGGGCTGCGCGGCCGTTGCCGCTGGCGTCGTGCGCCCGGCGACGCGGGCGGCGCGCTCCCACCTGCGCTCGGCGCGGTCGTTGGGGCTGGCACATCGGTCGCGGTCGCGGTTGTCCGCGCCGCCACCGTCGGCGTGCGCGTGGCGGCCCTGGTCGCGGTCGGCTCGACCAGCGCCTCGGCGTCGCCGACTCGCTGCAAGCAACCAGCAGCATCGCCGCGAGCCCGGCGCAAAACCTCCTGCGCCCCACCCCGCCCATGCCCCACCGTTGCATCCCCGCCGCGCACCCGAATCCGCATCCCACTCACCCCCATCACCCGCCCCGGCGACACCCCGATCGTAGCGGCGCGCATCGCCATTTCGCAAGCACCTCGCCGCGCGCATGCCCGCGCCGCGCCTCCTGCTATACTTGGCGCACACACGCCACCACGCTTGCAACGCCTGGCCACCGCGAAGAGGTTCGCCGTGATCGGCCCCACACCACCAACCTCACCCGCTCCCCAACGCCCCGCTCGTCGGCCGCGACCGCGAGCAGGCCACGCTGCGCGACCACCTCGCCGCCGCGCTCGCCGGGCGCGGCTCCCTGGTCCTCATCGGCGGCGCGGCCGGCATCGGCAAGACCGCCCTCGCCGAGGCGCTCTGCGCCGAGGCAACGGACATGGCGCGCTGGTGCTCGTCGGGCGCTGCTACGACCTGAGCGAGACCCCGCCCTACGGCCCCTGGCGCGAACTCTTTGACCGCGCCCCGCGCGGTGAGGCGTTGCCCACGCTCCCGGCAGCGGTCCTGCCCTCCGAGCGCGATGGCGAGGTGCTGACCAGCCAGGAGGCGATCGTGCGGCGCTGCTTGTTCCACTTCGCAGCGCTCGCCACGGCCCGGCCGGTGGCCGTGCTACTCGATGATGTGCATTGGGCCGATCCCGCTTCCCTCGACCTGCTGCGTCGTCGCGCCGGAACATCGCGAACCTGCCGCTGCTCCTTCTCGCCACGTACCGCACCGGATGAAGCGTCCCCGACCTCCCGCTCCACGCCCTGCTGCCCGCCCTGGTGCGCGAGGCCCGCCCCGAGCGCCTTGACCTTCTCCCCTGGACGCGGCGGCGATCGGCACGCTCGTCGCGGCGCCATGCGTCGGCCGACGCGGACCGCGACCGCCTCGTGGGCTACCTCCTCCGGCGCACCGAGGGGAACGCGCTCTTCCTGGGCGAGCTGCTGCGGACCCTGGAGAGCGCGGGAGTTCTGCGCTATGAGGGCGACCGTTGGACACTGGGCGACGGTCGGGGTACCTGCACCATCTCTGCTGCGCCAGGTTATTGCGGGACGGCTGGCCCGCCTGGGCGACGAAGACCGGCGACTCCTGGCGGTCGCCGCCATCCTCGGCCAGGAGCCAGCGTTCGATTCCTGGGCGGGTGGCCGAGGTTGAAGAGGAGTCATTGCTCGCCACCGCCGAGCGGGCAATCGCGGCACGGCTCCTGGAGCCGAGCGTGGCTGGGGTGTACTTCGCCTATGCCCTGATCCGCGAGGTACTTGACGACGGAGTGCCTGCTCCACGTCGGCGAACGTGGCACCGCCGCGTCGCCGAGGTGCTCATGGCGGTGCGTGCGCCCGATCCCGACGCAGTGGCCTATCACCTCCAGCGAGTGGGCGACCCGCGTGCCGTCGAGTGGCTTTACCTCCAGGCGGGCATCGCGCGCGACGGGCTGTCGCCCCGCGCAGCGCCGCGGAGCGCTACGAGCTGGAGCGCCGCGCGCTGCTCCCGGATGGCGGCGACCCGGCCCAGCGCGGCTGGCTGCTGCTCCACCTGCAAGCGCCGGCCCGCTACCACGTGACCCCCACGCCGGTATCGGCTGCCTGCGCGCGGCGATCCAGCTCGGCGAGCGAGGCCAGCGACTGCGCCCTCGCGGCCTACGCGCGCTATCGGGCTCGGTTGCCGCCTCACCGGGGTCGGGAGTACCGCCAGGGACCCCGGAGATGGTGGCCGGGGTGGCCGCGCCTTGAGGCGCTGGCGGGACGAGGAGCAGCGGGGGCTCACGGACCTGGGCTATGGGGGAGGCGAGCGCACTGTGGGCGTTGGCAGCAGCGCCCGCGCTGGCGGGGCGCTGCGCGGAAGCCCGGATGTTGGCCTTGCAGGCCAACGCCCGGGGGACGAGCGCACCGCCTTCGCCCTCGCGCGGACACACGGCGCGTTGGGCCGTGTCGCCGAGGCTCTGGCGTTCCGGGAGCGCGGCTTGGCCACGTTGCAGGCGCGCGGCGATTGGGCTCGGACTTGGCATTTACACCCGGTGTAGCCTGCAACGGCCAAGCGCCCTATCGCGCCGACCAGCTGGCGGAGCGGCGGCGGCTCGTGGCGATAGCGACGGCGGCCTTCGCGCGCACCGGCGGGCTGACGGGGAGGAGGACCCCGACTGGGTCACCTGCTCGCCGCTGCTGGTACTCGAGGGCGCGTGGAGCGAAGCCCGCACAATCGCGCTCGATGGAGGCGGGCAGCCGCGCCTATCGCGAGGAGGCACGTCAGCCTGCTGGCCGAGAGCCTGGCCCAGCCCAAGGCGACACGGCGTTGGCAGACCGGCTGATGCGCGCGGTTCCGGCCGGGCCGGCCGAGGAGCCGGGGCGCATATTCTTCCATGTTGGCCTCGGCCTGTCGCGACTGGCGGCCACGCTGGCCATCGAGGTAGGGAGACGGCGCGACCGCGCGAGCCTGCTGGAGGCGCACGATCGCTGGTTGGCCTGGAGCGGCACGGTGCTTGGGCGCGCCCACGGGCAACTTGCCTGGGCGTCCTCCACCGCGCGGCGGGCGACTCGGAGACGGCGCGCGAGCACGCCGAGTCGGCCCTGGCCCACGCAATCGAGCTGCGCCAGCCGCTCGTGCTCCTCGCCGCCCACCGGCTGCTCGGCGAACTAGCGAGCACTCGCGGACAGTCCACCGAGGCGCAGATATACCTCCGACGCGGCCCTCGCCCTGGCCGACGCCTGTACCGCGCCTCCTACGAGCGGGCGCTCACCCTGCTCGCCCTGGCGGACCTCCGCTTGGCGACCCGCGAGCGCGTCGGGGCGACGGCGGCGCTGGAGGAGGCCCGCGCCATCCTCGATCCACTTGGCGCGAAGCCCGCCCCCGATCGCGCGGGCGCCCTGGCCCTGTGCCTAGCCGATGCACCCGCCACACCCGCCACGACTGTTCGCTCATCCCGACGGCCTGTCGCCGCGCGAGGCGGAGGTGCTGGGGATGGCTGGCCAGGGCGGCAGCAACCAGGACATCGCCCAGGCGCTCTTCCTCAGCCCGCGCACCGTGCAGCGCCACATCGCCAACGTCTACCTCAAGATCGGTGCGCACAACCGCGCCGAGGCCACCGCCTACGCCCTCAAGCACCACCTCGCCTGACCGCACGCTACGCATTTCGCGCCATCGGCACCACCCCTCGCACCACAAGATTGCATACCCCAACTACATGCTCCGGCGGATTCGCCTGCCTGCGTGTCGCCCTACAGTGGTACCTGCCGGGGGCTGAGCCGGGTGCTGACGGCGCAAGCCGCCAGCACCCGGCGGACCTCCGGCGCGGCGGGTATCTGGCGTTCATGAGGAGGTGTAGGTATGTCCGCAACTGGTGTACTCGACATGGAGAAGGCCGGCGCGTTCGCGTTCAAGGTCCTGGGCGACATCACCGCCGCCCAGATGGGCACGCTCAGCACCGTGGCCGATCGCCTCGGCCTGTGGCAGCACCTCGTCCAGGGCGGCCCGGCCACCAGCGCCGCGTTCGCCGCCCGCGCCGGCATCGCCGAGCGCTACGCGCGCGAATGGCTCAGCGCGATGGCCTGCCACGGCTATCTCGCCTACGACGACGGCACGAAGCAGTTCCGCCTGCCGCCGGAGCACGCCTTCGTCCTGGCCGACCCCGACAGCCCCTTCTATCTCGCCAGCACCTTCCCGATGCTCCAGCCCTACTACGCCAATCTCGATCTGCTCACCGAGGCCTTCAAGACGGGCGGCGGGGTGCCGCAGTCGGCCTACGGCGCGGACTGGATGTGCGGCTTCGAGCGCTTCACCCGCACCGCCTTCCGCAACAACTTCGTGCAGGACTGGATCCCCGCGATGCCCCAGGTGGACGCGGCCCTCCGGGCGGGCGGATCGGTGGCCGATATCGGCTGCGGCAACGGCCAGGCGCTGCTCTTCCTCGCCCAGGGCTACCCGGATGCCACCCTGGTCGGCTTCGACGCCTACCCTCCGGCCATCGCGGCGGCCAACGCCAACGCCCGGGCTGCTGGCCTCGCCAGCCGCGTGCGCTACGAAGTCTGCGACGCAACCCAGGGCATCCCGGGCAGCTACGACCTGATCACCACCTTCGACGTCGTCCACGACATGCCCCGCCCGCGCCCGGCGCTCAAGGAGATCCGCCGCGCGCTCAAGCCCGACGGCACCTACTTCATGCAGGAGTTCAACTTCTCCCACGATCCTCCAGCAGAACATCGACCACCCCATGGGCATCGGCGCGTTCGGCTACTCGGCCAGCGCCAACTACTGCATGACCCAGGCGCTCGCGGTCGGGGGCGAGGGCACCGGCACCTGCATGGGCGAGGCGAAGGCGCGCGAACTCGCCAGCGAGGCGGGTTTCACCCACTTCCGCCGCCTCGACTTCCCCCAGAACCCCTTCAACCTCTTCTACGAGATCCGCAACTGACCGGTCGGATGAGACGGTACTTCGACGCAACCGAGAGGAGGTCCACCGATGGCACGCTCGAGCGAGTCCACCCCCCTGAGCAGGCGCACCATCCTGCGCGCCGGTGCGGCGACCGGCGCGGCGGCGCTCCTCGCCTCCGGCGCTTCGACCGCGCTCGCCGGTCCGTCCGACGATCAGCGCAAGGATGGCCAGGGCCAGATCGAGCCGAACGCCGGTACGTGGCGCACCTGGGTGCTCGCCAACGGCAGGCAACTGCGCCCCGGTCCGCCCCCGTCGTCCAAGGCCACCCGCGCCGAGATCGAGGAACTGGCCAGGCTGGCGCAGCAGCGCAATGCTGCCACGCTCGACCGCATCGCCTATTGGGACGCCGGGTCGCCCGGCTACCGCTGGAACGAGATCGCGATCACCAGCAGCCTCAAGGCCGGTATCGGACTCTTCGCCGTCCGTGCCCTCGCCCTGCTCAACGTCGCCATCTATGACGCCACCGTCGCCGCCTGGGACGCCAAGTACGCCTACAACCGCCCGCGCCCCAGCGAGTTCAACGCCGGTGGCCCCAAGGTCAGCTTCCAGCCGCATGATCCCCGACCCGCGCAGCCCCTCCTATCCCTGCGAGCATTCGGTGGCGGCCGGGGCGGCGGCGACCGTGCTGGCCTACCTCTTCCCCGACGAGGCCGCGACCTTCGCCGCCAGGGCCACCGAGGCGGCCGAGTCGCGCCTGCTGGCGGGGGTGCAGCACCGCAGCGACACGGTCGCCGGCCTCGCGCTCGGCCGAGCCGCTGGCGACCGTGTCGTCGCCCGCGCACGGACCGACGGCGCGGATCTCCCTGGACCGGCACAGTACCGGTCGGGGATGGACTCTGGTACGGCGAACCGGCGTTCCCGACCCTGGGGACGCTGAAGACGTGGGTGCTGGCCTCGCCCAGCGAGCTGCGCCCCGGCCCACCCCCGGCCTGGGACTCGCCCCAACGCTTGGCAGAAATCGCCGAGGTCAAGAACTACCAGCGCGACGCCTTCCGGGGCAGCGAACTGGGCTTCTGGCCCGAGGACCCGGCCGGGCGGCCGGTGCCCGACAGCGGCCCCTTCTCCAGCAATCAGATCGTGTTCTACTACGCCCCATTCATCACCCTGCTGTGGACGCCCGAACTCAACCGGAAGCTGGCCGAGTACCGCCTCGACACCAACCCGCCCCGCGCGGCACGCGCCTACGCCCTGGTCAACATCGCGGGCTACGAGGCGACGGTCGCCTGCTGGGACGCCAAGTTCCACTACTGGACCGCGCGCCCTGACCAGTTCGACCCGACCATCACCGCCGTGCTGCCGACCTACCCCATCCCCGACTACCCCTCGGGCCACGCGACCGGGTATGCGGGGCCGGCGGCGCTGCTGGCCTACCTCTTCCCGCGCGAGGCGCACCTCTTCCAGTCGCGCGCCGTGGAGATGGCCGCCTCGCGCCTCTGGGCGGGCATCCACTTCCGCAGCGCCTGCGAGGCCGGGCTCGACCTCGGCCGCGCCGTCGCCGACCGCATCATCGCCCGCGCCAGGATCGACGGCGCGAATTGACGCTCACCGTCTGGCCGCGCCGCCGAGCGCTGGCGGCGCGGCCACGCTATCGCAAAGGAGATCACCCATGCGCCGACGGACAATCCTGGCGATCCTGACGCTCATCCTGGCCCTCATCCTGCCCCTGACCGTGGCGGCCGACGACCCGCCCACCCCGACCACGCGGCACCAATACCGGCTAGATGGCCTGCCCATCACCGGCCCGGCCGAGATCTTCACCCAGGTCTTCGAGACCCAGCCTGGGTCGCGGACGCCGCAGCACACCCACCCCGGCCTCGTGCTCGGCACCGTGTTCGAGGGCGAACTGACCATGACTGTCGGCGGGGTCGAGAAGACCTACACGGTCGGCCAGAGCTTCACCGAGCCGCCGGGCGTGGTCGCCATTGCCCACAATCGCGGCACAGTGCGGTCGCGCGTCTTCGGGACCATGGTGCTGCCGAAGGGCGCGGCCCCCTCCACCACCGAGCCGGGAGAACCGCCGGCCGCCTCGCCCGCCCCGGTCTCGCTCTACGTCTTCCGCACCGACGCGGTCCTCCCGGCCGGGGCGTACGAGGTGGCGCACACCGTGAACGACTTCGTCCCCGGCGCGCAGACGCCGTTGCACACGCACCCGGGACAGGTCGTCTCCACCGTGCTGGCGGGCGAGATCACCTTTATCACCGGGGGCACAACGAAGGTCTACAAGATGGGCGAGAACTTCATCGAGTTGCCCGGGAGCGTCGGGCAGGCGCGCAACGCGGGCAGCGCCCCGGCCACCGTGCTGTCGGTCTACCTGCTGCCCAAGGGCGTGCCGCTCTCCGCCCCGGTCGCGCCCACCCCGCCATCGACCGGCACCGGCGGCAACCTGCCCGGTATGCCCAGCACCGGCGCGGGCGGCGGCTCGCAGACTGTGCCGCTAGGCTGGCTCAGCCTCCTCGCGGGCACCGGCACCCTCGCCCTTGGCTGGTACCTGCGCCGCCGGGTCACCCGCCGACGCGGGTCGCGCCAGTCGTGACCTCGCCGTTGCAGGGCATCGTCGATCGTCATGTGCGCTACTCACCGCACACAACGCAGCAGCCCTGGATGCAGCACGCATCCAGGGCTGCTGTCCTATGGCCTGGGGTAGTGCGATCATCGGCGCGGCGGGCTGCGCAGTGGCGATTCTCGCCCACCGACCTGGATCATCATGTCGCCGCCACGCCCGATCCTCTTGCCGCTACAGGTCCTGCTATACTTGGTGCGACCCCGCCGCCATGCTTGCGACTACGATGCCACGTATGGCCGCCGCGCGTCGAGGTTCGCCGTGAGCACTCCGCAGCCGTACCCATCGTCCGGTGCGCTCGCCCCGCTTGTCGGGCGCGAGCGCGAGTTGGCCACGCTGCGTGCCGCGCTCGTCGCCGCGCTCGCCGGACATGGCTCCCTGGTCCTCATCGGCGGCACGGCCGGCATCGGCAAGACTGCCCTCGCCGAGGCGTTGCTGGACGAGGCTGTAGGCCAAGGCGCGGCGGTGCTGGTCGGACGGTGCTACGACCTGGCGGTGACACCACCCTACGGCCCCTGGCGCGAACTCTTTGATCGCGCTCCACAGGATCGTGGCCTGCCCGCGCTCCCGGCAGCGGTGCTCTCCCCCGAGCGCGAGGGCGTCGCCTTGGCCAGCCAGGATGCGATCGTGCGGGGCAGCCTGGCGTACCTGGCGGGACTCGGCGCGACCCGTCCCCTGGTTCTCCTTCTTGAAGATCTCCACTGGGCCGATCCGGCTTCCCTGGATCTGCTCCGCGTCCTGGCGCGCGGCATTACAGCCGTGCCCCTGCTCTTGCTCGCCACCTACCGCGCTGACGAGGTGGCCCCCGACCACCCGCTCAACACCCTGCTGCCCGCGCTGATGCGCGAGACGCGCGCCGCGCGGCTCGATTTGCCCCCGCTCGATGCCGCCGCTATCGGCGCGCTCGTGGAAACCCGCTACACCTTGGGCGTGGCTGACCGTGAGCGCCTGGTGTCCTACCTGCTCCGGCGCACCGACGGCAACGCACTCTTCCTGGGCGAACTACTGCGGACGCTCGAAGGTGTCGGGGTCTTGCATCGGGCGGGCGACCGTTGGGTACTCGGGAATCTGGTGAATGTTCCCGTGCCGACCCTGCTGCGGCAAGTGATCGCAGGGCGGTTGGCGCGGCTGGGGGACGAGGATCGGCGGCGGCTGGCGGTGGCGTCGGTGCTCGGGCAGGAGCCGCCGTTCGACCTCTGGGCGGCAGTGGGCGAAGTCGCGGAGGAGGCGCTGCTCGCGACGGCCGAGCGGGCGGTCGGAGTACGAGTGTTGGAGGTAACCGCGAACGGGGTGCGCTTTGCGCACGCACTGATCCGAGAGGTGCTCTACGATGGGGTACTAGCTCCGCGCCGACAGATGTGGCATCGGTTGGCGGGCGAAGCGCTGGCCGCCGACCCTAGTCCGGACCCAGACGCCGTGGCCCACCACTTACAGCAGGCCAGAGACTCACGGGCAATAGCCTGGCTGATTGCGGCGGGTGAGCATGCCCAACGCGCCTACGCCTGGCTTACCGCCGCCGAGCGCTATGAGGCCGCACTGGCGCTCATGGAAGGGGCTGCGATCGCCCTGCACGAGCGCGCTGCCTTGCTCCTGACCCTGGCCCAACTCCGCCGCTACACCAACGTCCGCCAGAGCATTGTCCTGCTGGACGAAGCGGCTCGATTGGCGAATACAGCTGGGCATAGTGTGCTCAGTGCGGCTGCGCAGTTCGACCAAGGGCATCATCGCATGATGCTTGGTGAGGAGCAGCGCGGCCTCCAGCAGATGGCGGCTGCCCTGCCGATCCTCGAGGAACTCACGCCTGCGGAGCTTGTGCGGCTCCCGACGCTGGTTGTCCTGGGGGCGGCTGGAGTACAGCAGTTCCATCGCGGGGTCTTGGCGGGTTGGCTGGCGACCACCGGGCGGTTGGCCGAGGCCGAGGCGCTGATCCCGCCCTTCGTCGCCCCCGACCCTGCCGTAAGCCCGCGCGTCACGGCTGGCCAGGGCTTCCTCCATTTCCAGCGTGGCCAGCCCGACATGGCCCGTCGAGCCTTCTCCGATATCCTGGCGCGCTTTAGCGCGGCCGGACTGCATGTTGAGGCGGCGAGCTATCTCATCTTCCTCGGCCGCGTGGCCTACCAGTACTACACCGACCAGTTGGAGGAGCGGGAACGCCTGGCCCGCGAAGCGACACGCTACCTCACGCTTGGCCAGGGTATGCACGCGGAAGCGCTCCTCTCCCTGCCCACGCTGATGTACCAACTGGCGACTGGCGGCGATGCCCGCACGCTCAGTGCGGCGAACGCACTCCTCGCCACTCCAGCGCTGAAGGCGCGCACGAACTTCGGCTTTGCTGAGTTGGTGGGGTCAGTCGCCCGGCAGCAGGGCGAAACGCAGATCGCCTGGGGGATCATCCGGACCGCCCTGCCTGCCGGACCAGCAACTGAGCCGGGTGCCCTGACCCTGACCGTCGCCCTGCATTTCCAGCGCCTTGCAGCGACGCTTTCCCTGGATGCGGCTGATTTCCCGATGGCGCGAATCTGGCTCGACGCGCATGAGCGTTGGTTAACCTGGAGCGGGGCGGTCATCGGGCGGGCGGAAGGTGCCCTTGTGTGGGCAGCCTACCATCGCGCGATGGGCGATCTCGTACTCGCACAGCGGTACGCCGCGCAAGCCTTCGCCCACGCGAGCGAGCCGCGCCAGCCGCTCGCCCTGTCGCCGCCCATCGCACGCTCGGGGAACTCGCCACCGAGGTAGGACACTACACCGAGGCTGCCACTCACCTCACCGCCGCGCTGGCGCTGGCGCTGGCCTGCGCCGCGCCCTACGAGCGCGCCCTCACCCTCCTCGCCCTGGCCAAACTGCGCGCCGTCGAGGGTCAGTCTGCCGAGGCACAGGCTGCGCTTGCCGAGGCCCGCGCCATCCTCACGCCCCTGGCCGCGCGCCCCGCCCTCGCCCGCGCCGATGCCCTCGCGGCGACGCTCGCGCACGCGCCTGGCCCCGCTCCGGCCGTGGCCTACCCCGCCGGGCTGTCGGCGCGCGAGGTCGAGGTGCTGCGACTCATTGTTGCAGGCAAGGCCAACCAGGCGATCGCCGCCGCGCTGTCCATCAGCCCCAACACGGTGCTGCGCCACGTCACCCACATCCTCGCCAAGCTCGGCGTCGAGAACCGCGCCGCCGCCGCCGTCTTCGCCCTCCGCCACGGCCTCGTCGCGCCCGACGACACAGGGCGATAACAGGATCCGACTATACCCCGGCCCCCGCAGTGCCAGCGCGAAATCCCGGCATCCTGCGATGCCATCCTCCGCCGTGCCCGCTAGGCTGGTGGTGTGTCGTGCGGTGGCCGACCGTGGGTCGGCGACGAAGCGCGGCAGGAGGGAGGTGCGGCATGTCCAGCACTGGTGCGCTCGACATGGACAAGGCGGGCGCGTTCGCCTTCAAGGTCATCGGCGACATCACGGCGGTCAACATGGGGACGCTCAGCACCATCGCCGACCGGCTCGGACTGTGGAAGAGCCTCACCGCCAGCGGCCCGGCGACCAGCGCCGAGTTCGCCGCGCACGCTGGTATCAACGAGCGCTACGCCCGCGAGTGGCTCAGCGCGATGGCCTGCCACGGCTACGTCACCTATGACGACGGCACGAAGCGCTTCACCCTGCCGCCCGAGCACGATTTTGTCCTGGCAGACGCCGACAGCCCGCTGTATCTCGGCAGCTACATCCCCATGTCGCAACCCTACTGGGCGAACCTCGATCTCCTCACCGAAGCCTTCAAGACGGGCGGCGGCGTGCCCCAGGCGGCCTACGGCGAGGAGTTCTGGTGCGGCTTCGAGCGTTTCACCCGCACCGGCTACCGCAGCAATCTCGCGCAGGACTGGATCCCGGCGATGCCCCAGGTGGACGCGGCGCTCCGTGCGGGTGGCAGTGTCGCCGATGTGGGCTGCGGCAACGGGCAGGCGCTCCTCTTCCTCGCCCAGGGCTATCCCGCCGCAACCTACGTCGGCTACGACAATTATCCGCCCGCCATCGCCGCCGCCAACGCCAACGCCAAAGCGGCGGGGCTTGCCGACCGGGTGCGCTATGAGGTCTGCGACGTGACCCAGGGCATCCCCGGCCAGTACGACCTGATCACCACCTTCGACGTGGTCCACGATATGCCCCACCCGCGCCCGTCGCTGGCCGAGATCCGCAAGGCGCTGAAGCCCGACGGCACCTACTTCGTGCTGGAGTTCAACTTCTTCGGCGACCTGCAAAAGAACATCGACCACCCGTTGGGCATCGGCGCGTTCGGCTACTCGGCCAGCGCCAACTACTGCATGACCCAGGCGCTCGCCGTCGGCGGCGAGGGCACCGGCACCTGCATGGGCGAGGCGAAGGCGCGCGAGTTTGCCGCCGAGGCGGGCTTCACCCACTTCCGCCGCCTCGACTTCCCCGCCAACCCCTTCAACATCTTCTACGAGATTCGCAACTGACCGCGCGCCGACGCCCCGAACGCCAACGGGTGCCGCCCAGCGGTGCCCCGGCGCGCGGTGACTGGTTCGGTCGGGCACCCCTGGCGGGTGCCGCCGCCCAAGTCTTTGGGGGAACACTTGCCAAATGGGAGCAAGCGATCAACCCAACCCAGGACAAGAGTACGAGTGTCGGCGCTGCGTGTCCTTGTCGTATTGCCTGTTACGCGTCCGCACCATTAAGGAGGCGTATCCTATGAACCGGAGGCGTTTCGCGATCACCCTCGCCCTCAGTTGCCTGCTCATCCTCAGCACCGGCCTGGTGGCCACAGCACAGACCCCAGCCGGATCCCCCACGGCCACCCGGCTTGCCACGGGCCTGGCGGGCGGCGCGGGTAGCGCCATCGGCCCGGATGGCGCGCTGTATGTTGCCGAGCGGGACGCCGGGCGAATCAGTCGTGTCGACCCGCAGACCGGGGCGGTTACGACGTTCGCCAGCGGCCTGCCGCGCCGGGACCCCGACTTGCCGTTCGGTGGATCAGTAGACGTGGCGTTCATCGGCGCGACCGCGTATGTGCTGGTCACCATGGTCGGCGCTGACATGCCCTTCCCGTATGACATCGGTCCCCCTGCCGTGGTCGGCATCTATCGCGTGGATAGCCCAACCAAGTTCACCGTCATAGCGGACCTCGGCGCGTTCTCCACGACCCATCCGCCCGATGGCCGAGGATTCGTTACCTTCATCCCGTCCGGGGTCTACTATGCGCTGGAGCCCTACCGTGGCGGGTTCCTGGTTGCTGACGGGCACCACAACCGCGTGCTGCGCGTTACCCTCGACGGTGTGATCAACGAGGTGATCGGCTTCGGCAACATCGTCCCGACCGGGCTGACAGTGAAGGGGAACACGGTGTACATGGCCGAGGCCGGCCCGATCCACCACGATCCTGCGGATGGCAAAGTGGTGGCGTTCGAGACCGACTCGCCCGCCGCCAGGACGGTAGCCGCCGGTGCCCCGCTCCTCGTCGATGTGGAAGTCGGCCCCGGTGGTCAACTCTACGCCCTGTCGCAGGGTGCCGGGGACCCGACTGCAGGGGAGGGGTCGCCGGCGTTGCCGAATACCGGTGCGCTCGTCCAGGTCAATCAGGACGGCACCTTCACCGTTATCATGCGTGGCTTGGATCGGCCGACTTCGCTCGAGTTCATTGGAAACACCGCCTACATCGCCACGCTCGGGGGGGAAGTCTGGATGATAGCGCTGTCAGCGCCAATGCCCGGGCTGCCGAGCACCGGTGGCGGCGGGTTGGCCAGTCCTACCTCCGTGAACACCGCGTTGGTCGCGGTGCCGGGCCTGGTCGGCGCGATGGTGCTCCTACTGCTTGGGGTGCTCGGTGTGCGCACGCGGCGCAGCCGCCGCCAGACCTGAGCGACGCGTGTGCCGGATCGCTGAGGCTCGATAGCGGCGGCACTCCATCAACGTAACGGTGGGCCGGGCACTCGAGTGCCCGGCCCGCACCGGACGCCCCCGCTCCACCAGTCCATGTGGAGCAGCCTGGCCGCGACAGCGCCATTGTCAGGTTGATTGCCACGCCGAACGTTGTTCGCATTGGTACATCTGCTACCAGACATCACCGAGGAACTGTGCCAGGGCCTGGTCGCTGCTCACCCGCACACGGCGGGACATGGAGGAGTCCAGCCATGCAGATGACAACCATGGGGAACCCCACTGGGGATGACGACGCAGAGTGGAGGGCGGTAGCCGAGGCGCTGGCCGGTGAGGTAGCAGCGGTGCGGCAGCGCCTGGCTGCCGCTGAGCAGGCTCTTGGATTGCCTACCCCGCCCGGTCGCTCCTCACTGGCATCTGTCCCCGACCTCAGTCGCCGCTTAGCTGCACTTGAGCGGCAGGCTGGTGTCATTCCCGGCCTCGTGCCACTGACAGGGGGCACCCATCGCAGCGTCCAGTGACTCCGCTCGCCGTTGTGGCTTCCGCATCTGCCGAACGCCGCGCTGATTGGGCGACATGGGGCGGCGTGGCGCTAGTCGGGGTACTGGTGGTCCTGCTGGTGGTGTGGCCAGTCAAGGTGCCGACACCCCGGTGGTCGCCACGCCGTTGCCCTCGCCACTGGCCACACCGCGTGGCCTCGCCGTGCCCGCCCGCCCCATCGCGCCCCTGTCGGTGCCAGCCGCACCAGCAGACCTCAGCGGCCTCCCGGCTGGGACACAGCGTTCGCCGGAGACGTGCCCGCTGCCTGATGAGCGCGTCTGTGTGGAGGAGCGCTAGTGGGCCACGCTACGGCGCTGCGCGGCGGAACTTGCTGAGGTGAAGAACTACCAGACCACCCGCGCCTGACGGGTAGCGTGCTCCACCGTCGACCTCTCATGTGCTGGGACTTGCCCGGCGTAACAGCAAGGAGGAACGCTCCGATGATCAGCGAAGCCTCGGCCCCGGCTCTGCCTGACGAGCAACACCAGAAGACACAAGACGTGTTCGTGCTCGCCCACACGCCACCAGGTTTTCGCGCCTTTCTGGGGGAGGAAGGGCTGCGACAACTGGTTGCCGCCCATCCGCGCGCCGAGGTCGTGTTGGCCGATGATCCCGACCGTTTCGCCGCACTCCTGCCCCGGGCGGACGGCGCGATCATGATGCCGTCCCTGGCGCCCTTGCTCGCCCCG
The DNA here is from genome assembly GCA_046328475.1 of Chloroflexia bacterium. GTDB lineage: Bacteria > Chloroflexota > Chloroflexia > Thermomicrobiales > CADCWN01 > CADCWN01. Next base: position 14,803 of record JAXLWN010000037.1, on the reverse strand, counting down.
GTGCTGCGCCTGGGTGGGCGGCTGCGGTGGGTCCATAGCATCCCCGCCGGTATCGAGGGTCTGCTCACCCCCGAGTTGGTCGCCGCAGGGCGCGTCGCATTGACTTCCTCGAAAGGATCGCTCGGCCCGCTGGTGGCCGAGCAGGCGCTGCTGCTGCTGCTCGCCCTCTCGCGCTGCCTCCCTGGCTTCGTGCGTAATCAGGACGAGCGGCGCTGGCAGGCCCCGAGCGGGCAGCGCCCGATGCGCGACCTCTTCGGCAAGACGGTACTGATCCTTGGCGTCGGCGGGATTGGCGGCTATCTGGCGCGCATCTGCCGGGTCGGTCTGCAGATGCGCGTCCTCGGCACGGCGCGCACGCGGCGCGACAATCCCCACGTCGAGCGCTATGTCGAGCCGGAAGGCTTGCACGCCGCGCTCGGCGAGGCCGATTTTGTCGTCTTGTGCCTGGCGCTCACGAACGAAACGGCGGGCCTCATCGACGCGGCGGCGCTGGCGGCGATGAAACCAGGTGCCTATCTCGTCAACGTCGCGCGCGGGGGGCTGGTGGAGGAGGACGCGCTCATCGCAGCCTTGCAGGAGGGGCAGATCGCCGGGGCGGGCCTCGACGTCACCGCGATCGAACCGCTACCTGCCGAGAGCCCACTCTGGGCGCTGCCCAATGTCATCATCACCCCGCACGTCGCCAACGGGGGGGACCGCTCCAGCGATCAGGTACTCGCCTTCATCTGCGAGAACATCCGCCGCTTCGCCGAGGGCGAACCACTGCTGGGCATCGTCGATCGCCACGCGCGCTACTAACCGCACACAACGCAGCAGCCCCGGATGCGCACCGCATCCGGGGCTGCCTTCATTCTCTCTGATGCTGGGCTAGATCGACGCCTCCGGCGAAATCTCCGGCAGCAGCGCCTCGGTCGGCAGGATCAGGTCGCGCGGCAGCGCCTCGTCGGTCGGCTCATCGCTGAGCAGCACCTGGGCGATCACGTCGTCCATGCTCTCGACCCAGAAGAACTCCATCTCTTTCTGGATATTCTTCGGGATGAGTTGCAGATCGCGCTTGTTCTCGGCCGGGGCGATCAGGCGACGGATGCCGTAGCGGTGCGCCGCCAGCGTCTTCTCCTTCAACCCGCCGATCGGCAACACCCGCCCGCGCAGCGTGATCTCGCCCGTCATCGCCACATCGTGGCGCACCGGTCGCCCGGTCAGGGCCGAGATCAGCGCCGTCGCCATCGTGATCCCGGCCGAGGGGCCATCCTTCGGCTGCGCCCCCTCCGGCAGGTGGATGTGCAGGTCGAACTTCTCCTGGAAGTTGCGGTCGATCTTCAGCATCTCGGCGCGGGCGCGGGCATACGAGAGCGCCGCGCGGGCCGATTCCTGCATCACGTCGCCCGCCTGGCCGGTGATCGTCAGCGTGCCCCGACCCGGCATTGTCGCCACCTCGACCGGGATGATCACCCCGCCGATCTCGGTCGCGCCCAGGCCGATCGCCACGCCGATCTGCGTGCCGCCAAGCTGCTGCTCGAAGCCGTAGCGCGGCGGCCCCAAATACTCCTCCAGCCGGGCCGGGGTGATGCGGATGCGCCCGCCCTTGCCCTTGACGACCTCGCGCGCCACCTTGCGACAGACCTTACCGATCTGCCGCTCCAGGCCGCGCACCCCGGCCTCGCTGGTGTAGTTGCGGATGATCTGCGGGTACATCTTCTCGCCCAGGTCGAGCTGATCGAGCGTCAGGCCGTGCGCCTCCAACTGCTTCGGCAGCAAGTAGCGCTTGGCGATCTCCACCTTCTCGTCCTCGGTGTAGCCGCCGATATCGACGATCTCCATCCGGTCGCGCAGCGGGCGCGGGATCGGGGCGAGCTGGTTGGCGGTGCAGATGAAGAGGATGCCGCTGAGGTCGAACGCCAGGTCGAGGTAATGGTCCACGAAGGCGTGATTCTGCTCCGGGTCCAGCACCTCCAGCAGCGCCGACGCCGGGTCGCCGCGCTGGTCGGACGACATCTTGTCGATCTCGTCGAGCAGGATGACCGGATTCTTCGTCCCGGCCTGCTTCAGCGCCTGGATGATCCGGCCCGGAAATGCGCCGATGTAGGTGCGCCGGTGGCCGCGAATCTCCGCCTCGTCGCGCACGCCGCCGAGGCTGACCCGCACGAACTTGCGCCCCATCGACTCCGCGATCGAGCGCCCGAGGCTCGTCTTGCCGACGCCCGGAGGCCCGTGCAGGCAGAGGATCGTCGCGTTCGCGCCATCGCCGTTGCCCCGCTCGCTCTTCAGCTTGCGAACGGCCAGGAACTCGATGATCCGCTCCTTGACCTGCTCCAGCCCGTAGTGGTCATCCTCTAGCACCCGCTCGGCCACGTCCAGTTCGAGCGTATCCTCGCTCGTCTCGCGCCACGGCAGGCTCAGCGCCCAGTCGAGATAATTGCGCACGACGGTCGCCTCGGCCGAGATCGAGGGCATCCGCTCCAGGCGCGTGACCTCCTTCAGCAGCCGGTCTTCCATCTCCTGCGCGAGGCCCTTCGACTTCACCTTCTCGCGCAGCGCCTCGATCTCGTTGCCGCCCTCGCCGCCGAGTTCGTCGTGGATCGCCTTCAGCTGCTCGCGCAGGTAATACTCGCGCTGGTTCTTATCGATCTGCTCGCGTACCCGCTCCTTGATCCGCTGCTCCAACGCCAGCACATCGAGCTCGCCCGCCAGCGTCACCGCCACGCGCTCCAATCGCGCCAGCGGATCGAGCAGTTCGAGCATCGACTGCCGCTCGGCCACGTCGCTGATCAGTTGCGTCGCCAGCAGGTCGGCCAGTTGCCCCGCATCCTCTGTCGAGCGGATGATCTCCAGCACCTCGCTGGTCAGCTTCCCCTTTTGCTCGCCGTGCTGATCCGCCAGCTTGCGGACATACGAAACGGCCGCGCGGGCTTCCTGCCCGGTCGGCTTCGCTTCGGCGAGTTCTTCGATCTGGACCGAGAGGAACGGGCGACCGAGTTCGACCGACGAAATGCGGACGCGGCTGATCCCTTCGAGCACCACCTGGATGTTGCCGCCCTGCTGCCGCTCCGCCTGCACCACCTCGGCGAGGGTGCCGATCGCGAACAAATCCTCGAAGCGCGGGTCGTCGCTATCCGGGTTGCGCGGCGCGGTGAAGACGATCCGCCGGTCGCGCCCCCACGCTTCCTCGATCGCCGCGATCGAGCGCGTGCGCCCGACCGACAGGGTGACGACATTGCGCGGGAAGATGACAACGTTCTTCAGCGAGAGGAGCGGATAGCGGCGTGCGTAGAGCTCGTACCGACTCATGGTTCTCTCCACCTCGCGGGTCGGCGTGCCCGGCCCGGTGTTTCCCCACTCCTGCGGTGGCTGGCAGGATTCCCCGTACGTATGCTGGCAAAAGCGACGGATCGTTCGACCGGCCCCAGCAGGACCACGACGGGGTGAGCGGCGAACGTACACCGAGAGGATCCCTCCGTGACCGTAGTATAGCACCATCGATCAAGTGCAGGATCACCCACTCCTTAGCTAATTAGTACCGACGTACGCGCGCCATTTTGGGCATAGTACCGGGGAGGCGATAGGCGATGGGCGATAGGCGATAGAATAGATAATAGCCGAAGAATCGTAGCGTAGAGGTAATGAGGGGTGATGATGGCACAGCAACTGAGCAGTCCTGGCATGGGCTCACCGGGCGGATATCAGAATCTGAAAGCCTGGCAGAAGGCGATGGACCTGGCCGAGATAATCTTTACCTTGACTCAGGCATGGCCTGCTGTTGAACGATACCGTCTGACTGATCAGATTCTTCGCGCTGTTGTCTCGGTACCAGCGAACATCGCAGAGGGGCAAGGGCGAACAGGCCCCAGGGAGCTACTCCACCATCTATCCATCGCTAATGGTTCTTTACACGAAGTCGAAACGCATCTCCATCTCGCACGCCGCTTCGGCTATCTCGATGACTCGCAGTTGAGAGCACCTATTGCCCTTTCACAAGAGGTTGGCCGCTTGATTGGTGGTCTCAAACGCAGCCTTCGCGCTGACCACGCACCTGTATCTCGCCCGTGATCCCCTCTATCGCCTATCGCCTATCGCCTATCGCCTAAACCACTCCTAAGGAGGGACGAATGACCACCCCCACCCGCATCATCGTCGAGAAGAACGTCCCCGCCACCATGCGCGACGGCACGATCCTGCGCGCCAACATCTACCGCCCCGACGGGGCTGGCCCCTACCCGGTGCTGCTGACCCGCCTCCCCTACAACAAGGACTTCCCGACGCTGCTCGCCTTCCTCGATCTGCTGCGCATGGCCGAGGCGGGCTACATCGTCGTCGTGCAGGACGTGCGCGGGCGCTTCGCCTCCGATGGCGACTTCCGTTCCTTCCCGCAGGAGTTCGAGGATGGCTTCGACACCGTCGAATGGGCCGCGCAGCTGCCCGGCTCGGACGGCCAGGTCGGCATGTGGGGCCTCTCCTACTTCGGCGAGACCCAGTGGCAGGCGGCGGTCGAGCGCCCGGCCAGCCTGAAGGCCATGGTCCCCGGCATCACCTTCGGCGAATATCGCAACGGCGTCCAGTATCGCGGCGGCGCGCACGAGCTCGGCCTGGTCGCCTCCTGGCCCCAGACCGCGATCGCCGCCGACGTGCTGATGCGCCGCTATCGCTCCGACCCCGCCCAGCTCCTCCCCCGGCTCTGGGAACTGGTCGGCATCATCGACGGCGTGCCGGAAGGCTTTAAGACCCTCCCCTTCACCGATCTGCCCGACCCTTCCGAACTCGTCCCCTTCATGTATGAATGGCTCCGCTTGCCGTTCCACGCTCCCTTCTGGGACCAGCAGAAGATCGACGGGCGCTACGCCGAGGTGGCGGCCGACACCCTCCACCTCGGCGGCTGGTACGACTGCTTCTGCGGCGAGACCATCCGCCAGTACACCGCCATGCGCGAGGTCGCGGCGGCGCGCGGCAGCCGCCCGCCCAGGCTCGTCATGGGTCCCTGGACCCACGGCATGTTTGCGAACGTCGTCGGCGAGCTCGACTTCGGCCTGGCCAGCACCGGCCTCTTCCTCGGCGGGCGCGGCGACCTCACCACGCTCCACCTCCAGTGGTACGACGCTGTGCTGAAGGGCAAGGAGGCACCCCTCGCCCAACGCCCGGCGGTCGAACTCTTCGTGATGGGCGAGAACCGCTGGCGCGGCTACGACTCCTGGCCGGTCCCCGGCGCGCAGGAAGAATGCTGGTACCTCGCCAGCGACGGCCACGCCAACACGCGCGGCGGCGACGGCACCCTCGCGCGCACCGCGCCCTCCGGCGACGCGGCCGACACCTACCTCTACGATCCGGCCGACCCCGTGCCGACGCGCGGCGGGGCGACCCTGCTTCCCTCCACGCTCACGCGCGGTGCGGTCGATCAGGGGCCGAACGAGGATCGCCCCGACATCCTCTGCTACACCAGCGCGCCCTTCACCGCGCCCTACACCGCGATCGGCGCGGTCGGCGTCACCCTCTTCGCCGCCTCCTCCGCGCCCGACACCGACTTCGTCGCGCGCCTCGTGGATGTCTATCCCGACGGCCGCGCCATCGGCGTCGCCGACGGCATCATCCGCGCCAGCGCCCGCGAGAGTTTCCCCGCGCCCGGCGTCATCGCCATCGTCCCGCCCACCCCGATCGAACCCGAGCGCGTCTACGAGTACAGCATCGACCTCTGGGCGACCGCGATCACCTTCCTCCCCGGCCACCGCCTGCGCGTCGAGATCACCAGCAGCTCCTTCCCGCGCTGGGACCGCAACCTCAACACCGGCCGCGACGGCGTCGACTCCGCCGAAATGGCCGTCGCCCGCCAGCGCATCCTCCACGACCCCGCCCACCCCAGTCGCCTCACCCTCTGGCGCGTGGAGTAATCACCGCCTCGAAGACGGAGATAATCAGCGGCATGAGTTACGGATCCTTCGCTGCGCTCAGGATGACAAAGCCTCCGTCACAAGGCCAACGCCTCTCCCGTCTCGTGTCTGTGCTCTGAAACCGTCCCTCTCTCTGACGCGCGTCTCTGCGTCTCCGCGCCTCTGCCTTCGTCCCTTCTCTCTTCTCTCTTCTCTCCCCTCTCCCTCGCCACTCGTAACTTGGCGTCCTTGGCGTCGCCTTGGCGTACTTGACGGTTCAATCGCACTCCTCGTCCGCTGCCTGGCCCCTTCCTGCATGAGAAGATGGTGAAACGCAGCGCACAGATCGCGGCGCGGGCCGCGCCTCGCTGGCGCATAATTGGAGGAGCATCATGGAGTTCGAGGTCGAGTACTGCACCGCTTGAGTACCTCCCCAAAAGCCGTCAGTTTGACGGAAAAGATCGCACGACTACAAGAACGCCTTCAGCCGTATCAGCCTCGTCCCCAGTTCGGGGGCGTCTTCAGTCCGGGTCAACGGCCGGATGTCTACTCGAAGAAGCAGACCGGTCAATTCCCCGACCAGGATGCGCTCGTTGCCGAGGTTGGTCAACTCGTCCCGCAGCCAAGTAAGCACCGAATATCCCCTATTGCAGAATTGCGGGACGGAAGCATGGGGCGCGGCAATGCCGCGCCCGTCGCCTGGTCCGCCGGATGCCGTGGCACGCAACTTGCCCACGATCATTCAGCCCGGCAACGGGCGTTAACAAGCAGATAGCCGCAACGCGGGTGGCGTCCCTCCGATTTGTCCCCACCTGTTCCATTCGCTCCCCAATCTTCCTCCCCAGGCCTCTCATCTCGCCACCTTGCGTTCTCGCCGCTGCTATACCGCCCCGGTGCCCATTCTGGCACCGATTCAGGCTCCTTGAGCTGGCAGCTCCTGCTGGCCTAGGCGCACGATGGATCGCGCCCCGAACCCCCCGACTTCCGGACGCGCCTCGTTCGCCTGTCGTGCCGCGACCTACGACGGCCGCAAGTGGCAGAACGGCCCGCACCTGCGCGTCTCGACCTCCTGCGCGACACCTTCGCCTACCTGATGCGGACGTGCGCCCCCAGTGCGGATCGAAGCCGCGACGAACTCGCCGACCCGCCCGCACGATTGCGGATCCCCGGTCAGTACACGCTGCTCAACGCCGCCGACGAGGCGGTCTACGCCGCCTCGCTCCGCGACCTCGACTACCACGCCTCGCTGCTCGACGCGCTCACCGGAACCCACGTCGGCGGGGTCTACGCGCCTCGATCAATGCTTCGCCGCCCGCTACGAGGCACTCCCCGCGCACATCAAGGCCCGCCTGGTGCTGGAGAACGACGAGACGAGCTACTCGCTGCCCGACGTCCTCGCCATCCACGCCCAGGTCGGCATCCCGGTCGTCTGGGACTGGCTGCACCACACCGTCAACAATCCGGACAATATCCCCGCCGCCGAGGCGACCCGCCTCGCCATCGCGACCTGGCCCGCCGGGCAACTGCCCAAGATCCACTTCAGTTCCCAGCGGTTGGAAGAGCGCCAAATCACCCGTCGCGACCGCGCCACCGGCGCAGCCGTCGCGAGCACCGCCGCCCCGCTCGACGGCCAGCACGCCGAGTACATCAATGCCGGGGAGTTCGCTCAGTACCTCGCTACCGTCCCAGATCTCCCATTCGACATCATGCTGGAGGCGAAAGCCAAGGATCTGGCCCTCCTGAAGCTGCGCGCCGACCTGAAAACGCTCGCCCCACTGTCACCAGCGTCCACACACTCATCGTGAGCGCACAACTTGCTCCACTTTTCCTGGAACGTACAGTACGACCGTCTCGATCATCGCGGGACCTACCGACCGGACTTCCTTCTCACCGCCTCTCGTCTGTACGCGCTATTTACCTTGCCCCTGCACGGCTCAATACTAGGGTGAAAGCCGAACAAGGCGCTGTCCGCATAGGCGCGGCGCGCACGCTAAGGGGAAAGGCCGCATGTCGCAAGCAACCGTCTCGCCCTGGGCCGGGTTGAAGAGTCAGTTTCTCGACTCCCGCGAAGCCGGGACCCAGCTCCGCATCTTCGACCTCAGCGCTCGCATGGCGCAAATCCTCCATCGCTGGGCCGCGCGCTACCCCCTGATCCGGCGCGTGCGGGTCTGGCCGGTCGCACTCTCGGTCGCCGCCGCCGCCCCGTTCAACAGCCTCGAAGCGCTCATCTCCACCGCGCGACTGAACCTCTGGGTCTTCACGCTCGACGACCTCTTCGACGAAGAGCGCGTGCCGTCGAGCGAGCTGATGCGCCGTGCGCGGCGCTACCGCGACCTGGTGCTCGACCAACCGACCGCCCCCGCCCGCGACACCCTCGCCTCGGCGCTCAGCGAGATTCGCAGCGACCTGATGACCTACCCCCTCTTCGGGAGCCTGGGGCAGGAGTGGGCGCAGGCACTCTGCGGCACGATCGACGGCATGATGCAGGAGTACGAGTGGCGGCTCTCCTACCGCCGCGACAGCGCCGAAGCCCTGCCGACCTACGAGGAATACCTCGCCGCCGGTCGCTACAGCGTCGGTGGCCCGCCGCACGTCTGGGCCTCGCTGATCACCACCAACGATCCCACCACCCCGCGCCACCTCGACCACCTGCGCCCGATGGAGCGGATCGCCTCCACCTGCATCCGCCTCGCCAACGACTTGCAGAGCTACACCAAGGAACTGAACGAGGGCAAGATCAACGCCCTCGTCATCCTCAGCCAGAGCCTCCAGGCGCAGGGCTTCTCGACCCAGCAGGCCTATCAGATGGCCGAGGCGCGCGTCCGCGAGGATATCGCGCGCGGGCTGGAGAGCCTGGGGGCCTGGCAGGAGCAGTCCTGCACTCAGACGCGCCGCCCGGAGGCGACCATCGCCGACATCGCCCGCTTTGTCTGCGATTTTTACATCGAGCACGACTACCACACTTTTGCCATGGGACGCGCCGCCGAGATCGGGGGATAAGGGTATGGCCCTCGTCGCTGCACCGCCACCACCGACCGCCCACGCGCTCCGCTCCCGCGACCCGCGTCCGGGCATCGAAGGGACCGCCTACGACACCGCCTGGCTGGCCAGCGTGCCCGGCCTGGACGATCGCCGCCGCTCCCAGTTCCCGACCGCCCTGCAATGGCTGGTCGAGCACCAGCACGCCGACGGCAGCTGGGGCGGGACCGTGCGCTACGAGCACGACCGCATCCTCACCACGCTCGCCGCGCTCGCGCCGCTCGCGACCTTCGGCCGCCGCGCCGAGGATCGCGATTGCGTGGAGGATGGCACCCGCTACCTCTGGCAGCACGGCCACCGGCTGGCCCACGAACCCGCCGAACTGGTCGGCTTCGAGCTGTTGCTCCCCGCGCTGGTCCAGCGCGCCCAGCAGGCCGGGGTCGCCGTGCCGCCCCACCTCGACATCTACGCCCGCCAGCGCGAGGAGAAGCTGCGGCTGATCCCGCGCGCCGCGCTCTACTCGCCGCAGGTGACGGTCGTCCATTCGCTCGAATTCCTGGGCGATCAGGCCGACCTCACCGGGCTCCAGTCGGCGCAGGGGGCGAACGGCTCGCTGGGCAATTCCCCGGCGACCACCGCCTTCTACCTCTCACGCAGCAACGACGAGCGGGCTTTGGCCTACTTGCAGGGCTGCCTCGACCGCAGCGGCGGCGCGATGGCCCCGGTCCTCTATCCGTGCGAGACCTTCGAATTGCTCTGGGCCGCCTACCACCTGCTGCTCGCGGGGGTGCCCGCCGACGAACTCCTCTCGGCCTCCGAAATCGAGTTCCTGCGCGAGAGTCTGCTGCGCGGCGGCGTCAGCCTCTCCCCCTCCTTCCCGATTCCCGATGCCGACGACACGGCGGTCGCCCTCCTCTTCCTCCACGAACTGGGCGAGCCGGTCGATCTCTCCATCCTGCGCCCCTTCCACCGGGAAGAGGCGGGATTCTTCGCCAGCTTCCCCTACGAGCGCCACTCCTCGATCGGCGTGAACATCCACGCGCTCCACACCCTGCTGCGCGTGCCGGGCTATCCCGATGTCGGGCGGACAATCGATCGCCTGCTCGACTACGTCGTCGATACCCAGCTCGATGGCCTCTACTGGGTGGACAAGTGGCACATCTCGCCCTACTACGCCACGGCCCACACCCTGGCCGTGCTGCGCGAGTTGCCGGATCGCCAGGCGGCGCGCATGTGCCCGATCGTCGCCCGCTCGCGCGAGTGGGTGCGCCAGACCCAGAACGCCGATGGCTCGTGGGGGTTCTACGGGCAGCCGACCGCCGAGGAGACGGCCTATGCCATCCTGGCGCTCTCCGGCGACGACGCGGGCCGCGAGGCCGACCGCTGGCGCATCGCCCGCGCGGCCGAGTACCTGCGCGCGGCCCTGTACCCGGAGTCGGTTGACGGCAAGGCCATCTTCCCGCCGCTCTGGATCGATAAGTGTCTCTATACGCCGACGCTGGTGGTCCGGGCTGCTATCGAGAGCGCCCTGATCGTCGCCGGGCGGTGGAGTTCGTAGCGAAGCAAGGCACGCGAGCGCGGCCCCACGACACGCGCCCCGGCCGAAAAGGAGGCAAGCAATGGCAGCGACCGCACCCCTCTATCCCCTCCCCGGCGGACCGATCCTGCTGGTGGACGACGAACCCTACATCCTCCGCTCGCTGAGCTACTTGCTCACGCGCGAAGGCTTCACCGTGGAGACGGCCAGCAACGGCGAGGAAGGGCTCGCCCGCCTGCGACAGCTACACCCGCCGCTCGTCTTCCTCGACATCATGATGCCGCGCATGAACGGCTACGAGGTCTGCGAGCAGATCAAGCAGGATCCGGCCATCGCCAACACCTACGTGATCATGCTCAGCGCCAAGGGGCAGCAGATCGACCGGGAGCGCGGCCTCCTGGGCGGTGCCGATGAGTACATGACCAAGCCGTTCAGCCCCCGCGAGATCGCCCAACGCGTGCGCGATCTCTTCGCGCATGAACTCGTCGGCGAACCGGCGGGGGCGGAGAGGTACTGATGACGCCGTCGAAGCTGATCGGCCGTGCGATCAACTACCTCTGGGGCGGACCGCCCACGCTGCCGCCTGCCCTGCAACTGGAATGGCGACTCGTCGCGGTCCGCTGGCTCGGGATCTTCTTCATGGGTCCCGCCATCCTGCTCGCCAACCTGCCCGCCTCCAGCCTGCGTGCGGCCAGCGCCGTCCTCTTCTTCGCGGCGGTCTACAACCTGCTGATCCAGTTCTGGATCAACTATCGCCCCAGCGTCTTCACCAACGGCTACCTCACCGCGATCGGCGACACCCTGCTGACGATCGCGATGATCAAGATCGGCGGCGGCTTCGGCTCGCCCTTCTACTACCTCCTCTTCACCGTCACCATCGCCGAGGCGATGCGCTACGGCTACGGGCCATCCCTCGCCACCGTGATCATCGTCATCTTCCTCGACATGACCGAGACGAGCCTGGCCGGCAACGCGTTCGACGTGACCTTCGTCGTTCGCTCCGGCTTCCTCCTGATCACCGCCCTCCTCGCGGGCTACCTGCGCGAGCAGGCCCGTCGCGCCGAGGGTGCCCTGCAAGAGCGGCTCCATCAAGCCAGTTCACTGAACGAAGCGACCACCACCCTCGGCGCGAGCCTCGAATTCGAGCCCGCCCTGCGCGCGGTCGCCGTCGCCGCCTGCCAGCTCTTCGGCGCGCAGTGCGCCGTCCTCCGCGCCACGCCGGGCCTCGATGTCCCCCTGGACGACCCCCTGACGGTGGTCCACTACCCCTCGTCGAATCTCGAACCGCGCGGGCAGCATAGCGACCTGATCAACCTCTGCAACAAGACGCAGAAGGTGCCCGACCGCGCCTCGGGCATGGTCCGCGCCATCGCCAGGCACGTCCTGCCGGGCGGCCAGCAGGCGCTCACCCTCGCCCTGGCGCTGCCGATGCGCCAGGCCACCCTGGCGACCCTGGCGCTCAGCTTCTCGGCCGACACCCCCGCGCGCAAGCTCGACCCCGACATCCTCGACTCGTTCGTCGAGCGCACCACGCTGGCCATCGAGAACGCCTCGCTCTACCGCACGCTGGCGAGCCGCAGCGACGACCTGCAGCGCGCCTATAGCGACCTGGCCCTGGCCCACCAGGAACTGCTCGGCGTGGACGAGATGAAGACCAACTTCCTCGCCAACGTCTCGCACGAACTCCGCACGCCGCTCAGCTCCATCCGCTCCTTCTCCGAGTTGCTGCTGTCGTACGACAACGACCCGCAGGTCCAGACCGAGTTCCTGGAGATCATCAACTCCGAGAGCGAGCGCCTGACCCGCCTCGTCAACGACGTGCTCGACATCACCAAGATCGAGGCCGGGCGGATGGATTGGCACATGTCCCCGGTTGACATGGCCGGCCTGCTGCACGAGAGCGCCCGCACCTACTCCACGCTGATCGCCGAGCACGGCCTCACCTTCCACCGCGACATCGCCGACGACCTCCCGGAGATCAAGGCCGACCGCGACCGCTTGCAGCAGGTGATCGGCAACATCCTCAACAACGCGATGAAGTTCACCGAAGCCGGCTCCGTCTCCCTCTCCGCCAGGCGCGTGGGCGACGAAATCCTCGTCTCGATCGTCGACACCGGCATCGGTATCGCCCCCGAGGACCACGAGCGCATCTTCGAGAAGTTCCAGCAGGTGGGCGACACGCTCACCGACAAGCCGCGCGGCACCGGGCTGGGGCTCTGCATCTGCCGCGACATCGTCGCCTATCACGGCGGTCGCCTCTGGGTCGATTCGCAACTCGGCGTCGGCAGCACCTTCTCCTTCGCGCTGCCCGCGATCAACACGTCCATCGAGCGGCACGATGCCGAGCGGCACGAAGCGGCCATGGTCGCCGCATGAGGAGGGAATCGAGGCGAGGGTCAGCCGACGGTTTGCGCGAACTCGTTCTTATCTGAGACAGCGCACCTCGCAGGCCAGCCCGCGCGAATGGTCAGAAGGGAAAGTAGGATGACAGCGGCAATCCGACAATCAACACCGCCCGGCGTCGCCGACCCGGCTTGCCCGGTGGCGATGTCCCACCTGCGCGAGATCGCCGTAAGTGTCGCGACCTGGGGTGTCCACAGCTTCACCCTCACCACCAGGGAATCCGGCGATCGGCGATCGGTCTACACCGTCGCCGCCGAGGGTTGGTCCGCACCCGCCGCACCCGCCGGGGCGGCCCGATCCAGCGCCCGCGTGTACGTCCGCAACGCCACCGTCGCCACCGTCGAGGTGGTCAGCGACGGGGCGAGCGAGGAATCGCTCGCCCGGGCGGCCTATTTGGTCGCCCTGCGCGTCGGCGATGCCTGGGCCGTGAGCGAGGAGATCGACAGCCTCTCGGGCGAGATCGTCCACGCCTACGAAGAATTGCACCTGCTCTACGAGCTCGGCGATGCCCTGGCCGATCAGTTGACGGTCGCCCTGGCGTCCGAGGTCATCCTGGAGAAATTGCTGGCGACCCTGGCGGCGGCGTGGGGCGAGTTGCACCTCGAAGGTGAGGACGAGACCTTCGTACGCGTGAATCCGCGGCTGATGATCGAGCCGCTGGCGCGCGGTGCCCAGGACCACCGCCTCGATGCCGCCCTGCGCAGCAACGGCCAGGTGATCGGCAAACTCGCCCTCTTCCGATTGCACAGCGATCCGACCTTCTCCTCGGCCGACATCAAACTCTTCGAGGCGGTCGGTAACTTCGCCGGGAATGCCATCCGCAACGCCCAGCTCTTCGAAGCCCTGCGGCAGCAGGCCGACACCGACTCCCTGACCGGCCTGGCGAACCACCGCGCCTTCCAGGAACGCCTCGATGTCGAGATGCGGCGGGCGGCGACGGGCGGCTATCAACTCGGCGTGATGCTGATCGACATCGATAACTTCAAACTCTTCAACGACAACTACGGTCACCTGGTCGGCGACCAGATCATCAGGATGGTCGCGAACGAGCTCAGCCAGTCGTGCCGCACCAAACACGACGTGGTCGGGCGCTACGGCGGCGACGAATTTGTCGCCATCCTGCCGCGCATCGATCGCCAGGGCCTGCATGTGGTCGCGCAACGCATCCTCGATGCGGCCTCCGCGCTCGATGTGCAACCGCCCGGCTCGGACCGTCTCCCGGTCAGCCTCTCGCTGGGCTGCGCGCTCTTCCCGGAGGACGCCACCCTCAAGCACGACCTGCTCGGCCACGCCGACGCGGCGCTCTACGAGATCAAGCGGGCGGGCGGGAACGGCGTCCACGGCACCCTCGACATCCAGGAGGCGATTGCCTCCGCGCTGGTGAGCGGCACCGCCTTCGGCGCGCTCCAGGGCCTGGTCCACGCGGTTGACGGCAAGGATCGCTACACGCGCCTCCACTCCGAGGCCGTCACCGACGCCGCGCTCCTCCTGGCGAAGCAACTCGACCTCTCGACCGACGTCTGCGGCGCGCTGCGCGTCGCCGGGCTGCTGCACGATGTCGGCAAGATCGGCATCCCCGACCAGATCCTGCGCAAACCGGGCCGCCTGACCGGCGACGAGTATCGGATCATGCAGCAGCATGTCACCCTGTCCGAACTGATGATCAAGGAGGTGCCGCACCTGGTCGACGTGCTCAGCGCCGTCGCCAGCCACCACGAACGCTACGACGGCGATGGCTATCCGCGCGGCCTGAAGGGCGAGGAAATCCCGCTGATGGGGCGCATCATGGCGATCGCCGACGCCTGCTCCGCCATGCTGCTCGACCGCCCCTACCGCAAGGGGATGCTCTGGTCCGAGGTCAAGACCGAGCTGCTGCGCGGCAGCGGCACCCAGTTCGACCCGGAATTAGTCGCCCCATTCATCGACGCGATCGAACGCTCGGACTATTTGCGGCGGCTTCAATTGGGCTGATTTGAAGTACGAAGTCAGAAGTACGAAGTACGAACAAGACCCACCAACGGCAAAGCCC
>JAXLWN010000036.1:0-70247 GCA_046328475.1 Chloroflexia bacterium | reverse complement strand
CTCACGACTCACGACTCACGACTACACCCTCCCCCGCACCGCCCGCAGCCGCTGCTGCGCCGCCGTGGCGGTCGGGGAGAGTCGCAGCGCGAAGAGCGGCATCGGCTGGTCGAGCGCCCCGATCCGGCGCAGTTGCAGCGGGTCGGTCGTGTGGTCGTTCCAGCCCTTGATCGTCGTGCAGGCCGCGCGGAAGCCCTCATCGCGCAAGATTTCGGTCGTCTCCGCCGTGAAATCCTCGGTGCGCCCGTTCGGGTAGGAGAAAAGGTCGATCGCCTTGCCCACCTGCCGCTCGATCACCGCGCGCGACTGGAAGATCTCCCAGTGCGCCTGCTCGTCGGTCAGCCGCGACAGGATCGGGTGGGTCAGCGTGTGCGCGCCGATCCCCATCCCCATCCCGACCCACTCGCGCACTTCCTCCCAGGTCAGGTAGAGGCGCTTGACGATCTCGGTGACCCGCCTCGGCCGCAACTCGGCGATCGCCTCGGTCACCATCTCCTGGAACTCGATGTAGGGCAACTCCTTCAGGCGCTCGAGTGCCTGCTCATCGGTCAGCCCGATCTCCTCCATCAGATCCCACCAGAAGGGCCGCCCCAACTCCTGCGGACCCGGCGCGAAGAAGAGCGTCGCCGGGACGCCGAACTGGCGCAGGATCGGCGCGGCGATCTCCAGATTGTCGCGGTAGCCGTCGTCGAAGGTGAGCGCCGCCAGCGGCGCGGTCAGCGGCTCGCCCACGCCCAGCCGCGCCACCATCTCGCGCAGCGGCACGACCTGATAGTGCTCGCAGAGGTACGCCAGCTGTCGCTTGAACCGCTCCGGCGATACCGCCAGTGGCGACCGTAGCTCGTCCGTCACCCGGTGGTACATCAGAATCATCGCGTTCGCGCCCACGGCATGCCCCTCGTGTTTGTGCGTTCGTGTGTCCGTGCGTCAGTGCGTCAGTGGGCTTGCGTGCCCGCGCCCGTTCGCCCGTTCGCCCGTTCGCCCGTTCGCCTTACCGCGCGCTGCGCCAGCAGGCGCAGGTAAAGTGCCTCATAGTCAGCAACCATCCGCTCCAGGCTGAAGCGCGTCTCGGTCATCTGCCGCGCCGTCGCCGCCAGTCGCCCGGTGCGCGTCGGGTCGTTGAAGACCCGCCCGATCGCCGCCGCCAGCGCCACGTCGTTGCCGACCGGGATCAGGTAGCCCGTCTTGCCGTCCTGCACCAGCTCGCCGTTGCCGCCGACATCGGTGGCGATCACCGGCACGTCGAGCGCCATCGCCTCCAGGATCGAGTTCGAGCACCCCTCGTTGTCGCGCGACGACGAGACCAGCAGATCGCAGGCCGCCACGTAGTCGGCGACCTTGCGCTGGAAGCCGAAGAAGGTCACGCGGTCGGCGATCCCCAGCTCCTTCGCCTGCCGCTCCAGTTCGCCGCGCAGCGGCCCATCGCCGATGATCGCGAAGCGGATCGCCCGGTTCTCGGCGACGATCGAGGCGGCGCGCAGGAAGGTCGCGTGGTCCTTCGCGGGCGAGAGCGTCGCCAGGATGCCAACCACCTTGCCCTCCGCAGGCACCCCGGTCTGCTTCCGGTTCTCCCACATCTTCTCCTCGTCCACGACCAGCCGGTCGGGGTCGAGACCGTTGTAGATCACCCGGATCTTCTCGGCGGCGATCCCGCGCTCTTGCAGGATGTCGCACCCGGCCCCGCTATTCGGCACCACGCTATCGGCGAAGCGGGTCAGCCAATCCTCGATCGAGCGATAGGTCTTGTAGCCCGCGCCGCGCACTTTGCGGACGCCGCAGCGCTCGGTGACGATCTTGATCGGCGTCCGCACCGCCAGCGCCGGGATCAGCCCGTAGAAGGTGGAGGGCGTGAGGAACGGCTGAATAATCTCCACCTTGCGGCTGCGCAGCAGCTGCCCGATCTTCCAGAGCGGCGACAGGTCATACTTCCCGCGCCGGTTCAGGTCGATCACCTCCACATCGGGCACCGCCCGGAAGTGGTCGGCGATCACCCCATCCGGGAAGAGCGGCGCGACGATCGGGTGGAACTTCTCCTTGTTCAGCCCGCGCACCAGCGCGAGCAGTTGCTGCTCCGCCCCCGCGTGCGCCAGGCTATTCACCGGATAGAGAATTGTGTGCATCGTTACCCCCAGTTCAACGCGGCGCGTGGAGCCTAGAGCGAAAATCGTTGTGTATGGGGCAATCATGAAGGAATCTGGTGGAGGTTTCGTGGAGCAGAGGTCTGCACATGGTTCAGGAAGTTGAGATCAGCTTGGAAGGCTGTTTGCGATCGGTCGTGGCGGGTCTCAGACCCGCCCGCGTGGGGATGGCAATCGCCTGACCATTCGCCACACGACAAAAGGCGGGTCATCGACCCGCCCCTGCCACACGTTGCAACCTCGTCAGGCCGCCTTCGTGCCCTGCCGCTGCTTCCCGCGCTCCGCCAGCCTCGCCAGCACCACCGACAGCCCCGCGAACACCCACAAGAGCGTCGAGCTATCGAGGTAGTTGTGGAAGGCCGAGTTCGCGGCATACGTCGCCAGCCAGCCGACCCCGCCGACGGCCAGCCCCGCGACCAGCGGGTCGGGCGCGCGGGCGGCGGCGACGAAGTTCTTAATCGCGCCGAGGAAGAGGAAGACGTAGGCGACCAGCGCCCGCGATCCCCAGGAGATCCAGACGGTCAGGAAGTCGTTGTGCGGCCGGTCCACGCCGAGCGAGGCGTTGCTCGCCGCGGCGCTGTCGAGCTCGCCCGCATATTCGAGCGAAAGCTCCTCGAAATGCTCGTGCCCGACCCCCGAGATCGGGTTGTCGAGCGCGATGGCGAGCGCCACCTGCAAGAGCGCATCGTGGCTGGCGGCGCTGTTGTCGTCCTCCGCCCCGAGATAGTAGCGCGAGCCGATCAGCCCGGTCCCCGCGAGCAGCTGGAACATCGCCGCCGCCCCCACCACGCCGCCCACCATGATCAGCCGCCGCTGGCCGCGCAGGCAGAGTCCCATCGCCAGCAGTCCGGGCGCGAGCGCGAGCGGTGCCGAGCGGGTGTAGGTGAAGTAGATACCGAGCGCCAGCACCAGCGCGGCCATGATCGTCGCCGCGAGCCAGCGGTCGCGCCGCCAGCGCAGCGACGCCAGCAACCCGAGCAGCGGCACCAGCCCCGCCGTCAACTGGTTGGCGATCAGCACCGGGCTGCCCGCCAACCCGGTCGAGCGCCCCTTCCAGATCGTGACGAGGTCGCTGCCCAGCGCGCTCCCGCGCGCATAATGCTGCCAGACCGCGACGAACGCGCTCGCCAGCATCACCGGCATCGTCAGCACGGCCAGGTTGATGATCTCGCGCTTGGTCCGCACGGCGCACGCCACCAGCACCAGCGCCAGAATCTGCAACACCTGGTAGCGCAGATACTTGATCGTGTAGTCCTCGCCCGAGAAAGCGAGGTTACCGATGGTGCTGATGATCAGCAGCGCCAGCGCCGGGATGAAGACCCGCCGGTAGCGCGGATCGGCGCGATTCGAGCTGAGGATCGTCGGCAAGGCCAGCACCATCGCCAACCCGGTCACGATCAGCCGCAGGCTCAGCCCGTAGTCGGCGAAGTAGTAGCTCGCGATCGACAGCTCGCAGATCAGCACCGGCCCGAGGGTCAGGCGATCCGTTCGGCACCAGCAGGAACGCGCCGAGCGAGAGTCCGACCAGGATGCCATCCTCCGGCCGACCCCAGTTCAGCCCGAACTGACTGATCACCACCGTCGCCGCGACCATCGCCGCGATCAGCGGGCGCAGCCCGGGTCGCCCCGACCCGCTGTTGGGCGTGAGGGCGTGAGGGCGTGAGGCGCGAACGTCCCGCTTCCAGGACGGCATTCCTCCGGTGCCGCCGCGCTCATCGCCCGCTCCCTCGAAGGCCATAGCGCGTTAGGCGATAGGCGATAGTTACTCGTGCCGGACAGGGTAGCCTTCGAGAAAGACTACTCCGTTGCTCGGTCTCTCTATCGCCTATCGCCTATCGCCTATCGCCTCGTTACTCGTTACTCGTTACTCGTTACTCGCCCGCCGCCAACTCACGTCCCGCGTCTCGTTGCGTGGGAGGATCGGCAGCGGCATCAGATCCGGCACCCGCTGCGTCGTCACGTTCATCGGGAAAGCCTCAACCTGCGGCTGCACAATCGCCGGCATCGGCTCCTCGTTCGCCCCTTCGCCCGTTCGCTCATCCGCCCGTTCGCCAGGTTTCCCCGGTGTCCGGCGCTGCCTCAGGATGTCGAAGAGGAAGCCCAGGCCAGCCGCCAGCGCCATCCCCGCCGCCAGGCCCATCATCAGCAGCTTCTTGCGCCCGGATGCGGGCAGCGGATCCGATGCCTTGCCGTAGCGGATCACCGGCTCACGCGCGTTCGGGCCGCTCAGTTGCAGATCCGCGAATTCCTTCGTCATCGACTGCAACTGCGCGCTGTAGGCCGAGGTGAAGGCCGCCGAGACGGTGGGATCGGTGCCGGCGGGCAGGCTCTTCAGCGTCGTCTGCACCTGGTCCAACTGCGCGGTCAATTCATTGATCGTCGTGTTCATCGCCGTGATCTGATCGCCGATCAGTTTCAACCACTGCGCTCGCGTGTCGAGCACCTGCTGCGTGATCGTCTGCCCCGCCGCCGCCGCCAGGCGGTCGGCCTCCTGCTGGCGCTGCAATTCCTGTTGGTAGCCGAGTTGCAGTTGCAGCAGCAGCCCGCGCTGATCCATCAGTTGCTTCCGCAGATCCTCCTGCCGCTGGAGCAGTTGCGCCACCACCAGGCGATCCTGCGTCATCTTGATCTGCTGTTCGAGCTGCAAGCCCCGCGTGTCGAGCTGCGTGGACGCCCGGCTGTTGATATCGCCCACGAAGACCGTCGCGAAGGTGTCGGCCAGCAAGCGCGCCCGCTCGGGGTCGGGATCGGTCACCGCGATGCTGATGAAGTTCGTATTCTTCACCAGTTTGATCGTCAGGCGGCCATCCTGGGCCATCAGCTGCAGGTCGCTGGCGCTCAGCTCCATCTTCCCGGCCAGCGCCTTGCTCACCAGCGTGTACATCTGCGACGTCGAGGCTTCGGCCACGTAGTTCGTCGCCGCCGAGCGCGCCTGGTCCGAACCGGCCGTCGGATTGGTCGTCGTCTGCGCCGGAACCTGCACCTGCGCGACCGACTGGAAGGGGATCGGCCCGTACTGCGTGTAGGCATAGGCCCCGATGCCGCCGATCAGCGCGCCGAGAATCAGCAACCACCACCAACGCAGGGCGAAGGCGATGTAGGGGTCCTGCCCCGCCGGGGCGGACGCGGCCGGGATGTCGTCGTCATCGGTGACGGTTGCGGTCGTCGCTGGGGCCGCCGCTGGTGCCGCCGTCTCGTGCGCCATCGCGCGCCGCGCGGAGAGTCGCGGCGGCAGCGGGGCGTTTTCTCCCACCGGGGGGAGGATTGCCTCCTCCCCCGGCGGTGTCGTATCAGCGTTCGTGGGGAGCAGCGGCCTCAGCCGTCGCAACCGGTCAGTCATCCAGGCCTCCAATCCCCGTCTCGCCCCAGATGCTCGTCAGGCAGTTGGCGACGTAGGAAAGCTGCGCCTCTTCCAATTCCGCGTACATCGGCAGCGAGAGGACGCGCCGCGCCAACCGCTCCGTCACTCGCAACTCCCCGGCCACCCGGCCAACCCCCTGCGCCGCCTGTTGCAGGTGGATCGGCGTCGGATAGTGGATCCCGGTCGCCACGCCGAGGTCGTTGAGCATCTCCCGCGCGAAGTCCCGCCCGTCGGCCTCCACCACGTAGAGGTGGTAGACGTGGCGCGTGCCCTCGCGCACCTTCGGGGTCCGAATGTTCAGGCCGGCCAGCAACGTGTCGTAGCGCTGCGCGTGCTGGCGGCGCTGCTCGTTCCAGAAGTCGAGCAGACCGAGCTTGGCCCGCAGGAACGCCGCCTGCACCTCGTCCAGCCGCGAATTCCAGCCGAACTCCTGGTGCTCGTACTTCTTGGCGGAGCCGTGGTCGCGCAGCAACCGCACATGCTCGGCGACCGCGCGCGAATTGGTCGTCACCGCGCCGCCATCGCCGTAGGCCCCCAGGTTCTTCGAGGGGTAGAAGCTGAACGCCGCCGCGTCGCCCAGGCTGCCGGCCCGGCGGCCCCGGTCGTCCGCGCCGTGCGCCTGGCAGGCATCCTCGACCACCGCCAGCCCGTGCTGCCGCGCGAAGCTCATGATCGGGTCCATGTCGGCCATCTGCCCGTAGAGGTGGACCGGCACGATCGCGCGGGTGCGCGGACTCAGCGCCTCGGGCAGCTTCGCCGGGTCGAGCGTGTAGGTCGCCGGGTCGATGTCCACGTACACCGGCGTCGCGCCGAGCATGATGATCGCCTCGACCGTCGCGATGAAGCTGTGCGAGACGGTGATCACCTCGTCGCCGGGGCCGACGCCGCAGGCCTTCAGCGCCAGGAAGAGCGCGTCGGTGCCATTCGCGACGCCGATCGCGTATTTTGCCTGGCAGTAGGCCGCGTACTCGGCTTCGAACGCCCGCAAGTTCGATCCCAGCACGAAGTCCATGCCGGTCAGGACCTCGTCGAACGCCGCCTGCACGTCATCCCGAATCGTCCGGTACTGCGCCTTCAGGTCGACGAATGGCACCCGCATCGTCCGCTCGCGGCGCAACTTCGCGATCTGCGCGGTCCGCTCCATAATCCCCTGAGCCATGCCCCCTCACCTCCGTTAATGTGACTGTTCACAGTTCCGAGTCTAGGTTTACGAGGTAAAGGTTTGATTGAGCGAAGGTGTGCATCGCGTGTGCTGGTTGAGCGAACCTTCGAACCTTCGAACCTTCGAACCGTAAGACCTCAACCTTGGCCCTCGATCGGCTGCAGGCTCTCCAGACAACCCTCGACGATGTCCGCCAGCTGCGGGATCACGCGCTGCTCCAGCGGACCAGACGACGGGATCGGCACGTCGCGCGCCGCCACTCGCACCGGCTTCCCGACCAGCGCCCCGAGGCACCGCTCGACCACCGCCGCGCTGACCGTCGCCCCGACGCCGCCGGTCCCCTCCTCCACGAAGACGAAGCGCCCGGTGCGCCCCACCGATTCGGCCACCGTGTCGATGTCGAGCGGCTTCAGCGTCCGCAGATCGATCACCTCGCACTCGATCCCCTCGGCCGCCAGCACCTCCGCCGCCTCCAGCGACATGTCGAGCATCCGGCCGTAGGAGACGATGGTCAGGTCGCGCCCCGCCCGGCGCCGCCGCGCCTTGCCGAGCGGAATCGCCGGGGCGTCGTCCTCGATCACCCCCGCCTTCGGGTAGAGCAACTTGTTCTCGATGAAGACCACCGGGTTATCGTCGCGAATCGCCGACTTCAGCAACCCCTTCGCGTCGGCGGGGTCGCTCGGCGCGACCACCTTCAGCCCCGGCACCTGAATCAGCCAGCCCTCCAGGCTCTGCGAGTGGCTGGCCCCGTAGCCCCGCCCCGCCCCGGCGGGCGTCCGCACGACCAGCGGCACCTGGTACTGATTGGCATACATGTAGCCGATCTTCGCGGCGTGGTTGACGATCTGGTCCATCGCCAGCGTCATGAAGTCCATGAACATGATCTCGGCCACCGGCCGCATCCCGGTCATCGCCGCGCCGACCGCCACGCCGACGAACCCGTTCTCCGAGATCGGCGTCCGCACCACCCGCTCCGGCCCGAACCGCTCCGGCAGGTCCCCGGCCACGCCGAATGCCCCGCCATTGCTGAAATCCTCGCCGAGCATGATCACGCTGCTGTCGTCGGTCATCTCCTCGCGCAGCGCCTCGTACAGCGCCTCCCGGTACGTCGCGGTCCGTGCCATGCCATGCCTCCAATCGAGTCGGGTAGTCGGATAGTCGGACAGTCGGGTAGGGGATCCCCACCCTCTCCCTTCAGGGGAGGGTCGCCGCCCGCAGGCGGCGGGGAGGGGTGAACAGCGGCGGGGAGGGATCAGTCTCCTGCGAGCAGCACCTCGCGCCGCATCCTGGGTGCGCTGCTCTCGACATACGCCCCCATCAGCGCCTCATCCTCGGCATACGGGCTGGCGAGCGCGAAGGCCGTCGCGGCCTCGATCGCGATCTCCACCTCGCCCTCGACCCGGCGGATTTCGGCCTCCTCGACGCCGAGCGCGATCAGGCGCTCGCGCCAGTTCGGCAGCGGGTCGCGCGTCTGCCAGGCCGCGATCTCCTCGCGCGTCCGGTACTTCGTGCCAGTGTCGCTCTTGGAGTGGCCGCAGTAGCGGTAGGTCTTCGCTTCCAGCAGCGTCGGCCCGAAGCCCGCCCGCGCCCGCGCAATCGCCTCGCCGGTCGCCTCGCGCATCGCCAGCAGATCCATGCCGTCCACCGTCACGCCGGGGATGGCGTAGCCCGCCGCCCGCGCCGCGATATCCGCCACGCTGGTGACATCCATCTGCGGGGTGAACATCGCGTAGCCGTTGTTCTCGCAGATGAAGACGATCGGCAGCCGCCAGACCGCCGCCATGTTCAGCGCCTCGTGGAAGGTCCCCTGGTTCGACGCGCCGTCGCCGAAGAAACTCAGCACCACCTGGCCCGAGTTACGCAGCTTCGCCGAGAGCGCCGCGCCGGTCGCCACCGGCAACCCGCCGCCGGTGATCCCGTTCGTCCCCAGGAAGGAGAGTTCGCGAACCGCGATGTGCTGCGAGCCCCCCTTGCCCCGGCAGAAGCCATCCACCCGGCCGCAAATCTCGGCCAGCAGGCGGGCCGGGTCGGCCCCCTTCGCCAGCAGATGCCCGTGCCCCCGGTGCGTGCTCACGACATAATCATCCGGCCGGGTCGCCGCCAGCGCCCCCACCGCGCTCGCCTCCTGCCCGATCGACAGGTGCGCCGTCCCCATCGTCAGGTTCCGGCTGAACAACCACCCGATCTGCTCCTCGGTGCGACGGATCAGCAGCATCTGGCGGTAATAGTCGAGGTATTGCGGATTGCGGATTGCGGATTGCGGATTGGCGAACTCGGCCGCGTCAAGCGCCGATTCATACTCCGCTGCAAACTCAATCTGGTCCATATAGCCTCCCTACCGCGTACTGCAATCCGCAATCCGCAATCTGAAATCGTCACGCCCCGCGCCGACTCGCCCCCATCACCTTCGCCGGCACCCCGCCGACGATCACGTCGTCCGGCAGGTCGTTCATCACCGCCGCGCCGGGGGTGATGATCACGTTGCGCCCGACGGTGACGGTGGAGTTGATCGACGCGCCGACGCTGACCAGCACGTTCTCCTTCAGGCAGACGACCCCGGAGAGGGCGCAGCCGGGCGAGAGGTGCGAGAAGGCTCCGAGCGAGCAGTCGTGCGCGACGATCGCGCCGACATCCACGATCACCCCCTCGCCGACAATCGTGCCCGGCCCGACGACCGCGCCCGCCTCGATCAGCGCGCCATCGCCGATCTCCACGTCCGCGCCGACATGGGCGCGCAGGTCCACCAGCGAGACGAAGCGAATGTCCATCGCGGCGGCGATCTTCCGGTGGACCTTGCGGCGCACTTCCGAATGGAACGAGAGCGCCACGCCATCCACCGCGCCGCGCGCCACCAGCGACTTCAGCGCCTCGAAGCCCCCGAGGATCGTCGTGCCGCCGATTGCCGTCCCCGCCATCCCCGGCTTGTCGTCGATCAGCCCGATGACCTCGATCGTGTCGAGCTGCCGCGTGATCTCCATCAACTGCTTCGCGCCCAGCCCCGCGCCGTAGATGACGATGCGCGTCCGCAGCGGCCCCTTGCGCGGCGTCGGCACCTCGGCCACCGCCGCATAGCCATTCGCCCGCTCGCCCCCGCTCGTCCCTCGCTGCCCGTTCGCCGTTTCGCCGCCCACCACGCCGCGCTGCGCCAGTCGCGCCCGAATCGCCGCCAGGTCGAGCGTGCCGTTCGTTCGCCCGTTCGCCCGTTCGCCCCCGCTCGTCCCTCGCTGCCCGCTCGCGGCCTCGTGCGCCACGCTCGCCGCCGGAATCCGGCAGGCGTCACCCTTCCAGGCCTGGTAGACCTGCTCAACATGCGAGGTCTCCGCGATCACCGGGGCGGCCAGCTTCGCCAGCAGCGCAGTGGTGTCCTCGTCGGCGCTGCCGACGATCGCGATCGGCTGGTTCGTCGCCACCCGCGCGCCATCCTCGGCCAGCAGGTGGCGCAGCGTCCCCGACGCCTCCGCCTCCAGCTCGATCACCGCCTTATCGGTCTCCACGTCGGCCAGCACATCGCCGACCGCGATGGTGTCGCCCTCGCGCTTGCGCCAGGCGACAATCGTCGCCTCCTCGGTGTTCATCCCCAGCTTCGGGAGCAGGATTTCCGTCGCCATGCTTCGCCTCGCGTTGAGTAGTCAGTAGTCAGTAGCCAGTAGTCAGTTGGGTGCCCGAAGCAGTTTTTTGACAGTAGAGCCATGTGCCTCGCGTGAGACACTGACTACTGACTACTGGCTACTGACTACTCGTCACCGTCAGTCCGCCGCCGCCACCACCTCGCCGCGCTGGGCGGTCTCGATCACCTCCCGCCGCCCGCCATTCAGCAGCGAGCGGTCGGCCGCTTCCAGGATGCGCACGACCTTCGCCCCGACGCGGCCATTGCTCTGCGGCTCCGCGCCGGTCGTGATGCAGTCGATGAAGTGCTCGCACTGCAACCGCAGCGGCTCCTGCATCGGCACGTAGGGGATTGTCACGTCGCCGTAGCGATAGGCGAGGTGGAAATCGGCGAACTGGTCGGTCTCATAGGGGTGGTCAACGCCCTTGTCGTAGATGCGGATCTTCTCCGACTCGGCCAGGTCGTTGCAGACCACCATCTTGCGGCTGCCGACAATCGTCACGCGCCGCACCTTGCACGGATCCAGCCAGCTCAGGTGCAGGTGGGCCAGCACGCCGTTCGGGAAGTCGATCTCCAGGTAGGCGATATCCTGAATACCCGGCCGCACGTTCGCCGCGCCCCGCGCGCTCACCCCGACCGGCTCCAGCCCCAGCACGTAGAGCAGGATCGACAGATCGTGCGGCGCGAGGTCCCAGATCACGTTGATATCGGTCTGGAAGAGACCGAGATTGAGGCGGGCGGCGTCCACGTAGTAGACCTTGCCCAACTCGCCGCCCCGCACAATGTCGCGCAGCGCCCGAATCGCGCCGTTGTACTCGAAGGTGTGCCCGACCATCAGCCGCAGGTTGCGCCGCTCCGCGATCTCGATCAGCTCGTCCGCCTCGTGGCCGCTGGCGGTCAGCGGCTTCTCCACCAGCACATGCTTCCCGGCCAGCAGCGCCGCCTTCGCCAGCCGGTAGTGCGTGCGAATCGGCGTCGCCACCACCACCGCATCGATATCGGAGCGCAGCATCTCTTCGTAGTCGCGCGTCGTCTGCAGCGAGGGATAGTTCGCCTTCAGCCGGTCCAGGCGCTCCTGGTCCAGATCGGCCACCCAACTCAGCGTCGCCTTCGACATCTCGCTGAAGTTCCGCACCAACTTCGGTCCCCAATAGCCGTAGCCGACCACCCCGACCTTCACCATCCCGTCGCCATGCCAGTTCAACATCACCATTCCCCCTTTCCCATTGCGGATTTCAGATTTCAGATTGCGGATTGACGGAGGAGACCAGGAAGGCCCACAGCCTTCGCGGCCTCTCATCCGCAATCCGCAATCCGCAATCCGCAATCACCGTGCTCCTCGCGTCGAAAGGACCGCCGGGATCGTCTTGAGCATGATCGCCACGTCGAACCAGAACGACTGATTGCGGATGTAGGCCAGGTCGAGCGCCACCATCTCGTCGAAGGTGGTGCTGCTGCGCCCGCTGATCTGCCAGACCCCCGTAATCCCCGGCTTCACCGCCAGCCGCACCAGCTGATCCGGCCGGTACTGCTCCACCTCGTAAGGGATCGGCGGACGCGGCCCCACCAGGCTCATGTCGCCGCGCAGCACGCTCCAGAATTGCGGCAACTCGTCCAGGCTGGTGCGGCGCAGCCAGCGCCCCGCCGGCGTGATCCGCGAGTCGCCCACCAGCTTGTAGACCTGCTTGTCGCCATCGGCATGCTGCGCCGCCTCGCCCCGGATGAAGGCCGTCACGTAGGCCCGGTGGGGCTCCGAATCGGCGTTGTGGTACATCGAGCGGAACTTCAGGAAGGTAAATGTCCGGCCGCGCAGCCCCATCCGCGCCTGCCGGAAGATGATCGGCCCGGGCGAACTGCGGCGCACCGCGATCGCGCAGACCGCGAAGACCGGCGCGAGAATCACCAATACCACCGCCGAAACCACGATATCGAGCAGCCGCTTGGCGATCCGGTAGAGCGGTCGGCTCGGCACAACCAGGGGGGCGACACTCGGCTGCACGATGCGCTGCATGGAACCTCCGACTTGCCAAAAATCGACCGGGAACCCGACGTCGTGGCAGCCAGGTCCGGGCGTCGTCCCGGACTCCGGTGGGCTGTCTGTGGAGACGAGGATAGGCCGGGGAGGTCTAGGGGGCGTTTGCCACCGGTCTAGAACCGGTTGAGGTCACAATCACCGGCCCGAAAACTGGTCGCCGCGCTGACATATCGTCCGGATCATGCCGGGGAATTTGACAGGCGCGGCGCGAGACGAGTATCGTCACAGCGGCGTTATTCGTGTGGAAAGGGAAGGCTTGGCACCCCGCCGCAAACGCGCGCGGCCGGGCATCGCGAGTGCACGTCGAGGTGGCACGATGAGCGCGGCAGGGCAGATCCTCAATGGTCGCTATCGCATGGAGCGCCAGGTGGGGAGCGGCGGCTTTGCCGAAGTCTATCTCGCCACCGACCTGGGACCACTCGGCCGCCAGGTCGCGGTGAAGCTGCTCCACGCCCACCTGGTGCAGCAGCGCGACTTCCTCGCGCGCTTCAAGCAGGAAGCGGCGATGCTCGCGCAGTTGAAGCACCCCCACATCCTCGATGTCTACGACTTCGGCGAGGCCGGGGGCACCATCTACCTGGTGATGCCCTACATCGCCGGGGGCACCCTCGACAATCTCCCCCGAACCGCGCGGTACCTCGAACCGGTGCGCGTGTCGCGCTATCTGCAACAGATCGCGAGCGCGCTCGACTACGCCCACTCGCGCCGGATCATCCACCGCGATCTGAAGCCGGGGAACTTCCTGCTCGACGAGGGCGACTCCATCCAGTTGTCCGACTTCGGGATCGCCAAGCTGCTCCAGGAGGCGACGCAGGCCTACAGCGGCATCGGCGTGATGGGCACGCTCCCCTACATGGCCCCCGAATCCTTCCGTGGCCAAACCGGGCCAGCCATCGACATCTACGCGCTCGGCTGCATCGTCTTCCAGCTGCTCACCGGCGCGACCCCCTTCACCGGCACCACCGAGCAGGTGATGTACGCCCACAGCTTCGAACCGGTCCCGTCGCTGGTCGAGCGGTCCCAGGGGCGCATCCCGCCCGCGCTCGGCCCCGTGATCGCGCGGGCGCTGGCGAAGCGCCCGGAGGATCGTTACGCCACAGCGGGCGAATTCGCCCAGGCCTTCGATGCCGTCGTGCGCGGCACCCCGGTTGCCCAGGAGTACGCCCAGCCCCCCGCCTACGGGCAACCACCGGCGACCGGGGCTGTCCCCCCGACCTCCTTCCAGTCAGCACCACCCACCTACATCCCGCCGCAGCCGATGCCCCTGGCCGCGCCACCCATGACCACTTCGGCTTACAACGCCCCGACACAGTACGGTGCGCCCGCCCAGCCTGGCTACGGCGCACAGGTGCCGCCGATCGTCGCGCCCCCCGCCTACGGGCAACCACCCTACGCACAGGCACCACGCTCCGGCCGCTCTCGGCTGGTCTGGTGGCTCGCTGGCGGCGCATCGGCGGCGGTTGTCGCGTGTCTGGCGCTGATTCTGATCGTCGCGCTGGTCATCCAGCCCCGCACGCCCGAGGCGCAGGCCAAATCGACCGCCACCGCCCTGGCGAAGGACGCCCGCGTGGTCTTCGGGCCGCAAAACGGCGCAATCAAGCACGACCCGAGCGACTCGTTCATCGAAACGGTCGCCGCCGAGAACGTCTCCCTCAGCGACCTCACCATCGAAGCCACCTTCTTCAACCCCTACGCGGCCTCGACCGCCGCCTGGGATTACGGGTTCATCTTCCGCTCCACCACCAACGGCGCGCAGTACCGCCTCATCGTCGAGTCCTCCGGCGATTGGAGCATCGAGCTTGTGCTCGATAAGACAACCGGCGAGTCCAACCAGACCGTCGGGTCGGGCAAGCTCACCAACCTCACCACGGCCTCCCAGACGCAGAATCGCCTCGTCCTCACGGTCAAGGGCGACACCGCCTACCTCTTCGTGAACGATACATACATCGCCACCGCCAACGTGAGTGCCCTCCGCGAAGCCGGCAAAGTCTCGATCGCCACCGGCATCCTGCAAGGCGACGAAGTCGCCGGGAAATCGACCGGCTACAACAACTTCAAGGTCAGCAGCCTCCCCTAGCGCTTCGTCGGTACATCCGGGGCAGAGGGGAGCAACGCTACCCCCGTTCACCATGCGAAATCTCAACCGCCAGCGGTGTTGTTGCGGTTGAGCGCTCAACCACCTCGCGCACAACCTCAGCCACCCATTCCGACCGAAACTCAACGCGACGGGACGATCGTCCAGTACATCCGTTAGCGCACGTCGATCATTCCGCCGAGAACGGACGGTTGCCAATTGCAACATTTTCCGGGGGGGCGATCTCCGTTAATGCGCCGATGGCATAGGAATTACGCGCTAGTAAGATGAATAGTACCTTTTGGGGGGTGCGGTCAAGATCCGGTGGAGTCCATCGCGGGGAGTTTGGTGGCGTGAGCGTTGAGATCAGCCAGGGAGACGGGGGTTTTAAGCCACAACCACTCGCAGCACTCAATGTTGAGCAGCGCCCGACGCCGATTCAGAGCCGCCCACGTAGTGCCCGTCGTCGCGCCGTCCCGGCCAGGCAAAGTGCGCCCGAGGTCCCAGTACCAGCCAGCGTCGTGCCGGGAGTCGGCGCGATTGTCCACGAATTGCGCGCCCCGGTGGCGACCCTGCACGCCGGGCTGGAAATCCTCTCCGACTACCCCGACCTCGATTCGGACGAGGTGCGCCAGCTCGTCAGCCGCCTGCGACGCGGCGTCGCCTGGCTCGACTGTATGATCGAGAACATGACCACCTGGTCGGCCATCGCGAGCGGCCACCTGGCGTTGCGACAGAGCGAGAGCTCCGTCCTCCCCTGGATCGAGTCGGCGATCGACCTCGTGCAGCCACTCCTGGCCCGGCGCGGCCAGCGCGTGTCACCTCGCGTGCGTCGCCCCGCCGCCAGTGCTCCGCGCCGACAGCGTGCGCCTGGGCCAGGTGGTCGTCAACCTGCTGGTCAACGCCGGCAAATACGGCGTCGAAGGGGACGAGGTCGTACTGACCGTGGAGACCATCGCCAACGGCGTGCGCGTCTCCGTCACCGACCACGGCCAGGGCATCCCGCCCGCCGAACAAGAGCTGATTTTCCATCCCGGCAGGCACGGCTCGGCGGCGGCCAGCGCGGGCGTCGCGGGCCACGGCCTCGGCCTCAGCATCGTCAAAGCCATCGTCGAAGCCCACGGCGGCACCGTCGGCGTCACCAGCACCCCCGGCGCGGGCGCAACCTTCTGGTTCACGATACCGGACAACGCGTGATGAACAGGAGAACAGGAGCGCAGGAGAACAGGCGCTAAGCGGACGCACTGACTACTGACTACTGACTACTGACTACTGGAGGCAACCATGGTCAAAGTACTCCTCGTGGACGACATTTCGACTTGCTCGACGACGGCCTATTGCCATGCAGGCGCGAAGGCTTCAACGTCGTCAAGGCTTCGACGGCCTGCAAGCGGTGCGCCGCTGGCAGCAAGGACTCCCCGATCTCGTCGTCTGCGACGTGCAGATGCCAGGACTATCCGGGTTCGAGGTCTGCCAGAAGATCCGGCAGGACTCCACCACCCCGGTCATCCTCCTCACCGGGCTGCACCAGGAGGAGCAGGTCATCCAGGGCTTCCGCGCCGGTGCCGACGACTACGTCACCAAGCCCTTCAGCCCGCGCCAGCTAGCGATGCGCATCCGCGCCGTCTGGCGGCGCAGTGCCCCCAACGGCGAACCCGAGGCGATCCGCGAACTGCGCGTCGGCGACCTCATCCTCGACGCCGAGTCGCACGACGTGCGCCTCCGCGACGAGCCGATCCAGCTGACGCCCATCGAGTTCAAGCTCCTCTACATCCTCGCCGCCAACACCGGCCGCGTCGTCAGCACCTCGCGCATGGTGGACTACGCTTGGGGCTACGACGGCGGAGACGTCTCCCTGCTGAAGACCCACGTCAGCCACATCCGCAAGAAGCTCGGCCTCCCGCACGAGGATCTCGGCGAAATCCGCGCCATCCCGCGCGTCGGCTACCGCTTCACCCGCACCATCGCCGAAGCGTCGTAACGGAGTGCGCAGTGCCGAGTGCCGAGTGCTCAGTTCTCAGTGGGGCCGGATGGTCGGGCAGACTCACTCGGCACTCGGCACTCGGCACTGCGCACTCAGCACTCGCAAACACTCCCGCACCCGCCGCTCGATCGCCGCGTGGCCCCCGGTGCGAATCTGCTGCTCCTCGGATAACGGAGCGTCAATCGGCTGAGTCCACCGATCGCCAGGTCGAGCACCTGCAACCAGCACTCGTCCGCCAGCGCTCGCGCGAGCGCTGGCGGTCCTGTTTCCAGATACCCCACCTCATAGCCATCCGCGATGTGTGCCATCGTCCCCGCATGTTCACCGAAGCCGCGCCCGGCATGGCTTGCGGCGCGTCGTGCAGCGATGGCAGCAGCAACCGGTAGCAGCAGAGGAAGAGCGCCGCGTGACGCGTGGCATTGCCGATATGCGGCACCGGATCGACCAACCCCACAAACCGCCCGCGCCGCACGATCAGATTCTCCGGCGTGATGTCGCTATTCACCAGCGCGGGCACCGGCGCATGCCCCTCGCGCCGCGCCAGCACCCCCTCCAACCGCCGCAGCGCCGCCGCCCGCATCAAAGTCGAAGCCCGCCGCCCCCAACCGCGCCAGCCCCGCGCGCCAGCGCCCGACCTCGTCCTCCGCAATCGTCGCCAACGGCCGCGCGCTCCCCCCGCGCACCCCCTCCGCCGTCCAGACCAACTCGCCCCACCCCGGACAAGGCGCATCGCCCGCCTGCAACACTCCGGAACGCCCGCCCGATCTCCCGCCCCAGCGCATACGCCGCCGTCGCCGAGAGCGCCCCCAACCACAACGTCGGCCCCAGGTACGACTCCACCGTCCCCGACACACCCCCGGCCCAACCGCGAAGGCATAGCGCCCGGGACAAATCCCCGGCCGCCGCAAATTCGCCACCCGATAATACTCCCCCACCCCCGCATAATCCGAGCGAATCACCCCCTCGTCAAAAACCTCCGCCGACCCATGAATCACCCGCTTCCGCAGCCGCGCCAACGCCCGCCCACCACCGCGCACCAAAAATGCATCGTGCCACGCTCCCGCCCCCAAACGACGCACGCGCCCCCGCCCCAACCGGCGGCTGTCCGCACGCAACCAGCAGCGCATTCCTCGCCCACGAATTGTCTGGCTCTCATCGCGTTCACGATAACTCAAGGGCGGGCATAACATTCAGCCCAGATACAACCATTTCATTTTCTCGTCCTCTGCTCCCTTCACGTCCTCTGCGGTTAAATCGTCTCTCCTCACCCTTCTCCTCTCTCCCCTCATCCTTGGCGTCCTTGGCGTCTTGGCGGTTCAACCGTCCTTTCACCCTTCTCCCCTCACCCTTCTCCCTTCTCATCCCCCGCCCCGAACCACCGCTCAAACCGCGCCAGCGCCTCGCCCCCCTGCTCCCGCCACCACCCCACATCGACCGCCAGGTCGCCAATCGGCAGCGCCCCCGCCCGCCCCGTATCCTTGCCCCCGCAGCGCCGCCACCTCGCCGCCGCGCACATAATCGGCAAAGTCGCGCGCCATCGCATTCGTCGCCCGCTGCGGCGGCGCGCCAGCACCAGCGGCAACACCGGTTCCGGCAGCGGCGCGACGACCGCCATCCGCCGCACCCGCGATCGCCGCGCGCAATTGCCCGCCGTAGCCGAGTGCCAGATCGACCTCCCCCAGTGCCAGCGCCGCGCCCACCCGCTCGCTCAGTCGCCACCAGGCCGGGGCGAGCGCCCGCAGCCGGTCGGCGAACCGAACGCGCGATCAGATCGAGCGGATAGAGCGCCCCCGGGCGCGACCCCATCCGCCAGCAATGCCACTTCCAGCAGCCCGACCGGATCCTGCGGGCAGAGCCGCGCTCCGGCAGATTCGCCGACCAGAATTCGCCCCAACGGTTACCGACAGCCGCCCACGGACACCCGCGTGCGGCACGCCAGCGCCAGCGTATCGATCGCGAACCCGCTGCGCCATCACTCGCCCTCGACGGGAGCCGCGAACAGCCCCGGCGTCTGCCGTGCCGCCAGCGCCGCGTGCGCAGCGCGTCCGACACGACCACCATCCCACTGCACCCGCCCCACGAGCGCCTGCCGCCGCAATTCGCGCAGCAGCTCCCCCACCGGCAGGCTGATATCCTGGACCGCGCACCCTGTCGCCTGTTGGAACGGCCTGAACGCCGCGCCTCTCAGCGTCTCTCCAGGCCCCACCGGCCGTCACCACCGTCCAGAAAGCGCCCACTCCACCGCTGCATCCGGCCGCCGCACCCGACCAGCTCCGCCGCCAACCCCACCGCCCCGCCAAGCAGCACCCGCCGCGTAAGGCGCGGGGCCGTTTCGCCTGTTCGCCTGTTCGCCCGTTCGCCCGTTCGCCCGTTCGTTCTACACCGTCCCCGCCGCCCGCGCCTCCTTGATGGCGAGCACTTCGCGCTGGCCGACGAGGTCCAAATGCTCCAACCATTGCGCCTTGTAGGGGCGCATCGCATCCGCCAGCAACTGGGCGATCGCCAGGTTGCCGGTACCACTTCTTATCGGCGGGGATGATGCGCAGGGCGCTTCCTCGGTGCTGCACTCGCTGAGTGCGTCGTCATAGGCCGCTATGTAGTCGTCCCAGGAGCGGCGCTCGATCCAGTCCCCCACCGCCAGCTTCCAGGCCTTCGTCACCTCCTGCTCGCGCGCCAGCAGCAGCGCTCCTGCTCCTCCTTGCTGATGTGCAGGTAGCACTTGATCAGGATCGTCCCCGACTCGGTCAACAGCCGCTCAAAATCGTTGATCTGGCGATACCGCTTCCGCCAGACCTCCTCCGGCACCAACTCATGGACGCGCACGACCAGCACATCCTCGTAATGCGAGCGATTGAAGACCCCAACTCCCCCTTCGCCGGCACCTCGGCATGCACCCGCCAGAGGAAGTCGTGCGCCAGCTCCTCGTCGGTCGGGGCCTTGAAGGCGCGGATGTGGCACCCGATCGGGTTCACCTCCTGCAAGACCCGCTTGACCGTCCCATCCTTGCCGCTGGTGTCGAGTCCCTGGAGGAGCAGGGAGCACGCTGTGCTTCCCGGCGGCGTAGAGCAATTCCTGCAACTCCGCCAGTTCCTGATCAACTCCGGCATCAATTGCTCGCTTTCGGCCCTGCTGACCCCCTGCGTCTCCCCCGCATCATGCTTCGCCAGCGACACCCGCTGCCCCGGCTTCACCCTGCTCGCATAATCCCGCGCCACGCTCAACTCCTCATTGCGGATTGCGGATTTCAGATTGCGGATTGCCGAAGGCTACTGGAATACCGGAAGCCTCCTCCGTCCCCAAATCCGCAATCCGCAATCCGCAATCCGCAATCGCCTTTCGCACCGCTTCCGCCGCCAGCGCCGGGGCATACAGCCGCTCTTCCGGCAATCCACCGAGCGCCGCGACGATCGCCTCCGGCGTCAGCGCCGCCGCCTCGCGCACCGGCCGACCCTCGATCAGCACCGTCGCCATCGACGACGACGCGATCGCCGCGCTGCACCCGAACGCCCGGAACCGCGCCGCCACGACCCGCTCCTCGCCAGTCCCATCCCGCTCAACCCGGATCGCAATCGTAATCTGCACCGGCCCATCGAGCAGACTACCGGCCACCCCCAGCCCGCTCGCCCCCGGCAAGCGCCCCAGATTGCGCGGCCGGGCGTAATGCTCCAGCACCGTCTCGCTGTACGCCTGCCCCACCATCGCCAACCACTCCCCCGACCTCGCACCATAGCGAACGATTGTAGCACGCACCCCCACGCTCCCCGTGTTCGGCAAGCAGGGCCGGACTCTTCGCTCACGCTCAAAACGCCAGTCTGGAAGTCTTTCCCTCACCCTGCCATCCTGAGCGCAGCGAAGATCCGTCCCCAGCCCCACCCAAGCCCGCCGCCCTATCACCCCACCCCACCACCCAACCAGACACCCACCCACCTTGCACCCCACCGCAATCTACGCTATCCATAGTCCGCGCAGGCGGGCTTCGCGGACCCCGCAGGGTCCTTCAGCCCGGGTACCCACCGCAGTGGGTGATTCAGTCCAACGGCCCTTCCCCCAACGGCATCCCCCACCGGAAGAGGTACTATGCCCCGCCCCGAACACCGATCGCGCCGCCCTCGACGCCGCCATCGCCACCCTGCGCGCCCACAAAGACGCCTGGGCGCATCTGCCCGTCGCCGCGAAAATCACCTACCTGGAAACCATGCACCAGCGCACCGGCGCGGTCGCCGCTGCGCTGGGTCGCCGCCGCAGCGCACGCCAAGGGCCTGCCACCCGACTCCCCGCTCGTCGCCGAGGAATGGCTCTCCGGACCGTGGGGCCTCCTGCAACCTCGGCCGCCTGATCGCCAGCCTGCGCGGGTCGCCGCCGCCACCCCCGCCTCCGTCGCGGCGGCGCCACCACCCGCCCCGACGGCCAGGTGATCGCCGACGTCTTCCCCCAGACCGCCGCCGACCGCCTACCTCTTCAGCGGCATCACCGCCGGTCAGATGGAACGCCCGGCGTCACCGAGGCGACCTGCCCGGCACGATGGCGGCCTGGTATCGCCAGGCTGCACCCGCAGGCAAGGTCGCGCTGGTACTCGGCGCGGGCAACATCGCCGCCATCGCGCCGCTCGATCTGCTCCACAAGCTGATCGCCGAGGGGCAGGTTTGTTTGCTGAAACTCAACCCCGTCAACGACTACCTCGGCCCGATCCTGGCCGAGATCTTCGCCCCACTGATCGCCGACGGCTACGTGCGGCTCGCCTGCGGCGGCGCGACCGTCGGTGCCTACCTCTGCGCCCACGGCATCGACGAAATCCACATCACCGGCAGCGCCCCGCGCGCACGACGCCATCGTCTACGGCCCTGGCCCGGCAGAGCCGAGCGCAAGCGCCGCGACGACCCGCTGATCACCAGGCGCGTCACCAGCGAACTCGGCAACGCCAGCCCGACCATCGTCGTGCCCGGCCCCTGGACCGCCGCCGACCTGCGCCACCAGGCCGAGCACCTCGCCACGCAGAAATTCCACAACGCCGACTTCAACTGCATCGCCTCCCAGGTGCTCGTCACCCCGGCCGATTGGCCGCAGGAACGCCCCTTGCTCGACGCGCTGCGCGCCATGTCCGCGCCCTCCCCGCGCCCGGACTATTACCCCGGCAGCACCGATCGCCTCGCCGCGCTCGTCGCGCGCTACCCCCAGGCCGAATCACTCGGCCCCGGCCGCGCCCTCATCCCCAACCTCGACCCGTCACGCGCCGACGAAGCCTGCTTCACCGCCGAAATCTTCGGCGGCGTCCTCGCCCAGACCAGCCTCCCCGGCCGCGACCCGGCCGCCTACCTGGATCGCGCCGTCCGCTTCTGCAACGACGCGCTGCACGGCACGCTCGGCGTCAACATCCTGATCCATCCCGCCACCCGCCGCGAACTCGGCCCCGCCTTCGAGGACGCCATCGCCGCGCTGCGCTACGGCTGCATCGCGATCAACGCCTGGACCGGCGTCGGCTTCCTCCTCGCCACCGCCACCTGGGGTGCCCACCCCGGCCACACCCGCGCCGACATCGGCAGCGGCACCGGCCTCGTCCACAACGCGCTCCTCTTCTCCCGCGCCCAGAAGAGCGTCATCCGCGCCCCCTTCCGCCCCTTCCCCCGCGCCCTCGCGGGCGGCGAAGCCACCGTGCTCCCCAAACCGCCCTGGTTCGTCACCCACCGCCGCGCCGCCGAGGTCGCCGCGCGCCTCGTCGCCTTCGAGCGCGACCACTCCCCGCGCCATCTCCCCGGCCTCCTGGCCGCTGCTCTGCGCGGCTGAGCCGCCCACACCAAAAACCCTTCCCCTCTCCCTCGCCAGGCGGGTACCCCCCGCAGGGAGGGTGCGGTCGCCGCCGCAGCGGCGGGGCGGGGTCTTCCTCTGTGCGCATCCCGGCGTGCTATACTGGCGATGACACCGCCGGACCTTCCGCTCGTCGTGTGAAACAGCGCATCACCAGGGCCACCCGCTCTCGCAGCGTTCGGGAGTGGGTGCCAGCGTATCACCCGCTGCTGCGATGCACGGTGCAGCGGCGGTGCTCGGCCATGCCAGACAGGGCATCCAGAACAAGTTCCTCGCTCGTTTCCTGGCCTTGCTGGCCGAATCGAAGCCTGCGCGGTCCGATCATCGCCATCTGTCAACGCTAGTGACCGCTCGTCGCCAGAATGAAAGGGATACAACCACACCGATACCACGACTACCGCGACCTCAAAGCGCGCATCCAGGCGGCTGGCCTGCTCGAACGTTACCCGCATCGCTCCGGTGCCGCGCTCGCTGCGGTCGCCCTCCTCTTCGGGCTCGGCCTCTTCCTGCTTATCCGCTTCCGCGAACCCTGGGGTGTCGCCCTCAGCGCCATCTTCCTCGCCATCGTCACCGTCCAGATCGCCTTCCTCGTCCACGATGCCGGGCACCGCCAGCTGTTCGCGCCCCGCTGGCAAAACACGCTGGTGGGTCTGATCTGCGGCGACCTGCTCCTCGGGGTCAGCTACGGCTGGTGGGTCGAGAAGCACAATCGGCACCACGCCAACCCGAACCACGCCGATCTCGACCCCGACATCGACCTGCCGCTGATCGCCTTCTCGCCCGAGCAGGCAGCCGAGAAGCGCGGCATGGCGCGGTGGATCATCAAGCATCAGGTCATCTTCGCCGTCCCGCTCCTCTCGCTGGTCGTCTACGGCCAGCGCCTCTCCAGCCTCCAGTTCCTCTTCGCGGGGCCGTCACGCTATCGCCGCTGGGAATTCGTCGCGCAGCTCGCGCACTATGCGCTCTATCTCGGGGTGCCCCTCGTCGCGCTCGGGCCATGGTCGGCCCTCCTCTTCTTCGTCGTTCACCACGCCTGCGCGGGCATCTACCTCGGCCTCGTCTTTGCCCCCAACCACAAGGGGATGCTGATCACCGACGACAGCGATTCGCTCGATCCCCTGCGCGCCCAGGTGCTGACCGCGCGCAATGTGCGCAGCCACCCGCTGGTCGATTGGTGGTATGGCGGCTTGAACTACCAGATCGAGCACCACCTCTTCCCCGCGCTGCCGCGCCACAGCCTCGGCGCGGCCCAGCCGATCATCCGGACCTTCTGCCGGGAGCGCGGCGTGCCGTACCACGAGACCTCGATGGTCGGTTCCTACCGCGAGATCCTGCACTATCTCCACGCGATGGGCGCGCCGCTGCGCGCCGGTATCCAGGCGGAGGCCCCGTCCCAGACGCTGCCCTGATAGCTGGTGACGGGTGCGTCGGCGCGGGCCGCGCCCCGGCGCACCTGGGATAGTGGCAATAGGAGTTAGCGTCAAACACTATGACTCGGTCGCACCTGTCGACCGGGCGGAATCGCCAGAGGTGGGTTATGGCCGTCGATCAACCCTGCAGCCACTGCGGACGCGAGCCCTCGCACCCCCAGGTGCGGCACCGCTTCGTCTACGCCGCGTACTATCATCTGGACCTGTTGCTCGCGACCGACCAGCGTAGCTACGTCGCGGCCCTCTGCGAACCCTGCTACGAGGCCGATCGCCGCACAAAGATGAGCACGGCACGGAACCGCTTCCTCGGCCGCGTGCGCCGCTGGAGCAGCGAAACCGCCAATCGCGCCCGCATCGTCCGGCTGATCGAGCACCCCGAAGGCGTCACCGGCGAGGAGTGGGAGTCCGATACCTGCTTCAAGGATGGCGTGGCGAGCCGCTATAGCGAACTGGCCGTCCCGGCAAAGCCTCGCAAGGTGCCCGGCAAATAGCCCCGCCCCTCTCGGCAAGGAGCGGAACATGGCCGAAATCGAATACCTGGGCGGAGTGCCCGGCCGCGAGCGCGTCGGCTCCGTCGCCGTGACGGTGCAGAGCGATACGCTGCGCCTCAAGCACGGCTACCTCCTCGGCGGCTGGTCATATCAGGTGCCGCTCACGGCGGTCACGAGCGTGGAGTCGGCCACGGCGCGCGAAGTCCTGGCCACCAACCTGCTCCCGGCAACCGAAGCGGCACGCCTCGATCAGCCCCACGAACGCCTCCTGCTCATCGCCACCGCCCCCGGCGACCACACCGCCAACATCGTCCTGCGCGGCCCCTGGACCACCCTCTCCGACCTGCGCCAGGCCATCCTCCAGGGCCGCATGCGCGCCGCCAAACAGTGGCACCCCTGACTCTGCACGCGTTGTCTAGCGCTTCGGCGTCGGCGTCGCAGGCGAGCCCAGCAACGCCGCAATCTCGCTGAACACCTCATCGACGGTGAGCGTGCGCGGCGGATCATCCTTCTTGTTGCCCATAATGTCCCGCTCCGGCCCGATCGTGATCAGTCCATCGGGGCTCACCGGGTAGCGGCGAGTCACGGAGTAGTAGCGATAGCGTGGATCGTCGGCAAGCGGCGTTGCTTCGGGATAGGTCGCCACCGAGGCGAGATAGAGGAACCTCGTTCCGGCTGGTCCTCCACCCAGGTACAGCGATTCGCCTCCGTATGCGCAGTCCTGGTCGATTACCCCTCCGAAATTTGCAAAGTAGATCTGGGGCAGGTTGTACGCCCCCTTCGCAACCCGGACCACCTCGGCGTGTTCCGGCGTAATGATGGTGTACAGCTGCCAGGACCTATGGGGATCGAGCGGACGACGTCCGTCTGCGGTGGTCCAGCGCGAGGGCAAGAATTGACGGTTATCGATCAACACGATCAGATCAGCATACTTTCGCACTCGATCAGCGAATGCGATGGCCGCGCTTTCAGCGTAGACCACATAGGAGGACGGATCCTCCGGACGTGGCGGCGACTGGTAGAGGCGTGGTTGGCAGTCTCGCCCGAATGTGGGGATAAATGGTGTCGGTGTCGCCGCCGACACGCTCGCAAGGGGATTCCCCGGTGCGACTGTGGCGGTGCGCGGTGTTCCCGGTACACCAGAAGCTACCGGAGTAGCCCCCTCCGGCGTGCCTCGTGTGCCAGGCGTCGCCGGTGTGACCACGCGCGGCGTTCCCGGCGTTCCTGCAACGTCCCCCTGCCGCCCATCTGCCCTCGCCCGATCTTCAGGCTGCCCACACGCCGCCAGCAACGGCATCGCCAGCACACTCGCCACCCCGCATCCCATCCCCGCCAACATTCGCCTTCGCGTAACACCACTCACCGCCGCCCTCCCGCTCGAAAAACGCCTGCCCCAAACGCACATCACAACCGAGAATCCTTATCCCCGAGCCGGATTGATCCGGCGCATTTCATAGCCCGGAGACTTCATCTCCGGGCAGGCGGTGGAATGTCACCTGCTCCACAATTGGCCTTCCGCGTTCCGGAGCATCACCCTCTCCCTCGCAAGGGGAGGGTCGCCGCCGCAGCGGCGGGGAGGGGTCACCCGAACAATGCCCCACCACCCAAAAGTTCCACAACCCCCGCGCCAAAACAGCGCCGCCATGGGGACCGGCGAACCGGTCCCCTCGCCTTGAGCAATGAGAAGAATTGGGGATAGGAATTTGGCTGGAGTTAGGTCGGCGCTGGTTCGGGAGCTGCCCTCACCGGGCGCTCACCGGCGAACCACTCGCCGGAAGGATACTACCGCGTCGCCGCCTTTGCGTCCACCAGCAGCGGGGCCGCTTCGACCGGCTTCTCCGGCGAACCCTCGACGTTGGTCGCCACGAGCCACGCAGCCACCAGCACCAGGAAGCAGGCGAATGCAACGATGAGCATGATCTTACCCCCTTTGCTCAAGAATGTCAACATTCAACAACGGGCCGTTGTGTCGCACGTCAGACCTGGTAGGCCAACTCGCCATGCTGGGTCGTGTCGAGCCCGAGGACTTCGTCCTGCTCCGGCACGCGCAGCCCGATCGCCAGGTCGATCACCTTGAGGATGACCGCCGTCATGACACCGGCGAAGACCGCCGCGACCACCACCGCGACCGCCTGGATGAGCAGTTGCTGCGAGTTGCCGTAGAGCAGCCCATCCGCGCCGGCCGGGTTGAGCGCCTTCTGCGCGAAGATGCCGGTCGCCAGCGCGCCCCAGATGCCGCCGATGCCGTGGACCGCGAAGACATCGAGCGCGTCGTCCACGTACTTCTTCAGCAACTCAACCCCGAAGAAGCAGACGATACCGGCCACGAACCCGATCACAATCGAAGCCGGGCCATCGACGAAACCGGACGCCGGGGTAATCGCCACCAGGCCAGCCACCGCACCCGCCGCCGCGCCGAGCACGCTCGGGCGACCATGCCGGATCCAGCTCACCGTCAGCCAGGTCAGCGCCGCCATCGCGGCCGACGTATTCGTCACCATGAACGCCTGCGAGGCCAGACCGCCCGCGCCCAGCGCGCTCCCCGCGTTGAAGCCGAACCAGCCGAACCAGAGCAGCCCCGCGCCGAGCACCGTCATCGTCAGGTCGTGCGGGTCCATCGGCTCCTTGCCGAAACCGACGCGCTTGCCGAGCATCGTCGCCGCCACCAGCGCCGAGACGCCGGAGGTGATGTGGACGACCGTGCCACCCGCGAAATCGAGCGCGCCCATGACCCGCAGCCACCCGCCGACGCCCCAGACCCAGTGCGCCACCGGTGCGTAGACGAAGGTCGCCCAGGCCAGCGTGAAGATGACGAACGCCTTGAAGCGCTTGCGCTCGGCGAAGGCCCCGGTGATCAGCGCGGGGGTGATCACCGCGAACATCATCTGGAAGACCATGAAGGTCGAGTGCGGGATCGTCGCGGCGTAATCAGCATTCGGCTCCTGCCCGACGCCGCGCAACCCCAGGAAATCGAGCCCGCCGATGAAGCCGCCCTTGTCGGCACCAAACGCCAGCGTGTAGCCCCAGAGAACCCACTGCACGCTGATCAGCGCCAGGATGAAGAAGCTGTGCATGATCGTCGCGAGCACGTTCTTGCGCCGCACCAGACCGCCGTAGAAGAATCCCAGCGCCGGGGTCATCAGCATGACCAGCGCCGCCGAGACGAGAACCCACGCGGTATCTCCCGAGTTAATGTTCTCCACCCGCTACTCCTTCATACTCCCAGGCCGCTCCGCCGACCACTCGCCCCCGCCAACACTCACTGTTTCATCGGCCCGCCTCCCGCCCATCGCCATGTTGAATGTTGAATGTTGACACTTGGCCCATTCGCTCCCTCGCTCAATAGGACCGGATGTCAACGGATTACCCGAATTGGAGATTGGCTGGCGTCGCCCGCTCGCTACATCACTCGTTCGTCTTGGCGTTCTTGGCGTCTTGGCGGTTTAATCGCCCCTTCGCCCCTTCGCCCGTTCGCCGTTTCGCCCGTTCGCGCCTAGTACCGTTCCAGGTAGCGGTCACGCTCCCACTGGGTGAC
Source organism: Chloroflexia bacterium (assembly GCA_046328475.1). GTDB lineage: Bacteria > Chloroflexota > Chloroflexia > Thermomicrobiales > CADCWN01 > CADCWN01. Next base: position 42,628 of record JAXLWN010000036.1, on the reverse strand, counting down.
GTGCTTGCGGAAGGCATCCCACTCTTGCTTCTGGGCGTCGATCAGGTGGGCAAAAACATGCTCGCCCAGCGCGGCCCGCACCACCTCGTCCCGCTGCAACTCGTCGATCGCCTCGCCGAGCGTACCGGGCAGCGTGCCAACATTGCGCCGCACCAGATCGTCCTCGGTCAGGTGGTAGAGGTTCTCCTCCACCGGCTCCGGCAGCGGCAACTTGCGCGACACGCCGTCCAACCCGGCGGCCAGCATCACCGCGAAGGTGAGGTAAGGGTTGCACGACGGATCGGGGCAGCGCAGCTCGATGCGGGTCGAACCACGCCGGTGCGGGCGCACCGCCGGGACCCGGATGAGCGCCGAGCGGTTCGAATTGGCCCAGCCGATATACACGGGCGCCTCGAAGCCGGGCACGAGACGGCGATAGGAGTTGACAATCGGCGCAAAAATCGCCGCCATACCGCGCGCGTGGTGCAGCAAACCGGCCATGAACTGGCGCGCGATCACCGACAGCCCGTAGGGGTCGCTCTCGTCCACAAAAGCATTGCCGCGCCCGTCGAGGTGGTAGAGGCTCTGGTGCGTGTGCATCCCCGAGCCATTAATCCCCTCCAGCGGCTTCGGCATGAAGGTGGCGTGCAGGCCGTGGCGCTGGGCGATCGCCTTCAGCGTGTACTTGAAGGTGATCGCGTTATCCGCCGTCTGCAACGCCTCGGCGTAGCGGAAATCGATCTCGTGCTGGCCGAGCGCCACCTCGTGGTGCGCCTGCTCGACCGTGATCCCCATCGCGGCCAGCGCCAGCACCATATCCTTGCGCACCTCGGACGCGAGGTCGGTCGAGACATCGAAGTAGCCCGCGCGGTCCTGCGGCAGCGGCGCGATCTGGTCCCCATCCTTGCGGAAGAGGAAGAACTCCAGCTCCGGCCCGGTGTTGTAGCCATAGCCAAGCTCGGTCAACCGCGCCAACTGGCGCTTCAGCACCCAGCGCGGGTCGCCCGGGAAGGGCTCGCCGTTCGGCTTGTAGACATCGCAGATCAGGCGCGCGGTGCTGTGCCCGTTGCGCTCCCAGGGGATCACCGCGTAGGTCGCGCGATCCGGCATCAGGAACATGTCGCTCTCGGCGATCCGCGTAAAGCCGTCGATCGCCGAGCCGTCGAACCAGACGCCGTTCGTCAGCGCCTCTTCCAGTTCCGCGACCGGCATCGTCACGCTCTTGACGATCCCCATCACGTCGGTGAATTGCATGTTAATGAAATCGACCCGGTCGTCCTCGACGCGCGCCAGCAATTCGCCGATGCTCGGCTCCGGTCGACCGATTCCCCTGATCGCCGCGAGTGTTATCACCACTATCCTCAACTGACCGCGTGCAACGTGGCCACAAACCACCGCGCGAGTCGTGCTGTTTGCATCACCCAGGGAAGGAAACGAAATGGCTGCTCGTCGCCACCGCTAGCCGTTTCGGATCATGGGACCGTACCTGCGCCTTTGCTTCGGCACCGTGTACGACTGCCGCCAAACAGGATCGCCTTCCCCACTCTCCCACATCTGCGGACATTCTAGATGCGGCAGCGGCGGAATACTACAGGAGATGTGCCCAAAAAGACCGAATGGTATTGTGCAATTCGCACAGGGCAGTGCGCGAGTTCCGGGCACATCAAGGCCGGGGGAAACCGAACTTTGCACCCGTTTGAAGCTTTGACACCGGCTGGTATCGTTCAGACCGTCCCATTGAGGGAAAAGAGGATCGCGGCAAGGTGCAGCGACAGGTGCTGGTCGGGATCGAGCGGCGACCGCTTGCAGATCTCCTCGATCCGCCGCAGGCGGTATGTCAGCGTGTTGCGGTGAATCTTCAGCGCATCCGCCGCCGCGCCCGCCGCGCCCCCCTGGCGCAGATACGCCAGCAGCGTCGGCAGCAGCTCACCGCCGTAGCGCGCATCGTGCTCCGGCAGATCCCCGAGGATGCCATCGACAAAACGCGCCGCCGCCGACGTCCCCCAGAGCGGGTAGATCAGCCCGTAGGCCCCGAGATCGTCCACCGTGCCCCAGTCAGCGAAGGTGCGCGGCACCCCATCGGCCCGCAGCACCCCGAGCGCGAAGCGCACCTGGCGTGCGCGGCTGCCGGGAAGCGCTCGGCGGGGTACTCGACCGGCGCGCTCAGCGCGGCGCAGAGCGGCGCTCCCTTGCCCCCTGGCCCAACCCGGCGCGCAGCGCCGCCGCCGCGCGCGGCAACGTCTCCGCGTTCCGCGCTGTGGAGCAGGAATCCGGCCATCCCCGTCTGCTCGTCGGCGAATTCGTCGGTCGCCGCGTGCGGGGCCACCCGCGCCGCCACGATCCGCCGCGCCGTCAGCAATGCCCGCTCCGCCTCGGCCCCATCCTGCCGCGCCGCAAGGCCGAGCACCGCGAAGGAAGTCGCGGGCTCCAGCCCGAGCAAATCGACATGATTAGCGCGCTCGTCGGCACTGAGCGTCGGGCGCAGCAACTCGGCGATCAGCGCCGAACGCCGCGCCGGTGCCAGCCGGGGCCGACTGCGCCGCGCCTGCGCCTGCGACAGCGCGCACGCCGTCGCGATCCGCGTCGCCAGCAAGCGATCGGTCTCGTCCAGGCTGCCGCGCGGCCCGCAGAGCGCCAGCCAGCGGATCGCGTCGCTATCCACCGGGGCCAGCAGCCACTCCACGCTATTCAACGGGTCGGGAATCGGCACCATCGCCGCGTCCACCCCCAGCGGCGGCGCGGGCGGGCGCGGCCGGGCCGCTTCCCCGGGCGGGATGCTGGTCTCCTGCGCCTGCCCATGCTCATCGAGCAGCAGCAGCGGCCGATTCGCCTGCACCGCGCCGATTCGCAGCAACTCCGGCAAACTCCGCCCGCGCAGCGTCGCCTCGGTCAGCGCCCGGTCGATCTCGGTCCCCCGCCGGTAGAGCCGCGACCGCCGCTCGTTGATCAGCCGCGTCATCGTCAGTTCGAGGTCCGGTGTCACCCCGCTCCGCGCCCGCAGCAGGTCGAGATCCCCGACCGCCATGTCGAGCGATTCGCCCGGATCGATCACCAGCGCCGCCACCCCGCGCCGCCGCAACTCGTGCAGCGCCCCCGGCAGCATCGGCCGCACCTCGCTCAGCGTCATCGCCGAGAGCAGCACGATCGCCCCCGCCTCGACGTGCGGCAGCATCGGCGGCGTCGCGCGCATCGTCACCGGCCAACTCAGCGTCCGGTCCGGGTGCAGCAGCGCCGCCTCGCGCTCGGCCGGCGGCGCTGCTGCATGCGCCGTCGTATACAGCGGACTCTCCGGCCAACGCAACAAATCGCGCAGCGTGATATTCATGACGAATGACGAATGACGAATGACGAATGACGAATCAACCTACAGCTCTTATGCCGTTGTGGCGGAATAGTGCTCACCGGTAAGCTACGCCTGCTCATCGCCCTACCCCCATTCGTCATTCGTCATTCGTACTTCGTACTTCACTCGTCCTTCGGCGTGAGATACTTCAACGTGCTCTTATCCACCACGCGGTCGGTGAAGAGAATGCCATCCAGGTGGTCGATCTCGTGCTGGAGCGCCCGCGCGACCATCCCCTCCGCGCGCACCCGGATCTCCTTGAAGTCGAGATCGCGCGCCTTCACCACGATCCGTTGTGCGCGCGGCACATTCCCGATCCAGTTGGGGATACTCAGGCACCCCTCCGGCGGATCGATCTGCGATCCGGTCGCCTTGACGATCTCCGGATTGAGCAGGATCAGGCTCGCCCCCTTGCTCCCCTCCTCCTCGTAATCGTCCGGCACCTCCACCGTGATCAGCCGCAACAAGATCCCCACTTGCGGCGCAGCCAGCCCGATCCCCGGCGCATCGAGCATCGTCTCGTACATATCCTCGGCCAGCCGCCGCAAACCCGCGTCCACCCGCTTGATCTTGACCGCCTTCTGCCGGAGGCGCGGATCACCCTCCAGAATAATATCGAGCAACGCCATGATTCACACTTCCCCACACATTACGGCGTTGTGCCGGATGCTCTATACGTACGTCCACCGCTCCCACACAGCGGCAAAACGCCCCAGATCACGCCCCTCGTGTTAGCAGTATAGCACAACGCACCCTCCCCGCTCCTCATTCCCGCCCCAACAACATGCACCACCCCCTCCAATCACCACCCAGTTAAAGTCCCTCAGGTATGGGGGATTCAGGGGGCCAACCTCGCCCATGTCACACCACCCCACCATCGCCACCCAACAGAAGTCCCCCCAATTCTGGGGGGATTTAGGGGGGCCTCTCCTTGTACTATTCCCCCAGGAAACACGCCCGCCACCGGGCCACTGGGAGGGAAACCATGGGAATCGCCGATCTGCCCCGCCGGGTGCGGGTAGTCGAAGTCGGGCCGCGCGACGGCCTGCAGAACGAGAAGGGCTGGATCGACACCGCCGACAAGATCGCCTACGTCGATCTCCTCAGCGCAGCCGGCTTCCCAATCATCGAAACCACGTCATTCGTCAGCCCCAAAGCCGTGCCGCAGCTCTCCGACGCCGCCGACGTGATGACCAGCATCGCCCGCCGCGACGGCACGACCTACCTCGTCCTCACCCCCAACCAGCGCGGCTACGACCGCGCCATCGACGCCGGTTCGCGCGCCATCGCCGTCTTCACCGCCGCCTCCGAAACCTTCGCCCGTCGCAACATCAACGCCACCATCGCCGAATCGCTGGCGAACTTCCGCCCGGTCATCGCCGCCGCCCGCCGCGACGGCGTCTGGGTGCGCGGCTACATCTCGATGGCCTTCGGCTGTCCCTTCGAGGGCGACGTACCCCCCGACAAAGTGCTGGAGGTCGCCAGCCAACTCCTCGACCTCGGCTGCGACGAAATCTGCGTCGGCGACACGATCGGCGTCGCCACCCCGCGCGAAGTCGAGGCCGTCCTCACCCCCCTCCTACGCCACATCCCCGCCGACAAGCTCGCCGTCCACTACCACGACACGCGCGGCACCGCCCTGGCGAACGTCCTGCACTCTCTCCAGCTCGGCATTTACATCGTGGACGCCGCCTCCGGCGGCCTCGGCGGCTGCCCCTTCGCCCCCGGCGCAGCGGGCAACCTCGCCACCGAAGATCTGCTCTACCTGCTCCACGGCATCGGCATCGAAACCGGCATCGACCTCGCCAAAGTCGTCGCCGCCTCGCAATTCATCCTGGGCAAGCTCGGCCGCCCCGGCGGCAGCAAATACCTCCAGGCCTGCGGTGTAACGAGCAACGCGTGACGAGGAACGGTTCGAAAGTTGGGAAGTTCGCAGGTTTATCGCCCCAACCTTCAAACCTTCCAACCTTCAAACCGTCTCCTCGAACTTTGAACTATGAACTTTGAACTTTGAACCCGGAGGCTCAATGCCCGCCCCCGCCCTCCGCCTCACCCCTGCCACCAGCGCCGACGCCGCGCTCGTGCGCCAGATCATGCTCGACGCCTTCGAAGAATTCCGTGGCACCCTGGAGCCGCCATCGAGCGCCCTCGACGAAACCCTCGAAGACACCCGCCGCGCAATCGACGCCGGCGGCGCGGCCCTCGCCTGGCTCGGCGACAACGCGGTCGGCTCCGCGCGCTACCTGCCCCGCCCCGACTACCTCTACGTCGGCCGCCTCGCCGTCCTCCCCGAGTATCGCGGCCAGGGCATCGCCGCCGCCCTGATGGCCGCCATGGCCGACCAGGCCCGCGCCCTCAACCTCCCCGAAGTCCGCGTCGAAGTCCGCCTCTCCCTCCCCAGCAACGTCGCCTTCTTCCGCCGCCTCGGCTTCCACACCGTCAGCGAACAACCCCACCCTCGCGGCCCCGCCTACTGGACCGTCATCCTCACCAAACCCGTCACCGCCTGATCCCGGCCAAAGACAAGGAGGGAGCAAATCCTTCGCCTTGCTCAGAACGACACCCGGAGGCCCCTCCCCTCCCCCTGTCATGCTGAGCGCAGCGAAGAATCCGCCCCCTCCTCGTTACTCGTTACTCGTTACTCGTTACTTCTCTACCCGACTACCCGACTACCCGACTCGCCCCCGTCACACCTCCGTCACCACCGGCAAGATCATCGGCCGCTGGTGCGTCTGCCGGTAGATGTACGCCCCGAGCACCTGCGACGTCCGCTCGACCAGTCGCCCGATCTCGGCGCTCCCGTGGCCACCGCGCCGCCGCAGCGTGCGCCGCACCTCGTCCGCCGCGCTTTCGAGCAGCGCATCCCCCTCACTGTGGACAAAGCCGCGCGCGACCAACTCCGGCCCGTTCAGCAGCTCCCCGGTCGCCCGGTCCACCACCAGCGCCGCGAAGATCACGCCATCCTCCGCGAGATGCTGGCGGTCGCGCAGCACCTCGGTCGTCACATTGCCGACCGTGAGTCCATCGATCAACACCGACCCGGCCGGCACCTGCCCCAGCTTGCGCGCCCCCTGCTCGTCGAACTGCCAGATGTCGCCGATCGTCGCGATCGGCACCCGCTCGGGCGGGATGCCCGCCTCGGCGGCGAGCTTCTGGTATTGGACGAGCATCCGGTACTCGCCGTGTACCGGCAGAATGTACTTCGGGCGGGTTAGTTCGATCATCCGGCGCAACTCGTCCCGCGCCCCGTGCCCCGAGACGTGGATCGACGGGACCAGCGCGCTGTAGATCACATCCGCACCGGCGCGGAACAGATTATCGATCGTCCGCGCCACCGTCAGATCGTTGCCGGGAATCGGCGACGCGGCCAGCACGACCGTATCCCCCTGGCGGATGCGGATCTTCTGGTGCTCCCCGGCGGCGATCCGGGTCAGGGCCGAACTCGGCTCCCCCTGACTCCCGGTGGTGATCAGCATCACCTGCTTCGGCGACAGCTTGATCGCCTGGTCCACCGGGATGATCGTCCCCATCGGCACTTGCAGGTAGCCGAGCTCGACCGCCACGCGCGTGTTGTTCTCCATGCTGCGGCCGACCACCGCCACCTTGCGCCCGTTGACGTGCGCCGTGGTGATCGCGTGCTGGAGGCGCGTGATGTTCGAGGCGAACGTCGTGATGATCACCCGCCCCGGCGCCTCGGTGACGATCCGCTCCAGCGTCTCCCGCACCACCTGCTCGGAGGGCGTATGCCCCGGCACCTCCGCGCGCGTCGTGTCGGAGATCAGCAGCAGCACCCCCTCGGCACCCAGCTGGCGCAACCGGCGCTCGTCGGTCGGCGGCCCCGTCGTCGGCGTCGGGTCCATCTTGAAGTCGCCCGTGGCGATCACCTTGCCATCCGGCAGATGCAGCACCACCGCCATGCTGCCCGGGATGCTGTGGCTCACCGGGACGAACTCGGCGTCGATCTGCTGCCCCAGCGGGTAGCGATTCCCCGGCTCGATCGAGAGCAAGTCGGCATACTGCGTCGCGCGCCGTTCCCGCAGCTTCGCCTCGATGAACCCCAGCGCCAGGTCCGAACCGTAGATCGGGATCGGCCGGCTGGGGGTCGCGATCTGCGGCAACAGGTACGGCAACCCACCGATGTGGTCCTCGTGCCCGTGCGTGATCAGGATGCCCCGCAACTGGTCGCGGTGCTCCCGCAGATAGGTATAGTCGGGAATGACCAGATCAACCCCACGCTGATCCTCCTCCGGGAACTTCACCCCGGCATCGATCAGGATCAGGTTGGTGCCATACTCGATCAGGTTGGAATTCTTGCCAATCTCGTCCACCCCGCCGAGCGGAATGACGCGCAGTCTCCTTCGTTTCGCCATATTCCTGCCGTTTAGTTATCAGTCGTCAGTCATCAGATCCGGGTTCCAGGTTTAAAGGTTCCAGGTTCAAAAGTTCACCGCGCCAACCTTCGAACTTTCCAACCTTCAAACCGTCCCGCGTTACTCGTCCCTCGCCCGCTCACCGCTTACGGATAAGCAATTGGCGGGCCAAGACCCCCAGTCCTACAACCCCTCCACGATGATCATCTTCGTCTCTGCCGTCCGCATGCGCAGCGCCTTCGCCTCCGCATACTCCGGCGAATCCCACCACGCCTTCGCCCGCTCCACGCTCGGGAACTCCAGCACCGTGATCCGCTTCGGATCCCAGCCCCCCTCCATCGGCGCGATCGCCCCACCGCGCGCCAGATAGCGCCCGCCATACGCCGCGATCGTCGGCGGGACTAATTCACGATAGGTGGCGAATCCTTCCGGATCATTAATTGTAAGCTCGATGAGCATGTACGCCGCCATTGGTGAAGCTCCTCATCGGGATGGATGCGATGGTCGGTGGCACCATCTCTCGGTAACGCGCGTTTCAATCCTCGCCTGGTTCCGACCCCAGGCGCTACGTTGGTGTAGATCCCATCGCAGTTGCCAAACTATGTGCGGACTGTAGTCGGCGCATCGAACTTCGCCACGCCCAGCGCATCGAGCGTCGCGTGCAGCGCCCGCTTCGCGTCCGCATCGAGCGTCATGCCGGGTGCGCGCACCACCGCCGTGCGGATCCAGCCGCGCCGCACCTGGACCTCCTTGCGCGCCGACACGCCCGTGCCCGGCTGGCTATCGAGCACCATCAGCGGCAGATACTGGTAATACAACTCGGCGGCGCGGGCTTCATTCCCAGCGCGGAACGACTCCCAGATCTCCACCAGCACCTCGGGATAGGGGAAGCCGGTCATCGCACCGCGCGACCCCGCCCGCAACTCGTCCAGCAGATAGAGGCCGCTCAGCCCACCCTGGAAGGTCACCGGACGCTTCAGCAGCGCGGCCGTCTGACGGATGCGCGCCGCCGTCGGCACATCCTCCAGCTTGATCGTCACCACCTCCGGCACCGCGTTGACCAGCTCCGCCATGAACTGCGGCGACATGCTGACCCCGTTGACCGGCGGGAAATCCTGCATCACGATCGGCAGGCCACCCTCCGCGCCGATCCGCCGGTAGTGGTTGATCAGCCCCGGCCCGACCTTCGCGAAATTCGGCGGCGCGATCATCACCCCCGCCGCCCCCGCCGCCTTCGCCGCCTGCGTGCGCTCCACCGTCACATCGGTGCCGTCGTGCGACGCCCCCACGATCACCGGAATCCGCCCGCCGACCGCCCGCATCGCCACCGCCGTCAGCCGCTCGCGCTCGGCGTCGCTCAGGCGCGGCGCTTCGCCCGCCACCCCCAGGATCGTGATCCCCTGCACGCCCGCCCCCACCGTCCGGTCGAGCAGCGTGGCGAACGACTCCTCATCGATCTTCCCCCGCTCGTCGAACGGCGTCGAAACGATGACGTAGATGCCCTCCAACCCTTCCATCGTTGCCTCCCGAGCGTTTGACCACCCCCGCAGCCTCAAAGACACCGGGGCGAAATATGGGGGCAGTATACAGGAATGCCGCGCGGGCCGTTTTAGGAACGGGAGGAACCGTGTGAGCCGTACCTCTGGTCAGGAAGCCGCCAAGAAAGGGTGGCAAGACTGGCGCAGCCGCGTCTCATCCCAGTCCGCGCAGGCGGACTTTGTGGTCGCAGCCCTTCGTCGGGATTTCAATCCCGATGTTCCCTACCACCCCGGATACTTCTCCCAATCGCCCCCACCCTGCTCCAGCGCCATCCGCGCGTCGAGGTCCTGCTCGCCGAAGAGCCGGTAGAGGTCATCGGCAATCGCACCGATCTCCCCGCGCAACTCCAACCGCTCCAGCCAATGCGCCGGAATCGACCCCTCCCCCAGCAGCGCGCCGAGCAGATTCCCCGCGATTGCGCCCGTGCTATCGCTGTCGCCGCCGTGATTCACCGCCTTGATCACCCCGTCCGCGAAGTCTTCCGCCGTGAGCGCGCAGAAGAGCGCGATCGCCAGCGCCTCCTCCCCCACCCACCCCTCGCCGAGTTGCCCGATCGCCTCGTGTACCTCCGCCCCCTCGCGCGCCAGGCGCACCGCCCCATCGACCGCCCCCAGGCACTCCCGGTGCGCCGACGCGCGACGAGCAATCCGCGCGCAACGCCGATCGCCTCGCCCAGCCCCTGCCCCGCGACAATCCCGCTGATCGTCGCCGCCAGGAAGCCCGCCGACAGAAACCCGCTCGGGTGCCCATGCGTGAGCGCCGCGCTCTCGCACCCTGCTCGAACGCCGTGCCCGGATCGCGCGGCCACGCCAGCCCCACCGGCGCGGCGCGCATCACCCCGCCGCACCCCTTGCTGCTATTCAGCTTCTCCCCCACCGACCCCGCGCGACCGCCCCGCAACGACGCGAGGCACGTATTCCCCGGCGCACGGCGGCTGTGCAACTCCGGCAGCCCCAGCAACCAACCGCCCCGCACCTCCGGGAAGGGATAGCTCGGCGTCTCCCCCTGCGTCTCCAGCCAGCGCAGATACGCGTGATACACCACCGTCGGAATGTGGCAAATCCCCTTCCGCACACTCCGATTGTGCGCCCGCAGCAGCCCCTCCGCCGTGAACAGCGTCATCTGCGTATCATCGGTGATCGCCCCGACCCGCCCATACGCCGGAGCAAAATCCCGAATGCCCGCCCTCCCCAAACCGCGCCCGAATCTCCCCCACGACAGAAACTCGACCGACGCCCCCAGCGCATCCCCCACCGCCCCACCAAGCAAACACCCGCGATAGCGCGCACCAAGCTCCATTGCTCCTCCCATCATTGTTCGTCAAGCTGAACAACGCTAAAGAATAGAATTATAGTAGATTTCGGTAAAACTTCAACCTGAAGCAGCCCCAAACTCTCCCCAACGGCTTGCATCCGAGCCCGCGCAGGCGGCTTTGCGGCGAAGCCTTCAGCCCAGGGTTTCCACCCTCGGGCCTCTCCCACACGCCACGGCACACCCACCCCGGGCTGCCACTCTCACCCCACCCCAATTCTCCATTCTCCATTCTCAATTCACCCCCGCCCTTCCCCGCACAACCCACCTGCCCACCATATACCCACCCACGCCAATCAACGCCACCCACGTCGGCCCATGCGCGATCCCCACCGCCCAGCTCTGCACCACGAAGCGATCCGGTGTCCAATGCAGCGCGGGCCAGATGTAGAAGTAGAAGACATACGACCCCGTCGCCCCGAACGCATACACGATCGCCACCACCCGCCGCCAGCCATTCACCAGCGGCAACAGCCCGACCATCGGCACCAGGTACCACGGCTGGAACCACAACGCCCCCACCAGCAGATAGACGAGGTTCAGATCGAAGCACGCATGGACCAGCGAGCGCAGCTTGTCCGTCCGGGGGCGCGTCACCAGCAGCGTGATCAGGAAGGTCAGCGCCAGCGTCGCGACCACCACCCTGTTGATGATCTCCCACAGATCGGCCCGCCCGATCACCAGCCGCCGCTCGGTGAGCAGCGCGATCACCCAGCTGGCGAGCGAGGTGGTATACAGCAGGGATTGGCGGTTCACCCCCTCCAACCCCTTCCCGTTCTGCCAGAACTGCGCGAAACAGAGCGCAAAAATCCCCACGCAGATCGCCCCCGACGCCAGCAGCCGACCCCAGCGCCGCTCCCGCCACAGCACCGGCAACCACGCCAGCAGGAAGATCGCCCCCCACAACCCCGCCACATACTTGGCGAGCGACGCCAGTGTCAGCCCCGGCAGCGCCAGCACCTCGCGCCGCCGTCCCAGCAGCAGCCACAGCGCCACCAGCAGCCCCGTGAGCATCACGATATCGTTGTGCCCGTTCCCCGCCGTCTCGTAGAGCAGCAGCGGATTCCAACCGTAGACCAGCGCCGCCACCCCCGGCCGCGCCAGCCCCGCCCCGGCCGCAATCCGGTCCACCAACACCACATTCAGCAGGTGGCACGCGATCAGCACCAGCTTGAACCCCAGAATCCCCGCCAGCAGCCGCTCGCCGGTAACCGCCGTCACCGCCCACGAGATCCATTGCCAGAACGGGCCATACGGCGAAGGGTGCGCCTGCCACGCCGAGTAGCCGATCAACGGCTGCCCGATCACCGCGCGCGGCTCCACCGCCAGCGGATTCCCGCCCCGATGCTGCACCAGCCCATAGATGACATAATTGAAGATATCCGCCGCCGTGATCGGATAGAGGAAGAGCAAAATCGCCGAGCACCCCGCCGCCCCGGCCAGCGCCAGCCAGCGCAACGGCCACTCGCCGCGCACGCGCCCCGCCAGCCCCCACGCGATCAGATAGAGCACCCAGATCGCGATCAGCGGATAGGTGTAGCGCCGCCCCGCGTCCGGGCCATACCCCCCGATTTTCCCCAGGTCGAGCAGCGGTTGCTGGACGTAACGCGGCAGCAGATAGGGCTCCGAAAACCAATGCCAGTAGATCCACGCGCTCAATGCACCGAGCGCAAGGAGAGTCAGCGAGAACGCCAGGATCTCGAGCCTGCCGGTGGGGATGTCGCTATCCCGGATCGGCGAGTCCGCGCAGGCGGACTCCGTGGCCGCAGGCCATGCAGCCCCGGAGTTCAATCCTCGGGGCCTCGTCCTCGCCACCGCCTTCCCCTTCGTCGAACCACCAACCACGCCGCGTCCTCGCCTCAGCGCGGAGCCATCCGAATCGCCCCGTCGAGGCGGATCGTCTCGCCGTTCAGCATCGCATTCTCCGCGATGTGCCGCGCCAGCGCGGCGAACTCCGCCGGTTGCCCCAGCCGCGACGGGAACGGCACTTGCTGCCCGAGCGACTGGCGCGCGGCCTCCGGCAGCCCCGCCAGCATCGGCGTATCAAAAATCCCCGGCGCGATCGTCATCACCCGAATGCCGCTGCGCGCCAGCTCGCGCGCGATCGGCAGCGTCATCCCCACCACGCCCGCCTTCGACGCGCTGTACGCCGCCTGCCCGATCTGCCCGTCGAACGCCGCCACCGACGCCGTATTGACGATCACCCCGCGCTCGCCGCTCTCGCCGCGCGGTTCGTTCGCCGCCATCGCCATCGCCGCCAGCCGGATCACATTGAACGTGCCGATCAGGTTCACCTGAATCACCCGCGCGAAGCGATCCAACGCGTGCGGCCCCTCGCGCCCGGTGACCCGCTCCGCGATAGCGATCCCCGCGCAATTAATCGCGCCGTGCAGCCCGCCAAAGCCCTCCACCGCCGCCTGCACCGCCGCCGCCACGCTCGCCTCATCCGTCACATCGGTCCGCACAAAGCGCGTTGCATCCCCCAACTCGCTCGCCAGCGCCTCCCCCGCCGCCACATTCACATCGGCGATCACCACGTTCGCGCCCGACCCCACCAACTCCCGCGCGCACGCCTCCCCCAGCCCCGACCCCCCGCCGGTCACAAGAAACGTCGTCCCTGGCAACTCCATCGCTCCTCCAAAGTGCGCAGTGCGCAGTGCCAAGTGCCAAGTAGCTTTGCTCCACTGCCCAATTCACCAAGCACCAAGCACTGAGCACTGAGCACTCAGCACTGAGCACTCAGCACCTCTCGATAATCGTCGCCGTCGCCATCCCGTGCCCGATGCACATCACCTGGAGGCCGAACTGCCCCCCGGTCGCCTCCAGCCCGGCCAGCATCTTCGCCGTCAGCCCCGCGCCCGACGCCCCCAGCGGGTGCCCGTGCGCGATCGCGCCGCCCCACGGATTCACGCGCGCCATATCCGGCTGGAACTCGCGCGCCCAGGCCAGCACCACCGTCGCGAACGCCTCGTTGACCTCGATCCAGTCGATATCCCCAATTGTCAGCCCCGCGCGCTGCAACGCCCTGTGCGTCGCCGGGATCACCCCCGCCAGCTGCAAACTCGGGTCATCCCCCACTACCACCCGCGCGCGGAAACGGGCGCGCGGCCGGAAACCATCGGCCTCCGCGCGCTCGCGGTCGGCCACCAGCACCGCCGCCGCCCCATCCGAGATCTGGCTCGAATTCGCCGCAGTGACGATCCCCATCCCCGGTGCCCGGAACGCCGGTTGCAGCGACGCGATCTTCGCCAGGTCGATGGTATCGCGGATCCCCTCGTCGCGTCCCACCGGCACCGTCGCCCCATCCGCCGCCAGCCCCTCCATCGCGATCAGCTCCCGGTTGCGCCCCTCGCGCGCCGCCGCGCTGGCCCTGCGGTGGCTCTCCGCCGAGAACGCATCCGACTCATCGCGCGTAATATCGAAGCGCTCGGCCAATCGCTCGGCGCTCTCCCCCTGGTGGATCAGGTCATAGCGTTCCCGCAGCGCCGGATCGACGCCATGCACCCCCTCCATGCGCGTCGCCATGCCCATCGGCACGCGCGTCATACTCTCCACCCCCGCGCCAATCGCGTAGGTCGCATCCCCCGCCGCCACCGCCTGCGCCGCAAAATGCACCGCCTGCTGCCCCGACCCGCACATCCGGTTCAAACTGACCGCCGGGACCTCCACCGGAAACCCCGCCGCCAGGCAGCCCAGCCGCCCGATATTCGCCCCCTGCTCCCCCGCCTGCGTCACCGCCCCGGTGATCACATCGTCGATCTGCCCCGGTTGCACACCGGTCCGCTCCGTCAGCCCCAGCAGCGCCTGCGCCAGCAACTGCTCCGGCCGCACCTCGCGGAACACGCCATTGCGCCGCCCATACGGGGTGCGAATCGCCTCCAGGATGACCGCTTCCGCCATGACGCGCCTCCTTCTGGTGCTGCGATAATGCCGCCGCCGTCCGCACAATCGGGGCAGAGAATCAAGATGAAGCTACCTGGCCTACTCAGGCGAGTCCTTCCCCTCTCCTCGCGGCCGGGTACCCACGCAGTGGGTGTGGCGGCGGGGTGAGGTCCGTCCCTCTCGCCCGTTCGCCCCTTCGCCCGTTCGCCCTTCCCTCGTTACTCGTTACTCGTTACTCGTCCCCTCCCCACCGCCACCACCGGCACATCGTGCTCCTGCCCCACGCCACCCACTCCTCCGCCGTGCGCGCCATGAACGCCGCGCGCACCGCCCCCATCTCCGGCTCCTCCCCAGCCCCAGCAAATCGCGGCAGCGCCGCCAGAAATGCGGCTCCAGCGCCCCCAGCGCCACCCACCCCGCGCGTCTCGTACAGGTTATACCCCGCGAACCCGCCGCCCAGCCGCCGCCCCTCGCCCGTGAACCCATGCCGCAGCGGCAGCGCCAGCACCTCGGCCCCATCCGACAACGCCACCTCGGCGTAGCCCGCCTCGCCGCCCCGCGCACGCGCCAGCAGCAACGCCAGCGCCGCGCTCGCCGCGCGCTCCGCGCCCAGGATATCGGCCATCAGCGTGCGTGGCATCCCTGGCGGAGCCAGCAGCCCCGTCGGCGCGAGATACGTCAGATCGTGCCCCGGCACATCCTGATCGGGCGCGGGGTGCCCCACGATCGCCACCTGGCACAAGTGCGGATGCCGCGCATGAACCGCCGCCCAGTCGAGCCCCAGCCGCGCCAGCGCCCCCAGCCGCTGCGACGTGACCAGCAGATCGGCCTCCGCCAGCAACCCATCCATCCGCGCCCGGTCGCCCGGCTCCTTCAAATCGAGCCGCAGCACCGTCGTCCCCCGGTGCAACTCCGCGTACCACGCCGACCGCCCGAGCGGATCGCCCCCCGGCGGCTCGACCTTCGTCACCACCGCCCCGAACTCCGCCAGCCGCGCGACCGCCAGCGGCCCCGGCACATTCAGCGCGATCGTCACGACGCGGAAAGCACTCGGCGGCATCGGCACCCATCCTCACCGCAAATTGGCAAACCTGTACAGAGGGTACGCCCTCCCCCACCCAACGTCAATCGCGCGCCCGCGAGGGAGGAAACTGGTAAGGCAACTTGCGGAAGGACCACGGATCCCAGCCCGCGCAGGCGGGCTTTGCGGCCGGGTACCCGCTTGCGGGTGATTCAGCCCGGGGTTTCAACCCTTGGGCCACCTGGCACGCGCCACGGGGCATCCTACTTCGTCTTGATATACGCGACCGCCGCCGCCAGCTGCGAGTCATTCCCCGCCGAGATATCGGCCGGGGTGAGCGTCACCACCTGGTTCGGCGTCACGCCGATCTCGTTGATCTCCTCGCCATCCGGCCCGAGCACCAGATTCACCGTGATCTCCAGCGCGCTGCCATCGGCCAGCTCGAAGACCTCCGCGCTGCCGAGCGCCCCGCCCGACTTCACGCCGATCAGATATCCGCCCCGGTCCTTCGCCACCGCCGACGTGATATCCGCCGACGACGCCGATCCGCCGTCGCACAGCACCACCCACGGCAGATTGAGCAGCGGCACATCCGGGTCGGGATTCTCCTCCGTGCGCTTGCCATTCTCGTCGATCGTGATCGCGTGCGGCCCCTGGTGAGTCAGGTGGCTGATGATGTGGCGCAGCGCATCGGTCGAACCGCCCGGATTCTGCCGCACATCGAAGATCAGGCTCTTCAGCCCCTGCGTCTGCAGGCTGGCGAGTGCCTTGTCGAACTCCTCCCCGGCAGTCGTGCTGAAGTGGCGCAGCTTGATGTAGCCGATCCCCCCCTCCAGCATCCGCGCCTCGATGATCGGCACCTTGTACTCCGCGACCGTGGCCTGGATCGTCAGCGACTGCCCCGTCGCAGGGCGCGTGACGCGCATCGTGGCGCGCGTGCCGACCGGACCGGTCAGCAGATCGTAGAGCCCCTGGTTCGGCGAGCCCTTCGCCGCCGGGGTATTGTTGACCGACTCGATCACATCCCCCGCCTTCAGCCCCGCTTTCGCCGCCGGGGTATCCGCATACACCTCGTGCGCGTAAAACTTGCCGGTCGGGTCATCGACCGCCAGCAGGAAGCCCGGTCCCGTCTCGGTATCGTCGCCGCTCAACTCGCTGTGGAAACGCTGCCACTGCGTCGGCTCCAGGTAGGCGACGTGGTTATCGTCCAGACTCTGCGCCATCCCCTGCATCGCCACGCGCGCCAGCGGCTCCTCCAGCTGCCGTCCATACTTCTTGATCAGCGCATTGAAGCGCGTCGCATAGACCTGCCAGTCCTTCTCCTTATCGCCCGTCAGCACCAGCGGCGCGGCATCCTCCGCCGGCAGCCCCGCCTCCTTGAAGATATCCCAGGCCCCGTTCAGCAGCACCTTGTGATCGAGCGTCGTATTGCGGCTGACATGGTGCAGCAGCAAGCAGCGATAGGCCTGCTCCACCGTCGCCAGCGTCGACGTCCCCTCCGACAACGGCGGCGTCTCCAGATCGCTCGAAACGCACGGCTCATCGGCGGTCGGTGTGAACGGCGTCCGCGTGCCCGTCGGCGTCCCCCGCCCCGTCCCCGGCGTCCCGGATCCCGGCGTCCCCGGCGTCCCGCGCCCCGTCGTGGTGTCGCCGAAGCCCGCGCCTGCGTCGGCGACGCTGACGGCGCGGTCGTCGGCGTCGCGGGCGGGCGCGTCGCCGTGCGCGTCGTGGTCGGCGTCGTCGTCGGACTCACCTGCGCCACGCGCGCCGTCGTCGGCGACGCCGTCACGGTCGGCGGCGCGATCGTCGGCGAAGGCGTCGGCGGATCGACCGGCTGCCCCGGCAGCGTGCAGGCCGACAACACCATCGTCAGGCTCAGCAGCAGCGCCCAGAGCACAGCCACAAAACGACGCGGTCGCGGAATAGCGCGGTGGGTGCGATTCTTCAAACGTCCCTCTCTCGACGCGGGAGGCGCGTTAATCGACATCTGTACAGCTGATGCTGGCCGCTACCTGCAAACTAAACGACAGCACCACGGGAAATGTTACCGCGCCCACCGCCCCAAAACGAGAGTACAGCAGTCCCGATACCTCTCAATGTCCCCCCGCAGCTCCCGCCGAACCCAGTCCGCGGAGGCGGACTTCGTGGCCGCAGCCCTTCGCCGGGACTTCAGTCCCGGTGCCCCCGAGCCCGCGCAGGCGGCTTCGCGGTGCGCCGCAGCGCACCCCCAGCCCAGGGTTTCAACTCTTGGGGCACCCACCATGCGCCTCCACCACCCTTCTCTCCTCTCCCTTCTCTCCTCTCTCCTCTCTCCACACCCCGTCACCCCCGTCGCCCCGCCCGATACCGCCGGATCAGCGCATTCGTCGAACTATCGTGCCCCAGCGCCCCATCCGACGCCAGCTCCGGGATAATCCGCGTCGCCAGCACCTTCCCGAGCTCGACGCCCCACTGATCGAACGCATCGATCTGCCAGATCGCCCCCTGCGTGAAGACGCTGTGCTCGTAGAGCGCCACCAGCGCCCCCAGCACCCCCGGCGTCAGCCGCTCCGCCAGGATCACGCTCGTCGGCCGGTTCCCGCTGAACGTCTTGTGCGGCACCAGCTCGCCCGCCACCCCCTCCGCGCGCACCTCGTCGGCCGTCTTGCCGAACGCCAGCGCCTCCGCCTGCGCAAAAAGGTTCGCCATCAGCAGATCGTGGTGATTCCCCAGCGGATTCAGCGTCTGGTCGAAGCCGATCAGATCGCACGGGATCAGATGCGTTCCCTGGTGCAGCAACTGGAAGAATGAGTGCTGCGCGCTGCTCCCCGGCTCACCCCAGATCACCTGGCTGGTCGCGTAGGGCACGCGCTCCCCGCCCCGCGTCACCGACTTCCCGTTCGACTCCATCGTCAACTGCTGCAAATAGGCCGGGAAACGGCGCAGATACTGGTCGTACGGCACCACCGCCGCCGTCTGCGACCCGAAGAAATCGGCGTACCAGACCGCCAGCAGCCCCATCAGCACCGGCAGATTGCGCTCGAACGGCGCATCGCGAAAATGCTCGTCCATCGCCCGGAAACCGTCGAGCATCGCGCGAAAACCATCCGGCCCGATCGCGATCATCGTCGAGAGCCCGATCGCCGAATCCATCGAGTAGCGCCCGCCGACCCAGTCCCAGAAACCGAACATGTTGTCGGTGTCGATCCCGAACTTCGCCACCGCGCCGGCATTGGTCGAGACCGCGACGAAGTGCTTCGCCACCGCCGCCTCATCCCCCAGCGCCTTCAGACACCACTCGCGGGCGCTGCTCGCATTCGTCATCGTCTCCAGCGTCGTGAAGGTCTTCGAGCAGACGATGAACAGCGTCTCCGCCGGATCGAGATCGCGAATCGCCTCCACCAGATCCGTGCCGTCGATATTCGCGACGAACCGGAAGGTCATCTCCCGGTCGCTGTAGTGCCGGAGCGCCTCATACGCCATCGCCGGGCCGAGATCCGACCCACCGATCCCGATATTCACGACATTGCGGATCCGCTTCCCCGTCTGCCCCGTCCACGCCCCGCTGCGCACCCGGTCGGCGAACTCCGCCATCCGCTCCAGCACCGCGTGGACCTCGGGCATCACATCGACCCCATCCACCACGATCGCCGTGCCGCGCGGCGCACGCAGGGCAACGTGCAACACCGCGCGATCCTCGGTGGCATTAATCCGCACCCCCGAGAACATCGCCTCGATCTGCCCCCGCAGATCCGACTCCTCCGCCAGCAGCAGCAGCAGCCCCAGCGTCTCATCGGTCACCCGGTGCTTCGAATAATCGAGATACAGCCCCGCGCCCTCGGCCACCAACCGCTCGCCGCGCCGCGGATCGGCCGCGAACAAATCGCGCAGATGGGTCGCGCTCACCCGCGAATAATGCTCCGCGAGCGCCTGCCAGGCCGGGAGCCGGGCCGCATCGCCGGAAGTCGTCACCATGGCTATCTGCTCCTTTCAGGCGGGACATCGGAAAGCGCGGAACGCCCCACCAGTCTACTACCATCCCGCGCCCCACGCAGCCCACTCATCCCACAGCCCACGCCTTTCACGCACCCCTGACTATCCCCGCACGCGGACCCAGCTTCGCAGGCCCTACAGAACCACGAAACCGACCCTCATCGAATGGATCCCAGTCTGCGGAGGCGGACTTCGTGGCCGCAGCCCTTCGCCGGGACTTCAGTCCCGGTGTAACCGCGTAAATGAATCTGCGACGGCTCGACCAGGTTCGAGCACCGCCGAGCGGCGCTTGTCCGCCCCGTCCCAGCCCGCATTGAGGAGGTATCCAGGTGAGCCAGGTAGCCCAAACACAACCAGGGTTTTTCGAATCCGTAGCCCGCGCCCTGCGCCACTACGCCGACTTCGAGGGGCGCGCAACCCGCGCCGAGTTCTGGTGGTACGCGCTCTTCTACACCCTCGTACTCTCCCTCTGCAACGTCTTCTCCTTCGCCCAACTCGGCCCGACCGCCACCCTCGGCTCGGTCCTCGCCGCGATCTTCGCCATCATCACGCTCCTCCCCACCCTCGCGGTCGGCGTCCGCCGCCTCCGCGATGCCGACGAAAGCTGGGGCCACCTGCTCTGGCTCCTCGTCCCCATCGCCGGCCCCATCATCCTCGCCGTCTACTGGACCCGCCCTCGCAGCCAACCATCCCCGAGAACACCAGCCACTGGACCCTCTAATCCACACAAGCAAGACGGCGGCCCCAATGCGGAGCCGCCGTCTTGCTTGTGTCCCAGATAGCTGCGGACTTTCACCCCCGCCACCCGTTAAAGTCCCCCACATGTGGGGGATTTAGGGGGCCAACCCCACCCCAACCACACACCTCCGCATCCACCACGGCCTTAAAGTCCCCCCAGCATTGGGGGGATTTAGGGGGCCTCCCCGTCCCCCCGCCTCACCGCCACCCACCCCACCATCGGGAAAACCGCGCCGCCAACACCTGCCGCTTCAAACGCCACGGCTGCACCAGCAGCCGGAACAGCCACCCAAATGCGCCTCGCGCATCCAGCGCAGCGCACGCGGCACCGCCCCGAGAGGAAATCGAGCACCCCCCACCCCGAGCGCCACCCCCACATCGAGGCGCGGTAGATTGCGCGCCATCCACCGCTCCTGCCGCGACGCCCCATACGCCACCAGCAAGAGATCGACTCGCCCCGCCCGCTCCACCGCCGCGCGCGTCGCCTCGTCGCCCGACTCCTCGCCATCCCCGGCGAACGTGCCCGCCACGCGCAGCCCCGGCCAGCGCTCCACCGCGCGCGTCGACGCCGCCTCCGCCACACCGGGCGCACCGCCCAGGAAAAAGACCCGCCAGCCGCGCGCGACCGCCCGCTCCAGCAGCCGATTCGTCAGATCGCTCCCCCGCACCTGGGCGCGGAACGGCCGCCCCCACCAGCGCGCCGCCAGCAGCAGCCCCCCACCATCGGGGATCGCCAGATCGGCGCGGGCCAGCGCATGGCGCAGCCCCCGGTCCCGCCCGGCAGCCAGCACAATCTCAGGATTTGGTGTCACCACGCTGCGCCGCCCCTCGGCCACAAATCGCTCGCACAGGGCGACCGCCTCATCCTCGGTCACATCATCCACGCGCACACCGAAGATCACGAGGCTGCGAGGCATGTCCACCGCGTCCGACATTCCCTATCTCAGGCCCAGATGTGCGACCAGGTGCCCGACGGAATCGCCCCGCCGATCATCAGGAACGCGACGAGCAGGCCGATCGTCAGCGTGCGGAACTTCGCATTCGCCGGCTCGGTGCGCCGAATCAGGATACTGGTCACATGCACCACCACAATCGCGCCGATCATCACCAGCGGGTGGATATACGCGATGAACGTGCTCGAATTCTCCGACTTCCAGTGCTGCCCGCCACCATAAACCGCCAACCCCAGCAACAACTGCAAATCCATCACAATCGTCGTCACCAGCGCCAGCGTCTTGTCATTCGCCGTCCACGCCCCGCCGCGCAGCCACCCCATCACCCCGCGCACCAGCGCGACCACCACGACAATCAGCACCACCCAGCGCCACAGGGAATGCAGCCCCACCAAAAATTCCATGTCCCCGTCCGCTCCACCATTCACCCACCGGGCGCACACACGCCCAATTCCAATACTATCAATCTACCATAGCTCCTCGCACTGGCCGAGAGCGGCCTGTACGCGCCGCTGGCTGGCAGTTGCGCGTCATGGGTGTATTGTTGGTTGGACCCAACCAACACAGTTGATCTTGCGTTGGCCGCAGCCACCCCAGCCGCAGTCTCAATCGTCAGCCGTCCCTCTCGGACCAGCCTCACCCCCGTCGCGCATCACCTGCGCCAACCGTTCGGCCACCGCGACGACTGGAAAATGCAGGTTACTGCGCGGACCCGTCGGGAAGATCGAAGCATCGGCCACGCGCAGCCCGCGCAACCCGTGTACCCTGCCAGCCGCATCCACCACCGCCAGCGGGTCACTCGTCGGCCCCATGCTGCATGTGCTCGACGGATGGTAGGTCGTCCCGATCGTCTCTCGGATCAACGTGCCCAGCCGCGCCCGCTCCCAGCCGCTCGGCGCATTCGGTGCCGGAGTCAGCAGCCCGGCCAGTGGCGGTGTCGCCACCAGTCGCTCAACGATCTGCGCCCCGTCGCACAGCGCCTCCAGATCACCCGGATCGCCGCAATAGTTGTGATCGATCCGCAACGTCGCTGCCGGGTCTTTCGCGGTCAGCTGCACCCGGCCACGCGACCGCGAGTACATCAAACTGACGGCGAACGTGAGGCACCAGTCGCCGCTCTCCCCGTCGCGATATTGGATCGGATAGATGTGCAGATCGATATCCTCCGCCACCTGCCCGCTCCGCGCCTTGATCGCCGCCGGGACGAACGCACCCATCTCGGCCGCCGCCTCCGGCGCAACACGATACAGATAGATCCCGGCCGGAATAACCGGATGATCGAGCAATCGCTCGCCGACCCCCGGCAGCTCGCGCACCACCGGGATGCCCATCTCGCGCAGATGTTCCGCCGGACCGATCCCCGAGCGGAGCAACATCGCCGGCGAGCCGTAGGCCCCGCCCGCCAGGACGATCTCCTCGCCCGCGAAGCGCCGCCCATCGGTCGCCAGCGCCGCGACCGCGCGATCCCCCACGATTTCGACGCGATCGATCGCCGTATCGGGCACGATGTCGAGATTCGGCCGCCCCCGCGCCGCCGCGAGGTAGGTGAACGCGGCATTCATCCGCGCCCCGTCGGCGATATTCTTCGGCGCTGGCCCCACGCTCGGCCGCTGATCGGCCGCATCATTGAGATCGGGCGTCGGATCGAAGCCGAGCTCCTCCGCCGTCGCCAGCAGCGCCCGGTCAACCGGCGTCATCGCCTCGGCGGCGAGTCGCCAGACCGGCACCGGGCCATCGGCACCATGCAACGGCGACGCAGCGGCAAAGGGATCCGACTCTGCGCGTCGAAAATATGGCAACAACTCAGCAAAGCCCCACCCCGGATTGCCGCGCGCGGCCCAACCATCGTAGTCAATGCGCGAACCGCGCAGCCAGATGCAGCCATTGATCGTCGTCGATCCGCCCAGAATGCGCGCACGCGGCAAGTGCATCGGCTGACCGCCGGAAGGGTAAGCGTGGTAATAGCCCCAGGGATGCGAATCAACCTGCAAACCGCTCGGATCGCGCAGCTCAGCGGGCCAGGCTCCCTGGTCAGATCCATAATCCGGCCCCGCCTCAATCAACAAGACCGTGCGCCCCGCATCCTCGCTGAGCCGCGCCGCCAGCACACACCCGGCCGCCCCACCCCCAATGATCACCACATCATAGCGCTCGTGCCGCATCGCCCCACCTCCGGAGTTGCTATTCTGTTGCGCTCGATGCCCACATCATACCCCATGCACTACCGATCGCGAATACCGACAACTCGAGAGCACCGCGAGAGCAGCTGGCGATTGAAACACCCACATGCCACCCCATCCCCCCGCCCCTCTTCCGCACTACCCGCCCCTCTCCCAACCGCCGGAAGAAGGGTGCCGCCCGCAGGCGACGGGGTGCGGTCCATCCCTATCGGTCATCGCCCGTTCGCCCGTTCGCCCGTTCGTCCTCACTCAGCACTCAGCACTCAGCACTCAGCACTTCGCCAGCTCCCTCACCGCCCCCAGAAACTCCCCCAACTCCTCCTCACTGTTGTAGTAATGCACCGATGACCGCACCCACGCCCGCACCGGCCGGTCGACAAAATCGTGCAACGCCCCCCGGAACGTCGAAGTCGAGACATTGATCGGCCGCGCCGTCGCCGTCCCATCCGGCCGATCCCGCCGCACCCGCAGCGCCTCCTTGATCACCTCCGGATCGGCATCCCCGATCGTGAACGTCACGATCCCCCCACGCCCCTCACCCCGGTCATGGACCGTCACGCCCGGAATCTCCGCCAGCCCCGCCCGCAGCCGCGCCGCCAGCTCCCGCACCCGCTCCCAGATCGCCTCCACCCCCAACCCCAGCGCATACTCAACCGCCGCCCCGAGCCCCAGCGTCCCCGCGACATTCGACTCCCAGTTCTCGAAACGCCGCGCATCCGCGCGCAACTCGTACGTGTCACTGCCCGTCCACGTCGCCGCGTGCAAATCGATGAACGGCGGCACCAGCATCGGCAACACCGCCTCGCGCGCATAGAGGAACCCCACCCCGCGCGGCCCGCGCAGATACTTCCGCCCCGTCGAGCAGAGCAGATCGCAGCCAATCGCCCCCACATCGAGCGGCAACTGCCCCGCCGACTGCGTCGCGTCGAGGAAAAAGAGCACCCCGCGCGCCCTGGTCAGCGCCCCGATCGCCGCCGCCGGCTGCACCAGCCCCGACTGCGTCGGCATGTGCGAAACCGCCACCAGCCGCACGCGCGCCCCGGGCTCATCCAGCAACCCCTCCAGCGCCGCCACATCGAGCTGCCCGTGCGCATCGTTCGGCACCACCCGCACGATCACACCAACCTGCTCCGCCATCCGCAGGTACGCCAGGTAGTTCGACGCATACTCCGCCACCGACGTCAGGATCACCTCCCCCGGCTCGAACGGAATCGCGTGGAACCCCATATCGAACGCGCGCGTCGCATTCTCGACAATCGCGATCTCCTGTGGCTGCGCATTCAACAACCGCGCCACACTCCCATAGACCGCCTCAACCCGCTCGTGCGCCTCATCCTTCGCCTCATACCCACCCGTCGCATACTCCCGCGCCAGATGCCCCGTCACCGCCTCATACACCGGCCGGGGCATCAGCGCCGCCCCCGCATTATTCAAGTGCAGCGCCGTCGCGCACCCAGGCGTCTCCGCGCGAAGTGACTGAATGTCCATGATGCCTCCGAATAGAGAATGGAGAATGGAGAATGAAGAAATGGGTCGTTAGTCCGTGGAACCTGTCGGCCCAGCGGGAAGTCGTGCGTTCTTCACAATCGCCGTGAGAATTGCTACCAACGCGTTCGCCTCCGCAGTGAGCGGAGCAAGGTCTTGCTGGCCCGCGATCCCGCATGCAGCAATCAATCGTAGCCAGTAATGCGTCTCTCTGGCCTCCTTCAACGCAACAACGCACTTCGCAATAAAGTCTGCACGACTATGCCCTGCGGCTGCCTCTTCCAGGTTTGCCCCAATCGACGCTCCCGATCGCAACAGCTGGCTGCCAATCACCCTCCCCTCCGGCCCCTGCCGCGCAATCCTCTGGTGCAGGCGCACAATCTGCACCGCAAAGTCAAACGCCCGCGCCTGAATATCCCGTCTCTCCCCGGTAAACCGACCGTTCCCCATGGCTTTGCCTCATTTCTCCATTCTTCATTCTCCATTCTACATTCATGTGGTACTATGCGCGCGTTGTCAGTTATTGCTTGGGACGAATGAGGAGTCGCATGTACGCGCGGATCGAACGGATCAACCTCTCACAGGGCTTCGCGGAATTGGCCGAGGAGTTGGCCGACCAGATCGCGCCGATCATGCGACGCCAACCCGGCCTGCAAACCATCTCGCTGCTCTGCGACGAATCGAGCGGCGAATACATCATCCTCACCCACTGGGACACGCTCGAACAGGTCAACACCTACGAGCGGTCGCCCGACGAATGGCGCGTGCGCGACATCCTCTCCCGGCACCTCACCGCCGTGCCGGTGATCGAGGTCTACCAGGTCCACACCCTGCCCGCAGTCCTGCCGGGTGCGCAGGTTTCCCAGCCGGTGATGGGCTTCGCCCCCGCCACATCAGCCGCCGCGCCGCCTGCCGAGCCGGCGAGCGTCGCCACCGCCTCCCAGGCCGCCCAGCGCGCCAGCACGGCCGGGATCGCCACCGCCGCCCCCACCGACGGCCAATGTCCCGCCTCGCACCCCGTCAAGGGGAATCACAGCCGCTCCGGGGATTTCATCTACCACGTCCCCGGCAGCCAGTTCTACAACCGCACCGACGCCGAAGTCTGCTTCGCCAGCGCCGAAGAAGCCCAGGCCGCCGGCTTCCGCGCCCCGCGCTAACGGCGATGGGACCCTGGCACGGCACATGGTATAGTGTGTAGTAACATCGGCATTCGACTCGCCCGCAACGGGCGAGCAGCGCAACACACAGATTGGGGCGTGCTGGTGGCGAGGGGAGCGCACCATCGCGCGACGTGAGAGAGGAGCGCAGGGTCCAGATGAAAGCACCGATTCCGCTACCATTCGTCGAAAAGGGCGAGGACATCCCGCCCAGCGGCGTGAATCTCCAGGCCGTCCTGGGCTTCCTGCTACCCTTCATCCTGATCGCCCTCTGCGGCATCGTCGTCTACTTCATGATCGTCGGCCGCCTCAACCGCCCCGCAGTCGGCCCGGAAGCCCTCCTGCAACTCTACCTCGGCTAACCCCACCCAGCGCACAATCGCGGCCCCCGAGGAGATGTCCTCGGGGCCGCGTTTTGTGCTGCAGATGAATAACGCTATCGTGGGCAGCAGCCGTTGGGATAGTCAGTCCGCGCAGGCGGACTTTGCGGCGAACCGCAGCGAGCCTTCAGCCCAGGTCTTCAGACCTTGGGGCACATGCCTTGGGGCAACCGCCACGGGGCCGCTCAGTAATACTCCGGCTGCCGCACCACCATCCGCCCGCCCACCGGATCGACCGAAAGGATCACTCCCTCGATCACCGGCAGCAGCACCTCGCCCGCCGGGCCGCGCACCACGTACACATCGTTCGCCCCGGTCTCGATGATCTCCGCCACCCGCCCCAGAAACGTCTCCGCCTCATCCACCACATCAATCCCCAGGAGTTGGTAGTGGTAATACTCCCCCTCCGGCAGCAGCGGCGCGTCGGCGAGCGCGATGCGGACCAGCTGCCCGCGCCGGTCGGCGACCTCCTCCGGCGAATCGAGCCCCGCCAGCTTCACCAGCGCTTCCTTCCCGCTCGGATTCGGGCGCAGCCGCGCCAACCGGAACGGTTCGCGCCCCTCGCCGAGGAAGATGGTGCGAATCTGCCGCAGATGCTCCGGGTGATTGGTGATGATCGCCATCCGGAACTCCCCGCGCACCCCATGCACGGCACTAATCCGCCCCACAATCAGGTGCTCCGGTGCGGGCGACCGCTCGGGGATCGGCGGCGGACCACTCGGCGCGGTCGTGCGGCGACGCAGCGCGGGCGCAGCCGCACCCCCAGCCGCCACCCTGACCCGCCCACGCCCGCGCCGGGCGGTGGACCCACTCGGCGTGCGCGTGGCGTCGCTCGGCGCGGGATGCTCAGTTGCGTTGGGTTGCTGCTCAGCAGGCGAATCTCGCGGGGTATCCGACACAATCAGCCTTCGATTTCCAGGGTCACGCGCAGCCCCTGGCGCGCGGCGACGATGCCGACCATCGTCCGCATCGACTTCGCGATCCGCCCACCCTTGCCGATCACCCGGCCCAGCTCATCCTCGGCCACGCGCAGGTGCAGCGTCACCAGCGGGCCGCGCCGCCGACTATCGACGTGGACCTCCTCGGGGCGATCGACCAGCCCCGCAGCCATGTACTCGACCAGCTGTTGCAGTTGGTCCATCCGCGCCTCCCCGCCCGCCAGCAACGCCGCGTCGCGGTCGTGCTACTCGGCCGCCGTAGCAGTCTCAGCCGCCGCGCCCGCCTCGGTCGCGACCGCCACCACCTTGCCGCCCTCGTCGGTGATGCCGCGAATCTTCAGCAGCTTCGCCACGCGCTCGGTCGGCTGCGCACCCTGGCCCAGCCAGTAGCGGGCGCGGTCGCCG
The DNA here is from genome assembly GCA_046328475.1 of Chloroflexia bacterium. GTDB lineage: Bacteria > Chloroflexota > Chloroflexia > Thermomicrobiales > CADCWN01 > CADCWN01. The sequence continues at coordinate 14,975 of JAXLWN010000036.1, read as the reverse complement.
TCGATGACGATCGTCGTCGGCTCGGTCAGCGGATTGTAATGGCCGACAATCTCCACAAAACGACCGTCGCGCTTCGAGCGGGCATCGGCAACCACGATGCGATAGCTCGGCTTCTTCTTGGCACCCATGCGCCGCAGCCGGAGTTTGATCATGCTGGCGAATCCCTCCCCTGAGACCAATCAATTCCACCCGAGCGGACCATCGCCCGCCCCAAACCTCACGCACAGAACAAGACACACACTCGCGAGGAGTGTGTACCGCCGCAAACTATAGCACGCCCTTGGTTGATCGGCAATGGCGACAACGCCGAGCGCTTCGTTGACCCCGCCTCCGGTAGCATGAGCGATACCCGCAAGATGCCCCCTGTCCGACCGACTACCGCCGAGGGCTTTTCCAGGTTGACTGTGAGCAGCCCCAGCAGCCATCGCCGCCAAGAGATCCCGCCCGCTCGGGTCGGCGTAGTTGGTCGGGTTGCCGCCCGCGTAGGCGTACAGGTTCGGCCCGCTCGCGGCCAGCCCGGCCGGATCCTGCTGAAGGAAGCGCCCGGTCGCCGGGTCAGACAGCCGCGCCCGCAGGAGACCAGCCCGCCTCCCCGTCCCCCTGCCCCGCGAAGGCGAAGACCCCCAGCCCCGTCGTGCCCGGCTGCGCCGCGCCCCACGGCTCGTAGCCGCCGCCGCCCGCCACCGCGCCCGCGCCGTCGGTGACCAAGCTTCGCACGCTCCCAGCCCGTCGGCGTGCGACCACCGCGCCGCCCCGCCCGCCACGCGCGCCTGCAAGCCCGCCGGGCCGAAGACGTACTCTCCCGCCCCGTCGCCGATCACCGCCCCCAGCCCACCCGCGCCCAGCCGATCCCAGGTGAAGGCAGTCGTGGTGCTGCCCGTGGTCTTGGCCACCCGGTACATCACCGTCGTACTTGTAGGTGGTGGGTGCCGGCCAAGCCAGTGCCCACGCTCACCAGCCGGTTCGCCTTGTCGTAGCCGTAGGTCGTGGTCACGCCGCCCATCGTGCGGCCGGTGCGGTTGCCGTTGTTGTCGTTGACGTAGGTCGTCGCCCCGGTGGGCGGCATGTTGCAGGGGCCGGTCGTCGCCCCGCCGTCCCAGCAGAGGCGGTTGTTGCCGTCGTAGGCCGCGTAGGTCGTCCCGCCGTTCGCCGTCACCGACACCCGGTTGCCGACCGGGTCGTACTCCATAGCTCGCCGGTGCCGGGCCGCTCCCGCCCGTCTGCTGGAGCCGCGTCACATTGCCGGCCGCGTTGCGCGTATAGTCGAAGCTCGCCAGCGTCGCGCCGCCGCTCGTGTGGGCAATCGAGGCGAGCCAGCCGCTCAGGTCATAGCCCGTTCCCTGTCCTTCGCATTACCATCTGTGCAACTCACCCCAATCTGGCACGATTTGCCCCCCTCGACGGGTCCGTAGAGATAGCGGCACCAGGACGCACCACCGCCCATTCGCCACCCACCCCGAGGAGGCCCACTGTGACCACCATCTCCTCGCCCCAGCCACCCGCTAAAGTCCCCCCATTCATGGGGGATTGAGGGGGCCAATCCCACCCCCATCACACCCACGCAATCGCCACCTGAAGAAGTCCCCCCAGCATTGGGGGGGATGGGGGCCTTGCCTTCGCCAGCCACCTACATCAGCCCACCTGGGGAAGAAAGAAAAAGTGAAAATGCAAAAAACAAACCTACTTTTCATCGTAAGCGAATTACACGCGTACACGTAACTCACACATACACGATTACATCCGCACCGCAGCGCCCCCCTTCCCCCACCTCCCACACCCATGCTACAGTGCGCCCTGACAACACCGGCACAAACGTGCCCCATGGAGAGGTGGAGAATGGCCGAGGGAAATTGGGGGCGTCGACCCCTTCGTAAACGACGCCAGCTACGTCACCACGCCGCTGCATTACACGCGACCACCCTTCGAGGAAAGCCTCGCGCGCTCGCAGGCCTTCCTGGGCCACCATGCGCACGCGCCGCAGCATCCGCCAATCGCTCGCCCGACCCCGTCCCCTTCGACTCGATCGAGAACGCCATCGCCGCCGCCGGCAGCGCCCTCCGGTGCCAATCAGCAACCCTGACCTTCGTCGTCATCGGCGATCCGGACCAAAGCCCGCCTGCGCGCCGCCGCCGAGGAGGAGGAGCGCGACTTCTACGCCCGCCACATCACGCCCGAGTGGCGCGCGGCCCTCGCCCTCGGCACCGACCCCGTCACACTCCACCCTACCGACGCCCCCTACATCGTCATCGTCTTCGCCCAGGCCTGGCCTCGTGCAGCCGGATGGGACCGAGCGCCAGTTCAAGCACTACTATGTCGCCGAGTCGGTCGGCACGCCGCTGGCCTCTTCCTCGCCAGTTCACCCACGCCGGCCTCGCCGCCCTCACCCACACCCCCAACCCGATGGGCTTCCTCAGCATCCTGGAGCGCCCCCGCAACGAGCGTGCCTACGTCGTCATCCCGGTCGGCTACCCTGCCCCTGACGCCACCGTGCCGACCCATGCCCTGGAGAAGAAGCCCTGAGCCAGATCCTGATCCGCAAGTGAGCCAGACAAAGATGCCCGCCCTCGGGCACCCCAGCCAAGCGAGGAGCACCATGGAGATCACCTGGCGCGACCTGCCCTCCCCGACTTCGGCGACATCGCGGAACGCCCCGCGATCCCCGCCGCCACCCACGCCGCCTGCTGCGCGCGTGCCTACGCCGCCGCCAACGCCGACCGGCTCGTCGTCTACGGCGACCGCGAGCACTACGCCAACCTCACCTACCTGATCGGCTTCGACCCCCGCTTCGAGGAGGCCGTCCTCCTCCTCGGCCCCGCCGACCGCCGCATCCTCCGTCGGCAACGAGGGCTCCGACTACGCCAGCCTGCTCGCCCTCCCCGTCGAGGTCGCCCTCTGCCAGCTTCCTCAGCCTCCCCGGCCAGGACCGCCGCCGCGCTCCCCGCCTCGCCGACGCCCTGCGCGACGCCGGCCTCCGCCCCAAGCCAGTCGGTCGGCCCGATCGGCTGGAAATACCTCACCCCCGCCGAGTGGTCCGGCGCGCCTCGGCTTCGCCCCCGCCATGCTCGTCGACACCCTCCGCGACCTCACCGGCGACCCCGCCGCCGTCCGCGAGGCCACCCCCATCCTGCTCGACCCCACCACCGGCCTCCGCGCCACCGTCGCCGAGCCCGAGCAGATCGAGCCGCCTTCGAGTGGGCCGCCGCCCGCGCCACCGCCGCCGTCGCACGCACGTGCGCGGCCCGCCCCGGCCTCACCGAACTCGCCACCGTCGGCAACATGGGCTACGAGGGCGACCCCCTCTCCACCCACGTCCCTCTTCGCCTCCGGCACCGGCCCGATCGTCGGTCTGCGCAGCCCGGCACCCGCCGCATCGCGCGCGGCGACGCCGTTACCGCGGTCGGCTTCGGGGTGGCCTCTGCGCCTGCGCCGGCCTCGCCACCGACGACGACCAAGCCTTCCTCGGACCAGATCGCCATCCCCTGGTCATCAGCGCCGCCACCTGCGCACGAGACCATCGGTCCGGCGTCACCGGCGGCTACATCCACGAGCGCGTCACCGCCGTCCCCGCCGAGGGCGGCCTCCAGTCAGCCCCCCCCCTCAACCCCCGCCCACCTCACCGGCTATGACGAGTGGGTCCACCCCCATCTATCCCGGCAGCCCCGCCCAGCTCGCCTCCGGCATGCCCTTCCAGTGCGACATCATCCCCGTCCCCATGCCGCCCGGCCGCGCCGTCAACTGCGAGGACCCCATCATCGTCGCCGACGCCGATCTCCGCGCCGCCCTCCAGGCGCGCCACCGCGACCTGGGCGCGCATCGCCGCTCGCCAGGCCTTCAGCGGCCAGGAACTCGGCATCCAGATCAAGGACGAGGTGCTCCCGCTCTCCACCACCCCCGCTTACCTCGCCCCCCTCTGGCTCGCCCCCGGCAAAGCCCTGGCGAAGTCCCGACGGCAATGGGCGAACAGGCGAACAGGAGAACCCTTCACCACAAGCCATACGCTCGCTGAAGAGAGTCCCCGAGCCGTGCTCATCGCCCTATCGCCCGTTCTCCCGTTCGCCCGTTCTCCTGCTCGCCTGCTCACCCCTCGCCCGGCGGCCCCGGCACTTCCAGCGCCCCGCCATACCGGTAGCGCTGCGCCGGACGCTTACTCGTGCGGTCGAACTCGCCAGGGACGCGCAACAGATCCCAGCGCGTCCGCATCAACGTCTGGAAGTTGCTCAGGTGCGTGTAGCGCCGACCCTCGATCGCCTCGTGGACCCGGCGCAGGTCGGCCATCGTGAACTTCTCCGGCAGCAGGTAGAACGCCAGCGGGCTATACGCCAGCTTCTGCGCCAGGCGCTGCCGCGCATACGCCGCGATTCGCCCGTGGTCGAACGCGAGTTCCGGCAACTCGTCCGCATCGGCCCACCGCAACTCGCCAACCGCCCGCCCCGGTTGGGCCGCATCGGCCAGCGCCGTGGGAGGCAGCAACGCATAGTACGCAACCGACAATGTCCGACCACGCGGGTCGCGGTCGGGATCACCGAACGTGTACAGCTGCTCCAGGTAGGCCACGGCAAGCCCCGTCCGCTCGGCGAGGATGCGCGTCGCGGCAGTTTCGAGCGGTTCGTGGCCCTGCACAACGCCACCCGGCAGCGCCCAGGTATCCGCGAACGGTGCGGCCTGCCGCCGCACGAGTAGCAATCGTAACGCTCCCTCGCGGAGCGCAAAGCAGGCAACATCGACGGCGACGGCGACGCGGTCGATCGGCATGGCACCTCACATAGATAATGGTCTGGTGACATTCGGAGGGGCGACTGAATAGCCAGGATGCCCGAGCGTCAAGTGTAGGTCTGGAACCCCGTTGGCTTGTCGGAGTATCGCCCAGTTGACAGCGATGAGCAATTGTACTACTGTAATACTAGGATATAGTTTTGATGAGATCGGGAGTGACCAATGAAACGCTGGGAAGTCGCAAGCGCAATCGCCCTGTCGGCAGCATTAGTCGCCGGAACCCTGCTCGGATGGCTGCCACTGGATATGACCGAGGTCTTCGGCTTCGTCACCGGTGGCGTCTGCGTCTGGCTGACGGTGCGGCAGCAGATCCTGAATTGGCCGATCGGCCTCGCGAGCAACGTCTTCTACATCGTGCTCTTCTTCGAAGCGCGCCTCTTCGCCGACATGACGCTGCAATTCTTCTACATCGTGCTCGGCATCCTCGGCTGGTACTGGTGGCTACGCGGCGGCGAACAGCAGACCCGGTTGCTCGTCTCGCGCGCTTCCCCGGCGCACCTGGCGATCCTGGCTGCCCTGGCGGTGGCCGCAACCGCCGGCCTGACCATCTTCCTGCGCTCCGTCAATGATTCCGCGCCATTCCTCGATGCACTGACCACCGTACTCAGCCTGGTGGCGCAGTACCTGCTGACGCGCAAGCTGCTCGAGAACTGGTACGTCTGGATCACCGCCGACATCATCTACATCTGGCTCTACGCCAACCGTGGGCTGCCACTGACGGCGGCACTCTAGCGCTCTTCCTCGGCCTTTGCCTGCTGGGCTGCGAGAGTGGCGGCGGTCGCTGGTGACCTCAACCCCTACCGTTGCTGTGGCCACTCCTCTCCCAGCATTGGGCGAACAACGGGGCATGGTCCCGTAGCGAGGGCATGATGGGCGGGAAGCTTGGTCGCACGGGCGTGGTCATCGGGAAGTTCTACCCGCCGCATCGGGGGCACAGGTATCTGATCGATACAGCGGCGGCGCGGGTGGACCACCTGACGGTGATCGTCTGCGGCAAGCCGGAGCAGCTGCTCTCGGGTGAGTTGCGGGCGGCGTGGCTGCGCGAGATCCACCGATGTGACCGTGCTGGCGATCGATGACCACTACCCGGATGATGATTCGCAGCTCTGGGCCGAGTTGACGATCGGCTGTCGGTGGTCGGCCCGATGTGGTCTTCACGTCGGAGGGGTATGGCGAGCGGTACGCCCACTTCCTCGGCTGTTGCCACGTCGCGGTGGACCCGGCGCGGCTGGCGGTGTCCTGCTCGGGGACGGCGGTGCGCGCGCCGACCCGCTGGCGATGTGGGAGTATCTAGAGCCGCCGTTGCTGCCTACCTGGCGAAGCGCGTCTGCGTCGTCGGGGCCGAATCGACCGGGACGACGACGCTGGCGCGGGATCTGGCGGCGCTCTACCGCACCACCTGGGTGCCGGAGTATGGGCGCGAGTACTCCGAGGCGCGACTGGCGCGCGGCGACCAATCGGACTGGCGGACCGAGGAGTTCACCCACATCGCGGCCGAGCAATGCCGCATGGAGGATGCCGCCGCGCGCGAGTCGAGTGGCCTGCTGATCTGCGACACCGACGCCTTCGCCACCAGCATTTGGCCGCCGCTACCTTGATGCGCGTTCCCCGGCGGTCGAGGCCATCGCCGACAGTTGCCGCTACGACCTCTACCTGCTCACCGGCGACGAAATCCCCTTCGTGCAGGATGGCCTGCGGGATGGCGAGCACATCCGCCACTGGATGCACGACACCTTCGTGGAAGGCTGGAGCGCACCGGCCGCGAATACGTGCTGCTGCGCGGCTCCCGCGAAGAGCGATTGGCGCGGGCGGTGGCGGTGATTGGCGAGCGTGTGCTACGAACTGAAGGGGTTGAAGAGTTGGACACCGCTGCGTGCAACGTCGCTTGTGTTACGCGTGACTAGCGTCAGCCCATGAACCAGCGCCGTGGCTGCAAGCATGCCATCAATCGTCGGCAGAGGATCAGGCACATTGAGCCTGCCCCAGGTTTCAGTAATCTCAGCCGTTACTGGGAGGAGTCGATCGGCGTAGGTTTGGCGCAGTGTCGTCAGCCAGGTATCGAAGATAGTGGCCTGTGCTGGGTCGCGGCGGCGCAAGCGTTCAATGCCTTGCCGAATCTCGCCGATAACCAACACACTGATATACAGATCGGTCCCAGGCGTACGGGCAACCCCGGTACGCACCTGCGGATCACCCGCAGGTTTGCGCGCCCGGAGAGCACATTGCCAGGTACCCTCGGTGTGGCCATGTTCACGGTGCCTCCTGGTCAAGGGCTGACCGGGCTGCCAGCGGCCTGGGGGCTGATTGACCGACGGGCGGCCTGCGGCAGCAGCGAGCGAGCGCCGTCGGCGGGGGGCGCTGCCCTGGCGCTGCGCGTGGCGTGCTCGTACCCGGCTGCCCATCGGCTGGCTGTTCTCAGCCGCGCGAGGTGCGCGAGGGCTGCCCGCGCGCGCCCTGCCGATCGCCGGTCGCCGGGCGGTGCCCGCCTCCTGGCGCCGGAGCAGCGACGGGCGCGTGCTGATCGCGAGCAGCGCGTGTCCCCGGCGACGACAAGCAGAAGGCGCACACGCTCATCGTCACCGTAGCGATCGCGGTGCCGCTCTGCGACTGCGGACCCGACCGCCTCCCCGCGGCTGGCCGACAAGGGCTCTCTGAGACGGTGGCCGTGGAGCCGCGCGCCGCCCCGCGCGGCACGCGGACAATCGCGCGCTGGGTACCGTCCGCATGTCGACTGCCTCGGCTGACTGGGCGATCTTCCCTCCCGACCCCCCCATCCTGTGCGTCCTCTGCCTCGTCAACGCCCAGACCGCACGCTGGCGACCGCCTATTCGGTATCTTTGTGTCGAGAACATCGACCCGTCTCCAGTTCTGAGAAGTCTGGCGCAGTAAGGAGGAATTCGTTGAAGGGTGGGCGCTTCCCACGCAGGCGCTCATACTCGTCGATTGAAATTACGACTACCACCGCCTCGCCATGTCGCGTCACGATCTGCGGCCCATCCTCTAAGCGCGTCTTGCACAAGCGCGCTAAAGCGCTGCTTCGCCTCTTGTACTTGCCAGGCCATATCTCACCCCCCACAGACAAACACCCGGACTGTCTAGATAGGATTTTAGGGCGACCATCGCTCCATGTCTATTGGCATAGTTGCACGCGCAGGGTCTTCAGTTCATACGGCTGCACGGTGAGGGTGACACCGTGTGTGTCTGTGCGTTCTGCGGGACCGATGTGCTCTTCCAGCAGGTTCACCCTCGGCGGTGGCGATGGGGTGGGCGAAGGTGAGGTGGCGGGGCCGCGGGTGCCGTGGGCTTCGTAGAGGCGGAGGATGAGGCCGCGGCCGTCGTTGGCGGGCTTGATGGTGTCGATGATGAGGCCGGGGCGGTCGCAGGTGGCGAGGATGAGGCGGTCGCGGGTGGTGCCGCCGGGCGCGGCGGGGGCTTCGCGGGCCTGGAGCGGGGAGTCGAGGGCGGCGGCGTGGGCGTGGACGTCGGCGGTGCGCCAGTCGCCGGGATGGGGGGGATGTAGGTGAACTGGTGGCGGCCCTGGTCGGCGTTGGGGTCGGGCATGATGCCGGACTTGAGCAGGGTGAGGCGCATCGTGTTGCCGTGGATGTCGTAGCCGTACTTGCCGTCGTTGAGCAGGGCGACGCCGTAGTCGCCTTCGGAGAGGTCGGCCCAGCGCTGGGCGCAGACCTCGAAGCGGGCGCGGTCCCAGCTGGTGTTGCGGTGGGTGGGGCGCTCGACGTTGCCGAACTGCACCTCGTAGGTGGCGTGCCCGGCGTGGATAGCGACCGGGAAGGCGGCTTGAGCAGGATCTGGTGCTCGCGCCAGGTGATCGTGGTGGCGAAGTCGATGCGCGGACTGTCGCGGTAGATGATGATCTGCTGGATGATCTCGAGGAGAGGAAGGTGCGGCGGAGGCGGACGATGCCGCGCACCGGGCCGCGCTCGGTGACGGTGAGTTCGTGCAGGGAGTCGATGGGGTAGGGCTTCTGCTCAGAAGGCGTCGATGTCCCAGGCGTCGTATTGCAGGGGCTTGTCCTCGAAGGCGATCAGCTGGTTGGCGCGGGCACCGGGGGCGAGCACCTCGCGGTTGCCCGCGCGCTTGTCGCGCAGGGAGCGGATGTGGCCGCGCGGGTCGAGTTCGAGGCGGTAGAAGCGGTTTTCCATCACCTGTTCGGTGATGATGAAGTCGGAAGTCGGGAAGTGGGAAGTGGGAAGTGGGATCGGACGATAGGGAGCAGCGGAGGTAGCCGAAGGGGGGGATGCCGGCGGGGGGCGGGGCGACGAGGCGGCCGGTGCCCTGGCCGGCGAGCTGGGTGTCAAGGGGCTGGCCGTCGGCGGTGACGGCGATGTGCTCGAACTTCTGGCGGATGAAGGCTTCGTCGTCGATCTCCTTGAGGTCCCAGTAGAGGGGATCGTGGCGGGTGTAGGGGGTCGGGTTGAAGATGAAGAGGGAGCGCTCGGGGCGCGCGGCGGCGGCGATCAGGGCGTCCTGGGCGGCGCGGGCGACGGCGTCGGCCTCCTTGCGGACCCGGGCGAGGTCGCGGTCGGCGTCGGCGTAGACCTCGGGGACGGAGGAGCCGGGGAGGATGTCGTGGAACTCCTGGAGCAGGAGGAGCCGCCAGGCGTCGTCGAGCTGGTCGCCGGGGAGGGCTGGGGCGGTGGCGTGGGCGGCGGAGGACCAGAGTTCGGCGTCGCGCAGGGCGAGCTCGGCGCGGCGGTGGGCATACTTGGTGCGCCCCTGGCTGGTGTAGGTGCCCCGATGGAACTCGAAGTAGAGCTCGCCTTCCCAGATCGGGAGGCGCGGGAGGAGTTCGGGGGCGTGGACGCGCTCCTCCAGGCGGGCGAAGTAGTCCTCGGCGCTGCCTTGCACGAGTTCGGGCATGCCGGGGAGGGTGCCGAGGCGGCGGGCGGCCTCCAACATCTCGCGGGTGACGCCGCCGCCGCCGTCGCCCCAGCCGAAGAGGTACAAGGTCTCGGTGTTGATGTCCTTCTGGCGGTAGATGCGGGGCGTGCCGACCACCTCGGCGGCGGTCATGTGGCCGTTGTAGGTGTAGTAGCGCTCGCCGGGGTCGGGCGTGGTGATGAAGTGGGCCAGGACCTCGGCACCGCCGTTGCCGCGCCAGCGGAAGGTATCGTGCGGGAAGGCATTGGTGTCATTCCAGGAGAGCTTGCTGGTGATGAAGCGGCGGATGCCGACGCCGCGCATGATCTGCGGCAGGGCGGCGGAGTAGCCGAAGACGTCGGGGAGCCAGAGCAGGGTGGTGCGGGTGCCGAACTCCTGCTCGAAGAAGCGCATGCCGTAGACGAACTGGCGCACCAGCGACTCACCGCGCGGCACGTTGGTGTCGGGTTCGAGCCACATGCCGCCGGTCGGCTCCCAGCGACCCTCGGCGACGCGGGCCTTGATCTGCGCGTAGAGGGCGGGCTCGTCCTCCTTGATGTAAGCGTAGAGCTGGGGCTGGCTGACGGTGAAGTGGTAGTCGGGGTACTGCTCCATGAGGCGGAGGGCGGTGGCGAAGGTGCGCGCGGCCTTGCGGCGGGTCTGGGCGAGGGGCCAGAGCCAGGCGACGTCGATGTGGGCGTGGCCGGTGGCGACGACGCGCGAGCGTGCGCCGTGCTGGTAATCGGCCAGGACGCGGGTGAGGGCGGCGCGGGCGGGGGCGAGCGAGGCGTAGAAGGCGTCGGAGCGGGGCTGGCGGAAGTCGATCGGGACCAGGGCGGCCTCGATGGCGCGGGCGAGGAGGGCGAAGTCGGCACCGGCGGGGTCGAGGACGCTGAGGGCGTCGCGGGCAGCACGGAGGTCGGCGACGAGGGCGTCGGCGTCGGGATCGCGGGCGACGAGGGAGTATTGGCGCAGGGGGTGGGGATCGGGGATGCGCCCGCTGTAGACCTCCAGGGAGAGGGCGAAGGTTTCGCCGCCCCGGGCCGACGGGGTGAGGAGGAGGGCGTCGTGCCAGCGGTCGACGCCGGCGAAGGGCTGGCCGTCGAGGTAGGCGAGGGCTTCGGGGCCGGCGATCAGGAGGCGACCGGCGATGGCGTGGTAGTCGCCGAGGCGGACGTGCAGGAGGACGGTCTCGCCCGCCCAGTCGGCGGGGATGGTGAGTTCGCCGTGGAGCCAGACGGTCTGGGCGTAGCCGCCCCAGCGGGCGTCCACGGGGAGGGCGGGCCAGTCGGGGTGGGGGGCTTGCGGGCCGACGACTCCCGGCGGGGCGAGGCGGAGCGGGGGGAGGTCGTGGCGGCGGCGGTAGATGGCGGTTTCCAGTTCGGCGATGCGGGCGGCGAATTTTGCCAGCAGGGCGACGGACATGATGGTTCCTCCGGGTGTGGCGGGTGTCGGGCGGCCCTGCTGGCCGCGCGCGGATAGTAGCGCAGCCTGGGGTATTGTGCGACTCGGGGATGATGATCTGGCGGGCGAAAAGTAGGTTTGTTTTTGCATTTTTGCATTTTTCTTTTCCTCTTCACTCGGGGTAGGGTGGGGCAAGGTAAAATCCGCGTGGTGGTGCGGGATTTTGGCCTGGGTAGTGGACATTAGGGTGCGTGGTTGGGGTGGGGTTGGCCCCCTAAATCCCCCGCATGCGGGGGACTTGAAGCGGGTGGTGAGCGGGACGCGGGTGGCGGTCATGGTGCCTCCTGTGGCGGGCATAGCGTATGGCTGAAGGCGGCGCGGGTGTCGTCCCGATGGGCGTGGTTGTTTGACGCCCGTACTCTATCGGACCCGTCGGGGAGGATGGATCGTGCCACATTGGTTGTGAATTGGATATATGGTGGAGGATGTGACGAGATTAGTGATGGCATGGTGGGTGCTTGATTGGTTGCTGTGGTTGTGTGAGGTCGGTGTTGCGGCGTGGTATTCGGAATGCGAACGGTATGCACTTTCACATACGAACCGGCATGCCTGCTCGATTAGCTCTCGACATGGCGGGATTTGCGAGGAAGTTGGATGCTCGCTGGTCCGGAGCTACCGTCATGCCCAATCCCGCGCTGACTGGTGCAATAGCGGGCGGTGAATGGTTTTTTGCCTGGCCTGAGCTTCCGCTTGTGCCCAAGCGTGATCGTGTCGTGTCGGGCGGGATTCGCTGGCTATTGACGCTGTTGTGAGTCTTGCCGGTTTGCTCCAATCCGAGCTATCGGTTGTCAACGCGGAAGAGGCCCCGGTAGTAGTCGGCGAGGTAGGGGGGCATTTGGCGGGTGTCGCCCATGGTGCCGGAGGCGAGGCCGGCGAAGCGTTCGGGGTCGTTGTCGATCATGCCGGGGAAGTTGAGGGCGGGGATGCCGTATTCGTAGCCGTGGGCGAGGTTCTGGACGCTGCTGTAGCGCGGGTCGGGGTCGTCGGCGGCGCGCTTGACGGCGGCGCGGAAGGGGCGGTGCCAGATCGGCCAGCGGGGGCCGTCGGGGGCGCGCTCCTGGTAGAAGCCGGCGAGGTCGGCCCAGGCGTGGGCGAGTTCGTGGACGGCGGCTTCGTCCTGGATGCCTTCGAGGACGATGCGGCGCGCTTCGGGGCCGTACCAGCCGCCGCCGCCGACCGGCTGGCTGAGGTTTTTGACTTCGAAGGTGACGGTGCGGAGGAGGTCGCGCGCTTCGTCGGTGAAGGGGTAGCGGGCGAGGACGTCGTCGCGGAAGGCGGGGCCGTCGGGGAAGCGGGCACCGGGCAGGAGGGGGGCGCGGCGGGTTTCGGCGGGATCGGCGCCGATGCCGGTGGTGAAGAGGGCGCGGAGGGTGCTGAGGAAGCGGCGCAGCCAGTCGCCGTCGCGGGGTGGTGGGGCGGACATGGGCGGGTCCTTTCCGGGGCGGCGAGTCGTGAGTCGTGAGTCGTGAGTCGTGAGAGGAGACCTCACCCCCGCCGCCTGCGGGCGGCACCCCCTCTCCCGCGAGGAGAGGGGGAACGACCTCTCCCCGCCGCTGCGGCGGTGACCCTCCCCTGCGAGGGGAGGGTCGGGGTTTCATGTGAAGTTTACCGGGGATTGGCAAGCGGGTCTTGTATGGGGGAGACGTGTCGCCCACTCGACTGTGAGGGTATTGGCAGGTTTGTTGTGACTTGGTGATGTTGGTGGTAATTCGTTCGTTTGCACTCTATGCTGATGGCGTGCTGGTGCGGGATGCTGTTGCTGGGTTTCGTCGTTTTCATGCCGCATGGGAGCGTTGCGGTCATGCCTACATGCAGTGGTGAGGAAAGGATGCGGCCGTGAGTGCGGAGCAGCAGGTTGCGGGCGAGGAGGCGGTGCGTTCCGGCGTCACGGTCGGGTCGAAGCCCTGGCTGAAGAGTTATCAGCCGGGGGTGCCGCCGACGATCGGCCTGGAGGCGCAGACGCTGCCGGAGTTGTTCGATGCGGCGGTGAAGCGCTACGCGCGGCAGACGGCGGCCTCGTATTTCGGCGCGAATCTGAGCTACCGCGATCTTGATCGGCTTTCGGCGCGGTTCGCGAACCGGTTGCAGCTCTTCGGTTTGAAGAAGGGCGACCGGGTGCTGGTGATTCTGCCGAATGTGCCGCAGTTTTTGATTTGCCATTTCGGGATTTTGCGCGCGGGGGGCGTGGTGGCGGCGATTTCGCCGCTGCTGGTGGAGCGGGAGATCGAACAACTGGCGCGGGATTCCGGGGCGCGGATCGTGGTGGTGCTGGATCAGTTCTACGCGAAGGTCGCCGGGTTGGTGGCGCGCGGGGTGGCGGATCAGATCATCGTGGCGTCGCCGGATGAGTATTTGCCGTGGTATCAGCGGTTGCTCTACCCGCTGAAGGCGGAGGGGCCGCGCCCGCAGATTCCGGACGATCCGTCGCGCGGGGTGTTCCGCTTCCGCCGGTTGCTGGGCGGGGCGTCGGATCGCGCGCCGCAGGTGCGGGTGGACCCGGACGATGTGGCGACGTTCCAGTACACGGGCGGGACGACGGGGCTGCCGAAGGCGGCGATGCTGACCCACCGCAATCTGATCGCCAACGCGACGCAGATCTCGTCCTGGGTGCCGGGGCTGCGGCTGGGCGAGGAGGTGGTGCTGTCGATCATGCCCTTCTTCCACGCCTATGGCGCGACGCTCTGCTTACACCTGGCGGTGTTGCTGGGGGCGAAGCAGGCGATTTTGCCGCGCTTCAACGTGCAGGAGGTGCTGGCGACGATCGCGAAGCACCAGCCGACGGTCTTCCCGGGCGTGCCGACGATGTACGTGGCGATCTGCTCGGCGGTGCGCGAGGACCCGGCGAAAGCGAAGTCGCTGGGGTCGATCCGCTACTGCGTGAGCGGCGCGGCGTCGCTGCCGGTGGAGGTGCAGCAGGAGTTCGAGCGGCTGTCGGGCGGGCGGATGGTGGAGGGCTACGGCCTGAGCGAGGCGTCGCCGGTGGTCTGCATCAATCCGATCGAGGGGCACGCGCGGCCAGGGATGATCGGGCTGCCGATCTCCAGCACGGAGATCGCGCTGGCCGATCCGGGGACGGGCGAGATCTATCCCGATGGCGGTCGGGCCGGGGAGCGCGGCGAGCTGGTGGTGCGCGGGCCGCAGGTGATGCAGGGCTACTGGCAGCGTCCCGACGAGACGGCGGATGTGCTGACCGATGGCTGGCTGCACACGGGCGACGTGGCGATCATGGATGAGGATGGGTTCTTCGCGATCGTGGATCGGAAGAAGGACATCATCATCACGGGGGGCGAGAATATCTATCCGCGCGAGGTCGAGGAGGTCCTCTATGCCCACCCGAAGGTGCAGGAGGCGGTGGTGCTGGGGGTGGCGCACGAGGTGGCGGGGCAGGTGGTGAAGGCCTACATCGTGCCGCGCAAGGGGGAGACGCTGAACCGGCGCGAGATCCTGATCTATTGCCAGGAGCATCTGGCGAAGTACAAGGTGCCGCGCCAGGTGGAGTTCCGCGAGACGCTGCCGAAGACGCTGACGGGGAAGATTCTGCGCCGGGTGCTGCTGGAGGAGGAGGCGGCGAGGCCGCAGCGGCGGCGGCGAGGTGGGGCGAGCGAGGAGGAGTCGTAAGTCGTAAGTCGTAAGTCGTAAGAGAAGAGTGTGGTGGCCCGGGGAGTTGAGTGCTCTCCGGGTTGCTTTTTATTTTCCTCCCTGCTGTCATCCTGACCGTCAAGCTATCGTTTTCCCTTTCCAACATTCGGCGCTCGGCCCGATTGCGGGCAGGTAAACGATGCGTGCGTTCGGCAGATTGCGCTATGGCGTAAATTGAAGGTAGGCGCTCCTGTGGCTATGCGTGTCGCCGATGAGTG
>JAXLWN010000035.1:0-72659 GCA_046328475.1 Chloroflexia bacterium | reverse complement strand
GCCGCCTGGGCGCGCCCCATCGCGCTGTCGTTGAGCGCATCGGCGATCAGCACCGGGTCGCTGCGCTGGAGCAGGCGGTGGACGAGGGTCGCTTCGTGGGCGAGCAGGCGCTCCCAGCGGTTGCGGATCGCGCCATTCCCGGCCGCGACCACCGGTGCCCCGAGCGCCTCGGGCAGCCAGACAATCGCGACCGCCGCGAAACGCTCCGCCGCCAGCGCCGCAATCTGCGCCGCGACATCCTCCGGCGCGAGCGCCAGGTCGATCAGGTCATCGAGCCCGGTGAACATCGCCACCCCAGGTGAGTGCTGAGTGCTGAGTGCTGAGTGCTGAGTTGAGTCGGGCAGTCGGGCAGTCGGGCAGTTAGGCAGATAACCCGCTCGTTACTCGTTACTCGTTACTCGTTACTCGTTACTTCGTCCCCACTCAGCACTCAGCACTCGCTCAGTCTTGCCGCGCGACGCGCCTGCGCTCGGCTTCCCCGATGATATGGCCGCAATGGTGGCAGAAACGCGACCGCACCGCCACCGCCTGCCCGCAGACCGGGCAGGTGATGCCCGCTGCAATCTCTGTCGGCGCGGCCGGGCGTGGCCCCTCGGTAGCACTCGTGCGCCCGCTCTCGTGCGGGGCGTGGCCATTGGCCTGGGCGGGCGGGACGAGGGTGGGCGTGCCGGCTTGCGGCGGTTGGGCGGCCTGCGGCGTGCGCGACGCCGGCCGCGCGATCTCCACCACTTTCGGCACACTCACCAGGGTGGTCGCGCGGGTCGCCGGTGTCGGTGCGGGCGCGGGCGTTGGTGCGGGGGTGGGCGGCGGCGCGGGCGGGGTGGGGCGCGGGGCGTGTTGCTGCGCCGGGAAGAGGTGCAGCACGGCGGTCTCCTGCTGCCGCACGGCCGGTGCGGGGGCTGCCGCGCCGACCTCGGGATACTCCTCCGCCTCCCACTCCTCGCTCTGCTGGTCGGCATCCCAGACTTCGCCCGGCTGATTCCGCTGGTTCGCGTGCGCCACGGGATAGCCCGTGGCGATCTCCTCCATCAGCGGCGGACCACCGACCCAGCGCCGCAGCACGCTGATGACGACGCAGAGCAGCAGCGTCCCCAGCAGCACCAGTTGCGCCCAGCCGACATAGTCGATCAGGAAGCTCGACAGCGAGGTCTTGAGCAGGAGCGAATCCGAACTGCTGTCGAAGAGATGGCGCTGCATCAGCCGCAGGATACCGCTGAGGATCAGCACGCCGTTCCCCAGGGCGATCAGCGCCCCGAGCAGCCGGTTGGCGCGCGTCAGATCGGGACGGTAGGGGAGCGCCGCGCCGCCGCCGTAACCGATCAGGAGCGTCGAACCGAGGAAGAAGGTCACCCCGACGATGAACGCCGCCAGCGGCGCATCCAGCCCTGTTTGCGTGGCGAGATCGCCGCCCCACGGCCCGGACCACTCGCTGGCGAGCAGCGTGCCCAGCGTGATCCCCACGAGCGCGACCCACTCACGGAGCGCGCCCCGCCACAACCCGATCGGGATGAACATGACCAGCACGACGATCATCAGCAGGTCGAGAACCTGCGCGATATTGAACGGCAACCGCTTCCTCCGAACGCGGCGGGGTTTCCCTCGCCGGTTGCCCGTGACCCTTCCGGACCATCCTCCGCACGGCACATTCTACCAGACCGGGTGTCCGTGCGGGAATGTGCGCCGCAGTTGCCTGCACAACCGTGCAACGTGCGCCCCGCGCAACCACCCCCCGCACCCGCCAAATACAACGCACGCGATCCCTTGAAGGCACCGCCCCAGGTGTGTCATCCTGAGCGCAGCATCCGCCCCCGCCCTCCTTACTCGTCACTCGTTACTCGTTACTCTCGTCCACTCACGACTCACGACTCACGACTCACGACTCACGACTCACCCACGGCAAGGCACGCAATGCAGACGCCCGACCGTATCCTGGTGCCGCTCGATCTCTCCTCGCCGGGCGAGACCAAGCTCCCCGTCGTGGAAGCCTACGCTCGCAGCTTCAGTGCCGAGGTCATCCTCCTGCACGTCATCCCGCGCAGCCCCGCGCTCGCCGCGATCGGCGAACTCCGCCCCCTGCGCGGTCGCGAGAACCCCGACGACCCGGCGGTCGGCATGCCCGCGCCCGCCGAAACCGCCGCCCGCGCCTACCTCGACGCGGTCGCCGCGCGGCTGCGCGCCGCCGGGGTGCGCGCCAGCCCCCTGGTGCGCGAGGGGCCGATCGCCGCCACCGTGCTGGCCGTGGCCCGGCAACTCGGCGTCGGGCTGATCGTCATCGGCAGCAATCAGCGCACCGCGCTGACCCGGCTGGTGATCGGCGACACCGCGCAGGCGATCGTGCAGGGTGCCTCCTGCCCGACCCTGCTGGTCCACCCCGCGCTCGACGCCGCGCCCACCCCGCAAGCGGTGCGCTCCTTCACCGACGACGCCACGCGCGCCGGGTTGCTCGCCCCGCGCTCGCTGGGCCTGCGCACGCTCGACCTCGGGCGGATCATCGGCAGCGTCGGCAAGGCCGACGAACTCGGCCCCGACTTCCGCCCCCTGCGCCCCTCCACCGGCGAGGCGCAACGCTACGCCCAGGTGCGCGCGGCCAGCGAGACCGGCACCGCCATGCCGCCGATCGACCTCTACAAGCTCGGCTATGGCTACTACGTGCTCGACGGCCACCGCCGCGTCGCCGCCGCCAAGGAGTTGGGGCAGGACGAGATTGCGGCCAATGTGACCGAGTTCTTGCCGACCGACGACCCAGTGGCCCGGCGCGACTTCGCCGCCCGCCGCGAATTCGAGCGCGCCACCGGCCTCACCCGCATCGGCGCGGCGCGCCCCGAGACCTATGCCCGCTTGCAGGAGATCATCGACGCCTGGGGCCAGCACCACGCCATCGCGGACCCGCGCGAAGCCGCCGAGCGCTGGTTCGTCCGTGTGCTGCGCCCGCAGATGAAGCGCATCCGTGCCCGCAAACTCGGCCGCCACTTCCCCACCGAGCGCACCGCCGACATCTTCGTCCGCCTCGCCGACCACCGCCGCGAACTCGCGACCGATCGCGGCGAGAAAGTCAGCTGGGACGACGCCCTGGAATCATTCGCGACCCTGCTGCCCGGTGGCGCGGTCGAGGGCCACTCGTAGCGGCAGGTCAATCGTCGAAACGCCAGTCGGTGCGCGTGGCGACGATGCCATATTCCCAGGTCATCACGCGTCGGACGCGCACGCGGTAAAGGTCCGCGCCCGCCTCGTGGATCGTGGCCCGCGCGCCGCTGTGCGGATCCACGTACTTGTCGCGGTACAGCGCCTCGATCCGCTCCCGCTCGGCCTCGTCCGTCACCACCTCCGCCGGACCCTCCAGCACGATCGTGTCGTCGCCATCGCCGAGATGCGCCACAACCCACGGCTCCCGCGCCAGATTCCGCGCCTTCTGCGTCGCCCGCTTCGTGACAAAGTAGATGCTCGCCCCATCCCAGCAGAACCAGACCGGCATCGCGTGCGGCCGACCATCCGGCCGCGTCGTGCCGATCCAGATCGCGCGCTGCGCCTGCAACGGCAGATCCACCTTGCGCCAGGGAATATGGCCAGGCATCGTCCCTCCTCTCGTCGCTATCGCGCGGGGCGAGGGCTGCGCTTACGCCATACCGACGAACTGCGCCCTCATCCGCGCCACAATCGCCGCCGCGCCCGCGACCATCCGCTCGATCAGCTCGGCCACCGGTGGCGCGTCGTCGATCAGGCCGATCACCTGCCCCGCCCAGACGAAGCCTTCCTCCAAATCGCCATCGTGCGCGCCCCGGCGATTGACGCTCCCCTCGATCAGCGGCAGCAACTCCTCGATGCTCGTCGCCCCCGCCTCGGCCGCCAGGATCTTCCGCGCGCCGGGCGAATCGAGCACGCGCCCCGGCCTGCCGACGCTCCGCTCGATCACCACCGTCGCCCGCTCGTCGGCGCGAATCAGCGCCTCCTTGTAGGCCGCGTGCGCGACGCACTCGCGGGTCGCCACGAAGCGCGTCCCCATCTCGATCCCTGCCGCCCCGAGCGCCAGCGCCGCCGCGAACCCGCGCGCATCCCCGATTCCGCCCGACGCCAGCACCGGAATCTGCACCGCATCCACCACGCGCGGCACCAACACCAGCGTCCCGAGGTCGTCGCGCCCGAGGTGGCCGCCCCCCTCCTGCCCCACCGCGATCACCGCATCGGCGCCCAGGCTCTCCGCCTTCTGCGCCTGCCGCACCCCGGCGGTCAGCACCATCGTCCGCACGCCCGTCCCCGCCACCCGGCGCAGGATCGGCTCCGGGTTCCCCCCGGTGATCGAAATCGCCGCCACTCCCGCATCCAGCGTCGCCGCGAGCAGATCGTCCAGCGCGCGATGCCCCAGCGCGAAATTGACCGCGAATGGCCGATCGGTCAGCGCCCGCGCCGCCGCGATCTCCGCCTGCAGCTCCTCCGGCGTGCGAAACAACGCCGCCGTGATCTGCCCCAGCCCCCCCGCATTCGACACCGCCGCCGCCAACCCCGCGAACGCCAGGTGCGCCAATCCCCCCTGCACAATCGGATACCGCACCCCAAACCGCTCCGTGAACGGAGTGCGGAGTGCCGCCGGAGTGCTGAGTGCTGAGTGCTGAGTGCTGAGTGGGGTTACATCCTGGGAGCTATTCTCAATATCAGCTTGGCTCATCCTCTTCCCTCGCTCACTACTCGCCACTCGTCACTTCGTCCTTCGTCCTTCACTCACGACTCACGACTCACGACTCGTCACGGCGTCGTCGCCGCGAAGCCCTTGAAGATGACCTTCGTGCTCTGCCCGGAGTTCGGGGCCGAACCGGCGAAGATGCCGACATCGCCCGGCTTGACCAGTTGCAAATCGTTGGCCTGGTAGACCTCCTGGTCGTTGACCAGCAGCCGAACCGACGACCCGTTGCAGATGACCGTCAACTTGTTCGTTGCCTCCCCGACCCGGATGACCCCCGGGACGGGAATGAAATCCTTGATCCTGGTGGAGACGTTATCGCCATTCACATAGGTGAAGCCGAAAGCACCCTGATCGGTCACGTAGAAAATGTAGCGCTCGCTCGTCAACTGCCCGGCCTGCGGTGCCTGCCGCCGGAACACCAGGCCATAGCCCGTGCCATCCGGCCCGCCCGCGCGCCGCCCTTCCACATCGATCCGAAAATCCTGGCGCTGCGTCGGGTCGGGCGAGTAGAAGGACCACTCCTGCTCCTCCTCCATGATCTCGACCGCGTACTCGCCGGTTGCCGCGTCATACGCGCGCCGGTAGCGACCGGGCGGATCGCTCTCCCCGGTCTGCCAGTCGCGAAAATCAACCGTCCGCAGGCGCGTCGTCGCTGTCGGCGCGGGCGGCAGCGGCGTCGCCGTCGCGCTCGGCCGAGGCGTCGGGGCAAGGGTCGGCACGGCGGTCGGGGCCACCGTCGGCGTCAGCGTCGGCTCGACCAGCACCGCGACCGCCGTCGCCTCCGTCTGGCCCAGCGCGCACCCGCTCAGGAGCAGCAGCACCACCACCGGCGCGGCGGCCACACGACCCCAACGACCCCGGCCAGGACTACCCGCCCCACCCATCGGTCCCCCCCAGCGCGCCAACGCTTTCCCAACGCTACCATAGTGACGCAACAGGATGGCCTGTCGTTTCGCGCAAACCGCAGCGATGAATTCTGAGCAGGAGAGCAGGAGAACAGGAGAACGGGCGAACAGGCGAGCGGGCGAAGGGGCGATATCTTCCCCGAACGCCACCGCCCCCGAGCGAGGCACCCCCTCTCCTCGCGGGAGAGGGGGCCGGGGGGTGAGGTCTCTCTACCCGACTACCCGACTCGCCCTCACGCCCTCACGCCCTCACCCGCGCGATCCCCGCCTCCTCGAACGCCTTCGACACCACCGCGTACGACTGCGTCGCCGCCGCCAGCGCATCGTAATCCGGGCGAGCCTGCACCATCAGGCTGATCTCGACCGCGATGTAACCGCTGTAACCCGCGCGGTCCATCCACTTCAGATAGTTGACGTAATCCATATCCCCTTCGCCGGGGATCAGGAACTGGTGATCGGGCGCGATCCCGCGCTCGTCCTTCACATGGGTGTGCGCGGCATACCTCGCGAGCTGGTCAATCACCCGCTCCATCGGGTCGCCCTGCACGTTGAAGTGGCTGATATCGAAGTGCAGCCGCAGCCCCGGCGAATTGACCTGCTCCACGATCCAGGCCGACTGGTCGGGGCGGCAGAGCGCCTGGTTCACGTGCGGCTCCACGCCGACGATCACCCCCAACTCCTCCGCCCGCGCCGCCAACTCGCCGAACCACTCGACCAGGTGATCCTTCTCCGCCTCCCAGTCCTCCGGCTGCCCCGCCGAGGTCGTGCTCACCGAGAGCCGCTCGCCCGGCTTCTGCAACTCGGCCGCCAGTTCGAGATAGCCCTTAAAAATCTCCATGTTCTGGCGCGTCCGCGCCAGATCCCCCACCAGCAGCGGCGTGTTCCCCGACAGCCCGCAGAGCGCGATATGGTGATCGTCGTAGAGCTTGCGGATCCGCTTCCGCTCGTCCGCGTCCATATCGGCCGCATCCGTCGGCCAGCGCGGGATGACGGTCATCTCCAGCCCATCGAAGCCCAGCTTCGCGCAGTGGGCAACCGCCACATCGATCGGAGTCTTCTGCATCCCCAGGTGCTATACGCCAGGAGCATCGGCATCGGAACGGCCCTCCCGTATGATTGACGATGTGTAATGAGAAGTGGTCTGAGAAAGTCTCGCCCAGACTGGGCGAATCACGCGGCAAGTGATATCGAACGATGAGAGAACGTCGGCGATGCAGATGAACCGTTTCCCGCTGACAAGCTGGATCCATCAGGCGAGTAGAGCGCCAGGGTGGTGGTTTGTCACCGGCGACGATAGCGCAGCGCTGGCACAGGCCTCGGAGCCGGGCAATCTATGGCTGGAAGGAGCGCCGGGATTCATTGCTTGGGGAGAGGTGCCTTCAGTTGCGGCGGTGATCGAAGAACTCATCCATCTCGACAGCATCGTCGGATGGGATGGCAGGATCTCACCGGGCAGATTCCTGCTCGAAGTAGCGGCCACGATCGTCTGCTGCGCCTGGGTATGCGGTGTTGGTCGCTTGAATCATGGAACGATTACGCGGCGCGGGGCTGGCAAGCAAGGATTTGAAGATGGCGCACCAAGGCGCTTCCAAGTACATGAAGAAGAACGCGACTCGCGAGCGCGATTAGTGGTCGTGGAAAGCCGCCCTGTCGCCGGGAAAGTGCTCACCGTTGTAGATACCCTTGCGGGCGAGGTCAGCGCCGGAATGCGGCTTGAGGTGAGTGATACCGGCGAACGATGGGAGGTGCAGAGCATCGCCTTCGCCCCCATCTCCGCCATAGAGCAAGGTCGGCAGGGTCTCTTGCTGGTACCACTCGATCAACAGCAGAGCTTGACGCCCGGAACGCACCTGGAGCAAGCGCCTGTGGCCGTTGTTCGGGCAACCGACTAAACCAAAATGCCGACGAAACCTACAACGCGATGTGCATGCCGCCGTCTGACGCGGAAAATCGCGCACGTCTCGCCAATTTCGCCGAGAACGTACCAGTACGCGCGAAACCGGAAAGTCGCACATCGCGTTACATACTTTGTAATGGCACCGCCCAGTCCGCGCAGGCGGACTTCGCGGCGACCGCAGTCGCCTCCAGCCGGGGATTCAGTCCACCGGCCATGCCGCCATACGCCTCCCATCGTCACTTCCGTTTAGGTTTGCACTGGGTCATCGTTCATGCGTTGCCCCGGCGGAGACTTCGCCGGGGGCAACGTTCTTTCTCAGGGATCCTGGACCCTTACTTCACCGTCTCGCTCAAAATCTGCCGCCCGAACTGCCCGAGTTGCACCTCGTACGGCGTCCCCTTGTTCTCGGGGTGGTACTCGAAGCGCGCCCGCTCGAAATACTGCACGAGGTAGACCTTGCCATCCTCCAACCGCTCCTCGAAGATTTCGGTGATCGGATAGCCGAACTGCGCCAGCCCGCCGTTGTTATCCCAGAAGCGCCCGAAATTCACCACCGTGCGGCGATCGGCGGTGATGTCCATCAGGTTGTGCCCCGTCTCCTGGAAATAGTACGCGCCGACGATCTGCTCGGCCGGGGCGTCCGCGCCGCCGTGAATGCGCCGCCCGAACTGTCCCAGCAGCACATCGTTCGGCGCGGCATTCTCGGGGTGGTACTCGAAGCGGGCACGCTCGAAATACTGCACCACGTATTTCTTGCCATCCTCAAGGATCTGCTCGAACTCGGCGCTCAGCGGGTAGCCGTAGATCGCCAGGCCGCCGTTATTCTCCCACTGCCGCAGGAATCGGCCGCCGACCGAGTACCCGGTCTCGGGGAAGTAGCGCGTCGTCGCCCCGCTCGACCCCGAGATCGTGAAGTCGCCGCGAATCACCTCGTTCCCGCGCGCCAGGTAGGTGACGACCGCCGTGTACGCACCCGGCTCCGCACCCGTGGAGTCGAACGTCACGGAGAGCGTGCCGCTCGGATCGGTCGTGAACTCCTTGACGCCGATCAGCATCCCCTGCTTCAGCGAATAGATCGCGATCGAGAACTGGTCATTCTCCAGCAGCCCCGTCACCGCGATGTAAAACTTCGTCCCCGGCGGACCATACCCCGGCGAGATCGCGATCCTCGTCTCCGCAACCTGCGCCTTCGCCGCCAGCGCCCCCGGCACGACCAGCAGACTCCCCGCGAGCAGCAGGCCCAAGCCCCCAACAAAAGCCCTTCGCCGCATCATCGCGACCCTCCCATAAACCATAGCGGCCACAGCGCCGATCCGATTCCATGCTGCGAGTCAGGTTCGCCCCAAAACAGAGCGACACCCCTCGCACCACACCAATAACGGGTGAGGGGAGCTGGCTGTCACACCCGCTCCCCTCACCCGTTTGTATCTTGCGCTAGAGTCTGCTTATTCAGTCGCCCCGGTAATCTCGCCCAGCAGTCGGAAGAACCCGCGCTTCCGCTCGGTATTGATGCCCCAGTTCACCGGCACCAGCTGATACCCCTCGCGGTAGTCCGAGCGCGCCCCGCCGCTCATCGTCCCCGGCCCCGGATCGAAGTAGCCCCACGACGCCCGGTGCTCGGTGGCGACGAGCATGTTGTTCCTCGGTTGATCGAACGCGAAGTGATCGTCCTCATTGAAGACCACCGGCATCGGGCGATAGCTCGGCAGCGCCCGCGCCCCGCGGATCAGCCCCTCGATCTGCGCCGGATCGTGCGCCGCGTTGCCGTGCAGCAGGAGATAGTCGGAGATCGCGGCGACCGCGTCGGGCAGCACGCCCTCGCCATCCTGCGTCGGCCGGAAGTAGGGCACCCCGACGAAGCTCGTCCCCACCAGCAAGCGCCGCCCCTCCCGCTCGATCCCCTTCGCCAGCGCGATCAGCTCGTGGACGCGCTGCGGCTGCAAGATTTCGTGCTGATAGAGCGGCACGTCCGACTCGTTGTTGACCTCCAGGATGACATTCCGCCAGCCACCCTCCAGCAACCAGCCGACCGCGTTCTCCACGCCGCGC
The DNA here is from genome assembly GCA_046328475.1 of Chloroflexia bacterium. Taxonomy (GTDB): domain Bacteria; phylum Chloroflexota; class Chloroflexia; order Thermomicrobiales; family CADCWN01; genus CADCWN01. Next base: position 63,133 of record JAXLWN010000035.1, on the reverse strand, counting down.
ACCACCGCCGCCTCGTCGCGCAGCCGCTCATCCTGCCCGAAGTAGAAGAGCCCGATGATCGCGACCATCCCCAGTTCGTCCAGCCGGTCGAGGATGCGCCGCAGCCGGTCGAGGTGCGCCGGGCGCAGCGACCCATCCGCCTCGAACGCCCCATTGTCCCACGGCTGCTCCTGGCTATACCCCTCCGGCGATCCCCCCTGCAGGTTGACCGTCACCGCCAGCAGCCCGTGCCGCCGGTACTCCGGCAGCATCGCCAGGAACTCCGCGAGATTGCGCTCCGGGTCCCACTCCCCCGTATCGGGGTAGGCCCACCGCCCCCGCGTCTCGGGGTTCTCATCGTCGAAGGCCGCCTGCACCATCCGCGAATTGAAGAGCAACCCCTCGATCCGCTGCCCGCGCCAACTCCGCCCCGCATACGTCGGCCGCCCATCGATCCAGAAATCCTCGCCCCGGATCTCCACGCTCGTCATCGCTCCCCCTCAGCCTCGCGTGCCGCCATCGCCCCACTCGCCGCGAGATGCAGCGACATCAGCGCCACCCGCCTCTCCCCAGAACCTTCCCCTCTCCCTCGCAAGGGGGAGGGGTGCCGCCCGCAGGCGGCGGGGTGGGGTCGTCCCCAGAACACTTCATCTCCGGGCGCTCTCCGCATGCCACCCACTTCGGGGACAAGCTACCCCGCCGCCCGCACCTTCTCCGGCGCGCACGCATGCATCACCGCGCGCACCGCATCCGCGCCCGGTCGCGCCGGGACAACCCGCACGATCGCCGTATCCAGGCTCCCGGCCACCCGCTTGAACGCCGCCGCCGCCCCCTCGGCCGTGCCGTAGTACCCGACGAGATGCAGCAACTCGTCCGGGAACCGGTCCGCCAGCTCATCCGCCGACGCCCCGCTATCCCGGCGATCCTCCAGATCCGTCAGCGCCGCATCGAAGCCCATCCGCGCGAAGTGCGCGCGATAGCCGCGCCCCTTATCGTCGCCGCGCGCCAGCGCATATCCCATCACCGCCTTCGCGAACGCACGCCGGGCGACCGCCGCATCCTCGTCCACGCAGATCCGGATGTACTCCATCATGTTAATCTCGCCCGGATCGCGCCCCGCCTTGCGCGCCCCCTCCGCCACCACCTCGCGGCTCCAGTCCACCTGCTCGGCCGAGCACCAGTTCAGCGCCGCGCCATCGGACGCCTCGCCCGCCAGCCGCAGCATCTGCGGCCCCAGCGCCGCCAGGTAGACCGGAGCGACCGGCTTGCCGTCGGCCGTCTCGGGGATGCCGAGGCGCACATTCCGCAGCGTCACCGCCGGACCTTCGTGCGTGACCGCCTTGCCCGCCAGCAGCCCGCGCAGCGTCACCAGATAGTCGCGCATCAGCTTAATCGGCGAAATATTCTCCAACCCGAACATCCCGCGATAGCCCGGGTCATGAATACTCCCCGACCCAATCCCGAGGATAAACCGCCCGCCGCTCAGATCGGCCAGCGCCCCGGTGATCGTCGCCAGCGCGGGCACCGTCCAGATCGGCACCGGCACGACCGAAATCCCCGTCGTCAGCCCCCCCGCCACCACCTCGCTCGACGCTTCCCACCACTGGGTACAGACCTGAAACGCATCATTTCCCAGCCCGGCCGGGGTCCACGCGCTGCTATAGCCGAGTTGCGCCGCCTCGCGGACCACCGTCCGCCGCTCCTCCCAGGTCAGGCGCGCGGTCGGGTCAATACCAATACCGATCTCCATGCCAGGCCTCCCGTCGCTGTCAACATCCCTCGCCACGCCCGATCATGCCAAGCTTCGCGACAGACCGCAACTCGCGCCAGTTCGGGATGCGTTAGAGCCGCCCAGCACCGCAAAGTGCCTCGACAGACTGTTTCGTCACCGCCTCAACCTCGTCCATCAACGCACGAATCTTCGCCTCAACGCCGATCAGGAGGGTATACGTGGTCGGGTCAACTGCCTCGCGATAGCGCACCCGAACCTCGGCGCAGCGATCCGCCAGCAGCACGATTTGATTCCCTTTGGCCAGCCCATCAGCAATCGTCACCGCCTTCTCTTCCCAGGTACGCGGCCGATAATCCTCCGCAGGCCAACCGATCAACACCGCTTCCTCAGGCCGCAGCCCGCCGAGTTGATGCGCCACACAAAAGCGCGCCAGGACCGGTTCCCCATCGCGCAACAGTCTCTCGTAGCCCGCCCAGGCGTGATCGGAGATATGGTGCGTCACGCTGCGCCCGATGTCATGCAGGAGTCCGCCCGTCCTCGCCAGAAGGAGGGTCCACCTGCGCACCCACCTCGCGCAGCGCCTCCGCGATTCGGCCCGCCGCTTGGGAGACCGCGACCGAATGCGCGCCCCAGGTATCGTCGAGGGGAACGTAGGAGGCGAGCAACTGTCGGGCCTCAGCTTCGGTCATCTGGAAGTCCCTCCGGTTGCATTTTGCCCGCCCCACCCCGAGTCGGCGCAAGGAACCCGTGGTCGCAATGTCCGCACTGACACAATCGGCTGGTTAACGACGCTGCTCGCCTGCTGGATGCCCATTCGCGATGCCACCGTTGATCTGCCCGCAACCACGGATAGGAGACATATGGCTCGGAAGTGCCATCCGGGAATGGTATAGTGCGGAGCATGGGCGCAACCTGCGGAAAGCTTGCGCCGTCGAGCCCGCGCAGGCGGGCTTCGCGGTGCGCCGCAGCGCACCCCCAGCCCAGGGCTTCAGCCCTCGGGGCGCTCAAGGAAGAGGAGCGAGGCTAACAATGATCGACGTCGCCCAAATCCGCCAAGAATTCCCAATCGTCGAAAAATGCGTCTACCTCAACCACGCCGCCGTCGGCCCGATCCCGCGCCGTTCGCAGCAATGGATGGACCAGGCGATCAACGAATACCTCGTGCTCGATCGCAGCGAATGGCCAGCGCGCACCCAGCGCGTGCGCGACCTCAGCGCCGCCCTGATCAACGCCCGCCCCGACCAGATCGCCTTCATCAAGAACACCTCCGAAGGATCTCCTCGCCGCCAACGGCATCGACTGGCGCGCGGGTGACAATGTCGTCGTCCACGACAACGACTTCCCCTCGGTCGTCTTCCCCGGCAAAACCTCGCCGGTCAGGGCGTCGAAACCCGCCGTGTCGCCGCCCGCGAGGGCCGCGTCCTGACCGACGACATCGCCGACGCCATCGACGGCCGCACCCGCGCCGTCGCGATCAGCACCGTCCAGTTCAAGACCGGCTTCCGCTCCGACCTCGCCGCCATCGGCCAGCTCTGCCGCGACCACGACCTCCTCTTCATCGTGGACGGCATCCAGAGCCTCGGCGCGCTCGCCCTCGACGTGCAAGCCTGCGGGGCCGATGTCGTCGCCGCCGACGCCCACAAATGGTTGCTCGGCCCCACCGGCATCGGCATCTTCTACTGCTCAGACCGCGCCCTCGACCGCCTGAACGTCCGCACCGTCGGCTGGCTCAGCATCAACAACCCCTTCAACTTCGACTACCGCCTCGACCTCCCCGACGCCCGCCGCTTCGAACCCGGCCCGACAACGCCATCGGCATCCATGGCCTCGGCGGCACCCTGGAACTGATCGTCGAACTCGGTAACGACCCCATCGAGTCGCGGATCCTCGCCCTCACCGACGCCCTCTGCGACGGCCTCGCCGCCAAGACTACCGCGTCACCAGCCCCCGCCGCGCCCCCGAACGCTCCGGCATCGTCCTCTTCACCAGCGACCTCCACCCCACCCAAACCCTCTTCGACCGCCTCACCGCCGCCAACATCAACGTCTCCGTCCGCAACGGCGCAATCCGCGTCTCACCCCACTACTACAACACCGAAGCCGAACTCACCCACCTCCTCGACACCCTCCCCTGACCCACCCCCTACCCTCCCCACGCAGCCGGGTACCCGCGTGCGGGTGGCGGTCGCCGTCCCGCAGCGGCGGGGAGAGGTCCACCCCCTCTCCTCGCGGGAGAGGGGGTGCCGCCCGCAGGCGGCGGGGGTGAGGTCCGTCCCCCCTCGTTACTCGTTACTCGTTACTCGTTACTCCTCTCACGACTCACGACTCACGACTCACGACTCGAAAACTCCACCCTCGTCCAACACTCCGGCACATGGTTATCCATCGACCCGATCCGATCCGCCGCCCACCCCGTGTGCGAAATCCGATCCATGTGGTTCATCTTCTGATACCGCGCAAACATCATCCGCCAGACATCCCCATCCGCCGGCGGGATGCTCCGCCCATGCCCCAACTGCCCCATCCCCGCCCACGGGAACGCCAGCTCAACCGTCCAGCCCCGGTCCACCGTCGTCGGATCGTTCAGCGTCCCATCGATCTTCACCGCGCTCTTCAGCCCCGGAAAATCCCAGCGCGGGAAGGCCCAGCGCGCCCCGCGCGGGTGCGCCCCCCACCAGAAATGGTCCCCGATCCGGTCGAAATTGCCCCCAAACCCCGTCGCCTGCCCCCCGAACAGATCGAACTCCGGCGTATCGAACCGCCCGCCCCGCTTATACGCATCCTGCCAGATGAAAAAGACCTCGTAGATCGTATTCAGCGCATTAATCTCGAACTCGTAGTAGCAATCTCCCCCGTCGATAAAGACCTCCACATCATTCTCGTTGAAGATGACCGAATCCCGCTCGGTCATCGCCGCCTCAACGCTCGGCTCCTCCACCCAGAACCCGATATAGAGGAACTCATCGTCCCACAACGCCGCCGCCCGCGTCTCAAAAGGACACGCCCGCCCATTGATCACATCCACAAACCGCCGCGACTTCGGTGCCCGCTTCCAGACCTCCTTCTCCAGATCCCCATCGATCACCAGCGGCCCCGCCACCCGGTGACACAGATACGACGACACCTCCGCCGCCCCTGAATAATACTGCTCCATCACATCCTCCCAGCTACAATGATGCCCCTGCGCACCCGAACCTTGGGATGCGCAGAGGCACGAAAACGCCACCACGTCACAACAACCTTGCCCCGCTCCTTGCGGCCGGGGACCCACGCATGGGGCGGGTGCCGCGGGTACCCGAAGGTGGCGGCGAGCGGTCCGTCCCCTCTATCGCCTATCGCCACTATCGCCTATCGCCTATCGCCTATCCCCGACCCACGCGCACTCAGCACTCAGCACTCACACTAAACCAACCCCAGATGCTCGTCGATCTCCCGCTGATACGCATCGATCCCGACCGCCTCGATCTCCTCGATCGTCACCGGCCGACCCGTGCGGTCAGACTCGAACAGCGCATAGACCAACGCCACCGCGCGCTTCGCCACCGCGCCCGTCACCTCCGGCTGCTGCCCGGTGCGGATGCACTCCGCGAACTCGTGGTACTCCAGCGCCAGCAGCTTGCGGTCGATCTCCGTGAAATCCAGATCGTAGCTCCAGACCCGCTCGCCGCCGAACAACGCCGCAGCGGCCGGATCGAGCTTGTAGCTCGGCGCGTACTCCAGGATGCGCTCGTCATCGATCGCGACGCCATCATCGAGCATCATCTTGATCGGCCGACCATTGCGGTCCCCCGGACAATTCAGCGAGCCGCGCGTCCCGTAGACCATCCGGTAGCTCAGCGGCTCGCCATGCCCCGCATAGTGGTCGGTCCACTGTCCCAGCGCGCCATTCTCGAACGTGATCGTCGCGAACATCGCATCTTCGCCGGTCGCCTCGACCGTCGGCGGCAGATTCGCGGCCCACTTCTCGTAGAATCCGCCCGGCCCGGCCGTGCGCCGCACCACGCGCATCTTCTCGTAGAGCCGCACCTTGCCATAGACCGTCGCCGCGTCGCCGAAGTAATACTGGAGAATGTCGGCGTAGTGGACGCCCGCATCGAGCGTCAGCGTGCCGAAGAGCTTCTGGTGCCGCCAGGGTGTGATGAACATGTCATCCTTCCCCCGCACCGCCGTCTCCATGATGAACTGGCGGTCGCCGATCGCCCCATCGTCCAGCAGCGCGCGGACCAGCCGGTTGATCGGATCGCGGCGATAATTCTCCGCCACCGACAGGATCTTGCCGTTCCGCTCCGCCGCGTCGATGATCAGGTTGCAGCCCCGCATCGTCAGCGCCAGCGGCTTCTCGCACAGCGTGTGCAGCCCCAGATCGAGCAATCCCGTCGCCGCCTTGTGGTGCGACCCGGTGTCGGTGGTGCAGTCCGCCGCCTGCAACCCCTCCACTTCCTTGACCATCTGCGCCGCATCGCTAAAGACCTGGACATTCGCGCCCATCAGCTGCTCGGCCTCGTCGGCCATATCCTCGGCGTTCTGCCGATTCAGGTCGCACACCGCCACCAGATCGACATTGTTGTGGTCGCTCCGCGACAACTCCGCCAGCCCCGCCAGGTGCCGCCGCCCCATGCCGCCGCACCCGACGATGGCGAGTTTGACTCGCTCTGCCATCCTTTTTGCCTCCTTCATCACGTTTGCCCCGAACACTTGCGCGGAGTATCGCGGAGCTACCAGGGCGCGTCAACCGCGCGCAGCCATTGCACCAGGGTGCTGCCAACGTCGCCGACGCGGCGGCATGATCTGGCCACACGCCTGCCGCCTGCGTCCGAACCCGCCCCCAGCCAGAGTGATCCGGCGCATCGCGTAGCCCGGAGACTTCATCCCCGGGCGAACTGCGGAACACCACCCGACGCTGACAGCGTCACGGAACCAGTAGCGCAGGATGGCATTCTGTATGCGCTGCTGCTATCCTTGATGGCGCGATACGCGAACTGATCCATCGGGCAAGGGCTGGATGTCGCGCGAGAAAGTGGAGCTGCAGCGCGCCCGCGCCAGCATCTGGACACCCCTCGCGTTGGGCGCACTGACACTCCTCGGCTGGCTCCTCTGGCTCCCCTATCTTGACGCCCCCCTGCACGTTGACGCTGCTGGCTATGCCACCGCCGCCTACTGGTGGGCCAATGGCGACACCCTCTATCAGGATCTCACCATCACCCGGCCCCAGGGCATCTTTGTCGTCTTCCGCGCGATCGAAGCCGTCGGCCTCGGCTCGTCGCGCGGCATCCACATCGCCGCTGCCCTGGTCGCCTCCGCCTGCGCCCTCGCCCTCTACGCTGTCGTGGCCTCTATCTGGGACCGTAAGATCGCGCTCGGCTCGGCCGCGCTCTTCACGCTGCTCTTCGCCACACCCGTCTTCGACGGCTACACCGCCAACGCCGAACTCTTCATGCTCCTGCCGCTGCTGTTCAGCCTGGCGCTCCTGCTGCGCGCCGACGCGTATCCGCTCGGGGGCTGGCGTACCACCCTGTTGCTGGCCGGTTCCGGATTCCTCATCGCGGCGGCGACGCTGATCAAGCCTGCGGCGGTGGTCACGGTGCCGCTCGCCGGCCTCTGGCTGCTGCTGCGGGCGCTGCGCGAGCGGGCTTCCTGGCGGGTGGTTCGCTGGGCGGGCGGGGCGCTTGCGGTGGGCCTGGTCCTCGGCGGGGGACCGGCGATCCTGCACGGTTGGCGAACGGTGCCGGATCTCTATTTCAGCGCGGTGCTCTTCTATCGCGTCACGCAAGACTCGGTGCTGACCGAGACGGCGGGCAGCCAGGTCGCGCGGATGGTGCAAGGGGTGACCTACATCGTCTTCCGCCTCCCCATCCTCCTGTTTGTCCCGCTCGGGATGTGGACGCTCCGGCGCTCCGGCGCGCGGGCGGCCACCTTCTGGTGGCTCTGGTTCGGATCTTCCTACGCCGGGGTGGCGCTCGGCGGCAGTTGGACCCTGCACTATTACCAGCAATTGGTCCCCTCCCTGGCTGTGGCCGCCGTGCTGGGGCTCAACCACCTGCTCTCGCGCCCGCGCCGGGGCGGTTGGCTACTCGCTCAGGCCCTCGCCCTGGCAGTCGGCGGCGTCCTCCTGGTGACCCTGGTCGATTTGCAGGCGCATGGGCCGCGCCCCGCCGATATGGCCGAGTACGCGAACTCCCCCGTCGAGGTTGTCTCCGAGATCGGGCCAATCGCCGCCTATCTGCGGGCGCACACCGCCGCAGATGAGACAATCTTCGTCGCCTATGACCAGGCCGATATCTACTATCTGTCGCAGCGACGCCCCGCCATTCGCTGGATCTACCCGCGCGAACTCAAGTGGACGCCCGGCGCATTCGCGGAACTCGTGGCGCGACTCGACGATCCCGCCACCGCGCCGCGCTATGTGGTGGGCGCACAGCCCTTCGATGCCTCCGGCTTCGATCGCGACGGTGCCCTCCGGGCCGTCATCGCCCGCGACTACCGCGTCGAGACGGTGATTGGCCCCGTTCAGCTCTACCGTCGGATCAACTAGCCCGCCGTGGAATCGTGTGACCCCTAGAGCTGCAATGTGACGCCCCGCGCCTCAACCGCCGCGCGGAACAGCCCCTCATCCAACCCCAGCCCGAACCCCGGCACATCCGGAATCGTCACCCAGCCCTCGTCAACGCGATACGCGCTGCTATCGAGCCCCGGGCAGCTCGCTTCGTCCCATTCGATACAGGAGAAGCCCTGGATCGCCGCCGCCAGGTGCCCCGCGACGAAATTGCCATAGTGCCGCCCATAGTGATGCGGCGCGCTCCGCCGCCCCCAGCCATCGAGCTGCCGCCCGGTCGCCAGCCACGGCGTGAAGCCATACGAGAAAATGTCGTACTGCACCACGTCGATCAGCCCATCCCGCGCCCAATCGAGCAGGCGCGGCGACGCATCCCCCTCGCCATCCGCGATCCAGATCGGCAACCCCTCGGCGGCGAGCCATTCCTGCAAGTCGCGATAGAGGATCGCATCCTCGTGGAACGCCTCTTCCAGCCAGCGCACGCCGCAATCGGCCGTCTCGCGCAGCACCCGCTTGGCGATATTCAGGTTGTAGCCATTGTTCGCATCGAGCAGGATCGGCGACTCCGGCCCCACCGCCTCACGCACCGCCCGGATCACCGCGATATCGCGCTGGTTCCCCGCCTCCAGCGGCAAATGCCGCGCCCCGCGCCCGACCTTAATCTTGAACGCCCGGTGCCCGCGCTCGAACCCCTCGCGCGCCTCCGCCGCGATCAGCGCCGCCGCCTCACCCTCATCCGCGACCTGCAGGTCGTCGAAATAGAGCGACGTGTCATAGCAGGGCACGCGCAGCGTCGTCGGCACCGCGCGCCCATTCACCTCCGCCGCCAGCGCATAGACCGGCCGCCCGGCGCGATTGCCAACCAGATCCCACAGCGGATACTCGCACGCCAGCCACCCCTCGGCCGCGCCGCGCGCCGGGTCGAACGCCTCGCCGATCCGCGCCCCAACCAGCCCCGCCAGCACCTCGCGCGACGCCCGACTCACCCCAAACCCGGTCACCCCATCCTCCGATGTCAGCCGCACCAGCGACAACTGAATGGTCAACCCATGATCCCCCAGCCGCGCATTGCTCCCCGCATGGCGCGGTCGCCGCGACTCCAGCATCCCCTGCTCGATCCGAACAATTCGCGTATCCCCCACAACTCCCCCTGCTTGCACTCAGACGGTCGGATCGGCGCGGCGCGCAGTATACCAGCCCCCACCCACCCGCCCAAATCACCCCTTACCCAACCACCCATCTCACTCCCCATCCCCACTTGTCGCCCATCGCCTCATCTCGCCCCACACCTGGTAGGGGCGCGTCGCGACGCGCCTGCGTGGGGACAGTACCCAACCCACCCCGCCCCACCACTTTCCCCGAGCGTGGCATGGTTTGCTCCCCTCGACGGGTCCGAATAGACAGCGGCACCTCACCGCAAGGCATCCCGGCTCCCAGGTCGCGCCCTACCCACACCACGGAGGTACCATGACCACCCACCCCCGCCCCCGCCACCGTTCAAGCTACCCACCGGTGGGGGATTAGGGGGCCAACCCCGCCCCCACCACACCGCCATGCATCCACCACCTGGACAAGTCCCCCCAGGATTGGGGGGGATGGAGGGGGCCTCCCCGCACCCCAGCCACGTCTTTTTCCACACCGGCGCAAGCCTACCTGGGGAAGAAAGAAGGAAAGTTAAAAACCGCAAAACAAACCTATTTACCGTCAACCTCGCGAAACAGATCCCCGCCCCCCACCGTCTTTACGTTAGTCTGCTATCGTAAGCGCAGACGACCGCGACCCCACGACGCAGCACCCACTCGGAGGAGGGGACCCATGGCGACGATCAGCGGCGACCGCACCCTGCCCCGACCGCTGCCCGCTGCGACGACCGCGCCCGACATCCGGGGCGAGCACCGCTTCAAGCAAATCGCCGCCTGGTCGCTCTGGTACCTCCTCTTCCAGGCGATCCTCGGCCTCGGCTGGGACATCCGCTGGCACTCCACCTTCGGCCGCGACACCTTCTGGGCACCCCCGCACATGCTGATGTACAGCGGCATCGCCCTGGCGGGCTTCCTCTGCATCGGCGTCGTGCTGCGCGACACCTGGCGCTACTACCGGCACGCCCCCGGCGTCACCGACGCCACCACCTGGCCGATCTTCGGCTACTTTCGCGGTCCGCTCGGCTACGCCGTCACCGGCTGCGGCATGGCCGTCCTCCTCTTCGCCGCCCCCTTCGACAACTGGTGGCACGAACTCTACGGCCTCGACGTGACCCTCTGGGCACCCTTCCACGTCATGGGGCTGATCGGGGCCTTCATCGCCGGGTCGGGCATGCTCTACGTCTTCGCCGCGCTCGGCGCGCGGTCGCGGCAACTCGGCCTGAACCGGCGCTCCGTCCTCGGCTTCAGCGGCCCCGACTGGGCCACGCTGCTGACCCTCTCCGGGCTCCTGACGCTGCTCGTCACCGCCACCCAGCCCGCCACCACCATCTCGCCCACGCTCGTGATCGGCCCGGCCCACATCCTCTCCTTCCCCCTCCTCCTCTGCGCCTTCTTCATCCCCGTGCTCGTCGTCGCCATCCGCGTCACCGAGCGCCCCGGCGCGGCGACCGCCGTGATGGCCCTCTTCTTCGCCCGCCAGCTCTTCCTCGCCGCCATCATCCCCTGGCTGCTCCGCCTCACGCACCAGCTCGACCCCAGCTACGCCTATCGCAACGGCGTGCCGCAATTCATCCTCCCGCTCGCCCTCGCGCCGATCGCCTTCCTCCCCGCCGCCCTCCTCCTCGACCTCGTCGCGCGCCAGCGCCACGCCAGCGCCCCGGCTTCCGCCCTCTTCACCGGGCGCGGCTGGCTCCTCTCCGGTCTCCTCGCCGCCCTGCCCCTGCTCGCCATCTCACCCATCCTCATCCGCAGCGCCCGCAACGCGCGCGGCCAACTCCCCCCCGGCCTGATCATCCCCGACCTCGCCCTGCGCCCCGCCTTTCTCCTCGCCATCCCCGCCTCCCTGCTGATCGCCCTCCTCGCCGTCCGCTTCGGCGACGAATGGGGCACCATCCTCCGCCTCAACGACCGCTAGACGAGTAACGAGTAATGAGTAACGAGTAACGAGGGATAGGTATTGACATGCGGCAATTGATGACACCCATTCGTAGGGGCGACCCGCCGGGTCGCCCGCGTCGGGCGGCAGCCACCCCCACTCCCGCCACCGGCGACGCACGCACGCGCTCCCACCTTGCGTATCTCTTCCCTCTCTTGGCCCTTTTGCTCGCCTCGCTCGCGGCTCCCCTCGCCGCCGCCCACACCGGCGCACCCGAGCGCAGCGAGCGCGTCAAGGCCGGTCCCTACACCCTCGAACTGCGCTACTACAGCGCCCCGCGCGCCGGGCAGCCCCTCTACCTGATGATCGTGCCGGTCGGCGGCGGCCAACCCACCACCATCCGCGCCACCGCCGAACCGGGCGCGGGCGTGGACGCCATCGCCGCCCGCGTCGTCATGGCCCCCGACAACGACGACCCGACCGCCACCGACGCCGCCATCCACCTCTCCACCGCCGGTCTCTGGGTCGTCACCATCGCCGCCGACGGCCCCGCAGGCAGTGGCCAGGCCGAGACCAGCGTCCTCGCCGCCGCCCCCGGCGCGATCCCCATCCCGGTCGGCTGGGCCATCGGCCTCACCCCCATCGTCGGCGTCATCGGCTTCGCGGTCGCCCAGCGCCGCTGGCTCCGCTCCGTCACCACGCGTCAGGGCGAGGCCACCCCGGCCTCGCCCTGACTCCGCATCATTTGCTTCGCGCGCGGGCGGGTCGCCAGCGCGCACCCCGCCCGCCACCACTCAGCGCGGCATCTCCACCGGGCCGAGGATCTGCCGCCCGAACTGGCCGAGCAGCACCTCGTACGGCGTCCCCGCATGCTCCGGGTGCAGCTCGAAGCGCGCCCGCTCGAAATACTGCACCGTGTAGGTGTTGCCATCCTCCAGCTTCTGCGTGAAGGGCTCGCTCAGTGGGAAGCCGAAGACGGTCAACCCGCCGTTGCGCTGCCAGAAGATCGAGAAGTCGGGCGCGACGTTGTGGCCGGTGTCGGGGAAGTAGAGTCCCTGGCCGTTCGCGGGCACCCGCCCGGTCGGCGCGCCCGGCACCCCCGCCACGATCTGCCGCCCGAACTGCCCGAGCAGCACCTCGTACTCCGTCCCGGCATTCTCCGGGTGGTACTCGAACCGCGCCCGCTCGAAGTACTGCACGGTATAGCTGTTGCCATCTTCCAGCCGCTGCGTGAACTCATCGGAGATCGGATAGCCGAACAGCGCCAGCGCCTCGCGCTCGGAGATATCCTGGTCCCCCAGGTCCAGCCCGTGCGACTGCCAGTAGTCCAGGAAGCGCCCTTGCACGCCGAACCCCGTCTCCGGGAAGTAGTGCGTGTTCCCTGGAACGACCGTGAACGGTGCGGTCGCCAGCACCGTGCCGCCGATCGCCACGATCCGCACGGTGTATGCCCCGACCTCCTGGTCCACGGTCAGCGGATAGCTCAGCGCGCCACTCGCGTTGCTCGCCACCGCCACCTCGAAGACGCGCGTGGTGTTGACGTTGCCCGTCCCCTTGACCAGTTGCACGAGGTGGTTCGTGCTCGCCTCCAGCCCGTTCGCCTTCACCATCACCACCGTGCCGCGCGGCCCGGACGTGGGCGAGATCGTCAGCACCGGTGCCGCGCCCGCGCCCGTCGGGACCGCGAATTGCGCCAGCAGCAGGCACAGGCCGATCAGCCCGAGGAAGAATCGTTTCATGGTGTGGTTACCTTCTCTATTACATGCTCCAAGCAGTTGCCACCGTCGCCCGCGCGCTCCCGCGCCTCACCACCTTTCTCGCGCAATTTTCGCGCCAGGCGATGCCCTACCGGGAGGCAGCCTCCGGCCCGGCAGTTCGTACGCGCCGCGCCTCCCCCTTCCGATCCTCCATCTCGCAGCGGGTGCGGAACACTCCCCGCGCCCTCACACTTACCCTCACACTTCCGGTATGCCTGCACTGGCGACCGGGCGTTGCCTCGGCGGCTCAGAGCAGCGACCCGCGTTCCCCCAATATCGCCAGCACCTCGGCCTGCTGCTCGAAGCACATCATCACAATCGCATCGCCGGGACGCGCGGCGGCCAGGGCCGCGTCGAGCGCCACAAGCTCATCCGGCACGATGGCATACGCCTCGTCGGTGCCGCTCCCCTCCACGACCCCGGCGGCGAAGAGCGCATTCATCTCCTCGCGGGTGCGCCCGCGCAGGAAGTGCTCCGTCTCCCTGATCCAGACGTAGGCCGCTTGCTCCCCGGCCAGTCGGCCCAGTCCGCGCAGCACGCTATCCGGCCGGTCGCCCGCCGTGCCGATGATCGCCAGCAAGCGCCCGTCCGGCCCGACGTAGCTCGCCCCGAACGCGAGCAGGTGCCCCAACCCCGCCTCGTTGTGGGCATAGTCCACCACGAAGGTGCAGGCAGGTTCGCGGATAGCGAAGACGTGCAGTCGCCCGAAATTCTGCTCCGGCGTGTTGCGGAAGGAGGCGAGCCCCGCCGCGATCGCCTCCCGCGACAGCCCCAGCCCGATCGCGGCGGCCGTCGCGGCCAGCGCATTCTCCACCATGTGCCCCGCCCGCCCGCCGAACGTGATCGGCACCTCGTCGAGCGAGATCAGCGCCGCGCGCTCGGTCCCCTCCGCGACGACAATCGCCCCGCCGTCGGCCAACACGGCGCGGCCACCGGCGGCGAGCTGCGCCCGCACCGGCTCGCTCCCCGGCGCGCGGCTGAAAAGGATCACCGGCGCGGCCACCTCCGCCGCCATCGCGCGCACCAGCGGGTCGTCAGCGTTCAGCACCACGGCACCCCCCGGCCGCGTCAAGCGCACCACCAGCGACTTCACCTCGGCCAACTGCTCGACCGTGTCGATACCTTGCAACCCGAGGTGGTCGGCGCTGATGTTGGTCACGACCCCGACATCGTTGCTCTCGTAGGCGATGCCGCGCAGCAGGATCCCCCCGCGCGCCGTCTCCAGCACCGCGATCTCGACGCTCGGATCCTCCAGCACGCGCCGCGACCCCTGCGGGCCGGTATAGTCGCCCTCCAGCACCCGCTCCCCACCAATCCAGACGCCGTTGCTGTTCGCCATACCCACGCGCCGCCCGGTCGTCGCCAGGATGTGCGCGAGGCAGCGCGTGGTCGTCGTCTTCCCATTCGTTCCGGTGATCCCGACCAGCGGGATCCGGCGCTCCGCATCCCGAATGAAGCGTGGCCGGTCATCCTCCGCCCGATCCGTCGCCAGCGCCCCGCGCAACCCCGCGACGCTCGCCGCAAGGTCGAACTCCCTCCCCCCAAGCCGTGCCTCGGCAGCGGCGAAGGCCGCCTCGGCGATCCCCTCGGCCGCGCCGCGCCACTCCCAGGTGAAGGCGACCACGATATCCCGCACCGGACCATCATCCCCGGCCACCTCGCGCACCCTCGTCACCATCTTCGGCTGCGGCAGCCCAAGCGCATCGTGGAGATCACGGATGGTCGGCGCGAGCACATCGGTCGCCAGCGCCTCGGCAAACGCCGCCTCCTCGGCACAGCGCAGCTGCAGCTTAATCGCCGGAACCCGCAGGAAGCTATTCGCGCCATCCAACACCCGCACCTCGACCAGCGCCAGATCCACCATCGTCCGCCCCCCAACCAGTTGCGCCCATCCCCCCACAGCGCCGCGAGTATAGCGCGCCCTGCGGCGGGGCGTAGCATCGCCTCCTCCCCTCGTTACTCGTTACTCCTCTGCCCGACTCACTCCGCCCCATTGCCCCATCCCGCATCGGTATCTCATACTTCCGCGCGACGAACCATGGGCGCGGGCTGGTTGCAGACGACGTGCGAGGCGCAAGGGGGTACGCGGTGGCGAATCAGGTTATCGACTTCACGCGCGGGGTGCCCGCGGTCGAGAGCTTCCCGCTGGAGCAGGTGGCGGAGTGTGTGTCGGCGATCGTGCGCGGCCAGCACGGCGCGACCGTGATGCAATACGGCAAAGGCGCGGGCTTCGGGCCGTTGCGCGAGTGGCTGGGCGCACGGCACGGCGTCTCGGCCGATGAAGTGGTGCTGGCGAACGGCTCGCTGCAGATCGTCGAGTTCATCGCGCTCGGGCTGCTTCAGCGCGGCGATGTTGTCTTTGTCGAGTCCCCGACCTACGATCGCACGCTGACCTTGCTGCGCCGTCACGGGATCAGCATCGTCGGCATTCCCCTGGAAGCCGATGGCCCGAACCTCGATGCGCTGGCGGCGGCGCTCGCCAAGCAGACCCCCAAGCTCTTCTACATCATCGCCGACTTCCAGAATCCGTCCGGCGCGACCCTCTCGCTCGCCAAGCGGCAGGCAATCGCGGCGCTGGCCGAGCAGCACGGCTTCTGGTTGCTGGAGGATGCCCCCTACCGCCCGCTGCGCTATCGGGGCGAGCAACTCCCCGCGCTGGCCGAACTCGCCCCCGCGCAGACGTTGCACATGTCCTCCTTCACCAAGCAGATCAGCCCTGGCGTCCGCGTCGGCTACATCATCGGAGACAAGGCTGCGCTGGCGAAGATCGCCCAGGTGGCGAACGACACCTACATCACGCCCAACCTGATCGGCGAGGCGGCGGTCTACGAGTTCTGCGATCGCGGTTGGCTGGAGCCGCAGTTGGAGAAGCTGCGCGCCCTCTACGGCCCGCGCCTGGAGGCGACCGGCGACGCCCTGCGCGAATACCTGCCCGATGCCAACTGGATCGAGCCGGATGGCGGCTTCTTCCTCTCGGTCAACCTGCCCGAAGGGGTGATGAGCGACGCCTTGCAGGCCCGCGCCGCCGAAGTCGGCCTCGGCCTCAGCGACGGTCGCGGCTTCTTCCCGAACCCGTCCGATGGCGAGCGCTTCCTGCGCCTTCCCTTCTGCGCGCTGACCCCCGACCAGATTCACGAGGGTGTGCGACGCCTCTCCGGTGCCGTGCGGGATGTCGCCGAGCGGGCACTTACTGCGCGGGCGTAAGATCGTCGTTCGCCTGCTCGCTTGAAGTGTACGTACATCTGTGCTACGGTTCCACCCGGACTGGATTGGAGCAGGAAAAGGCAAGGAGTAGGGACGTGGCGCAGCTGAACCCGTACATCTTCTTCGGCGGCAACTGTCGGGAAGCGATGACCTTCTACCAGGAATGCCTGGGCGGCGAATTGTTCATCCAGACCGTTGGCGACTCGCCGATGGCGGGCCAGATGCCGCCCGAGACGCACAACGGCGTCCTCTATGCGGCGCTCCAGGGCAGCGGCATGTCCCTCATGGCGTCCGACAACATCGATGGGAGCACGATCAACGTCGGCACGGCGATCTCGCTCTGCATCAGCGGCGGCACCAAGGACGAGACCAGGGTCCTCTTCGAGAAGCTCGCCACCGGCGGCACGGTCACCGGGCCGTTGCAGGACGAATTCTTCGGCATGTTCGGTACCCTGACCGACAAATTCGGGATCAACTGGATGTTCCAGGCGCAGTAGCGCCGAGCAAACTGCTGCCCGATTGTGAGGGCCCGGCAGCGCCCGCTCCGTCTCGCGTGGCTCGTCCGCGCAGGCCTGGGGCGGGCGTTCTGCATCTGCTGGGCAGCGCGCAGCGGGTTGCTCTCTGCCCATGCGCACCAATGTTTGCGGCGCATTCTGCCACTATGCTACACTCGCTTACTGGCGGCAGACGTAGGCACGAGAGGCGCGTCTCCGCCGCGTTTGTATCTAGAACACGCCACACTGTGCGGACGAGCGGGGAACAGCATGGGAGCGGGCACACTCAACGGTCGACGCGCGGCATCGCAGCGTGTCGTAATCACAGGGATGGGTGCGATTACTCCGCTTGGCCTGTCGGCAGGGGCACTGTGGGAGAGTCTGGCGGCGGGGCGATCCGGCATCGGGCCGATCACCCTCTGCACCACCGACGGCTATCCCACCAAGATCGCCGGAGAAGCCCTCGACTTTGACCCGAAGTGCTACATGGACGGCAAGGACGCGCGGCGAATGTCGCGCGCCTCACAGTTCGCGGTCGCGGCGGCGCGGCAAGCGGTGCGCGACGCTGGCCTTGACGAGACCGCCCTCCCGGAGGACGCCGGGGTGCTGATGGGCACGGGCAACAGCTCCTTCCCCGACATCGAGGCCGCGATGCGGATCCTGGTGGAGAAGGGCGGGATGCGGATGAGCCCGTTCGCCATGCCGATCGTCCTCCCGAGCATGTCGGCTGGGCAGATCGCGATGCAACTCGGGGTGCGCGGCTACAACTCGACCATCACTACCGCCTGCGCCGCCAGCACGCAGGCGATCGGCGAGGCCGCCGAAGTGCTGCGGCGCGGCGATGCCTCGATCATGCTCGCGGGCGGCACCGAGGCCCCGATCTCCGAACTCGGGCTGGCGGGCTTCAGCGTGATGCGCGCGATGAGCACGCGCAATGGCGATCCGACCGCCGCCTCGCGCCCTTTTGAGGTGTCGCGCGACGGCTTTGTGCCGTGCGAGGGTGCCGCCGTCCTGGTGCTGGAGACATTGGAGGGCGCGCTGGCGCGCGGGGCGCACATCTACGCCGAAATCCTCGGCTTCGGCGCGTCGAGCGATGCCTATCACGTCACCGCCCCCCCGCCCGATGCGGGCGGTGCGGTCCGCTCGATGACCTGGGCGCTGCGGAATGCGGGCATCGATCCCGACGATGTGGATTACATCAACGCGCACGGCACCGGGACGCCGCACAACGACGCCGGCGAGACGCTGGCGATCAAGCGCGTCTTCGGCGAGCGTGCGTACCAGATCCCGATCAGTTCGACCAAATCGATGACTGGCCACGCGCTCGGCGCGGCGGGCGCGCTCGAAGCGGTCGCCACGGTGAGCGCGGTTGTCCACGACCTGGCCCCGCCGACGATCAATCTCGATGTGCCCGACCCGGCCTGCGATCTCGATTACGTGCCGCACGAGGCGCGCCCGGTCGGGATCGACGTGGCGCTGTCCAATTCTTTCGGCTTCGGCGGTCAGAACGCAACGCTCGTCATCGCGAAGTATCGCGAGTGACAGTGCGTCAGTGCGTCAGTACGTCCGTGCCTCAGTACGTCAGCATGCAGACACACTGATCCACGGACACACCGACACACTGAACAGGGGGACCCGTGCAGATCATTCGCAACACCGCCTACGTCAAGGACCAGCAGCGGCGCGGGCGTATCCTGACCACCATCGGCTTCGTCGCGCTCGCCGCCGCCTTCGTGATGGTCTGGGTGCAGCGCACGCGCCCGGAATTGATCCTGGTGGCCTACGCGCTGATGCTCTTCGGCTTCGTCTTCTTCAACATGGGCCTGCAATCGGTCGGCAAGTTCATCAGCAACGACCGCAAGAAGCGTGCGGACGAGCTGCTCGATCGCACCCTGGACAAGCTGAACGACCGCTACACGATCATCCACTACGCGCAGATCGGCAAGCGCGCGGTCGAGCACCTGATCGTCCACTCGGGCGGCGTCCTGGTGATCACCATGCGCGAGGTCGCGGGCAAGGTGATCGTCAACGAGCGGCGCTGGCGGAAGGGGGGCAATCCGCTCGGGCGCTTCTTCAACTACAGCGGGCCGCAACTCGGCAATCCCTCGGTTGACAACGAACTGGATGTCGAGGCGATCAAGGCGGCGTTGACCGCGCACGAATTGCCGAACGAGGTCGAAGGGGTCATCGTTTTCAGCAATCCGCTCGCCGAGGTCAGTGGCAGCGCCCCGATCGATGTCCTCGGCGTCGATGGCCTGTTGGAGCATGTTCGCCTGGTCGCCAACGACCGCGAGCGCCCGCCCCTGACGCTGAAAGAGCGCACGGCGATCATCGAGCTTTTGGCGCAAGGGCTCGACTACGATCGGGGCACACCCAACACCGAGCGTCGCAAGCGTCCTGTGCGCTCGGGTGTCTCGCGCCGCGTCACGAGTAACGAGTCGCGAGTGACGAGTAACGGGGAATAGCTTCTCGCACTCGGCACGCTCAGCTGGACACCATGACCAAACTCGCTCCCGCGATGCCAACCGAACTCGCTCCCGCCGCCCCCTGGCCGATCCTGGGGCAGGAGCGGGCGGTTGCGCTCTTGCAGGGGGCCATCGTGCGCGGCGGGGTGGCGCACGCCTATCTCTTCACCGGCGCGGAGCAGAGCGGGCGGGCGACGCTGGCGCGCCTCTTCGCCCAGGCGCTGAACTGCGAAGGGGGCGGCGCGGCGAGCGGCGTGCCCTGCGGCGCGTGCCGCTCCTGCCGGAAGATCGAGCGTGGGACGCACCCCGATGTGCGCGCGGTCGGCCTGGCGACACAGGAGGCGGCCGGGAGCGGCCGGGCTCGCCGGGAGTCGAAGAACACCAGCCTTAGCATCGAGACGGTGCGCGATCTCTGCTCCGATCTCAGCCTGCGCCCGCTGGAGGGGGCCTGGCGGGTCGCGATCGTCGAGGATGCCGAGACGATGCAGGAACCGGCCGCTAACGCCTTCCTGAAGACGCTGGAGGAGCCGCCGCCGTACGCGGTGATCGTCTTGATCGTGCCGGAGGTCGGGGCGGTGCTGCCCACGATCCGCTCGCGCTGCCAGCTGGTCGAGACGCGCCCGGTGCCGCGCGAGGAGTTGATGGCGGCGTTGCAGCAGCGTCACGGGGTGGCCCCGGCCGAGGCGCGGACGCTCACGGCGCTGTCGCGCGGGCGGGCGGGGTGGGCGATCACGGCGGCGGGTCAGTCGGGGTTCTTCGATGAGCGCCGCACCGCTTACGGCGCGATGTTGGGTCTGCTGAACGGCCCGGCCTTCGATTTCTTCCCCCTGGTCGATCGCCTGACCGAGCGGTTCCGGCGCGGGCGGCGCGACGAGGTTTACGCGGAGTTGGACGCCTGGCTCGGCCTCTGGCGCGACCTGCTGCTCCTCCGCACCGGCTGCGCGGATTTACTGTTGAATATCGACTACGCCGACCAGTTGCGCCCGCTGGCCGCGCGCTTCGCCCTCGCGCACCTGCGCGAAGCGGCGAGCGCCACCACCGACGCGCTGCGCTGGCTCGGCGAGAACGTCGCCCCCAGGCTGGCCCTCGAAGCGATGGTCTTGCGCTGGCAGGGGAACGAGTGATGAGTGCTCAGTGCTCAGTGCTCAGTGCTCAGTGGGCCGGTCGGACGGGCAGCGGCTACTCGGCACTTGGCACTGCGCACTTGGCACTGGAGCGGAGCGAACTATATGAGCGATTCTTGCGGCGTTGATGGTGGGTGCAGCACCTGCTCGTTCGGGCAGCGGCTCACCGCGCTGAACGAGGATTCGGGCGAGACCTGGCCGGTGGTGCTGGTGCGCTTTCGCGAGTCGAGCCGGACGCGCTTCTTCGCGCCCGGCGCGGTGAATGCCCAGGTCAACGACTGGGTGATCGTGGAGACGAGCAAGGGGGAGGAGGCGGGCAAGGTGATCGCCTCCAACCAGCAGGTGCGCGCCGCTGTCTTCGCCGGTCCGCTCAAGCCGGTGCAGCGGAAGGCCGAATCGTACGAGGTCGCGCTCGTCGAGCGGCTGGAGGGGGAGGCGAAGCACGCGATGCGCGCCTTCCGCGACCAGATCAAGCGCCACAACCTCCAGATGAAGCCAATTCGCGCCGAGTTCAGCTTCGACGCCAAGCGCCTCACCTTCTACTACTCCGCCGAGAACCGCGTCGATTTCCGCACGCTGGTGAAGGATCTCGCGCAGACGTTCGGCGTGCGGATCGACCTGCGCCAGGTCGGCGCGCGGGACGAGGCGCGTATCCTGGGCGGCGTCGGCAAGTGCGGGCGCTCGCTCTGCTGCTCCAGCTGGCTCCAGACCTACCCCTCGGTGACGGTGAAGCAGGCCAAGGAGCAGGATCTGCCGCTCAATCCGACGAAGATTTCCGGTGTCTGCGGCCAGCTGCTCTGCTGCCTCAGCTACGAGAACGACCAGTACACCGCGATGAAGCGGGCGCTGCCGCGCCTCGGCCACTGTACCGACGCCGCAGGGTGTCGGCAAGGTTATTGGCTTGCAAACGCTGAAGCAGCGCGTTGTCCTCTACATCGAAGGTGTGGGGATGGCCGACTTCGCCGCCGAGGAGTTGGGCGAGGTGATCCCGCAGCGCGCGGCCCCGCGTCCCCCGGCTGCCGGCGATCGCCCTCGGCCGCCAGCTCCGGCACGCGCGGCTGATGCCCCGTCGCGGCCCACCGCGAGCGAGCAGGTCGCCGAGATCGAGGAGACCGCTGCTTCCGCCAGCGAGGTTGCGGCGGAGGGCGACGGCGACAGCGGCGAGAATCGCGGTCGGCGCACGCGGCGGCGCGGGCGGCGCGGCGCGCGGCGCGGTGGCGGTGGGGGTGGGACCGAGTCGCCGGGCGGCGAGGCGTGAGCGGGGCGGCATGGCTGACAATGCGCCGGTAGTCCTGATCGGCTCGGCATGCTTCGACATTCGCGGGCGGGTGCGCGATTGCTTCCAACCGGGCCGGGTCAATGCCGGGCGGGTGCGCATCGCGCCCGGCGGCACCGCGCGCAACATCGCCGAAAATCTGGCGCGTCTCGACGTGTCGGCACGCCTCCTGACGGCGATCGGCGACGACGAGCAGGGACGGCTGCTGGTCCAGCACGCGCGGTCCAAGGGAATCGTGCTGGACGAGGACGAGCTGATCATCGACGTTAAGCGGCCAAGCGGCTCCTTCCTGGCGCTGCTCGGCGACGATGGGCAGCTGATCGGCGCGATCGACGATACGAGCGTCATGCGCGCGATCACCCCGCGCGACATTCACCACTGGCACCGCACCATCCGCGACGCCGCGCTGGTCGTCGCGGATGCGACGCTGCGCCCGCAGACGATCGCCACCATCGTCCGGCTCTGCCGCCGCTACGGGGTCGGGCTCTGCCTGGAGCCGGTCTCCCCCGCGCTCGCGCCGCGTGTCGCGCCGTTCCTCGCCGATGCCACGCTGATCACGCCGAATATGGCCGAGGCCGGGGTGCTGACCGGGCTGCCGGTGACGAACCGCGACGAGGTGCTCTACGCCGCGCTGGCCCTCCAGGCGCGCGGCGCGAACACCGTGATCATCACGATGTCGGGCGCGGGCGTCGTCTATGTCAGCGCCGATTCCAAAGGCCACATCCCGGCGCTGACGACCGAGGTGGTGGACGCGGCCGGCGCGGGCGACGCGCTGACGGCGGGCGTCATCTTCGGTCAGTTGCACAATTTTGCGCTCGACGAGGCGGTGACGCTGGGGACGGCGATGGCGAGCCTGACGATGCTGGTCACCGAGACGGTCCACCCCGAACTCTCGCTGGAGCGCGCCTACGCGCACCTGGGCGTCTGACGGAAACGGCCCGCCTCGCCCCGCCGTAGATCCGGTGGTGCGCCGCATGGGTGGCGCGATTGTCCGGCGGGAGGTTGCATCGTGGACCCAACGCTGCTGTTGTCCCTCGCCTACACTGCTACCGGGGCGATGTTCGCGGCGATTTCCGTGCCGCTACTCCAGCGACGCATCAAGCCGAATCCGTGGTACGGCTTCCGCGTGCCGCGCACGCTCGATAACGCCGACCGCTGGTACGCGGTGAATGCCTACGCCGCGCGCTACCTGCTCTGGGGTGGGGTGGCGACGGCGGTCGCCGCGCCGGTGCTGGCGCTGCTCGGCCTCGGGGTGGATGCCTATCTGGTGGTGATGACCGTCGTTCTCCTCGCCGGGCCGTTGGTCTCGCTCGTCCTGGGCCTGCGCTATCTGCGCACGCTGCCGTAGCTGCCGTCCATCGCGGGGGAGTGATGCCGTTCGAGATTCAGATCGCGGTCGCGAAGACGAACAAGTACGCCAGCAGCGAGAGCGGCGACACCGTCGAGCTGGTCGAGCGCCCCACCGGCGGCCTCTCGGTCGTGCTGGTGGATGGGCAAGGGAGCGGGCAAGCGGCCAAGACGCTCAGTTTGATGGTGAGCGCCAAGGCGGTCTCCTTGCTGAAGGATGGGGCGCGCGACGGGGCGGTGGCGCGCGTGGTGCATGATCACCTCCACTCCTTCCGCCACGGGCGGGTCTCGGCGACGCTGGAAATCCTGTCGGTCGATCTCGTCACGAAGACGGTGGTGAGCAGCCGCAACAGCCACACACCGCTGCTCCTCTGGCTCGACGGGGGGTACGAATTGCGCCCCTCCGAGTCGAGCGCGATCGGGCCGAGGCGGCACACCAAGCCCGCCGTGAATGAGTTTGCGGCCGAGCCAGGGTTGCGCATCGCGATCTTCTCGGATGGCGTGGTCTCGGCGGGAGAACGCTATGGGCACCCGTTCGATCCGCTGGCGTTTGCGAACGAGTCCCTGTCGGGCGATCTCACGGCGCAGGAGATGGCCGATGCCCTCCTCGCTGCGGCCCTCGCCGCCGACCAGGGGCGCGCGAACGACGACATGACCGTGGTGACGCTGGCGCTCGGGCCACGTCGCGAGTACCCGCATATCCGGCGCATGGCCGTGATCTTGCCGTTGGCATAGCGGGGAGAGTGGGCGAACGGGCGAACGGGCGAACGGGCGAACGGGCGAGGACGATGGCCGAGAGCAGCGTCGACCAACAATCCGCAATCCGCAATCCGCAATCCGCAATTCCCGAGTGGGCGCGGCGGGCGGAGGTGAGTCCGAGCGGGTGGCGCGAGGGTGAGGCGGCGGCACCGCGCGTGGCGGTGGTGGGGCCGTGCGCGTCGGGGAAATCGACGCTGGCTGCGGCGCTGCGCGAGCGAGGCTACGACGCGCACGCGGTCGGGCAGGAGCATTCGGGCGTGCCCTACCTCTGGGGTCTGGGCGAGCCCGATCTGCTGATCTTCCTCGATGTGGACATCCCGACAACTGGCCGCAGGCGGAATAGCGTCTGGCCGGCCGACCTCTACGAGACCCAGCAGGCGCGGCTGGCGCATGCCCGCGAGCACGCCGCGCTCTATCTCGATACCAGCCCGCTGTCCGCGCACGAGGTGGTCGAGCGCGCGATGCTCTTCCTCGACGGCTACCCCGCGCCGGGTGCGCCGGATGGTGCCTGACCGGCCTCAGTAGCGGAGCAGCCGCCAGAGCAGGGCCATCCCAAAGGCACCCGGCGGCACGGCCAGTACCAGCACCTGCAACCCGAAGATCGCCGCGTCGGTGAAGCTGCCGCTGACGAGCAGCCCGGCGAGCGCGACCAGGCTGGCGATCAGCGTGCCGATCAGCACGAACGCGACCAGCAGCGCGAAGTGGCGCAGCCAGCCATATTCGAGCGGCAGGTGGAGCAGGCCCCTGGCGACGAAGCGCGTCGCCAGCGCGCCGTTCAGCGGGTCGTAAGGGGCGCGCAGGTAGGCGCGCAGATCGGGGTCGAGGCCGTTGTCGGCGACGGTGAGCGCGATCGTTCCCTCCGGACCGGCGTGGCGACGCGCCTGCTGCGCGTGGTGCTCGCGCGCCGGGGCCGGGAGTGAGCGCGTCGCGGCGCGCTTCGCTGGCTGCGGGCGTCGTTCCACGGCACACCTCCTTCTGCTGGCGGGTGATGGTGACTCTCTCGCGGGAGGTTGTCGCAAGATCGGGGCCAGCGCCATGAAGTGGGAAGTGGGAAGTGGGAAGTGGGAAGTTAGAAAGGGCTTACTTGGGGTGCTCTCCTATCAGGATGGGCGCAGCCGTATCGGGCGCGACATTTCCGACTTCCCACTTCCCACTTCGTCTCAGGGGCCGGTGTAGGCGATGCGGTAGACGGCGCCCGCGAGGTCGTCGCTGACGTAGATCGCGCCGTCGGGGCCGACGAGCACATCGACGGGGTTGCCCCAGAGGGTGCCATCCTGGATCCAGCCGCGCGCGAAGTCGCGCGTGCCCGCCTGCATGCGCCCCGGCACCATCGAGAGGAAGACCAGGCGATGCCCGGCGTCCACCCGGCCGAAGGGGCCGTGCTCGGTGAGGATCGCGCCGTTGGCGAAGGGCGCGGGGAGTTTGGCCCCCTCGGTGAAGCTGTAGCCGAGCGGCGCGGTGCGCGCTTGCAGGGCGACGAGCGCCGTCTCGACCTGGGTGCGGCAGTAGTCGTCGCGGCCGACGCCGAACTGGGGCGCGGGGCGCGGCGGGACGCCGACGCAGTAGGGCCAGCCGTAGTTGACCCCCGCGCGCAACGGCACGAAGAGGTCGGGTGGCTCGTTGTCGCCGAGGCCGTTGCGCTCGTTGCCGGTGGCCCAGAGCAGGCCGGTGCGCGGGTCGAGGCGCAGCCCCACCGCGTTCCGCAGGCCGCTGGCGAAGATGCGCCCGCCGCTGCCGTCGGTGTTGAACTGGAGTACCGTCGCGCGGCGCTCCTCCGACTCGATGCAGACGTCGCAGGAACTGCCGACCGAGATGTACATCTTGCCGTCTTGCCCGAAGGCGATCGAGCGGGTGTCGTGGTTCACGTCGCCGACGAGGCCGGAGCCGGGGCCGTTCGGCAAGAGGGGCACGATCGTCTCGGCCGGAGCGCGTGCGGTGAGGTCGCCGGAGACGTAGGGAATGCGAATGACGGAGGCTTCCTGCGCGACGTAGAGGTAGCCGCCGTGGAAGGTCAGGCCGTGCGGCTTGGGCAGGCCGCTCGCGAAGACGCGCGCCTCGTCGGCGACACCGTCGCCGTTGCGGTCGGGCAGCGCCACGATCTCGCCCGCATCCTTGCGCGAGACGAAGCGGTCGCCGTTCGGCGCGACGGCCAGCATGCGAGCGCCGGGTAGCCCACCGGCGTAGAGGCTGATCGTGAAGTTGGGGGGCAGGGTGAAGGTGCGCGTCGTGGCGAAGGGGCCGCTCTTGAACTGCGGCGGCACGCTCAGGGCCACGGAGACGCTTGCCGTTGGCGCTTCGGGCGTGCCGGGATTGCCGATGATCTCGTTGCCGAGCAGGCCGAGCAGCACCTCGTAGGGGGTGCCGATGTTCTCGGGGTGCCACTCGAAGCGGTTGCGCTCGAAGTACTGGACGACGTATTGCTTGCCGTCGGTCGGGCTGACCTCGTAGAACTCCTCGGTGAGCGGGTAGCCGTAGAGTTCGAGGCCGCCGTGACTTTCCCAGTAAGTCTTGAAGCTGTTGCGGAGGGTGTGGCCGGTCTCCGGGAAATAGCGCTGGGTGGGCAAATTCGGGTTGGCGACCGGCTGGAAGGGGGGCTCACCCCGGCGGTTCAGCACGAGTTGGTTGCCGAGCAGACCGAGCAGCACTTCGTACTTCGTCCCGGCGTTCTCCGGGTGCCATTCGAAGCGGTTGCGCTCGAACCATTGGGTCGAGTAGATCTTGCCGTCGGCCGGGTTCACCTCGCGGACCTCCGGCGTGAGCGGGTAGCCGAACTGCGCCAGCCCGCCGTAGGTGCGCCAGTAGGTCAGGAAGCCGTGCTCGTCGGAGAGGGTCTGGCCCGTCTCGGGGAAGTAGATCGACTCGGCGGCGCTGCCCTGCTCCGCGCTGACCGCGAGGAGCGGGAGCAGGAGGGCGAGCAGCGCGAGGAGGCGGACGAGGCGTGCGCGCGACATTGGGACTCCTTGGTGGTGTGTGATAGGGTTGCGACGAGTTGCATTGGCGGTTGAAACCGCGCCTGAGGGCCTGCGGGCCACAAAACCGACCTTCGTCGGTTAGGTTCCGGTCCAGCGCCTGTGCTACCGCCCGATGCCCCATGGCGAGGCGCTGGCGGCGCTCGGTGGCTGATGGTGTAACGGATGGGGCAGGTGGGCGTTTCGTCGTCCTGGAGGTGGGGGCCATGCTAGAGATTGCGGTGGCCGAAGCCGAGGATATTCCGGCGTTGGTCAAAGCCCACGGTCGCGCCTTTGCCGATGACCGGGAACGGTATGGGATGGGACCGGCGGGCTTTGGCGACCCGGCCTGGCACCGGATTATCCGCGAGCAGCTGCACTACTTCGTCATGCGCGAGGCTGGGGAGATCGTCGGGGGGATCATCGTGGCCGATGAAGGGGAGGGGCGGTACTTTCTCAACACCCTCTTCGTGGACCCGGCGGCGCAGGGGTTCGGCTACGGGGCGCAGGCGCTCGCCTTCCTCGATGCGACCTTCCCCGATGCGCGTCTCTGGTGGCTGGTGACGCCGCAGGGGAGTCTGCCCGCCCAAAGGCTCTACGAGCGTTCGGGCTATGTCCGCGTCGGGGAGATCAGCGGAGACGAATCCGGCGACCGGGGCGAGCATCGCGCTCTATCGTTACGAGCGGGCGCGAGCGCAGGTGTGAGCTGCGCCCGCTTGTAGCGACGCGATCCTCTGCTATCAGTTGGTCTTCGGCGTGTCGCGGAAGCGGTTGGTGATCGGGAGGCGGCGGTCGCGGCCGAAGGCGCGGGCGGTGATCTTGACGCCGGGCGCGGCCTGGCGGCGCTTGTACTCGTTCAGGTCCACCATGCGGATGACGCGGGCGACGAGGCGTGATCGGCACCGGCGGCGACGATTTCGTCGGCGCTGCGGTCCTCCTCGACGTAGGCCTGGAGAATCGGGTCGAGCACGTCGTAGGGGGGCAGGGAGTCGGTGTCCTTCTGGTCGGGGCGCAACTCGGCGGAGGGGGGCTTCTCGATGGTGGAGACCGGGATGACGATCCCGTCGCCCTGCTCGTTGCGCCAGCGCGAGAGGGCGAAGACGAGGGTCTTGGGCACGTCCTTAATCACGGCGAAGCCACCGGCCATGTCGCCGTAGATCGTGGCGTAGCCGACCGCCATCTCGCTCTTGTTGCCGGTGGTGAGGACGATCGAGCCGAACTTGTTGGAGAGGGCCATCGAGATGTTGCCCCGGATACGGGCCTGCAAGTTCTCCTCGGCGATGCCGGGCGCGGTGCCCTCGAAGGCGTCCGAGAGCATTTCCAGGGCGGCGGCGAAGGTGCCCTCGATGGGGATGGTCAGGTAGCGGATGCCGAGGTTGGTGGCGAGGTCGCGCGCGTCGTCCTTCGAGCCTTCGGAGGAGTAGCGCGAGGGCATCGAGATGCCGGTGACGGCCTCGGGGCCGAGCGCGTCGGTGGCGATGGCGGCGACGAGGGCGGAGTCGATGCCGCCGGAGAGGGCGATGATGACGCTCTTAAAACCGTTCTTCCGCACGTAGTCGCGCGTGCCGAGCACGAGCGCGCCGTAGACCTCCGCCAGCGGGTCGAGCGGCGGGGTGAGGGCGGCAGCGTCGAGCGCCATCATGACGGTGTCGGGGAGCTTGGGCAGGCCGACGAAGGTGCGCTTGAGGCCGTCGCCCGTCGCCGGTGCGGGGGGTGCGGCGGGCGGGGTGGGCAGGTTCGGCAGTTGCACGCTCGGCACGTCCCCGGCGGCGAGCTCGTCCAGCAGGTGCTCCTTGCGGCGCAGCGGGTCGTGGAGACGCGAGCGGAAGACCGCGCCGAGGTCGAGGTCGGCGATCAGCAGGTGCTCGGCGAACTGCGGCGCGCGGGCGATCACCCGGCCGGAGGGGTCGACGATGATGCTGCCGCCGTCGAAAACCAGCTCGTCCTGGCCGCCGACCATGTTGACGTAGGCGACGTAGAGATCGCTGTCCATGGCGCGGGTCGCGATCATCATCTCGCGCGTGGCCTGCTTGTCGCGGTGGTAGGGGGAGCCGTTGATGTTGACGATCAGCCGCGCCCCGGCGAGGGCCTGGAGGGTGGTGGGGCCGACCGGGTACCAGATGTCCTCGCAGATGGTGACGCCGATCGGCACGTCGCCGAAGCAGAAGACCGGGGCGCTGCGGCCGGGCAGGAAGTAGCGATCCTCGTCGAAGACGCCGTAATTCGGCAGATAGCGCTTGTGGTAGGTGCCGACCCACTCGCCGTCGGCCAGCACGGCGGCGGCGTTGTGGATGTCGGCATTGGCGTCCACGAAGCCGACGACGGCGACGATGCCGCGCGTGTGGGGGGCGATGGCCTTCAGGCGGGCGATGTTCGCGGCGACGAAGCCCGGTTTGAGGAGCAGGTCCTCCGGGGGGTAGCCGGTGATCGCCAGCTCGGGGAAGGCGACCAGGCCCGCGCCCGCGCTCCGCGCCTCGTCGATCGCGGCGACGATCCTGGCGCTGTTGCCATCGAGGTCGCCGACCGTGACGTTGAGTTGGGCGAGGGCGAGGCGGAGGGTGTTCGCGGCCATCGGTGTGCCTCCTTCGGCGAGACGGCGCTGTCTCGCGCCAGTTCGTGTAAATTGTACAGTAAGCGTAGCACGCCCGGTGGGGATTGTAAATGATTGGCGGGGAGGGCGAGTCGGGTAGTCGGGTAGTCGGGTAGAAAGTAGGTTTGTTTTTGCATTTTCACTTTTTTCTTTCTTCCCCTGGTGGGGTGATGCGGGTGGCTGGGGCGTGCGGGGAGGCCCCCCCTAATCCCCCCAATGCTGGGGGGACTTTAAGGCGGTGGTGAACAGAGAGTTGTGTGGCTGGGGCGGGGTTGGCCCCCTAAATCCCCCATGAATGGGGGACTTTAAGCGGTGGCTGGGATGCGGGGTGGTGGTCATGGTTGTGACTCCTCCGTGGTTGGGATCGGTGTGTGGTGGGGGCGACGCGGGTGCCGTCCCGACGCGGGCGGGTCGGTGACCCGCCCCTACCATGATGGGGCGGGAGGTGTCTGGTGCCGCTATCTCTACGGACCCGTCGAGGGGGGCAGATCGTGCCAGGTTGGGCGAAATTGGGGAGGGGTTAGCGTCGGTGGCTGGCGAGGAGTGGTAGAGGGTGCGGCAGGCGGTGGCGGTGTTGGTGAGGGTGTAGTGGTCGGTGATGGCGGCGCGGGCGGCGGTGCGCATGGCGGCGTGGCGGGCGGGGTTGGTGAGGATGGCGGCGAGGGCGGCGGCGAGGGCGGCGTGGTCGCCGATGGGGACGGTGGTGGCGGCGGAGGCGGGGAGTTCGGGGAGGATGCCGACGGCGGTGCCGACGACCGGGAGGCCGCAGGCGGCGGCTTCGAGTGGGGCCATCGCCTGGGCTTCGTGGCGGGAGGTGAGGACGAAGAGGTCGCCCGACTGGTAGAGCCTGGGGAGTTGGTCGTGGGGGACGGCGCCGAGGAAGGTGATGGCGTCGGCGAGGCCGAGGTCGGCGGTGAGCTGGCGCAGGCGGGGTTCTTCGGGGCCTTCACCGGCGATGGTGAGGGTGACGGGATGGCCCTGCGCGTGGAGGTGGGCGATGGCGCGGAGGAGCAGCGCCTGGTCTTTGACGGGGACGAGGAGGCGGCGTGAACCAGCGAGAGGGGAGAGGGGAGAGGAGAGGGAGAGGGGGATGAAGTACGAAGTGACGAATGACGATGACGAATGACGAATGGGGAGGGGGATGGGGTGAAGAGGGTGGTATCGATGCCGAGGGGGAGGGGGGTGATGCGGGCGGGGGGAGGTGGCGGAGGTGGGGGGCGGCGAGGTCGAGGAGGGTGCGGGAGCCGCCGGTGACGTGGGTGGCGAGGCGCAGGGCGAGGCGGACTTTGGCGCGCTGGGCGGGGGCGAGTTGGTCGCCGTAGCCGATGTCGGGGAGGTTGGCGAGTTCGCCGCCCGCGAGGCTGACGATCGTGGGGATGCGGAGGAGTCGCCCGGCGACGGCGGCGAGCGCCCCGGCTTCGGTGGCCCAGAAGGCGTGGAGGGCGTCGATGCGGCCACGGCGGTGTTCGGCGCGGATGGCGGCGAGGGTTCGTCGCCAGAGGGCGGCGCTGGCGATGCCGCGCGCCTGCGCGCCGCCGAGGGCGATCACCCGCGCGCCGAACGCGGTGTAGCGCGCGGCGCGGTAGGGGTAGCGGAGGGTGATGACGACGATTTCGTCGGCGCGGGCGAGTTCTCCGACGAGGTTGCGGAGGGCGGGGATGCACCAGTCTTGTTCGTCGGCGCTGAAGCCGGGAACGATGAGGGCGATCTTCATGGCAGTGCTGGAGTGCTGAGTGCTGAGTGCTGAGTGGAGTACGAGTAACGAGTAACGAAGTAACGAAGACGAATGCTGGGGATGGACTGCTGTTCGGGCCGATTTGGAAGAGGGTGTAGGGGCCGTGTTGGGAGGGGGTGAGGCCGGGGGTGTCGCGGAGCCAGTGGTAGTTGGTTTCGGGGGTGCGGTTGCGCCACTGGGTTTCGATGTTGGGTACGTCGAGGACGAGGTAGGTGGGGTGGTTTCGGCGAGCAGGGCGGCGAGGGTGGCGGGGGTGAGTTCGGAGAGTTCGTGGGTGGGGTAGGGGGTGTAGTGGCTGAGGGTGAGGGTCAGGCCGAAGCTGAGGAGGTGGGCGTCGGCGGGGAGGGTGATCGACTGGGCGATGGCGAGGTCGGCTTCTTTGCGGTCGATGAAGTTGCCGAGCAGCGGGAAGTTGCTGGCGAGCATCCAGGCGAGGCCGAGGGCGAGCAGGGCGCTGGTGGCGATGGTGAGACGGCGGTTGCGGCGCTCCCAGAGGGTGGCGAGGCCGAGGGCGATCAGGATCGCGCCGGGTGGGGCGCAGGCGAGGATGTAGCGGACGTTTTGCCAGGTCGAGCCCGCGTGGAAGCCGATGATGGCGGCGAGCCAGCCGAGGAGGAGCAAGAGCGGCGGGGTTGGGCGTCGGGCGATGCGCCAGAGGCCGGGCAGGGTGGCGAAGGCGAGCACGGGGGTGAAGTAAAGCGGCCGGGCAGGCAGGGTGGCGTAGTAGAGGCCGTTCGGTAGCTCGTAGGTCAGGCGGCCGTCGGCGTTGGTGAATTCGCGCCGGAAGGCGTAGAGCGGGTTCCAGCGGGAGAGTTCGGAGAATTGCGGATTGCGGATTGCGGATTGCGGATTGGGTTGACGTAAGGTTTCGAGCGCCGGGAGGAGGAGGGGCGAGAGGATCGTGATGGTGATGGCCGCTGCGCCGAGGGCGTGGAGCAGGAGGCGACGGCGCTCGGCTGGTGTGCTGCGGATGAGGAGCCAGAGGGCGTAGAGGGCGCAGGGGAGGGCGACGAGTGCGTAGGCCCAGCGGGTGAGGATGGCCCAGGCGAGGCAACCGGCGGCCAGCGCAGGCCAGCCGCCATGCCGGTGGCGGCTGTAGCGCAGGAGCGCCCAGACGCCTGCGGTGGCAAGGGCCAGCGCGGTGGTGTCGCTCATGATGACGATGGCGGATTGCCAGAGTTGGCCGCAGCAGGCGATCACAAGTCCGGCGATGAGGGGGATGACGTAGGGAGAGGTGGTGGCGAACGGGGGATCGTGGGGGTGTGAGGGGCGTGGGGGCGTGGGGGCGTGATGACCCCTCCCCGCGCTGCGGCGCGACCCTCCCCCTTGCGAGGGAGAGGGTGGGGCGCTGGGGAGGAGGCAGTGGCGACAGGTGATGCGATCGCCTCGCGACGTGGGCGATCCACCGAAGTGCCCCAGTGCAGGGCTTCGTGGGCGAGGAGGGCGGTGAGGAGGGGGACGAGTGCCCCGGCGAGCAGGCTGACGAGTTGCCCGGCGAGGGGGCGGGTGCCGACGAGGTAGGTGGCGAGGGTGACGAGGAGCGGGTAGCCGGGTGGGTAGTAGTAGGGCGGGGGGAGGGCTGGTTGCGCGAGGGCGGCGCGGAGTGGGCCGATGGCGTAGTCGTAGTAGGCGAAGGGGTCCTGGCCATAGAGGCCGTCGAAGTGGCGGGCGAGGGCGTAGAGGGCGGGGATGGCGAGGATGAGGGGAGGAGGGCGACGAGGGCGGGTGAGGGCGTGAGGGCGTGTGGGCGTGAGGGGGCGTGTGGGAGGCCGTTGGACTGAAGTCCCGGCTGGAGGCTCGCTGCGGCTCGCCGCGAAGTCCGCCTGCGCGGACTGGACGTGGTGGCGTGGGCGTGGTGGGGCCCACACGTTGGGGTGTGTCCTTGCCTCGGGGGAGCCGGGGGCGTAGACTGCGGCGTTCGGGTGTTGGTTCAGGCTGGGGTGGCATTGGTGGGTTTCCTTGTGCGTCGCCTGGCGGGGTTGCTGGATGCGGCGACGCGCGGGTGGGCGATCCTGACGGCGGGGAATGTGCTGCGGCTGGCGATCGGGTTCGTCGCCAGCGTGCTGATCGCGCGGTCGCTCGGGCCGACGATTTTTGCGACGTTCGCGGTGCTGGGGGCGATCGCGACGATCGCGGGGGCGGTGGTCGATCCGGGGCTGACCGACGCGGCGGTGCAGCGGATCGCGAAGGTCTGGGCTGCGGAGCCGGTGGTCGCGAGCGAGCGGGCGCGGGCGTTCCTCTGGTGGCGCGCGGCGACGGCGCTCGGGTTGGGGGGCTCGGTTGGGTGGTGCTGATCGCGGTCGGCGCGGCCACGGGGGCTGCCGACGGGCGATTTGCTGGCGCTGGCGCTGCTCGGCACGGTGGCGACGGCGCTGAGCGGGGCGATCGGCGCGATCCTCCAGGGGATCGGGCGGTTCGGTCGCCTCGCGGCCGTGGGGCTGACCAACGCGGCGCTGACGGCGGTGCTGGCGGTGATCCTGGCGGCGCTGGGGCGGCTGACGCTGGTCACGGCGCTGGTGGTGCTCGGCATCGGGACCTCGCTGGCGGCGTTCATCGTCGGGTGCGCGCTGTTGCCGCGCGATTGGCGGCTGGGGTGCCCGGTTGGGCGGTCCTGCGCGCCGAGGGACTGGCGCTCGTGCGGGTCGGGCGCTGGCTCTGGTTGGCGCACAGCGCGGCGCTGTTGGCCGCGCAACTCGATCTCCTGCTGGTGAACCACTGGCGCGACGCGGCCGAGACCGGGATGTATGCGCTGGCGCTTAATCTGGCGGCGAAGGCCGATATCGTCAATGGCGGGCTCTACACGGTGTTGCTCCCGGCGGCGGCGGCGCTGGCCGGTCCCGGCGCGGTGCGGCACTACCTGCGGCGCGGGTTCGTGCGGAGCGGCTTGATCGCGCTGGCGTTGCTGCCGACCGGGCTGCTGATCGGGTGGTTCATCGACACCTTCTATGGCACGGATTATCACCCGGCCGCGCGGTTATATCAGTTGCTGCTCGTGGTTGTCATCTTCGACCTGCTCACAACGCCGCTCGTGCTGCTGGCGTATCACCACCAGCGACCGCAACTGCTGGCCGGGGCCGATTTGCTGCGCGTTGTCGTGCTGCTGGCGGTTGGCGCGGTCCTCATCGGCGGCGGGGCCGCTCGGCGGGGTGACGGGGGCGGTGGTGGCCCGGTTGGTGGCGAAGGCGGCGGGTGTCCTCCTGGTGCTGCTGCGGCTGCCGCGTGGGGAGGCCGGCTAAATCCCCGCCACCCGCAGGGGTACCCGGTGGGGGACTTTAAGCGGGTGGTGATCGATCATCCGATGGGCGGCGGGTGAGTTCGAGGGCGAAGAGGCGGCCCCAGTTGGTGAAGGGGCGGCGGGTGCGCAGGGGGCGTTCGAGCCGTTCGAGGGTGGCGACGAGCGCGGGCGGGATGCGGCGCAGGGTGTGGGGCGGGCGCAGCACGCCGAGCGCGTAGATGCGCCGCACCTCGAAGTGTGGTGCGAAGGCGCGGGCGGCTTCATCCGGCCACCAGAGGTGGTGGCAGACCGGCTGGCCGCCGATCGGGAAGGTGCGCTCGCGCTGGTGGGGCAGCTGCCGGGCGTCGGCCCAGCGGCGGTGGGCCAGCAGGCTGAACCATTCCCACAGGCTGAAGCGATTGAGCAGGTGGATCACGACGGGGCTGCCGGGGCGCAGCAGGCGGGCGGCGTTCGCGGCGAACGGGGCGAGTTCCGGCGCGGTGCTGAGCCCGGCGAAGGCGGCGATCAGGCCGTCGAAGCGCCGATCGCGCCAGCGATCGAGGTCGGCGTAGTCGAGGACGTGGGCTTCGACCCGGTCGGAGAGTTGCGACTGCGCCACCTTCGCGGTCAGCTGCGCGATCATGCCCGGCGAGATGTCGATGCCGGTGACGCGGATGCCGCGCCGGGCGAGGAAGATCGCGTCGATCCCGGTGCCGCAGGAGATGTCGAGGATGTGCTGCCCCGGCCGGAAGAGGCGCAGGTAGGCATCCCAGAGGGTGCGGCGCATCCACTCGTCGCCGCGCACCTGCTCGTCGTAGGTCGCGGCGATGGTGTCGTAGGCGATGGCGGCGGGGTGCGGGGTTGTGGGGGCGTGGGGGTGTGGGGGCGTGAGGGCGTGGGGACGTGAGGGCGTGGGGGTTCGGCCAGGGACGCGCACGCGCCACGCGGGACGCCTGCGCGAACTGGAATCCGCGACGCGCCGTGCGAATTGCGAACGTTGGTGGGCTTCGTCGTCTGGATTTCCCACTTCCCACTTCCCACTTCCGACTTCTGGCCTCTGACCTCTGACCTCTGACCCCCCCGTCACACTTCCTGGCGTGCGCCGACGTGCAGGGTGCAGACGCATTTGCGGCAGATCGGGTCGGTGGCCATGTCGAGGTTGCGGCGGAAGGCGATGGCTTCGGGCGAGTTGAGGATATCGGCCAGGGAGTTATCGCGGATGTTGCCGAGGGCGTGGTGGAAGAAGCAGGGGCGCACGGTGCCGTCGGCTTCGACCACGGTGGAGACCCAGGGGGCGTTGCAGCGGGTCGGCGGGAAGTCGCCCGCGCCGTTGAGCGCATGGTAGTAGCGGACGAGGCGGCGCAGCTTGTCGGGCGACTCGGCGATGTAGCCGGAGGCGAAGTCGGCGGCGCGGTCGGCGATGACGCCTTCGAGGATGCGGTCGAACGCGGCGACTTCGTTCGGGCTGAGCGCCACATCGGAGACGCGCTCGTCGCCCCAGGGTTGTGGGCGGTTGAAGGCTTCGGACGAAACGTCGGCGGAGAGGAACGAGATGCTGTCGAGGTTGAGTTCGTGCGCCGCCGCGATGATGTTGGGCAGATCGGTGAAATTGCGCCGCTGGAGGACGCAGCGGCAGCTGATCGGGAAGTCGGCGCGCTGCGCGCGGAGGGCGGCGACGCCTTCGGCGAGCTTGTCGTAGGCACCGGGGATGTTGCGGATCTCGTCGTGGAGCGCGCGGCTGCCGTCGAGCGAGACGATCACGTCGTCGGTCCAGCGGACGACGTCGGCGGCGTGGCGCTTCAGCAGCAGCCCGGTGGAGAGGAGGGTGATCGCGATGCCGCGCTCCTTAAGCAGTTCGCAGAGCGCCCAGAGGTTGGAGTGCATCAGCGCCTCGCCGCCGGAGAGGACGACGCGCCGCACGTCGAGGCGGTCGAAGTCGGCCATGTGGCGCTGCAAATCCTCGCGCGAGATCTCGCGCTTGAGGTGATTCGACTTCCAGATGTCGCACATGACGCAGCGGCAGTTGCAGCGGCTGTGCGGCATCAGGACGACGATCGGCAGGGTGTGGATGTGGTGGGTGAGTTGGGTGAGCTTGCGCTGGATTGCGGATTGCGGATTGCGGATTGCGGATTGCCAGGGGGTGCGGGTGGCACCCTTCGTTGCGCTCGCTTCTTGAACTGTCACTGCTCCGCTCCTTCGCACATCTAATCTGAAATCCGCAATCCGCAATCAGAAGCCGCTCGTCTCCGGTCGCTGGTAGGCGATCAGTTTGTGGAGGGCGCGGAGTTCGAGCGGGTGGCGGTAGGCGCGGAGGTGGTAGCGCCAGGCGCTGGCGGCGCGCAGGACGTGGCGCAGGAGGCCGCCGAGTTTGGCGTCGGTGCTGGTGGGGTAGTAGGCGTTCAGCACGCGCTCGAAGTCGCGGATCTGGCGGCGCAGCGGGTCTTCCAGCCAGGGGGTGTTGGCGCTGCGGCGCTGCGAGAACTCGTGCCACTCGGGGCTGACCCACTCTTCGAGTGTTTCGGGGAAGGCGAAGCCCTCGGCCTTGGCCTGATCGAAGAGTTCGCCCGCCAGCGGGACCGGGGTGTACATGTAGAGGATGATCTCGGAGCGCGGGTTGACGCGCTTGACCTTGCGGACGAACTCCATCGTGCCGACAGCGTCGGCCTCGGGGTCGGGCGGGTTGCCGAGGACGAAGGAGAACTCGGGGACGATGTTGTACTTCGCCATCCTGGCGGCGATCTCCAGCGTCTTGGCGGTGGAGGCGGTGCCGCCCTTGTTCATGCGCTTCAGCGTCTCGTCGGAGCCTGATTCTGCGCCGAGGAAGACCATTTTGAGGCCGCTGTCGCGCATCAGCTCCCAGGTGCGGTCGGAGTACTTCATCATCGTGTCGATGCGCGCCTCGCCCCACCAGGCGATCTTGAGCGGCATGACGCGCTCGGCGAACTCGGCGGTGCGCGCCTCGTGGGTGAAGAAGTTGTTGTCATAAAACTCGATGGCGTCCACGCCCCAGGTGCGATTCAGCTTCTCGGCGGTGGCGGCGACGCGCTGCGCGGATTGGGCCAGCCAGCGGCCGTTGACCATGTTGACGACCGCGCAGAAGTTGCAGAGGAAGGGGCAGCCGTAGCTCGAATGGTGCGCCAGGGTGCGGCGTCCGAGGAAGGTGTTGCGGACGTAGCGGGGCACCTCGATCCGGTGGTAGGGGAAATCGGGCATGCGCTCGGGGTGGGGCAGCGGCGCGAGGTGGTTGGTCATCGGCTCGTCGTTATCGGCACAGCGATAAGCCAGGCCAGGGATCGTGGATGGATCGGTGCCGTCGCGCAAGGCGTCGAGCAGCGCCTTAAAGACGATCTCGCCGTGGCTGCGGACGACGTAATCGACATAATCGGAGCGCAGGGTGGCCTCGTAGTGCTGCGTGGGGAAGTAGCCGCCCCAGACGACCGTGAGGTGCGGGTGGCGGCGCTTCAATTCGCGGCAGGTGGGCACGGCGTTGGCGAGCTGCGGCCCCGGCATGACGGTGACGCCGAGGATGGTGGCCTTCGTCTCGGTGATCGCGCGGTCGAGCGCGGCGAGCGGGTCGTCCACCAGGTTGCCGTCCACGATCCGATAGTCGTGTTCGCCCTCCAGCACGGCTCCGACCGCCAGCAGCGACATCGGCAGCACGGGTTTGCGGGTGGCGTTGCTTGGCGGGTTGTAGAGGATGAGCATGGCCTGCTCCAGTAGTCGGGAGTCAGTCAGAGATCGTCAGTCGTCAGTGGGGTAGCTCTTCTGACCTCTGATCTCTGGCCTCTGACATCTTATACACAGTGATTATCTCGTTGCCGTAATCGCGCGCTGAGACCACCTGGCTGGCGAAGCCGTGGGCGGCGAAGGCGCGGAGGAAGGCGGGGGTCTCGCCGTCGGTCGAGAGGACGACGAGGGCGTGGCCCTGCGGCGTCAGGTGGTCGCGCAGGGCGGCGGCGAAGCGTTCGACGGTGTCCTCGGAGCGCCAGGCGTGGTCGAGGGGGTCGCGCGCCGCGCCCCGGAAGAAGGGTGGGTTGAAGAGGATGGCGTCGAAGCGCTCGCCGGTGACGGGGGCGAAGAGGTTGCCCTCGCGCACGTCGATCCGGTCCTCCAGGTGGTGCATCAGCGCGTTGATGCGGGCGCAGCGGACGGCGGCGGGGTTGATGTCCACCGCGACGACGCGCGCGGCGCGGCGGGCGGCGAAGATCGCGCCGACACCGGAGCCGGTGCCCATGTCGAGCACGGTCGAACCGGGCGGGATGAGGCGGTCGTTCAGCGCGCCGACGAGGAATGCGCCGGTGCGGAGGAGTTTGGGGTTGAAGACTTGCGGCAGCACGAGGATCGGCGTGCCGTGGACGCGTTCGAGGACGAGGTTGTCGTAGCGGTGGCGCTGGAAGAGGAGGTAGCGCAGGCGGACGAGGCGGCGGATGAGGGCGCGCGGCACCGGGATGCGCCGGGGCACCGGGACTGAAGTCCTGGCGAGGGGCTGCGGCCACGAAGTCCGCCTGCGCGGACTGGGATTTGGGCCGAGCGAATGGGTGCTTCCGGTCGTGATTTCGGCCGCCAATGTATTCCCCTGCGCTGTCCCGACAATCAGCGGCATGGTGGCGGCTTCGCGGCCGAGGCGGAGTTGGCTGCGCCAGCGGCGGAGCGATTGTCGCCACGATGGGGTTACGTCGAGATTGGCCCAGTGGATGTTGAGGCGGGCAGCGAGGGTGTCCAGCATGGCCGGGGTGAGGTAGCCGGTGCCGCCGAGGGTGTCGGAGGGGAAGCCGTGGCGCTGTTGGAAGGCGGCTTCGCGCTCGCGGACCATCTGCGCGCCGCTGGCGGGGTCGCGGTAGTAGGGAGAGTCGAGGATGGCGAGCTGCCCGCCGGGACGGAGGACGCGCAGGGTTTCGGCGAGGGTGGCGGTGTAATCGGCGGCGTAGTGGAGCGAGGCGTTGAAGATGGCGAGGTCGGCGGTGGCGTCGGCGAAGGGGAGGCGGTCGAAGGTGGCCTGCACCGGGATGATGCGGTCAGTGGGGTAATAGCGGTGCGCGCCGAGGCCGTCCCAGTCGTTGGTCAGGAGGTCGATCGCGGCGACGTGGTGGCCGCGCTGGGCCAGGCGGTGCGCCAGCCAGCAATTGCCCGCGCCGAGATCGAGGATGGCGAGCGGGCGGTCGCTGGCGTGTTCGAGCGGTTCGACGACCCGGTCGAGCAGCAAATCGAAGCTGCGGCTGCGCTGCTGCCAGATGGCGGCGTGCGGGTCGTCGGGGTGGGTGTAGGGGAGGGCCTGGAAGTAGGCGGGATCGTCGTGGTGCCAGCCCTCGGCGTCGCGCACGGTCGCGTAGGTGTGGGCGAAGGCGGCGATGCGCGCCGCGCCGTCAGGGGTGAGGTAGCGCCAGATGCCGTCGAGCTGGGAGTAGGTCGCGCCGCAGGCGGGGCAGTGGGGCGCGGGCGTGTTCGGATCGAGGTCGTGTAGACCGGATGGGGCAGGACCAGCGGAAGGGGCGCTTGCGGCGGTGGGTGGGGCGACTGCGGTCATCTCTCCTGCTCTGGTGGCTCCGAGGCGCGTGGGCCGAACTGCGTGCCCGAGATGGGTGCCCCGAGGTGGGTGCCCCAAGGGCTAAAGCCCTGGGCTGAGGGCTCGCTTCGCTCGCCGCAAAGCCCGCCTGCGCGGGCTGGATTATCCGGCGCGGTTGCCGGAGGGCGAGTCTGAGGCGGTAGTGGCCCGTTCGCCCGTTCGCCCGTTCGCCCGTTCTCCTGTTCGCCCGTTCTCCTGTTCGGTTCTCCTGACGACTGACGACTGACACTGATACCTCACCGCCGCTTGGTCAGGACCATCAGGAAGTGGTCGCCGCTGTCGCGCGCGACGGGCCAGCGGGCGATGCGTTCGTCGAGGCGCAGCAGGACGCGGCCGAGGCGGCCGAGGCGGCTGTGGAGGTCGATCAGGTAGGGCGGTGGCGCGGCGAAGAGCATGCCCTCGTAGTGCTTCACGGTGAAGTAGGGCGCGAAGGTGGCGGCGAACTCGCGCGGGCTGTAGTAGCGGGTCCAGACGGTGCGCTCGTTGAGGCCGACGGCGACGGCGCGCTCGGCACCGCGAATGCGCGCCCGGTGCAGGTGGCCGCGCGCGGTGTAGTAGGCCCATTCCCAGGGGCAGGTGCGCCCGATCACGGAGGCGACGAGCGTGCCGCCGGGATTGAGCAGCTGGGCGGCGCGTTTGGCGACGATTTCGAGCTTCGGGGCGCAGTTCAGCGGCCCGAGGTCGGAGTAGATGCCGTCGAAGCGCTCGTCCCCGAGCTGATCGATCTCCTGGATGCCGAGGTGCTGCACGGTGACGCGGTCGCGCAGGTTGCGCGCACCGACGCGCTGGCCGGTCTTGAGGACCATCTGCGGCGACCAGTCGGTGGCGACGACCTGGTAGCCCTGTTCGGCGAAGTGGACGGCGTCGAGGCCGGTGCCGCAGCCGAGGTCGAGCAAGCGCCCGCCCGCCGGGACGTGCCGCTCCACCTCGCGCCAGAGGCGGCGGCGCATCGTCTGGATGAGCGCGTTGTTGCCGATCGGGCCGTCGTAGTCGGCGGCGACGCTGTCGAAGGCGCGCTTCGTCTCCAGCAGGTGTTCGAGGCTGATCTCGGGCGAGCGTTTGGGCGCACGCCGGGCCGGGTCGGCCTCGCGCAGCTTCTCGATGATGATGTGGACCGGACCGCGCATCGTTGGTGCCTCGCGTGTGGCACCGGGACTGAAGTCCCGGCGAAGGGCCTGCGGCCACGAAGTCCGCTGCGGCGGACTGGGATGAGCCTGACAGAACCTTCCCCTCTCCCAACCGTTGGGAGAGGGGTCGCCGCCGCAGCGGCGGGGTGCGAGTGCTAGCCCTGCGGCGATGGTTGCCCGGCGGCTTCCGGTGTCATCGTCGGGGGGAGGGGGCCGATGCCGCCCGTGTTGCTCGGGGTGGCGGCGAGGCGGTCCAGCCGACGGCGTGCCAGGGGCAGGGTTGCCATATTGTAGACCACGCCGAGGGTGCGGCGCAGATGGTGCGGCCGGAGAGTGCGCGGCTGGCGCACGGCGGCGCTGAGCTCGCGCAGGCCCTTGCGCGAGCGGAACTCCTTGTGCAGCGTGACGTGCAGCTGGCGGTAGAAGGCGGTCGAGAATGGCCCCTGGTAGAGCATGTCGAGGTCGTTGGAATCTTGCCAGTTCTGCTTCAGGCCGAGCTGGTCCTGCACGGTGCGGTAGAACTTCGTTCCGGGCAGCGGGTAGGAGACCGACATGCCGATGTCGTCCGGGCGGCAGTCGCGCACCAGTTGCAGGGTTTTTTCGATGTCGGCGCGCGTCTCGCCGGGGTAGCCGAACTGGAGGAAGAAGCCGACCTTGATCCCGGCGGCCTGCATCCGCTTCGCCGCCGCGACGATCTGCTCGACTTTGGTCCCCTTGTCCATCGCGTCGAGGACGTGCTGCGCGCCCGACTCGGCCCCGACCCAGACGGTCTGCGCCCCGGCGCGGGCGAGGGCTTCGATGGTGTCGCCGCGCAGCAGGAGATCGACGCGGTGCAGGCTCTTGAAGGGGAGGCGGACGTTTTGCGCGGTGAGGAGGTCGGCGAAGCGCTGCACCCAGCCCGGTTTGAGGCCCATGATGTCGTCGGCGAACCAGATGTGGTCGGGCTGGAACTGGTCGCGCAGCCAGGCCATCTCGGCGACGACGTTGTCGGCGCTGCGGACGTGGTAGCGCTGGCCCCAGATCGGCTTCGCGCACCAGTTGCAGTGGTAGGGGCAGCCGCGCGAGGTGACCATGTTCATCGAGTAGTAGCCGTGCCGCGCCATCCAGATGCCCCGGTAGCGCGGGACATCCACCAGATCCCAGGCGGGGAAGGGGAGCGCGTCGAGGTCCTTGATGTCGGGGCGGCGCGACGTGTGGGCGACCGCGCCAGACTCGTCGCGGTGGGCGAGGCCGAGGATGGTGGCGGGATCGGTCGTGGTGCGGCCGGAGAGGGCGTCGAGCAGCTCGGCGAGCGTCTCCTCGCCCTCGCCGATCAGCACGTAGTCCGCGCCGTGGTCGAGGTAGAGGTCGGCGTGGTCGGTGGCGTCGGAGCCGCCGACGATCACGGTGCAGCCGCGCGCGTGGGCCATGCCGATCATCCGCTCGGCGGCCTGGCGCATGCGCAGCAGGCACATCTTGGAGAGGTAGTTGAAGTTGTCCTCGTAGAGGACGGCGAAGCGGGGCTGCGCGCGGTCGAGCGCTGCCGCCCACTCCTCCTCCGACTCGGCCAGCATCGCGTCGAAGAGCGCGACGCTGTAGCCGCGCTCGCGCGCGTAGCTGGCGGCGTAGAGCGTGCCGAGCGGCGGGTAGGGCTGCATCGCCGCCCAGAGCTTCGGGTCGAACCGGAGGAAATAGGATTGGCCGAAGAGGATGTCGTTATACGGGGAACAGCTCCGCTCGCTGTTCCACGTTCCAAGTTCCAGGTTCCAGGTTCAGGGTTGCGTGACGGCGTCGTGATCGGGTGATGATAGCCCGTTCGGGTTCTGTTTGCGCCTGCCGGAGGAGGCCCCCGCGACCCAGATGCCGAGCGCGAGCCAGAAGAGGGTGCGGCCGGGACCGAAGGTCCAGAGGTAGTGGTCGAGCAGGGCGATCGTCAGCAGGGTGGTGGGGGCGGCGAGGCGGGCGATGGTGATGCGCCGCGACCGGAACCACTCGACCAGCAGCGGGGCGAGGAGCATGGCGAACCAGGCCAGCCCGGCCAGCACGCCCGCCTCGGCGGCGATGAGCAGCGGCACGGCGTGGGCCGGCTCGACGCTGGTGGCGTCGAACGGGGGGTGCAGCTCGGCCAGGGTGAAGTTGCCCGCGCCGACGCCGCGCCAGCGCGCGTGCTTGATCATCGTCCAGGCGACATCGGCGATCAGGCCGCGCTCCTGCACGGCGGGGCTGGCGATCAGCTCCTTGCCGACGGAGAGGCGCGTGAAGATGGCCGAGCTGAAGAAGACGGCGGTCAGCGCCAGCCCCGCCGCCGGGGCGATGAGCAGGCGTCCGAGCGAGCGCAGGCGGAAACCGCGCTCGCCGAGCAGGTAGAGCGCGCAGCCGAGCACCGCCGCCAGCAGCGCCGCGCGCGAGAAGGTGAGCAGCAGCATGACCCAGCCGAGCGCCCAGAGGGCGGCGGCGGGCCAGGTGGGTCGCCCGTCGCGCAGCATCCTGGGGAGGGCGAGGACCAGCGCGACCGCGACCGCGCCGCCGAGGACGTTCGGGTGGGGGAAGGTGCCGAAGGCGCGCTGCCAGCGGGTGCCGTCCGGGCCGATGATCGCCGCCGCGCCCGGGGCGTTGGCGGAGACATCGTTCGGCCAGCCGTCGAAGATTTGCCCGGACGGATAGGTGGATTGGGTGATCATCTGGATCTCGACGAAGGGGATCTGCGCGATCAGCCCGAGCGCGCCGCCGAGCAGGAGCCAGGGGACCAGGCCGGGGCGGCGGGCGATCGCCAGCGCCGCGAGCAGGCCGACCCAGCAGCGCGCCACCGCGACGAAGGCGAGGAGCGGCTGTTCGGCGACGGAGGTGCTGAGCGTGAGGCAGACCACGAGCACCGTCCCGGCAATTTTGAGCGCTCGCCCGGCGGGGGGCAGCGGTCGCCCGCCGATGCCGCAGAGGGCGATCAGCAGCAGGCCGATATCGCTCGCGCCGATCGCGACTTTCTGGTAGACATCGAGCACCCAGGGGACGCCCGCAGCCCAGACGAAGTAGGTTGGCTTGTAGGCGAGCGCGACGGCGGCGATCAGGGCGACGCTGGGGCCTCCCAGGCGGCCGAACTGCTGGAGCAGCGTCGAGCCGCGCGGCAGCGTGGCCGAGATGGCGGCCATCACTTATCTCCCGCTGCGAGGCTGGCCTGCTCGTTGAACGTCGCGGCGGGCGCGGATTCCCGGACTTCGCCTGTGGCGGGGAAGTTGGTGGACGGGATGTCGATGCCGAGCAGGGCGCAGCGCCGGGCGAATTCGACCAGCACGCGCTGGCGGGCGCGACCGTAGTGCCCCTCGCAGACATCGTCGGTGAACCGGGCGCTGTGGTCGCCGCTGCCGAAGCGGCGCTGCTTGCGTCGCCCCTCCCAGGCTTCCAGCCGGTCGCCGAGCGCGCCGCCG
Organism: Chloroflexia bacterium; assembly: GCA_046328475.1. Lineage (GTDB taxonomy): Bacteria > Chloroflexota > Chloroflexia > Thermomicrobiales > CADCWN01 > CADCWN01. Next base: position 18,848 of record JAXLWN010000035.1, on the reverse strand, counting down.
AGGGTCGCCTCGCCGACGCGCCCCAGCGCGGTCGCGGTGGGGGGGAGCGCCGGGGCGGCGCTGGCCTGGCGGAAGCGGTTCGGCAGCCAGTCGGCCGCCCAGCCGTTGTCGGACAGCATGCGCCGGTAGGTGTCGTCGCCCGCGATCGGCACGATCTGGAGCAGCTCGTGGGCGGTATAGAGCTCGTGGCGGGCGAGCACCAGGGCGCGCGTTGTCAACAGGTAGTTCGGGCAGACCTGGATGCCGCGCAGCCGGGCGGCGCGCACGATCAGGATCGTCATCGCGCGGACGAGCCAGAGCCGCCCCGGCGCGGTGACGATCAGGTAGTCGAGGTCGGCGCGCGGGTCGGGATTGTTGGCCGCGAGCGAGCCGCTGACGGCGACGAGGCGGACGAATGGCAGGCGCGCGATCGACAACCCGTAGCGGCGGGCGACCGGCCAGAGGGCCACCGCCCGCGCGCGGCGCTCGCGGCGCACCGCCAGGATCGCCTCGCGCCCCGGCAGGGTGAGGAGCCCGGCAGCTTCGACCAACTGCCCGCGCGCAACGAGGCCGTCGAGCGCGGCGAAGGTCGCATCCGCCGTCGTCGCGACGCCGATCAGGTCGCGGTGGATCTCCAGCCGGTCGAGCGGGAAGTCGAAGATATCGGCGTAGGCGACGGTCGCCAGGATAGCCTGGTCGAGCCGGGCGGGCGAGACGGACGTAGCCATCGGAGGTTCCTCCGCCAGGGCGCGTGCGCTGATTCCACTGGGCCGGGTGAGCCAGCCGTCTGAGCGGGCTCAGTGAATGCTACGTCCGCAATGGCTGATCGGATTGCTAACAAGGAGGATAACACGGAACAGGAGAATTGGCAGATCGATCGCGCCCCCGGCTCATGACGAGCCGGGGGCGCGACGGAGGGCTTGAGGGCGGTGCAGGTCTTGCCCGCGCCTTCTCCTGTTATGACGGGACGCTACGGCGCAGCGACCACTGTCATTATCCCGGACAGGTAGCGGATGTCGTAGTTGGCGACGTTGATGCCGAAGGCGGTGACGCGGTAGGTGGAGCCGACCTTCTCCACGCTGTTGGTGCTCGGCGGGTTGCGCGCGTACTGGAAGCGCAGCAGGGAGAGATCGAGGTCGCGCCAGTCATCGCCGTTGGCGAAGGTGCTGCCGTTGGCCAACTCCACCCCGCAGGCGGCGAAGGCGGGGTTGGTTGCCTGGGCCTGGCAGCCGGCGGGCGGGAGGGTCGAGGGGTTCGGCTGCTTCAGCACCACCGTGCGGTCGCTCGCCTTGACCCAGAGGAGGCGGCGGGCCACCACCAGCGGGCTGCAGACCGGGCCGGACGGCAGGTAGTTCGTGCTGCCCGCGAACGAGGCGCAGACCGGCACATTGACCTGGGTGCCCGCGTTCAGCCCGGCGGGGAAGCGCCCCCCGGTGAGCGTGGCGACCCCCTGCCCGTTGCTGGCCGGGCAGGCGGGGGGTGCCGCGCCGCCACAGGCCGCCACCCCGCCCACGGTGAAGACGATCGTCGCCCCCGCCACCGGGCTCTGGTTATCGGAGCGGCGCAGGGTGGCGGCGGCCGTGCCGGTGGTGTCGCCGTAGACCATGTCGCCGCGCACCGCGCCGATGGTGGTCGGGGCCCTGGCGATGGTGAACGGCTTGCTGTCCTGGCTGCCGGTGTGGTTGGCATCGCCGGGATAGGTGGCGCTGGCGGTGTAGTCGCCCGCGTTGGTCGGCGGCGTGGTGGACGGGCCGTAGACCGTGCCGTTGCGCCCGCTGTAGCTGATCGGTGTCACCGCCTGGTTCAGCCCGCCCGCGCCGGTGACGCTGGCGCTGGCTCCGGCGTAGGGGCTGCCGGTGTAGGTGATGTTGGTGGCGGTCACCGTGGTGGTCGATGGTGCCTTCGCGATGGTGAAGGTGCGGGCGATCCCGATGGCCGCCCGGTAGTTGCCGTCGCCGCCCTGGCTGGCGATGATGGTGCAGTCGCCCGCGCCCAGGATGGCCACCGTCGTGCCGTCGACGGTGCAGACGTCGGGCGTGCCGGGGGGGGTGTAGGCGGAGAAGCTGACGGGGAGGCCCGAGGTGGCGGTGGCCCCGACCGTGAAGCTGCTGTCGGTGCCGTAGGAGAAGGTCGGCGCGGGCGAGGTGCCGGGGGTGGCGAAAGTGATGCTCTGGTCGGCCCTGGCGATGCTGAGGTTGGCGCTGCCGCTGCTCACCGCGTAGGTGGCATCCCCGGCGAACGCCGCGCCCACCCCCGTCGCGTAGCTGTTCGCCCCGATGATGCCGAGGCTGACGCTGTTCAGCGTCGCCACGCCGCTGGCGTTGGTGGTGGCGGTGCCGACCGGCGTGCCGTTGAGGCTGAAGGCGACGGTCTTGCCGTTGACGGCCGCGCCGCCGCTGGTGACGGTGAGCCTGGCGCTGAGGGTAACCGTGCCGCCGTAGGTGCCGCTGGCGGCATTGGCGGCGAGCGTGGTCGGGATGCCGAGGTTGGTGAGGCTGAAGGTCGGCGAACCCGTCACCCCGGCGGCGCTGGCGGTGACGGTGTAGGGGCCGCCCGCCGCGCCATTGGCGCTGACCGGCCTGCTGGCCTGCCCGTTGGTGCCAATGGTGGCGGTGAGCGGCGAATTGGCGATACCCGCGCCGCTGCCGGGGCCGGTGAAGGTGACCACGCCGCCCGCCACCGGTTCGCCGCTGGCGCTGCTGACGGTGGCGACGAGCGGGGTGGTAAAGGTGGTGTTGATGACGGCGCTCTGCCCGGTACCGCTGGTGTAGGCGAGGGCGAAGCCGCGCGACTCGAACGCGCCGATGTCGCACGCGGCCCCCTGCGGGCGGGCGATGCCGCGCTGGTCGGTAGTAGGACATTCCGCGCCACTAGTGGGAATGCGATTGAGGGCCGCGCTGCCGGGCAGCAGGGCGATGGTCTTGGTAGGGCCGCCGTTATCGCGCAGCCCGGCTGGATCAAGGCCAGCGGGTGTATTGGGCAGACTGTTGTTGGCCGAGTTCAGGCTACAGCTGCCATCGTCGGCAAGATTGTAACCGAGGTCGGTGAACGGGTTCGAGCAGTTGCCGCCGCGTGCGCTGTTGGCGACGAGCGTGTTCTGCAGGCGAATTTCTCCCCCATTGAAGACATTCCCACCAAAGTCGGCACCATTGCCACTCACCGTGCTATTGAGCAGCGTCACCCGCCCGATGGTAGCTGCCCCCCCGCCAAGATATGCCTCATTGCCGACGATGGTGCTGCTAATGACCGTCATACCGGAACTGGACGTGGCGGCGAGATTGCTGAAGACCGCCCCGCCGTAGGTCGCGCTGTTCCCGGTGAGCAGGCTTCGCTCAACCCGCAGGATGGCATGGGACTCCGCAGCGATACCACCACCGTACGTCGCCTGGTTGCCGCTGAGGACAACATCAGTCACCGTCGACGTGGTATCCGAGATGATCCCGCCGCCGAAATAGGTTTGCCCGCCTGTCACGGTCAGCCCGGTAACGGCGACTGTGCCGCTGCTGAAGCGGAAGATGCTGAACTCCGGCGTGTTGGTGGCGGTGCTGCGCGCCACGGTCAGCGCCGCCGCGCCCGGCCCGGTGATGGTGAGGTTGCGACTGATGTTCAGCTGACCTGTAGTCAGGGTGATCGTGCTCGGATTCGGTAGGCTGAAGATGATGCTGTCACAATTGCTGAAACCGTTGGTGTTGTCGATCGCCGCGCGCAGCGTGCCCGCGCCGCTGTCGGCGGCGCTGGTGACGACGCAGCCCGCCGCGCCGGCCGCGCGGCGTAGGACACCCGCCCGCCGCCGCCGCCCGCGTCGCCGCCGCCGCCGCGCGCACCGCCGTTGGTGTAGCCGCCGCCGCCGCCGCCACCGCCGCCGCCGGAACTGAGGTGTGGGCTTCCTCACCGGCGACGCCATCCGGGCCGTTGCTGCCGCCGCCCACCCCGCCGCCGGCGGCCTAGCCCGGAGCCGCCGCCGCCGTTCCCGGCGGTGATGCCGGCGTTGCCGCCCGTGCCGCCGGTGTGGCGACGAGGCCCCCGCCGCCGCCGCTGCCGCCGCCGCCGCCCGCCACGAGCACCGGCGTGGGTGTGCCGTCGAGCACGATCCCGGTCGCGCCGCCGCCGTTGGCCCCGTTCGAGCCGAGCCCGGTCGAGGCATCGCCACCGGCACCGCCGTTCGCCCAGCCGTAGCTCGTCGTGCAGCCCACCGCGATCGTGTAGGTCTGGCCGGGGACGACCGTCATCGTCCCCTGGATCGTCGCCCCCAGCCCGGGGCTATCGTTGTTGCCGTTCCGCCCGGAGGCACCCCTGGCACTCACGGTGATACTCGTCACGCCGGGCGGCACGCTGAAGTACTGCGGCGCGCCCAGGCAGTTGAAGGTCACGCTCTGCGGGCCGTCGGCGGCCCTGGTGGTCGGGGCGATGCCGCCGAATCCGGTCGCCGCGATGCTCAGTATGGCCAGTAGGGCGATCAACGCCCCGCGCCAGCCCCACGTTCGCCGCTTCATCCGCTTGCCTCCTCCAATCCTGCAATCCGCGTCCACGATTGACTCCCGATGGGCGGTTTTGTACCCGCCCGGCGACTTCAGGTTAGCGATGTCACGGCGCGGCGACGACAGTCATGGTGCCCGCTTCGTAGCGGAGGTCGTAGTTGCCGCTCGTCGCGCCGAAGGCGGTGACGCGGTAGGTCTTGCCGACGTACTCGGTGGCGTTGGTGCTGGGTGGGTTGCGGCTGTAGCTGAAGCGCAAGACCGACAGGTTCAGCGCCGACCAGGACTGGCCGTAGGCGAAGCTGCTATCGCGGGTGAGCTGGAGGCAGTAGTTCGGCGCGGGGCAGGCCGGGTCGCCGTGCGGGTCGGTCGCGGGATTGGCCTGCTTGAGCTTCACCGTGCGGTCGGTTGGCTTCACCCAGAGCACCTTGCGCCCCACGGTGAGCGTCCCCGTGCCCTGGCCGGGGTTGAAGCAGGCGTTGCCCCCGTAGGCCGCTTCCACCGTGTAGCTGCGCGCATCGTAGGCCGCGCTCAGCGGCAGGGAGACGCTGACCGACTTCGGCGAGGCACCCGCGACCGCCCCGCTGGTGAGGGTCGCCATGATCTGGGTGCCCTTCTTCACGACGAAGGTCACCGTGCCGCCGGTGAGCGGCCCGCCGTTGACGCTGGTCACGGTGGCGGTGAGGGTGACGCCGCTATCGCCGTAGGTGGCGGTCACGGCCTGCACCGCCACGGTCGCGGCGGTCTTGGGCACGCTGGTGGTCAGCGTGGCGGCGTTGCTCGCCAGGAAGTTGGTGTCGCCGGAATAGGTGGCGTCGGTGGTCAGGCTGCCGAGCGGGAGCGGGCCGCTGAGCGGCACCGTCACATAGACGGTGACCGAAGCGGCCCCGCCGACCGAGGCGCTGCCCGTCCCGAGGGTGGTGTTCCCCTGCTTGAGCGTGACCATCACGCTGCCGCCGGTGAGCGCGGCGCCGGTGTCGGCGTTGGTGATGGTCACCGGGACGGTGGCGCTGCCGCTGGCGCAACTGGCGAGCGGCGTGCCGACGACGGTGGTCGTCTTCGCCTTGTCCACCGCCAGGCTGCCGCTGCCGCTGCTGGCGATGAAGTTCGCGCTGCCGTTGTAGTCGGCGCTGATCTTCCAGTTGCCGGGCGGGATGAGTGAGGTGAAGGTGCAGGCGATGTTGCTGACGCTGACCGGATCGCTGCCGCTGACGGCAGCGCCCGCCGAGGTGCAGTAGAGGACGCTGCCGTCGGAGTCGGTGACGCGGAAGACGAGTTCGCCGCCGCTCGTCAGCGCGGCGTTGTTACTTTCGTTGGTGACGCTGGCACCGAGGGTCGCCGCCGCCGTGCCGTAGGGGATGCGCGACGGCGCAGCGGCGACGTTGGCGACGCTGGTGGTGGCCTTCCCGATGGTCAGTGTCGCGGGGGTGGCGTCGCTGCTGGATGTGAAAGCCTCCGAACCGCTGTAGCTCGCTCCCACGGTATAGGTTCCAGCACCGATTCCAGCGAGGGAGAACGTGGCGCTGGCGGTCCCGGCGCGGGTCGCGCCGCTGGTGGCGGTGCCAACCGTCGCGCTGGACGGGCTGGGGCCTTTGACCGTGAAGGTGACCGTGCCGCCGTTGACGGTGTAGGAGCTGGTGACGCTGGCGGTGAGGGTGACGCTCGCCGCGCCATAGGTGGCGTTCGCGGCTGCGGCGTCGACTTGCGAGACGTAGAGGAACGAGACGGTGTTGTCGGTGTTGCTGGAGGCGGTATTGCCATTGCCCGCCGCATCCTGCGCCACCCCCGCGCCGATGCTCGCCTTGATCACGCCGCCGCTCGTCATGCCGGTGACCGTGACCGTGTAGATCTTCGGCCCGCCGCTGACGGTCCCGACGAGCGTCCCCCCGGCGGTGCTCCCGGTGAAGGAGACATCCCCGGTGGCGAAGTTGCTCACATCCTCGCTGAAAGTGGCGGTGAAGACGACCGGCGCGACGGTGGTCGGATCGGTCTGTGCGGCGGCCTTCGTGATCGTCACCGTCGGCGGGACCGAGTCGTAGGTGCGCGAGAACTGAGACGCCGCCGTGTTGCCGTTATTCGCGCGGTCCACGGCCTTGCCCGCCGCGAGATTGGCCGTCACGGGTCCTTGCCCGCTCGGGACGAGATCGAAGGTGTAGGTGTCGCCGTCCACGGCGACGAAATTGTTGACGATGGCGTTCCCGGCGACGATGTCGGCGGCGGCGAAGTCGGTGACCGCCTCGCTGAACTGCGCCGTCACGGGGATCGGCGAGGTCTTGGTCGGATTCGCCGCCGCCGAGGTGAGCGTGACCGTCGGCGCGGTCTTGTCGATCCTGATCGGGCCGAAGGTGGTGGTGGTCTCCTTGAAGATCCAGTTCACGGCCGTGCTGTCGACCTCGAACTCCCCTTCGTTGCTGATGACCACATCTTCGGGGCAGGCATAGATGCCCCCGCCGCCCGGATCGTCGCAGGTTGAGTGGAGGGTGACGTTCTGATTGGTCCAGGTGCCCGCCGTGTAGGTGGTGCCGTCCGCCTTCTTGGCGCTGACGCTGATGGTCGGTGTGGTCGTGGGGACGAGCACCATGCTGGTATTGCCCCCGGCGAAAATGCCCTGCACGTTCTGCAGGGCCGGGATCTCGAGCTGGTTCCAGTTGTCGCGCCCCCAGGCGACGATCGTGCCGTCGCTTTTCAGTGCCAGGTTGTGGTTGTTGCCGGCCGCGATGGCGACCACGCCCGATTTCGCCGCATCCGGCACGGAGGTCTGACCAAAGCCGTTGCTCCCCCAGGCGACGACCGAGCCGTCGCTCTTCAGCGCCACGCTGTGGTCGTAGCCCGCGTCGATGGCGATCACGCCCGATTTCGCCGCATCCGGCACGGTGGATTGGCCGTATTGGTTGTCGCCCCAGGCGATGACGCCGCCATTTTTCAGCGCCAGCGCGTTGTAGGCCCCGGCGGCGATGGCCGACACGCCGCTCAACGCCTCCGCCGGGGGATTATTCAGGCCCGCATAGTTCCCGCCGTCCCAGTCGATGACCTTCCCGCCCTTGAGCGCCATCAGGTGGACCACCCCCGCCGAGATGGCTGTCACGCCCGACTGTGTCTCCGCCGGGGGGGTGACCTGGCCATCCTTGGTCCACTCGATGACCTGCCCATTCTTGAGCGCCAGGCCGACGATGTCGGACGAGGCGACGGCGGTTGCCCCTTGCGCCGCCACGGGCGGGGCCATCTCCGCTTTGGTGGGGACCAGGACGCCGTTCTGGGTCAAGAAGCCAACGCCGGAGCTGCTCGAATTGCCCCACCCCAGTGAAAGCGGCGCGGAGACATCGTACGCGGCTGCAGGGAGGGTGAAGGACATGATACCGATCAAGAATGCGGACGTTGGTGTCGCGGCCCGCGCCTGCGCGGGCCGGGTTGCGGAACTCGGCCCGAACGCGAGCGCCAGCAGGGCCAGTAGGGCCACGGCTGCCAGTCGCGTGCCGGAAAGCGTGGTGCGCGACGTGATCGTGCGGTTCCTCATCGACTCCTCCTCCTGCTCCCTCACCTGTTTCCACGCTACGCTCTGCCACGGTGTTCTGCGTGCCACTGCGCCCGGCCCCGCTGCATCGGCGGAGAGGGGCCGGTGTGCCCTACAGCCCTTTCTGCGCGAGGACTTCGCCGGCGAGCGGTTGCGCCAGGCTGGCCCAGGGCGTGGCTGGCCCCGCCGAGGCGCACCCGGCGAGTGCCGCCTCGGCCGCCGCCAGGCTGGCCTGGTCCTCGAAGATGGCGATCGAGGCGTAGCCGCCGGGCGTCTCCATCAGCAGGTAGGCGATGAATCCGGCGCTGGCGCTCAGCCGGTTCGCCAGGGTGCGGCTGGCCCGCGCCAGGTCGTCGGGGGCCTGCCCGCCCCCATCGTGTTGTCGGATCGCGGTGTACATCGGGTCTGTCCCTCGCGTGGCACGCCGAACCCTCGCCCGGGGCTGGGCGGAGCGGGCGTGATGCATTGATCGCTGCTCGCAGTGTAGGGCGAGGTGGGCGGCGGGGTCTATACGCGCGCTCTATATTTTTCGCGGCGCGGTCAAAATTATAGAGACTCTATAGCCGGGATGGTGACGCGGGATCGGGCGGGATGAGGCCCTGGGCGCTGGCCCAGTCGGCGATCTGATGGCGCGAGCGGAGGGCGAGCTTCGTCAGGATGCGGTGGACGTGGACGCCGACCGTGCCGGGGGCGATCGACAGCGCGTCGGCGATCTGGCGGTCGCTGTACCCGCGCGCCAGCAGCAGCACCACCTCCCGCTCGCGGCGACTGAGCGTCGCGGCGGTGGGCGCGGTCGGGGGCGGCGCGGATGCCTGGGGGGGAGGCGCGGCGGCGCTGGCCAGGGTCATGGCGGCGGCGATCGTCCGGTCGAGCGGCAGCGCCCGACCCTCGGCCCAGGCGGCGGCGAAGGTGGCGTCCTGCATGCGCGCCCGGGCCGCGGCGAGGAGCGGCGCGAAGGTGACGCTGCCGATTTGCCCGAATTGCGTTCCGCCGCGCTCGCCGAGCGCCTGGGCGGCCCCCAGCAGCCGCGCGGCCTCGACGGGGCGATCCTGCGCCAGCAGCGCCTCCGCCAGCCCCAGCAGGTCGAAGATGACGAACCAGGAATCGCCCAATTCGTGGTGCGCGGCGAGCCCGTCCGCCAGGTGCGCCAGCGCCGCCAGCGGATCGCCCGCCTGGGTCGCGTTCAGCCCGAGCATGGTGCGGATGATGGCGGTCTGGCGCAAATCGCCCAATTCCTGGCGGATCGCCAGCCCCTCCAGCATCAGCGCCTGCGCGCGGTCGGTGTCGCCCGCGATCCGGGTGGTCATCCCGAGATTCGACAGCGAGAAGGCTTCGCCGGCCCGGTCGCCCAGCGCGCGGAAGCGTTCGAGCGCTTCGGTCAGGTGGCGTATCGAGTTGGGGAGGTCGCGCTGGAGCCGCTGGGTCAGGCCCAGTTCGCCGGCGGCGGCGGCGATCCCCGCCTCGTCGCCGATCTCGCGCGCGAGGGCCAGGCCGCGCGTGCTCAGTCGCGCCGCCTCGTCGTAGTCGCTCGCGATGTAGTAGAGGCGGCTGAGCGCGACGAGCGCCCGCACTCGCAGGGGGGCCAGCGCCGTGTCGCCCTGCGTCGCCGCGAGCGCGCCCGTGAGCCATTCCTGGCCCTCGAATGCCTGGCCGCGCGCTTCCCAATAGGTCATCAGCGCGGTGGCCATGCGCAGGCTGTCCCTGGCGTCGCCCCGCTCGCCGATCCAGCGCAGCGCGGCGCGCAGGTTGGCCTGGTCGCGGTCCAGCAGGCGGAGCCAGGCCACCTGCCCCGGCCCGGCGAGTGCGGCTAGCGACCGCGCGGCCAGATCGGCGAAGCAGGCGGCGTGGCGGGCGCGCGTCGCGTTCGCCTCTCCGGCGTCGTCCAGGCAGCGCGCGGCGTACTGGCGCACCGGTTCCAGCAGCCGGTACCAGGCCGCGTCCTGCCCGATCTCGACCTGGACGAGCGACTTGTCCACCAGGGCGGTGAGCAGGTCGAGCACCTCGTCCGGTTCGACCCCCGCCCCGGCGCAGACTAGCTCCGCCGCCTCCAGGGACCAGCCGCCCGCGAAGGCCGCGAGGCGGCGGAAGGTGGCGCGCTCGGCCTCGGTGAGGAGTTGGTAGCCCCAGTCGAGCGTCGCCCGCAGCGTCTGCTGGCGCGTCGGCCCCACCCGGCTGCCGCCGGTCAGCAGGCGGATACAGTCGTCCAGGCGGGCCAGGATCTGCTCGATCGCCAGCACCCGCACCCGCGCCGCCGCCAGCTCGATCGCCAGGGGGAGGCCCTCCAGGCGGGCGCAGATCTGGGCCACGGTGGCGGCGTTCTCGGCGGTGAGGCGGAAGTCGGGCGCGACCGTCTGCGCCCGCGCCACGAAGAGCTGCACCGCCGGGGCGCGCTCGATCTCGGCCAGGGCGGCGGGCGTGTCGGGGTCGGGGACGGCCAGGGGTGCCAGGCGGCGCTGCTGCTCGCCGCCGGTTTGCAGGGCCTCGCGGCTGGTCGCCAAAATGCGCAGGCGCGGCGCGACCAGGAGCGCCCGCGCGGCGAACGCGGCGCAGGCCTCGACGAGGTGCTCGCAGTTGTCGAGCAGCAGCAGCAAGTCTCGCTCGCGCAGGAAGTCCAGCAGGCTGGCGAGGTGGTCGCCCCCCGGTCGCACCTGCACGCCGAGCGCCTCGGCGATGGCCTGGGGCACGAGCGTCGGCTCGGTGAGCGGGGCCAATTCGACCAGCCAGGCCCCGTCGGGGAAGCGCGCGGCCAGGTCGCCCGCGACGGCCAGGGCGAGGCGGGTCTTGCCGGTGCCGCCCGCGCCGGTGATCGTCACCAGCCGCCCGGCGGCGAGCGCCTCGCCGATCGTGGCGCGCTCGCGCTCGCGACCGATGAAGCTGGTGCTCGCGGCCGGCAGGTTGTGGCGCACTGCCCCAAGTGGCGCGGATCGGTCAAGGTCCGGGGCCATCGTTCCTCGTCGCGCGGGTGGGCTATAGCGCCGTTAGTATAGCGCCCATACTGCGAGAGTGGGAAGGCAAGGGGGGCTACAGGGCTACAAGCGGAGCTGCTGCGCGGGGCGGCGGGCGCTTGCGATTTGACGCTCCACCAACGGCGCGCTAGCCTCCCCTCGCTGATGTGCGCGGCATGAAGGAGGCGGTGATGCGCGAGCCGGTGACGGGACGGGCGTTGATCGAGCGGATCGATCGGCAGGCGATCCCGACGGGGGCGGTCGGGGTCTGGTGGCTGGGGCAGTCGAGTCTGGTGCTGAAGGCGGGGGGGACGACCATCTACGTCGATCCCTATCTCCAGCAATCCGCGCGTCGCCTGACGCCGTCCGCCTGCGCGCCCGAGGATGTGACCAACGCCGAGCTCGTGATCCTGACGCACGACCACCTGGACCACATCGACCCGACCGCGCTGCCCGGCATCGCGCTGGCCTCGCCGGGGGCGCGCTTCGTCACCCCGCGCCCGACCGTGGAGCGCGTGGCGGAGCTGGTCGGCGACGACGCCAGGGTGGTCGCGGCGACGGCGGGGGAGGCGCTGGCGCTCGATGGGGTGGAACTCATCCCGGTCGCGGCGAAGCACGAGGAGTTCGACCGCGACCCGGCGCTCGGCTATCCCTATCTCGGCTACATCATCCGCGTGGGTGGCGTGACGATCTACAACGCGGGCGACACCATCCCCTACGAGGGGCTGGTGGAGGCGGTGCAGCCGCACGCCGTCGATCTCGCCTTCCTGCCCATCAACGGGCGCGACTTCTATCGCACGCGCGCGGGCACCATCGGCAATTTCGACTACCGGGAGGCGGCGGAGACGGCGGTGGCGATCGGCGCGGATGTGGCGGTGCCGGTCCACTACGGCATGTTCGCGGGGAACACGGTGCCGGTCGGGCACTTCGTCAGCTACCTGGCCGACTTCCACCCGCACCAGCAGAGCCATGTGCTCGGGCGCTATGGCTTCTACCTCTACGCGCGCCCTTGAGCTGGCTTTGGGCAGTGGAGTGTAAAGCGTAGAACATAGCGCAAACGACGGCCCCACGTTCTAGGCTCCACGCTCCACGCTTGACGAAAGGGGAACGATGGAACCGCAACTGGCCGCCGACCTCGACCTGGTCTTCGCCGCGATCGAGCGCGAGCGCGATGGCGCAATCGCCGACCTCGCCCGCTTCGTGCAGCAGCCGAGCGTGTCGGCGCAGGGGCAGGGGCTGCGCGAATGCGCCGACCTGACGCGCGACCTCTTGCGCGCCGACGGCGTCCCCGCCGAGGTCTACGAGGTGCCCGGTGGCCCGCCGCTGGTGTTGGGGCGGGTCGCAGCCGGACCGGGCGGCGACCCGTCGCGCACGCTCTTCTGCTACGCCCACTACGACGTGCAGCCGGTCGAGCCGGTCGAGCGCTGGATCGACCCGCCCTACAGCGGCGCGGTGCGCGACGGGCGGCTCTGGGGGCGCGGCGCGAGCGACAACAAGAGCGGGGTGCTCGCCTTCAGCAAGGCGGCGCGGGCCTGGCGCGAGGTCGCGGGCGGCCCCCCGGTCAACCTGATCATCTTCGCGGAGGGGGAGGAGGAGATCGGCTCGATCCACCTCGGCCCGTGGGTCGCGGCGCACCCCGAGCTGCTGCGGGCCGACGGCATGCTCTGCCTCGATGGCGGGATCGTCGAGTCGGCGGGCGTGCCGGAGGTGGCGCTGGGGCTGAAGGCGATCCTCTACATCGAACTGCGCGTCCGCACCATGGCCGACGATGTCCACTCGCTGAACGCGGCGATCGTGCCGAACGCGGCCTGGCGACTGGTGGAGGCGCTTGCCACCTTCCGCGCACCCGACGGCACGATCCTCATCCCCGACTGGCTCGACGGCTACCAGGAGCCGACCGCCGCCGACGAGGCGCTGGTCGATGCCGAGGCGGTGCGGGTGGACGCGGCGACCTGGCGGCGCGAACTCGGGATCGACGCCTTCGCCAACGGTCGCGACCTGCGCGGCGCGGTGCGCGACCGCCGCTATCGCCCGACCTGCAACATCTGCGGCCTGACGGCGGGCTACCAGGGGCCGGGCTCGAAGACGATCGTCCCCGCCCACGCCTCGGCCAAGCTCGACTTCCGCCTGCCGCCCGACCTCAAGCCGGAGGTGCAGGAGGCAAAGCTACGCCGCCACCTCGACGCCCACGGCTTCGCCGATATCGAGATCGGGCGCTTCGGCCCCGGCGAGTGGCCAGTCAAGACCCAGCCAGATGCGCCGGTGGCCGAAGCCATCGAGCGCGCCGCCGCCCGCGTCTTCGGTGCGCCGCCGCTTGTCATGGGCCTCTCCGCCGAGGGGACCATCCTGCAACACGTCGCGATGCCGCTGGTGCTGACCGGCTTCTCCAACGCCGACTGCAACCTGCACGCGCCCAACGAGAACATCGTGCTGGATGACTACATCCGGGGCATCAAATACGCGGCGGCGATCTACGCGGAGTTTGCGGGGGATGGTGCATAATGTGGGGACACAGGGGAGTAATGCACAAAAACGAACACGAGATCATGGTGCGGCGCACCGATTATCATTGCTCCAACTACTGTAGGTCAGCTATCAGGCACAAGCTGCGTGAGGTAGATCGTGGTGACGGCCACAATCAATCTCACCGAGCGGGATCATGCCGCTGTCCAGCAAACTGCGCGGGAATTGGGCAAGACCGAAGCCGGGGTGTTGCAGCAGGCGATCGATGAATTCCTGGCGCACTTCGATGCGGCGCAGCGACGTGCGTGGTTAGAGCAGGCAGCGGGTATGTGGCGGGACCGCGACGACCTCCCGGATTATGAGGCGTTGCGACACGAACTCGATCGTAGTGTGATCGTGCCGTATTAGTGCGTTCGTTTGGTTGTTGCCCCGCCCCCGCCAGTCCGCTACTCCCGCACCTCGCTCATCAGCGCGAGGGTGTTCCCTTCGGTATCGTTGAAAAAGGCCATCCAGAGTTCGTGATCGGGCATCTGGGCGATCAGGTGCGGCTCGTCGATGAAGATCACGCCGCGCGCGGTGAGCGTCCGGTAGGCCATGCGCAAATCGTCCACGGTGAAATAGAGGATCGAGCTGGGGTGATCGAAGGTCACCCGCTCGGGCAGGCTGAGCATCAGGCGCACGCCCGTGCAGTCGAAGAAGGCCAGCGCTGGGGTGCGGAAGAGCAGGTGCAGGCCGAGGTTGCCGCGATAGAACGCGACCGCGCGGTCGAGGTCGCGGACGTTGACGCCGATTTGCCCGATCCGCCGCAGCCCGAACCCACTATTGGCCTCGGGAGCCCTATCCATTGTCAACCTCCCCTGGTCTATGCTATAGTGTACGTGCATTTGGTTAGCTTTGCTAAGAATAGGATAGCCGATGCCCGCCGACGATGCAAGCCCTCACTCTCCCCACGATGCCGCCGTCACCGCCGAGGCGATCCACTCGGCGGCGATCCACCTGCTGCGCCGCTTGCGCCGCGAGGATGACGCCAGCGGCCTGACCGGGCCGCGCCTCTCCGCGCTCTCGGTCGTCGTCTTCGGCGGCCCGATCGCCCTGGGCACGCTCGCCGCCGTCGAGCAAGTGCGCCCCCACGATGACCCGCCTCGTCGCCGCGCTGGAAGCCGATGGCCTCGTCGCGCGCAGCCCGACCCGCGCGACGGCCGCAGCATCCTCATCCGCGCCACGGATGCCGGCCGCCACTTGCTGGAAGCAGGGCGCACGCGCCGTACCTCCGCGCTCGTGCGCCAATTCTCCTCCTCGCGCCCGAGGAACTGGCAACGCTGTCCGAAGCGGCGGCGATCCTCGAACGCCTCGCTCGGGAGAAGTAGGTCGAATGCGAGGTGCTGGGGAGGCGAGAACTACGATTCTGTGCGGTTTGCTCGACTGCGGATGTAGCCAACGCCATGATTGAAGCGCGGGAGTAGGCGGCAGTTGTTCGCGGCAAGTTCGGCCAGAGTGTCCGGGTTCGCGAAGTCCTTGATATTCGTGGTGATGAAGCATTTCGACTCGTGCTGGTTTGCTTGCATGTGCTGAGAGATGGCGCTGTAAACGAGCGCATCCTGTGGTGGGATGTCCCGGATCGTTAGCAGAGCGAGAGCCGCCTGGAATGTGTCACCATCGAGTGGGAGTATGGTCGCCACGGCCGCGATCCGCCCCACGGCGGCATCAAGCCGCTGCCGCTCCTCGGCGGCACTATTGTTCAGCGTATCCCGGACGGGTTGTGCTGTGCGAGGCCGCTCACCGTAAGGCTCCGAGCGCGATAGTTCCTCAAGGACGTTATGGAGGCTGTCGCGTATGTCCTTGCGGCGTTTGCCGCGAGCGATAAGAGTGCCATAGGGCTCGCTCAGGCTGAACGCCGGGATGGCGAGTGCTATCTCGCCCGCTGTCGCCATTTCGAGGAGGGTGGAGCAGTCCTGATGTTCTGTCTGGAGCAGGGCAAGTTCGAGGACAAAGTTTGTCTCGACGTAGACGATCATGCCGCGACTTCGGCCACGACCGAGCCATCCTTGATGGCCGCATAGAGTCCCGAATCGAATAGCCATCCGAGGGATGGATCGGCGGATTCGGGGCTGAGGGTGGTTCGCACCAGGTCTTCCAGCCAGGTGGTGACGATTAGTGCGAAGGCGACAGAGTTCAATGTATCCAATGAGTAGCCGAACCGCTGCGCATAGGGACCGAATAGAGGGCGCGCATCCACGACGTAGGTGGGTTTATCGCCATCGCTCGAGGGTTCCGCATTCCTATCCCAAAGGAAGATCTTCTCGGGTAGGGCGAATGCGAAGTATCGCGCTTTCGGCAGAATCTCGAACAAGTTCAGGTTGCGATGGTATTCGCTGGCCCAGTTCGCCGTAGCGCCAGGGCGGATCGTCGCCTCGACAACCAGTCGAAGTTGTTTGTCCGCATCATAAACGGCATTGTCGAAACGAGTTGACTGGGCGATCATCCCGCACTCTCCCACTCGGTACCATTCTCAGTGCGAGTATAGCATCTGCGGGCACAGACGCCGATTTGGCTCAGTGTTGCGCGTCTGCGGTTCGGATGCCTATGCTACAATTCCCCATGTTGATTGGCCGTCGCGGCAGTACGAACGCGGAAAAAGAGAGAGCATGATCGAGAAGTACACCCGCCCGCAGATGGCGGCGATCTGGGGCGAGGAGCGCAAGATCGCCCTCTGGCTGAAGGTTGAAATCGCGGTCTGCGAGGCGTGGGCGGAGCAGGGCGTGGTCCCGGAGGACGCGCTCCCGGCGATTCGCCAGGCCAGCGTCGATCTCGACCGGATGCGCGAGATCGAGCGCGAGACCGAGCACGACGTGATCGCCTTCCTGCGCGCCGCCGGGGAGACCGTCGGCCCCGATTCGCGCTGGATCCACCTGGGGTTGACCTCGTCCGACGTGATCGACACCGCGCTCAGCATGCAGACGCTGGAGGCGATCGATCTGCTGATCGCCGACGTCGATTCGCTGCGCGAGGCGGTCGGCGCGCTGGCGCTGAAGCACAAGGATACGCCCCAGATCGGCCGCACGCACGGCATCCACGCCGAGCCGCTGACCTTCGGGCTGAAGCTCGCCGGGTGGTATGACGAACTTGCCCGCGCCCGCACCCGCCTGGAGCATTGCCGCGAGGAGATGGCGGTCGGGGCGATCTCCGGCGCGGTCGGCACCCACGCCAACGTGCCGCCGGTGGTCGAGGAGCGCGTCTGCGCCCGCCTGGGGCTGCGCCCCGATCCCGTCTCGACGCAGATCATCGGGCGCGACCGCCACGCGATGTTCATCGGCACCCTCGCCGTGATCGCCTCCTCGCTCGATCGCTTCTCGACCGAGATTCGCCACTTGCAGCGGACCGAGGTCGCCGAGGTCGCCGAGCCATTCGGCGCGGGGCAGCAGGGGTCGTCCGCGATGCCGCACAAGCGCAACCCGATCCTCACCGAGCGGATCAGCGGTCTGGCGCGGCTCATCCGGGGCTTCGCGGTCACCGCGCTGGAGACGGTCCCGCTCTGGCACGAGCGCGACATCTCCAACTCCTCGGTCGAGCGGATCGTCTTCCCGGACGCCTGCATCCTGCTCGACTACCTCTTCGGCCTGACCGAGCGGATCGTGCGCGGCCTCGATGTCTACCCGGCGCGCATGCAGCGCAACCTCGACTCGACGCAGGGGATCGTCTACTCCCAGCGCGTGCTGCTGGCGCTGACCGAGGGGGGCATGGACCGCCAGGCCGCTTACAAGATCGTGCAGCGCGCCGCGATGCGCGCCTGGGCCGAGGAGACCCCGCTCTACGACCTCCTCGCGGCCGAGCCAGCGGTCGCCGAGAAGTTCACGCCCGACCAGCTCCGCGCCCTCTTCGAGCCCGACTACCACCTCCGCTTCGTCGATGATGCCTTCCGCCGCGTCGGCCTCCTCCCCGCCAACGCCGAGGCCGAACCCGTGCGGGCAGGTGCGTGAGAGAGGGAACGGTTTTACCGCAGAGGACGCCGAGGACGCAGAGACGAGGAGGAATAGAAAGGGGTTCAAAAAGGTGGCGAGAACGATCGATCAGATCACACAGGAGATCATTGGTGCAGCGATTCAGGTGCATCGCGAGTTGGGGCCAGGATTGCTGGAGTCGGCATATGAGGCGTGTCTGGCGTTTGAGCTACTGGATCGAGGTCTCACAGTAGAGCAACAGAAACCGCTGCTGTTGCGCTATCGTGGGCTGGAACTTGACTGTGCCTATCGCCTCGATTTGCTGGTGGAGCAGAAAGTCATCGTGGAAGTGAAGTCCGTCGAGAAACTGCTTCCTTTGCACGA
This sequence comes from Chloroflexia bacterium, assembly GCA_046328475.1. GTDB lineage: Bacteria > Chloroflexota > Chloroflexia > Thermomicrobiales > CADCWN01 > CADCWN01. Next base: position 1,153 of record JAXLWN010000035.1, on the reverse strand, counting down.
TGCCCAACTGCTTTCCTACCTGCGCATCGCTCAGTGTCCCGTAGGGCTCCTCCTCAACTTCAATGTCGCCGTCCTGACTCAAGGACTCCATCGTCTCGCCAATAACCATCGCGAGGGTTCATGATCCCTCACTTCGTCTCTGCGTCAATCCTCTGCGTTCTCTGCGGTTAAATCGTCCCTCAAACCTTCGGGAGGTGGTGCATGTTGGCAATGTCTGAGCCGTTGCTGAAGATCGATCTGCCCGGGGTGCCGCTCTTCCGGAGTGGCAAGGTGCGCGACACGTTCGATCTCGGTGATCACCTGCTGATGGTCTCGTCCGACCGCATCTCCGCGTTCGATGTGATCATGCCGAATGGCATCCCCGACAAGGGGCGCGTGCTGACGCAGCTCTCGAACTTCTGGTTCGCGCGCACCGCCGACCTCGTGCGCAACCATCTCGTGGCGACCGATCCCGCCGACTACCCGGCCGAATTGCGGGCGCACGCCGATCTGCTGCGCGGGCGTTCCGTGCTGGTGCGCAAGGCGGAGCGCGTGGACGTCGAGTGTGTGGTGCGCGGCTACCTCGCCGGGTCGGCCTGGGTGGAGTACCAGCGCGACGGCACGGTCTGCGGCCAGCCGCTGCCGCCCGGCCTGGTCGAGAGCGCGCAGCTGCCCGAGCCGATCTTCACCCCGGCGACGAAGGCCGAGGTCGGGCACGACATGAACATCAGCAAGGCGCGGATGGCGGAGCTGGTCGGGGCCGATCTGACCGCCGAGCTAGAACGCCTCGCGACCATGCTCTACCTGACCGCCGCCGAGTACGCCCGGGCGCGCGGCATCATCATCGCCGACACCAAGTTCGAGTTCGGCATCCTCGACGGCGCGCCGATCCTGATCGACGAAGCCCTCACCCCCGATAGCTCCCGCTTCTGGGAAGCCGACCGCTACGAGGTCGGCCGCCCGCAGGATAGTCTGGACAAGCAACCCCTCCGCGACTGGCTGCTCTCCACCGGCTGGAACCGCGAACCACCAGCACCCAACCTGCCGCCCGAAGTCGTCGCGCGCATCGCGAAGAAATATCGCTCGGCCTACGAACTGCTGACCGGGCAGCCATTGCCGGGATAGAGCGACGACGGTTTTACCGCAGAGGACGCAGAGGACGCAGAGACGGAGG
>JAXLWN010000034.1:0-72895 GCA_046328475.1 Chloroflexia bacterium | reverse complement strand
GGCGTAGACCTCGCGGCGCAGCAGGTAGGGGACTTCGCCGCAGAGCACGTCGCGCAGGATGCCGCCGGCGCAGCCGGAGAGCATGCCCATCACGATTGCGGCGTGCCAGGCGGTGCCCAGTGACAGCGCGGTCTGGGTGCCGCCGACGGTGAAGAGGGCGAGGCCGCCGGTGTCGGCGAGATCGAGGAGTTGGGTCGGCGTCGTCCACCAGCGGACGTAGACGAGGGTTGCCGCGACCGCGCCGGTGATCACGATGAGGTACGCCGCATCCTGCACCCAGAAGACGGGCTGCCGCCCGAGCAGGAGGTCGCGGAGGGTGCCGCCGCCGATCGCGGTGATGACGGCGATCACGAGGATGCCGAAGATGTCCATCCCGGCGCGACGCGCGCTCGCCACGCCGCTGATCGCGAAGACCGCCACCCCGCAGAGATCGAGCACATGTAGCAGCATCGCTCGCCCTTTCGCGCCCGGTTGCCAGCATGGGGGATGCTAGCGTATCGCGCGGCCTGCGGGACAGCGGCCGCGCGACAAAAGAACGCGCCGCCGGAGGTTTCCCGGTGGCGCGGCGTGGGCGCTGGTCGTTTGGAGCGGAGGACTAGTGGTGGGGGGCCTTGTCGCGCTGGCTGTGCAGGGCAAATTCCTGGCGGAAGCGTTCCAGTTCTTCGTCCGAGACATCTTCCAGGTCGATCAGGTCGTTGCGCGCTTTCTCGACGGCGCGGATCAACTCGTCGAGCTTCAACTGGATCGCCTGGTTGTCGCGGTTTTGCGTGTTCTGAATGATGAAGACCATCAGGAAGGTGATGATGGTGGTGCCGGTGTTGATGACGAGTTGCCAGACTTCGGAGAACTTGAAGATCGGGCCGCTGATCGCCCAGACGACGACAACCAGGGCGGCCAGGGTGAAGGCCCAGGGCGAGCCTACCGCCCGAGAGGTCGCGTCGGCAAATTTGCGGAATCGTTCGCGCATGTCCCTACCCCTGCGAAAATGCTAACCGAAGTGTGCGCCGTGTCCGACCGCTGCACCGCCGGGGCCATGCGCCCCGGCGGTGCAGCGTGTGTGCAGGTCCAGTGCGGGTCAGTGCGCGGTGTGGGTCTCGCCCGGGCGCGCGATCTCGCCGCGCCACGCGCCGGTTTCGCGCCCGCGTTCCTCGATGAAGGACTTGAAGCGCCCCAGGTCGCCCTTCACGCGGCGCTCGACGACGCCGAGCGCGCTGCCGACCGCCTCGACCGCGCCCTGCGGCTCGTAGTCGAGTTGCAGCATCACGCGGGTGGTGGTGTCGTCGAGGTGGTGGAAGGTGACGACGCCCGCGTTGGGGGCACCGGTGGTGCTGCGCCAGGCGATGCGGTGGTCGGGGTGCTGCTCGGTGATCTCGGCGTCCCAGGACTCTTCCTTGCCCGCGATCTCCGCGCGCCACTTGAGGCGCTTGTCGCCCATCTGGCGGACTTCTTTCACGCCTTCCATGAAGCGCGGGAACTCTTCGAATTGGGTCCACTGGTTGTAGACCGCCTTGAGGGGCACATTCACGTCGATCGCTCGCTCAACAGTTGCCATGGGGCGATATCCTTTCACGAATCGCGGTCTAGCGGCTCCCCAGCCGTGCGGCGAGTGCTCGCCAGCACGCATGAGCGTGCAAGCCTCATGCCAGATGGAGCCGCCCTGCGCTCGCGTCCGAAACGCGCATGCCGAAGTGCGGATGAGCGCGAGGGAACTTCCACCCCCGACATGACTGTCGCGCCGAGACGATGGGCACGTTCCTACGGCCTTGCCAAATAGTACGGCGGTGCCGTATAATCCGAACTATGGGCGACGAGGCGTTGGCGCGCTTCAGGCGCGCGTATTGGCGGGCGTTCCGCGAACTCGATGGTGTGCGGCTGCGGCAGTGGGAGGAGTACCGCCTCACCCTGCCGCAATTGCGCGTGCTCTATCACATTCGGCGGGTGCCCGGGGTGACCGGGGGCGAAATCGCCGCCGCGCTCGGGATCACCGTCTCCACGGTGAGTGGGCTGGTGGGCAAGCTGACCGAGCGCGGGTTGCTCGCGCGCGGCACCGCGCCGGATGATCGCCGCCAGGCACCGCTGGAATTGACGCCCGAAGGGCTCGCGCTGGTCGGCGCGCTCTCCGAGACAGGCCGCGACTTCGCCACCCAGGTCGCGGCGGCACTGGGAGAGGATTTAGGGGCGGTGACGGCGGCGCTGGAGCGGCTTGCCGCCGCATCCGAAGCCACGCACCCGGCAAGCGGGCAGACCGGCGGTTCGGACGATAACGCGCCGGCTGCATCGCGCACCGTCGTCAACGGCACGGTGCTTGAGGCGCTGCCGAATGCGATGTTCACCATCGCGCTGGACGACGGGAACCAGTTGTTGGGCAGTTTGTCGGGCAAATTGCGGGCACAGTACACCCGCGTGGGACAAGGCGACCGGGTGGCGATCGAACCGTCGCCATACGACCGGTCGCGCGGGCGCATCACCTTTGTCTTCGAGTAACGCGCCGCAACGGGACTGGCACCTTTTGTGCCAGTCCATTGTCCGCGCAGGGTTATTCAGTCCGGGGATCGATCGATAAGGAGCCAGCGATGATCAGCAGGCAGGGCACCGCTGCCCCGCGTCAATCGTCGTTCACGCGCACGTTTCGCGCACTGGGACATCGCAATTATCGCCTTTTCTGGATCGGCCAACTGATCTCGCAGACCGGGACCTGGATGCGGACCACCGCGAATTCGTGGCTGGTGCTGCAATTGACCGGGTCGGCGCTGGCGCTCGGCGCGATCACGGCGATGCAGTTTCTGCCGATCCTGCTTTTCTCGCTCTTCGGCGGGGTGCTGGCCGACCGCTTGCCGAAGCGGCAGACGCTGCTCGTCACGCAGTCGATCATGTGCCTCCAGGCGGTGATCGTGGCGGCGCTGACCGCGACCGGGCGGATCCAGATGGGCCACCTCTACGTGCTGACGGGGATTCTCGGCTGCGCGCTGGCGATCGATAACCCGACGCGGCAGGCGTTCGTCTCGGAGCTGGTCGGCCCGGATGATCTGCCGAACGCGGTCGCGCTCAATTCCAGCGTCTTTAATGCGACGCGGATCATCGGCCCGTCGGTCGCGGGGGTGCTGATCGCGGCGACGGGACTCGCCTGGCCCTTCGCGCTCAACGCGGCCTCCTATCTCGCCGTGCTGGCGATGCTGCTGCTGATGCGGCCCGAGCAGTTTTTCCTCGGCAAGCGGCGGGCGCGCAGCGGCGTTTTTCGCGAGATCGGCGAGGGGTTTGCCTACATCGTGAAGACGCCGGATGCGCTGCTGATCTGCCTGCTGATGGCAATCCTCGGCCTGTTCGGCTACAACTTCACGGTGGTATTGCCTTTGATCGCCCGCGACATCATCCACACCGGCCCGGCGGGGTTCGGGGCGCTGACCAGCGCGATGGGGCTCGGCTCGCTGATCGCGGCGCTCGGCATCGCCTATTACGGCAAGGCCACGCGCCGCACGCTGATGCTCGGCGCGGCGGGGTTCAGTGTCTTGCTCGGGATGTCGGTGCTGTCGCCGGTCTGGCTGATCACCGCGCCGCTGATGGTGGCGCTCGGGTTGTGCAGCATCATCTTCACGGCCACGGCGAACACGCGGCTGCAACTGCTGGCACCGCCCGAGTTGCGCGGACGGGTGCTGAGCATCTACATGTGCTCTTCGGCGGCACCACGCCGCTCGGTGGCCTGATCATCGGCAGCCTCGCCGAGCGCCAGGGGATCCAGCGGGCGCAGATCGAGGTGGCGTTCATCTGCGTCCTGGGCGTCGCGCTGGGGGTCTGGTACGCCTATCGCCAGCGGACGCGCCTGGAACCCGATGCGCCCCCCGTGCGCGAACCGGCAATCGTCGCCTGACGGTTGGTGTGCGCCGGGCGCACCCCTTCGGTATGATGCATCGGCCCTGCTGTGAACGGCGGGGCCGATTGCGTTAATGGAGGAGAGCGATGCGCGTGCTGGTGTTGTGCGACGACTACTGGCACCCGGCGAGGACGCCGCGCGCCGGACTGGCACCGCTGGCCGGGGAGGAGTTCGCGTTCGACTGGATCGAGGATGCGGGCGAGTGGTCGGCCGAGCGGATGGCGGAGTATCCAGTGGTGGTGCTGACGAAGGGGAACAATGCCACGGCGGCCGACCGGTCGCCGTGGATGGCACCGGCGGTGGAGGAGGCGTTTCGCAGCTACGTTGCCGACGGCGGCGGGTTGCTGGCGATCCACTCGGGCACGACTGGCTACCACGAGACGCCGGTGCTGCGGCGGCTGCTCGGCGGAGTCTTCGTGCAGCACCCGCCGCAGTGCGCGGTGACGATCGCGCCGAGCGGCGCGCATCCGCTGACGACGGGTGTGGCGGCGTTCACAATCAGGGATGAGCACTATCACCTGGCGATGGGGGAGGAGCCGGTCGAGACCTTCTTGACGACGACGTCGGAGCATGGCGTGCAGCCGGGCGGCTGGGCGCGGCGAGAGGGGGCCGGGCGGGTGGCGGTGCTGACGCCGGGGCACAATGTCGAGGTGTGGCTGCACGCGTCGTATCAGGCGCTGATCGGGAATGCGCTGCGCTGGTGCGGGGGCGAGCCGTGAGTCGTGAGTCGTGAGTCGTGAGTCGTGAGTGGACGGGGAGTAACGAGTAACGAGTAACGAGGGACGGGGCGATAAGCGATAGGAGGTGGCGATCCCGATGCCTTGCTATACTCCCGCGCTGATACGTGGGGATAGTGCGATGCAGGGGGCGTGCCGCCGATGTCAACGCAGTCAGCGCCGCTCAGGAAGAACGCCGATTTCATCAGGCTGTGGATCGGGCAGACGGTCTCGCTCTTCGGGTCGCAGATCACGACGCTGGCGCTGCCGTTGCTGGCGGCGCTGACGATCGGGGCGACGCCGGGGCAGTTGGGGCTCCTCGTCGCGGCCGGGTCGTTGCCCGATCTGCTGGTCAGCCTGGTGGCGGGGGTGTGGGTGGACCGGCTGCGGCGGCGACCGCTGCTGATCGCGGCCGATCTGGGGCGGGCGGCGCTGCTGCTGGCGATTCCGCTCGCGGCGTTTGCCGGGGTGCTGCATTTCTGGCTGCTGGTGGCGGTGGCGTTCGGGCACGGGCTGCTGACGACGCTCTTCGGGATCGCCTATCTGTCGTATGTGCCCGCGCTGGTGCCGCGCGGGCAGTTGGTGGAGGCGAACGGGCGCTTGCAGGTGAGCAGCTCGGTCGCGGACGTGGCGGGGCCGGGGGTGGCGGGCACGCTGGTCCAGGCGATCTCGGCCCCGGTCGCGATTTTGCTCGACGCGGGGTCCTATCTCATCTCCGGGATGTTGCTCTGGCGCATCCGGGCCGCCGAGACGCCACCGGCGGAGGCGCGGGCCGGGATCTGGCGCGAGATCGGCGCGGGGCTGCGGCTGGTGGGCCAGACGCCGCTGCTGCGTGCGCTGGCGGGGACGACCAGCACCTTCAACTTCTTCGATAGCTTTCTGTCGGCGGTCTACGTCCTCTATCTCACGCGGGCGCTGGCGCTCGGTCCGGCGGCGGTCGGGGCGGTGTTTGCCATCGGCGGGATCGGCGGACTGTTGGGGGCGGCGATTGCGGGGCCGCTGGCGCGGCGCGCGGGAGTGGGGCGCACGCTGGCGGGGACGATCGCGCTGGCCGGGGCGGGTGAACTGGCGATCGGCCTCGCGGATGGCCCGCCGCTGGTGGCGCTGGCGATCGTGGCGCTGGCCGAGGCGACGGTGCAGGGGTCGGCGACGATTTTCGGCGTGACGGGCGTCAGTTTGCGGCAGGCGACAACCCCCGCGCACTTGCTCTCCGGGCGCATGAATGCCTCGATGCGCGCATTTCGCACCGGGTTGGTGCCGCTCGGGGCGTTGCTCGGCGGCGCGGTGGCGACGCGCTACGGGCTGCGGGCAGCGGTGCTGATCGCGGGGGTGGGGACGCTCTTCGCGGTGCTGTGGGTGCTGCTGTCGCCGGTGCGGGGGATGCGGGAGGCGGGGGAGTGACGGGGCGTGGGGGCGTGGGGGTGTGGGGGCGATAGAGCAGGAGAACAGGGGAAGGGGCGAACGGGCGAACGGGCGAACGGGCGAGGACCGCCCCCCCGGCCCCGCACCCACTGCGGTGGGTACCCGCCGCGAGGAGAGGGGGTGACTCGCGCGGAGGGCGGGGCGTTGGGGCAGATCGCCACGGCGTGGGCCGAGTTGATGCGCCGCCTGGGCTACGGGCGGTATGGGGCGCAGGGGGGCGACTACGGCGCATTCGTCGCCCCGGAGCTGGGTCGCGCGGACACCGAGCGGGTGATCGGCGTGCATGTGAACGCGGCGACCTGAGCGGCTTCATCCCGTTCGGCGAGGTGGCGGAGGAGGAGTTGGCGACCTTCACCGAGACGGAGCAGGCGCGGGTCGCGCGGCTGGGCAACTACCTGCGGGAAGGGAACGGCTACTTCCAGATCCAGGCGACCCGGCCGCAGACGCTGGCGTATGGGTTGAACGATTCGCCGGTGGGGTGGCAGATTGTGCGACAAGGAACGACCGCCACTTCTGGTGACGATCGACCGTTTGTGGCGCTCAATGCGGCCGAACGCGCGGCCTTGGAGGAGGAAGGGGATAGAGCTGCCCGCGTTCCGCTGCGGCGGAGGCGACGAGGTGCGACGTGCGGTTTGCCGCTGCTGCATGATATGGACTTGCGGGGAGGCTTGGACGGATCCTTCGCTGCGCTCAGGATGACACCCTGCAAGGTGCTGGCGCATACTCTACGGTGTGTCATCCTGAGCGCAGCGAAGGATCCGTCTCCTCTCTTACGACTTACGACTTACGACTTACGCTCTCCTCCTGCGCCTCACGCCTCCCCGCCCCACTCATGCTATACTCCTCCACGGTCTACGAACGCACAGACGCACGGACGCACAGGCACACCAACACGCGGAGGCTACTGTGGAGGTACGCGGCCAGTTCACCGGGGCGGTCGATCCGCCGGAGTCGCCCACACCCCTGGCGTGGTGGTTCGCCTTTGCGGGCGACCGACTGGTGCTGGAGGAGCGCCGGGGCGAGGATTATTTCGAGTTGCCGCGCGCGGTGGAGGTCAAGGCGCTGGGCCTGGAGGCGCAGGCGCAGCACTATCTCGGGATTCTCGACGGCCACGATTGCTGGGCGGTCGATCTCGGGATGGATACCTATCTCGCGCTGCCCGAAGGCTTTACGAGCAAGCAGTTGCGCGGCCTCTACCGGCGCATGGACGATGACCTCTTCGCGATGTCCGGGCGGGCGATTCAAATCGTCGCCTGGGGGCGCACGCACCAGTTTTGCGGCCAGTGCGGGGCGAAGATGGAGCCGCTGCCGGGCGAGCGCGCGATGAAGTGCCCGGCGTGCGGGCTGATCAACTATCCCCGGCTCTCCCCGGCGGTCATCGTGCAGGTGACGCGCGGCGACAAGATTCTGCTGGCGCGCAACGCCAGTTTCCCGGCGGCTTTCTTCAGCGTGATCGCCGGGTTTGTGGAGGCGGGGGAGTCGCTGGAGCAGACCGTGCGGCGCGAGTTGCGCGAGGAAGTTGGGATCGAGGTCGAGGACATTCGCTACTTCGGATCGCAGCCCTGGCCGTTCCCCAATTCGCTGATGCTCGGTTTCACCGCGAAGTGGGCGGCCAACGAGATCACGGTGGACCCGCGCGAGATCGCGGAGGCCGGGTGGTTTGCCGCCGACGAGTTGCCGAATATCCCGCCGCCACTGAGCATCTCGCGGCAGTTGATCGACGATTTCGTGGCGAAACATGGGACGAGGCGTGAGGCGTGAGAGGGACGAGGAGAGAAGAGAGAAGAGAGAAGAGAGTGGAGAGTGGGGACGGATGCTTCGCTGGCGCTCAGCATGACAGGGGGTGGGGAAGGGCCTTCGTGGTGTCGTTCTGAGCGGAGCGCAGGGGAGTGAAGCAACCGTCACTCCCTTCCCCCCTCCCCCTTCCCCCCTCCCCCTTCACCCCTCCCCCTTCACCCTTCTCCCTTCATCCCCGCACGGCGCAGGCGGCCGACGCGGATGGCGTGCGCGGGGATCTGCCAGGGGTGGTCCAGGCCCCAGAGGGCTTGCAGGCGAGCAGGCAGGATGGCGACGGCGCGCAGGGGGTGGTCATACCCCACCGCCCGGCGCGCGTGCGACCAGGCGATCAGCGCTTTTTGCCAGAGGCCGCGCGGGCGCTGATGGGCGACGTACTCCAGGCGTAGCGTCGGCGCAACGGGCAGGGCGCGCAGGTGCGTGAGCACCCATTCGGGGACCGGCGCGTGCCAGCGGCGGCGCAGGTAGCGCAGCGTGGCGCGCATCGGCATGACGAGGTGCAGCCGCTCCGCCTCGGCGACGAGGCTGGCCCAATCGAGCGCATCGCCCGACTCGCGCAGGATCACGAGGGCGTCGGCCACCCAGCGGAAGGGGGGCGACGGATGCCAGCGTGCGCCGTGGACGCAGACGTGCAGCAGCAGATCGGATGGGGCCGGGGCCAGCGTCGCGGCTCCCCCGATCGTCGCCGGTTGCGCCCGCGCCCAGAGCGGCCCGTCCGCGTCGGGCGCGCCGATTTCCCAGAGGGGATGCCAGTGGAAATCGAGGGCGGTCCCGGCGGGGCCGCTGAAGCCGACCGACGACGAGGCAGCGAGCCAGCGCGTCGGGTCGGGAATTTCGGGCGACCAGCCATGCCGCTCCACCACGGCCAGCGCCTCGCGTGCGCGTGCCACGGGCACCAGCAGATCGCAATCCCCCATCCCCCGCGCCCCGTGATCCCGGTAGTAGAGGGCCAGCAGGGCCGCCCCTTTCAGGACCATCGTCGGGATACCGGCCGCGTCGAGCTGCCCGATCAGGGTCGCGAGGTGCGCGATGCCGACCCGATTCTTATACCAGGTCAGGCGATAGACGCCCCGCAACCGCCCGAAGTCGGGCGCAGCCTCACCGATGCCCAGCCGCACAAGGTTGCGGTAGAGGAGCGGCAGGAGTTGGAAGGAGCCGCCGTCGAGCCGATCGAGATCGGTCGCCGCGTGCCACGCCTCCCAGGCCGCGAGCGCCTCATCGCCGTCGCCGAGCGACGCGCGCAGCAGCAACGCCTGCTCTGGCGTAGGCCAGGGGCGGCCGTGGCGAGGAGTCGTGAGTCGTGAGTCGTGAGTCGTGAGATATGCCAGTGCGGTAGCAATCATTGACGGGATCCTGCACTTCCGACTTCCGACTTCCGACTTCCGACTTCGATTGCGCGGCCTTCGCGCAGTTCGTAGATGGCGGTGGCTGCGCCGTGGACGAGGTCGAGGTCGTGGCTGATCAGGACGATGGTGGGCGCTTCGGGGAGGGAGCACAGGCTGTCCATGAAGTGGCGCACGCTGGCGCTGTCGAGGTGGTTGGTCGGCTCGTCGAGCAGCAGCAGGGCGGGGCGGCGGAGGAGCCCCCGCGCCAGCGCGAGCCGCTGGCGCTGCCCGCCGGAGAGGAGCACGCCCTCGTCGCCGACCGGCGTGTCGTAGCCCTGCGGGAGCGCGGCGATGAAATCGTGGGCGGCGGCGAGTTCCGCCGCCTGGCGGATCGCCGCCGGGGTGGCGTCGGGCAGGCCGTAGGCGATGTTCTCGCCGACGGTGCCGTTGAAGATGATCGGGTCCTGGGGCACCATGCCCATCTGCTCGCGCAGGGTCGCGAGGTCGAGGTCGGCGTAGGCGATGCCGTCGGCAGTCAGGCCACCCGACTGCGGGCGGTGGAGGCCGAGGATGAGCGAGATCAGCGTGCTCTTGCCCGCGCCGCTGGGGCCGACGATCGCGACGATCGCCCCGCGCGGCCCGAGGGTCAGGCTGAGATCGCGCAGGATCGGGCGATCGGGGTCGTAGCCGAAGGTCAAACCGTCGAGGGCGACCTCCCCGGCGAAGTCGAGCACCCGCGCGCCCGCGTAGGGTTGCTCGCGCGGGGTGGTGACGAGCGCGTGGAGCGCGTCGAGCGATTGCGCACCGCCGACCACCTGCGACAGGGCGCGGAGACCGGCGCGCAGGTAGTCGCGCAGCAGGGCGATGATGACGAAGGCCGAGACGCACTCGCCGAGCGACAACCGGCCGACCGCCACCGCGCCGCCGCCGACCACCAGCACCAGCACCGCGCCGGCCGAGGCGATCATGTCCTCGATCGCCGCCCAGCGGGCGTTGCCCGCGTTCACCTGCGCGCTCGACTCCTCCAACTCGGCGATGCGCTCGCCCTGGCGGCGGGATTCATAAGCCTCGGCATGGTGGGCCCGGATGAGGTCGAAGGCGCGCAGCACGAAGAGCGTGCCGGTGCTGTACCCCTCCAGCGCGCGGCGGAAGCGGCGGAAGCGCACCCGGGCGCGGGTGCGCAGCGCGCGGCCGATCGGGTAGAGCGGCGCGCCGGTGACGACCACCACCAGGGCCATGAAGGGGCTGATCACGGTCAGGGCGACCAGCAGCGTGGCGATCGTCACGACGTTCGGGAGTAACTGGCCGATCGCCTGATCGCTCATCGCATCGAGCCGCTCGGTGTCCTGCACGATGTTCGCCTGCAACGCGCCGAGGTCGGACGCGACGTAGTCGGCGCGGGGCAGCGCCAGGATGCTGGACAGCACGTCGCCGCGCAGCCGGGCGATTGCGCGCTTCACCGTGCGGTTGATCGCGATCCGGCCCCAAAGCGCCACGCCGATGCTCGCGATGTAGCAGGCGAGCATCGCCAGCGCGGCCAGCGCCAGCCCGCCGAGGTCGCGCTGCGGAATCAGTTCGTCGAAGGTGTGGCGCACCAGCAGCGCGAGCGGCGCGAGCAGCGCCGACTGCCCGATCGCCGCGATCACTCCCAGCCCGATCAGCCGGTAGCCGCCACGGTAGTACGCGCCGTACCAGCGCCAGGGAGAGGACGGAGAAACGAGTGATGAGTGATGAGTGATGAGGGGAGACGAAACATTAGTGCTCTGCGGCGTTGGCGCAGGCGAAGTGGGACTCGTGGGCAGAGATGAAGCCGAAGGCTCAGACGCCATACTCATTACTCATCCTCGTTACTCGTTACTTCTCGTCGTCGCGCCAGGCGTTCGCGCACCGCCAGCAGGAAATCGGGGCGGGCGGCGGCGTGGACGATGCTGTGATTCGCGCCGTGGATGCGGCGGCGGAAGACCAGGTCGGGGATCGTGACCGCGCGGATGCCGAGGTCGAGGGCGCGGCCATACCAGTCGAGCAGTTCGCCGGTGCGGAAGCGCGGGTTGAAGGGGCCGACGCGCTCGAACGTGGCGCGGCGTACCAGCATCGCGCTGGGCGATTGCACGGGTCGCACCCCCGGTGGGAGGTGGTAGCGCGCCCGCGCCGCCTCGTCCAGTTCGGGGCTGTAGAAATGTTCCACGCCGCCGTTGACGATCTCGACGCCGGGATCGGCGGCGGGCACGGACAGTTGCAGCGAGAGCTTCGTGGGCAGCCAGCAATCGTCGGCGTCGAGCAAGGCCAGCCACTCGCCCTGCGCCACCGCCGCGCCGTGATTGCGCGCCGCCGATGCGCCCTGCTGCGCCTGCTGCACGATGCGCACCGGCGGGCCGAACGCCGCCGCGACCGCCGCGCTCTCGTCGGTTGAGCCATCGTCCACCACGATCACTTCGAGCGGGCGGTGGTCCTGCGCCAGCACGCTCGCGATCGCCTCGGCGAGATAGCGCGCCCCGTTGTGAACGGGGATAACCACGCTGACAGTCGGCTCGGACGCGCCCGTGTTGCTCACTCGCTCAATCCTTCCGGCGTTGCGCCCGGCGTTGTGTTCGACTCGCGCTGCCGCGCGATCGAGTCGCGCGCGGCGCGCAGCAGATCGGCCCGCAGTCGCGCGGTCGCGTGCGATTGATTGTGCGCGTGGATGTGCTGGATGAGTAGTGTTTCGGACAGCATGGCCATCGGCACGCCCGCATCTTTCGCTCGGAAGAGCCAGTCGCTGTCCCCGCCAACCTCGTAGGTGGTGTCGAAGGGGCCAACGCTCGCGAAGGTCTCGGCACGGACGACCAGCGCACTCGGGACGTAGGAGGGATGGTCAGCGAGGAGCGCGGCCGGGAGCCAATTCGGCAGCGATATGCCCGGGTCCAGCTCGTAGCGCTGGTTGACCAGCGTGTAGCCGAGGGTGGGGTCGTCGAGCATCCGTCCCACTTGCGCCCGCAGCTTGCCCGGCAGCCAGCGGTCATCCTGATCGAGAAAGGCCAAGAAGGCTCCGGTTGCGGCGGTGACGCCCGCATTGCGCGCCCGCGCCACGCCCCCGTTCGGCTGCCGCTGGTAGCGGACCGCCGGGAAGGAGCGCGCGATCGCACCGCTGTCATCGGCGGAGCCGTCGTCCACCACGATCACCTCCAGGGCGGGGTAGTCCTGGGCAAAGACGCTCTCCAGCGCCCGGGCCAGATGAGCCGCCCCGTTGTAGACAGGGATGATCACGCTGACCTTGGGCCAGTCCACCGCACTCCTCCTTCAGGGCACGAGTGCGAAAACCGTCGACTGCCCATCCCCATAGACCGGCAGGAAGTGCTGCCGGAAGGCCGCATCGTCGGGCAACACCAGCGGGTAGCGCCCCCACACCACCAGGAAATGATCGGCACCCTGGCCGACCAGAAAATCGTAGAGCGTACGCCCGTCGGGCAGGGCGCTCCGCGCGTCGCGGTAGCGCGCCGGGCCGAACCAGTCGCCGCGCACGGTTCCGTGGGCGAAGTATGCCATGTTTTCGGCGTAGAGTGCATAGAGTGAATAGTTGTTCCCTTGGGTTTCATTGAGATAGCGGTAGGCGGGATAGATCGGGAGTTGGCGCGTGAGGTAGGCGTCGCGCTGCGCCGCCGTGACCGGGATGGCACCGCGCTCGGCGACGGCGCGGGCGGCGTAGAGCCAGCCGGGGACGAAGAGGAGCACGCAGGCCAGGGGCAGGGCGAGGCGGCGGAGGGTGCGCGGCACCTGCGCAAGCGGCAGCATGGGGAGCAGGCGGTCCGCCCCGCCAGCGGCGGCGACGATCGCGAGCGGCAGGGCGGGGAGCAGGTAGCGCTGCAACTGGAAGAGGCCGAACCAGACCACGAGAAACGGGGCGAGGATCAGGACCAGGGCGCGGACGCGAGGTTGCCGCAGGTTGACCAGGATGAGGGCTTCGCAGGCCAGGACGTAGCCGGGGATGAGGCCGGGCTCGCCCAGGGCGCGGAAGCGCTGCCCGTTGGCGAAGAGGTTCCAGGGGAGGAGCAGGGCGTCAAGGAGGGAGCGGCCCGCCCCGGCTGACACCAGCCTGCCCTGCTGCGACCGCACGTCCCCCGCGTCCCAGAGATCGCGACCATAGCCGAAGAGGGTCGGCAAGAAGGGGTGGACCGGGTTGCCCGCCAGCACCCAACTGCGCGCGTACCAGGGCGCGACGACGAGCGCGGCCGTCAGCCCGAATGCGAGCGGTCCACGCCAGGAGCGTCGCCGCAGGCCCGCCGCGCCCACGATCGCGACGGCGATCCCCAGCGGCACCAGCCCCTGATACTTCGTCGCCGCCGCGAAGCCGCCGAAGGCACCGGCCAGCGCCAGCCAGCGCGGGTCGCGCACCGCCAGGCCGCGCCAGGCGGCATGGGCCAGCGCGGTGACGAAGAGAATCTGGCAGACATCCACGTAGGCCGCCGTGCCGACCCAGAGCAGGGTCGGCTGGGCGAGCAGCATGGCGGCGGCGATGGCCCCGGCGCGCGACGAGAAGAGGTGTCGCCCCGCCGCGTAAGTCAGCAACGCGATCAGGGCGAGGGGGAGGAGTTGGACCACCTGGGCCGCGATGTCGTCGTAGGCGAGGAGGGCAACCGCGAAGAGCATCTCGTTGAGATGCGGGAAGACCGGGAAGCGCAAATCGGTGAGCAGGACGATGCGGTGCTGCGCCGCGAAGGTGCTGGCGGCGGGCAGGTGGTAGGAGGTGGCATCGAACTGCGTCGGCGGGTAGAGGGTGAGGGCGACGACGGGCGCGACGACGGCTATTGCGACGGAAGTACGAAGTACGAACGACGAAGTACGAACGAGACTCACCAACGGCACAGACTCCTTACTTCGTACTTCGTACTTCGTCGTTCGTACTTTCGTCACGAGCCGTTGCGAGGTGTTGCGCCATTCGGCCGCGCAGAGGAGTTGCGCGGGGAGCAGGAGTGCGGCGAGCGCGGGAAGCGAGAGGAGGCCGACCAGACCGAGGAGGAAGGTGAGGAGGGCGAGCGCGCCGAGTCCCAGCGTCGTCGCCAGCGCGATTGCTTCGGCTGCACCATCGAAGCGGAGGCCGCGCGTGAGGCGACGCCCGGCGATGTAGCAGAGGGGCGCGAGCGGGGCGACGGCGGCGAGGTGTGCCAGGGCAAAGGCGATCTGCGCCAGCGCGACGCTCACCCGGGTATCCGTGCGGCGTCGCCGAGCGCGGCGGCGAGCTGCTCGCGGATCGTCTCGAAGGAGAAGTGGCGCGCGATGACCGACCGGCCGTTGGCCGAGAGGCGGGTCCAGAGCGCCTCGTCCTCGTGCAGGCGCACGATCGCGGCGGCGAACGCTGCCGGGTCTGCCGCGATCAGCGCGTCCTCGCCGTCTACGAGGTGGAGGCCCTCGGCGGCGACCGGCGAGGCGACCACCGGGAGTCCCTGGCCCAGGCTTTGCAGCACCTTCCCCTTCACGCCCGCGCCGATGCGGAGCGGCGCGATCGAGAGGCGGCAGCGGTCGAAGAAGGGGGCGAGATCGGGCACAAAGCCGGTGATCACGACATCGTCGGCGGCGCGGGCGAGCAGTTCCTCGGTCGGCTCGGTGCCGATGATGAAGATCCGGGCGTCGGGGAGCGCGGCGCGCACGAGCGGGTGGATCGCGTCGAGGTAGTGGAGCATCGCGTCCACGTTCGGGTTGAAGTGGAAGGTGCCGACGAAGAGGAGATCGCGCCGCCCGGCGAATGGCGGCGGATCGGCGCGCAGCTGGTGCGCGTCGGTCACGAGGTGGACGCGCGGCGGGTCGCCCTCCTCGCGCAGCAGGGCGAGTTCCGCCGGGCTGACGACGAGGGTGCGATCGACGGCGTGCATGGCGGCGAGTTCGTGCTGCTTGTAGATGATCGCGCGGCGCAGGGCGCGGATGTTGCCGGTCGCCTTCGCCTGCCGCAACTGGCGCAGGAAGTGGAGATCGACCGTGTCGTAGACGACCAGCGCTCCGGGCGCGTAGCGGCGGACATCGGCAAGGTATTTGTCGGCGATTTGCACCCCGCCGCAGAGCAGGACGAGGTCGCAGCCCGCCCCCACCGCCTGCAAATGGTCGAGCGCCGGGCCAGCGGCGACGGCGATGCCGTGTGCTTGAAGCGCGGCGGTATCCTCGGGCAGGGTCGCGGTGTGCGGCTCGTATGAATCGGGGAAATCGGTCGCCAGGGTCACGGCATAGCCGAAGCTGTGCAACGCGCGCAGCAGCGCGATCGTGCGCGCCGAGCCCCCGTCGCGCTGCGGCGTCGGGACGCGCCAGTCGATCGCCAGGGCGCGGGGCGTGGTGCTCATCGCCTTAAACCTGCTTCCCGGCCAGGAGGGCGGCGATCAGGACGGGAATCTGGGCCGTCTCCTCGCCGAGTTCGAGCAGGTAAGAGGGGACCTGCTCCACGACGCCGCGCATCGCGCGCAGCGCCGCACCGTCGGCACCGGCGAGCTGGAAGATGGTGCTCGGCGCGAGGGCGGTGAGCGCGATGCCGGGGGAGGTCGGGCGGAGGCGGGTGGCGGAGCCGCCGACGATGCGCGGGACCAGCACGGCGCGCAGCGGGAAGCTCGCGATCAGCCGCTCCGGGAAGCGATTGTGCAGCAGGAGGATCGACTTGGCGTCGTCGGCCCCGTCGGGGCGCGTCGCGAGATCGGCGAGGCGCGGGACGCGCCAGAACTGGTCGGTACGCAGCTTGGCCGAGGCATAGAGGCTGTGGACGCGCGGCTCCGGCCCCTCCTCCAGCAGCGCATAATCATCCGACGCGTAGCGCAGCCCCGATTCCGGCGCGGCGAGGCAGGCGAGGCAACTGGTCGACTTGCCCGACCCGCCGCGCCCGACGACGATCACCCCGCCCTCGGATGTGCCGACCGCGCCGCCGTGGATGAACCGGCGCGCGTGCGCGGCCAGCCACCAGTGGAGAATCACGCGCAGCGGCGAGGCCGTCTCATAGGGGGCGATCCCGCGCGCATCACGGGCGTAGAAAATTGCGGTGCCGGTCGCGGTGTCGAGCAGGCTGATCGCGCCGTGATCGTCGTGGTAGGCCGCGCGGATACGGCTGTCGGGTGCGTCGTAGCCGCGCACCTCGCCGCGCGGCTGACGGTCGGCGACCGACCAGCCGGGAGGGGGCGGGGCGCTGCCGGTGGAGGCGCTATCCCACAATTCCACGGTGAGGGACGCGCCAGGCGGGAGTGCGTCGGGCGGGCAGGCGAGGGGGGCGAGCGCGGGCGTCAGCAAGGGCACCAGGGCGGGACCGGCGAAGCGCAGCCGCAGGCCGCAGCCACCGACGAGGTAGGTCCGCTCGGTTGCTCCGCCAACCGCAGCCGCAACCTGCCCGAAGCGTTCTCGCAGGTGTGAGAAATACGCCAGCGGCTCGGGGTGAGCGAGCGGTGTGGCAGGGACGGGAGCGGCGGGTGGCGCGACCATCGGCGGCTATTCCGGCCGACGGTGCGGCCACCCGGTGTCGTCCACCTCGTGGATCGGGTCGAGGGCGATCAACTCTTGCATGTCGGTGTAGGTGTGGAGCACCGGCGGCACGAAGGGACGCGGCGCGGCGGCTGGCGCGGGCGAATCGCCCACAGGAGCGAGCGCGGTAGCATCGTCGCCCGGGGCGATCAATTCCTGGGCGACCAGTTGGGCCAGGAGGGAGCGCACCGACCCGGCGATGGTCGCCTCGTCGCCGCTGTAGCGCCGCAGGACGGCGGCGATAATCGCCGCCTCGTCGGCACCATCCAGCAGGGTGGACCAGATCGTCGCGCCGACCCCATCGAGGCTGTAGTAGGCCCCGGTGGCGAGGTTGATGATCACGACCTCCCCAGCGACCAGTTCGTGGATGACCTGTGGTCCGGCGAGGCGATAGTATGGCGAAGCAATGGCTGTCATAGCCTGTCTTCCCTTTAACAGACGCGCACCGATGCGCGTCGTACTGGCGAACGACGTGCGACATTCCCTGCTAATCAGGTTAGGGTGATTGTAGCCTCTGGCGTGGCGCGAGACAAGTGCTCTTGTCACTCCTGTCCGTACGGGCAAGGCAAACCGGGTGGCATTACCAAACTTTGGTAACACCCGCGTAAGCTCAGCGCCGGGCGTAGTGGTAGACGTGCAGCACGGCGAAGGGGTAGTCGCCGACACGGGCGAATCCAGGCGGATCGCCCGCCGTGAAGAAGGCGGCGAGGGGGCGGTCCGGTCGGGGTTGCGGTCGGGGTTGTGGCGCAAGATTACCCAGACGCCGATGCGGTCGGCGACGCAGGTGTTGAAGGCGGCTGTCAGGGCGGCGGGTTCGCGAGTGGTATGCTCGATGCCGCACGTCGGCAACGCCCCCTGGTAATACCAGATCAAGGCTGACCGCAGCCCGCCCTGCTCGGCGGGCGCGAGGATGACGACCTCGCCCGCGCGCCCCTCGGCGTCGAGCAGCGCGGCAATCTCGCGCCATTGCTCGTTGACCGGCTGGCGGTAGTAGTTGCCGAGCCCGGGGGCGATCACCAGCGCCAGCGACGCGACGACGACCGCCGCCGGGATCAGACGATCGGCGGCGTCGAGCGCGACCGCCAGCAGCAGGAGCACCGCCGGGAGCGCCGGGAGGGTGTAGCGATCGACGTAGAGCGGGCGCACCAGCCACGAGAGGAGCAGCGGGCAGGCAATTGGGAAGAGTGCCCAGCAGCTGGTGAGCAGGAATGCCTCATTGCGGGGCGTTGCGGTGCCTGGGAGGGTGTCGCCGCTGGAGGCGGCGGGTCGCCAGCGCCGCCAGCCCAACCCGCACAGGAGCCCGACCAGGCCGAGCAAGAGCGCGAGGGGCGCGAGCGATCCAGGCGGGAAGAGATAGCCCCAGAGCGTTTGCAGCGCCCACCAGGGCTGCGGTCGCGGGATCCATTCGTTGACGAAGCGCCAGCCGCGCAGCGTCCACCAGCCCGCCAGCAACGCGGCGGGGGCGAGTCCGAGCGCCAGCAGTGCGCCCGTGCGCCGCCACGCGCCCGGCGCTGCGCGCCAGGGACGCCGCGAGGCGATCGCCGCACCCTGCGCCAGCAGCACAAAGCCCGTAGTAGTGGGTGTAGACCAGGAGCAGGGTCGCGACGGCGTAGAGCACGCCGTCGCGCGGGCGCCCTGGCGTAGCAGGCGCACCAGTGCCCAGTAGGAGGCCAGGGTGGCGAGGAGGTAGAGACTGTAGGGCCGCGCGCTCTGGCTGTGGAGGAGCGCCACCGGGCTGATCGCGAGGAGCGCGGCGGCGATCAGCCCGACCCGCCGCCCGAAGAGGTCGCGCCCGACCAACGCAAGCAGCGGGATTGCGGCGACCCCCGCGACAACCGCGAGGGCGCGCAGCGCCGCCTCGCCGGTGCCGGCGAGCGCAACCCAGCCGCGCGTTAGGATGTAGTAGGCCGGGGCCTGCTCCAGCGAGAGGAAGAGCGCGCCCAGGCCCCTGAGCGAGCGCGCGACGCGCCGCAGGGTGTAGATCTCGTCAACCCAGTAGCTCTCGGTCCCGAGGTCGTAGCAGCGCAGCGCCGCCCCGGCCAGGGTGATGGCGAGGAGCGCCCAGAGGGCGGGCGTGGGACGCGGAGCGTGAAGCCTGAAGCGTGAAGCGGGGAGCGGCATCTCTGTACCGTCGGTGGGGGCACCGATCCGCTGCCTTTGCCCACGCTGCGGACGAGTCGCCACGCGCCGCGCAATCATGGCAGCACCCCGCCCCTCGCGCGCCGAAGTGCCATGCTCTTAGCCGCGCCCGGCGAGCTGGCGCTCCAATGCTTCCACAGTCGCCTTCGCCTCGGCCAGACCGACGCCGGTGGCCTCGCGGTAGGCCTTGATCGCGCCGATCTTGTTGCCGCGCTGGAGCTGATCCACCACCGGGGCCATCCAGGCGGGCACCGGTCGCCCGGTGCGCTGGGCGGCGGGTGGGGCGGGCGGTGGCGCGGGAACCGGCGCGGGACGCCCCTGCCGCAACTGGCCTTCGATCGTCTCGACCGCTTCCTTCGCCTCGCGCAGACCGACGTTCATCGCCTCGCGGTAGACCCTGATCGCCTCGATCTTGTTCCCGCCCCGCACCAGCGACACCACCTGCGCGGCCAGTGCGTCCATGTTGGGGGTCGCCGGCGGGCTGGATTCTGTCAACGGGATCGTCTGGCGCGGGAGTTCCACGCCTGCCTCGAGTTCCCGCTCCATGGTGTCGATCGCCGCTTTCGCCTCGGCCAGTCCCACCCCGGCCAACTCGCGGTAGCGCTTCACCGCCATGATCTTGCGGCCCTCGCGCAGCAGCGCCACCAACTCGGCACGCCCCTGCGCCGGATCGGCGGCGGGCGGGGGTGGCGCGCTCCCGAGCGGCGGTGGGGGGACGTTCACCGGCGGCGGCACGTTCACCGGCGGTGGTGGCGGGGCGAAGGAGGACGGTGTGGTGGTGACGGGCGTGGTGGTCGGCTCCCACGACGCTACGGGCTGGCGCATCATTTCTTCGATGCGCGGGTCGGGCGAGACTTGCGGCGGCGGGCCGACCTCAATCGAGCGCGCCTGCTCGGTATTGCCGTACTTCAGCGGATCGCTCGCGTCGAGCATCTCCTTGATCCGCTGCATGATGTCGTAACGCCCGCCCATAGCACCTCCGGTGACGTGGGAATCGGCAGTCGGTTAACCCGCGACACAATCGGCGGGTGAGAGTCACTGTCCTACGATGGCATACGTCCGCTCGCCCACTTCGTCACAACGTTGTGTCCGGCGCATCCGCGAAGAAGCGCGCGACCGGGGAGCGCAGCGGCAGCGTCGGTGAGATCAATTCGCCATCGGCGGAAACCAGCACCTCGCTGCGGTATTCTCGCCGCAGCGGATCGGGATCGCTCAGCACCAGGGCATCCCGCGTGGCAGGGCGGAAGATCCAGTACTCCGGCACGCCTGCCCCCGCGTAGATCGCGCGCTTGGTCGTTGAATCGAGATCGGCAGTCGCTGGCGATGATATTTCTACGAGAAGCGCCGGGATCCCCTGGACCCGCCCATGTTGGAATATCGCCCTATCTGAAGCATGGGCGTAGAGAAGATCGGGCTGCGCCGGTTCGGCTCCCGGCAGAACAAGCGCGAATCGCGCGAAGAAGACGAAGCCACCCTTCGGTGCATCAAGCTCATCGTGCAGGAAACGGAAAACCTGTTGGCTGACCCATTGATGGAATGTGCTCGGCACGGTCGTCATGTACAACACCCCATCGAGCACTTCATACCGATTGCCATCAGCGGGCAGCGTCTCCCAGCGGGCGAGCGTCCAATCGTTCGCGATGGAGCGCAGCATCAATTCGGGAGTCGCGACCGTCATGGGCAACCTCCTGCTCAACCTCGGCGCGCTGACCTAGCGTCAGTGTAGCCTTACGCCAATGCTGCCGCAACAGGAGCCCGCCGGGTCGCGCTGCGCTATACTCCGCACTCCGTACTCGGCATCTGGCATCGACGCGCAATAGAGGAGTACGCCATGCCAGCCC
Source organism: Chloroflexia bacterium (assembly GCA_046328475.1). Classification (GTDB taxonomy): domain Bacteria; phylum Chloroflexota; class Chloroflexia; order Thermomicrobiales; family CADCWN01; genus CADCWN01. The sequence continues at coordinate 52,332 of JAXLWN010000034.1, read as the reverse complement.
CCGGCGTCAAGCTCGCGGATCTCACCTGGGTCGAGGCCGAGCCGATCCTCGCCGCCGAACCGCTTGTTGTCCTGCCGCTCGGGGCAGGATCGAAGGAGCATGGCCCCCATCTGCGCCTCGACAACGACCGCTTCACGGTCGAGTACCTGGCCGGGCGGCTGCGCGAGCGCCTGCCGATCGTCGTCGCGCCGACGATCACCTACCACTTCTATCCCGCCTTCGTTGAGTATCCCGGCTCGACATCGCTGCGATTGGAGACAGCGCGCGACCTCGTCGTGGATATCTGCCGCTCGCTCGCGCCGTTCGGGCCACGCCGCTTCTACGTGCTGAATTACGGCGTCTCCACCATGCGCGCCCTCGCCCCCGCCGCCGAGCTGCTCGCCGCCGACGGTATCCTCCTGCGCTACACCGTGCTCTCCACCCTCCTCGGCCCGCTCGAAGCCCCGTTCCTGACGCAACCCGAGGGGACACACGCCGACGAGGGTGAGACCTCGCTGATGCTCGCCATCGCGCCCGAGCGCGTGAACATGGCGCTCGCCGCGCGCGACATTGGCGCGGTGGGGTCGCCACTGACGCGCCGCCCGGATACTCCCGGCCGCTATTCCCCCACCGGCATTTACGGCGACGCCACGCTCGCCACCCGCGCCAAGGGTGAGGCCATCCTGCCACTCTTCCTCGACGCCCTCGCCGCCGAGATCGACGCCGTGGCGCGAGAGACGGTGCCGGGAAGTACGAACGACGAAGTACGAAATACGAATTAAGGCAGTGCCTGGGATACGTCTCGTTCGTACTTCTGACTTTGTACTTCCGCTCATGGAACTTTCCGCTGTCTCGCGCATTACTCCCAGCAGAGTGCGCGGGATCGCCAGCGCACGCGGGCAAGACAAACAGTATCCGCCGCCCGCGTGACACATTTGCGCAACTCGACGTTGATACGGGTGGCCGCCCGGACATCTTGAATACAACATCACTGCCCGAGGAGGCACCATGCGTCAGCTATTGCGCGCCCTGACTCTGCTCGCCCTTCTTGCACTCGCCGCTTGCGGTTCTCCCGCAGCCACCGGACGCGCGTTCGATCCCGCGACGCCCACGCCCACCCCCGCCACGAGCGCGCCGTCCAGCCCGGGAGTCGCCCAGGGTTCGACAACGGCACTCCCCGTCACGCCAACCGCGACCACGCCACCGACCAACACGCCGGTTCCGAGCGCGGCGGCGAAGGCATCGCCCGCGTCGCGCCAGTGCGCCTACATGATGACCGGCACGCTGGGCAACCAGGAGTTGACCGCGAAGTTGCAGGCGGCACTCGTGGCCGCAGGCTTCCCGAACGCCACGGCCCGGGTGAGCGATGCGGGGGAGAACTATTCCTGCAACGACGGCACCAGTGGCTTCGGGCTGATGAACCGCGACCTGAGCATCACGCTGCCGGTCGCCGACCTGGCGGATCGCCAGGCACTCGGCACGCAGCTGGCGCAAGTGTTGACCGTGGCCTCACAGTACGCCACGGCCCCGGCATCGAACCGCTACCTCGTCACCTTCACGGCAAGCGGCAACCAGCTGCAAATCACCGCGACGAAGGGTGCCTGGGAACGAGCCCGGCAGCAGGGGCTCACCGGCGCGGCGCTGCTCGATGCGCTTCAGAGCAACACCCGCTAACATTTCGCCAAGATTTCACCGCGATTGCACGGCGGCGCAGGCCAGCCTTTGGCCCGCGCCACCGTTGTTCCCGCCGCCCTGGCCCCTTGCGCGCACGACCATGACAGGGTCACTGGCACACAACTTGCAACGCTTCTCCGCGCACACCGACGTCCGCCAACGAACGCCGGGCGTTCGCATGCAAAGGAGTTGCCGCCCATGGATCAGCCTGCCTCGCCCCACATCGTGGTCGTCTCGAATCGCGGACCGTTCACGCTTGGCGTGCGCGACGGCCAGACGGTCGCGCGGCGCGGCGCGGGTGGCCTCGTCACCGCCATCAGCAGCGTCGCCCGCCAGCACCCGATCACCTGGATCTCCTGCGCCCTCGGCAAGGGGGATCGCGACTGGCTCGCGGCGGTCGGCAATGGCGTCCAGACGGTCGAGGAGATGCGCATCCGCCTCGTCGCGCCCGACCCCGCGCACTACCACGCCTACTACAATGTGATCAGCAATCCCTTCCTCTGGTTCGTGCAGCACCAGTTGCACGACCTCGCCCGCTCGCCGATCATCGACGGCACGGTCTGGCGCGCGTGGGAGCAGGGCTACGCCGGGATCAACCGCCAGCTCGCCATCGCCACCGCCGAGGCGATCGCCGATCTCGACGGCCCGATCGTGGTGATGCCGCAGGACTACCACCTCTATCTCTTCCCGCGCTTCCTGCGCGAACTCATCGGCGACCGCGCGACGATCCAGTCGTTCCTGCACATCCCCTGGCCCGGTCCCGACACCTGGCGCGTCCTCCCGCTGCGCATGCGGCAGGCTCTGCTCGACGCGATGCTCCAGGCCGACCGCCTCGGCTTCCAGACCGAGCGCGACACGCGCCGCTTCTTGCAGACCTGCACCGATGTCCTCTCCGACATCCGCGTGATCGGCCCCTGGCGGCAGATTGTCTACCAGGGGCGGCGGGTGGAGGCCGCGCCCTATCCGATTTCGGTGGATGTGGCGGAATTGCGGCAGGTGCTCGCCAGCCCCGAGGGTCAGGAGCAACTCGCCGCTGTCCGCACGATCGTGCGCGACCGCAAGCTGATCCTGCGCGTCGACCGGGTCGAGCCGAGCAAGAACGTGCTGCGAGGCTTCATCGCCTACCGCAATTTCCTCAATGCCTACCCGCAGTATCGCGGCAAGGTGGTGCTGCTGGCGCTGCTGGTCCCCTCGCGCAGCGAGGTCCGCGAGTACAAGGAGTACCTGCGCGACATCATGGCGCTGGTCGGCGAGATCAACGCGACACTCGGCACCAGCGAGTGGGAGCCGATCCGCGTCATCCTCGGCAACAACTATCCCCGCGCGCTCGCAGCACTCAGCCTCTACGACGTGCTGCTGGTCAACCCGCTCGCCGACGGGATGAATCTGGTGGCGAAGGAGGGCGCGGTCCTCAACGAGCGCGATGGCGTCCTCATCCTCTCGGAGGAAGCGGGAGCCGCCGACGAGCTCGGCACCGCCTCGATCATGGTTTCGCCGTTCGACGCCTTCGGCACCCGCGAGGCGCTGGCCCAGGCGCTCGCCATGCCCCCCACCGAGCGCCACGAGCGCGCCAAGCGCCTCGCCACCCAGGTCGCCGAAAACGATGTCCACGACTGGTTCGAGCGGCAACTCACCGACGCCCTCCCCCAGCGGGGCATCCTCGCCTCGGCCAGCGGGTCGCACCTGTAGGGATGAGACGTGAGTCGTGAGTCGTGAGTCGTGAGTGGACGAGTAGTCAGTAGCCAGTAGCCAGTAGCCAGAGAGGGCGGATCCTTCGCGTTGCTCAGGATGGTACCATGAGAGGCTGGCCCTCCGGTGTGTCATCCTGAGCGCAGCGAAGGATCCGCCCCCCTATCACTCACCGCTCGTCACTCTACTCACGACTCACGTCTCACGACTCACGTCTCGTCACAACCGCTGTCGCAACACCTTGCCGAGGGGCGAACGGGGGAGGTCGTCGCGGAACTCCCAGCGGCGCGGCACTTTGTAGCGGGCGAGACGCGCGAGGCAGAAGCGGCGCAGTTCGGTTGGTGTAGGTGGCACACCTCGCGGGACGATGACCGCGCGGGCGATTTCGCCGCGCTTCGCGTCGGGCTGCGGCACGACCACGGCCTCGCGCACGCCGGGGTGCTGGAGCAGCACCGCCTCGACTTCTTCCGGCGAGACCTTGTAGCCGCCCACGTTGAGCACCGCCGCCCGCCGCCCGGCTAGATAGAAGAAGCCGGCCGCGTCGCGTCGGGCGAGATCGCCGCTCCAGTACCAGCCGTCGCGAATCGCCAGCGCGGTGGCCGCCTCGTCGCCGAGATAGCCGCCCATGATGCCGGGGTGCTGCACGATCAGCTCGCCCACCTCGCCTTCGGGCACGTCACATCCGTCGGGATCGACGATGCGCACCGCCACCCCCGCGAAGGGCGTGCCGATGCTCCCCGGTGGCGCACCCGCCTCGGGGATTCCGATGCACTGGCTGCTCTCGGTCGAACTGTAGGTCTCGATCACCCGCGCCTGGTAGCGCGCGGCGATTCGCTGCGCCACGTCGGGCGATAAGGTGGAGGAGCCGGAGCGGATGGTGCGCAGCCGCAGTTCATCCGGCGGTGGCTGCGGGTTCTCCAGCAGCACGTTGAGGAGCGACGGCTGGGTGAGGAAATCGACCACGCCGTGCCGGGCCAGTTCGCGCTCCAGTCGCGCGGGCGCGGCGCTGCTTGGCACGACGAAGGGATTGCCTTGCGCGACCGCGATGCAGAACTGGTGGACCAGGCCCTTGAGGCTCAGCATCGTGCTGGCGACCGCGCCGGGTCGCGCCTCGGCCCAGGTCGGCAGATGCCGTCGCCAGGTGAGCGCCCGGTGGGGGATGATCGCCAGCTTCGGCAGGAGCGCGGTCGTGCCCGAGGTGGCGGCAAGCAGCGCCGTCGCCTCCGCCGAGCCGCTTGCCTCCGGTTCACCGGTTGCCGCACCACCTGCTGGTTCGCCGGGCAGGTCAATCGGCAGCGCGGGAAGATCGGGCAGGAGCGGGTGGGCGGTGCCGTCGGCCGTCAGCACCACCCGCGCCCCGGCGCGCGTGGCCAGGGGTAGCAGTTCGGCGGCGGTGTAGTGCGGCGAGAGGTGGCAGAAGACGACATCCGCCCGGCAGCAGGCGAGGCAACTGACCAGGACCTCGTCCGACACCCGCTCGGTGGACAGCACCACGGTGCCCGCAACCAGCCCAGCACCGCGCAGTACCGCGCCACGGCGAGCCATCTCGGCGCGCAGCGCCCTATAGGTCCAGGTCCGCGCGCCGTGGAGCAGCACCGTTGCGTCGGGCTGCGCTCTCATCGCCTCGTCGAGCAATACCTCGACCCGCACCGGCGCACCACCCGCAACCATCACCCTCACCTCGCTCGACCGAGCGGCTGTCTCCTTTCGCCGCCTCGTGCACAAGGGCACGAGAAACGAGAGGACCAAGCCGCCAGTCGCCGCAACGCTCCGTTGTTTGCTGCGCGGGAGTATAGCAAGGAGCGGAGCATAATCGCGCTACCGGTCGCAGGTATTGGCTGCGGAATCAGGTGCAGCTACGCCCGCGGCTCCGCAGTTCGCGCAGTTCAGGTCGATTACGGACAAGGTGCTCCATGGAGGCTGCAAAACGACGCACGCGCTGCTCAAGGGCTGTCGGCGTCGTGGACCATGAATTACCGCTCCAGTAGAGATCTTTCACTCGCCCATTCATCTGCACGGAGAGCGAATACTCACTCCAGATCCATCCTCCCCGTCGATAAGGGAGCGATGTCGGCAAGCCGAAGGGATCGAGTAACTCAAATTCGCGATAGTAGACGAGCAACTCGGCAGGGGTCAGGGCAACGCTGACCTGGCCACGATCAAGTCCTCCCCCGATCTCCACAGTGTAGGTGCCCGCGATAGTATCGATCTCGATCAGATCACCACACCAATTGACGCTAAAGCGAAAGGCGAAGTCGGCGGGCATTCCCGGTGTGGGCGTGGGCACCATCGTGGCCGTCGCGGTGGCCGTTGCGGGCGCGCTGGTCGCGGTGAATGGGAGGGGCACTGGCGTGGAAACAACCGTTGCGGTGCCGCCCGAGGCGAGGCAACCGCCGAGGAGCAGCGTGGCGGCGAGCAGGCGGGTCATCGAGCCCAGCTTATGGGGCGATAAGTGTCTCATGCCTCCTCGAATCCTCCGGTGCTGTCCACGCCCTCTTCACACCGGCATACATCCAGTGTCCACGCTCGCGCATCCGTGTGAGCGTCGTGGACGTTCCGTGTGAGCAACGTGGACGGGATGTGTGACTGGCGTGGACGAGAGGGGTGTCCACGCGCTTCACACTGTCCACGGTAGTCGTGCCATTGTGGCACAACGTGACCGGCTGGCACATTCCCGCGATGCGTGTGGATGTGCGCCCTGCCGGGGAACATCCGCCGATCGGTGCCTATGAACTGCCGACGACCCTGTCCACGCATTTCACACCATCCTCGACCGTGGACAGGTGGCCGAGATTGCCCTTCGAGACCTTAAAAGTATCGCTTAAAGAGTGTATTAACCCAATATGCCGGAGACCTCCCCCCCGCGCAGCCCATCCCCCATACTCAGGATGGGAGTTTCGACGAAAAGCGTCGATTGCCCGGCGTCCGGAACTCGGGTTAGGGGAGCGAACTGCGTGAGCATCGACACAGGTAGCGCATCCGGCAGTGCAGCGGCGAGGGCGAACGCGCCGCGCCCGTCTGCCGATCCCGCCCAGCGCGGCGCGGCACCGCTCTCGTCGGAGGCGAAGCGGCGCGTGCGCTTCGCCGAGAACCAGCGGAAGGGCTTCGAGAGCGCCTGGAACGAATACTTCGACTGCTACGGCTCCACCACCTACGTCGAGGAGCCGCTGATCCGGCTGGAAGATATCTCCTACCACCTCTACCTGAAAAAGCATATCAATCCGACGAATCCGCACTGGGAGCTGCCTTCCTTCCGTCAACTGAAAAAGATTCTCGGTTTGAGCCAGGACAAGCTCCAGGGAATCGAGGGTCGCCTCGGTGCCGTCCGCCTGCTGGTAAAGGACTCCGGCAAGGGGAAAGGGGTGAAGGGGGAGAACGTCGCCAACGACTACCTGCTCTACGAACCCCTGGAACTGGCCGACTTCCTCCTCGCCGTCAGCAACGGCGAACTCCCCGGCACGCTCAACGAGAAGGGGCAGCGCAAGCTCGCCGAGATTCGCGCCCGGTTCTGCCCGGAAGCGGAAAGGTCCCTGGTCGAAGCAACTAGCACCCACAGCAGCCCGATTCCGATGAGTGAGACCGTTCCGACTTCCCACTTCCCACTTCCCACTTCCAGTGTACCGAAAGTCGGTACACCCCCTGCACCGGAAATCGATACACCGACTGCACCGACCAGCGGTTCACCGGCCGTACCGGTTTTCGGTACAGCCCCCTCACCGGATTCCGGTACACAAAACACCCAGCGTCTAACACCCATCCTCCAACAGACGCAACAACAGCACATCGTGCGCGCCGCCAGCACTCCGAGCCATACCCCCGAGCAGCAGAGCAGTGTTGTTGTTGCTGCGAAGAACGGTGTGAATGGGCATGCCGAACCTGTCCCCGGCAATCTCGCCGCTGCGAACGCCGATTCCCTGGTCGAGCGGGGCATCACCCCGCTGGTTGCTCGTCGCCTGCGGCAGTCTTGCCCGGCCGAGCGAATCGCGCGCCAGGTCGCCATTTTCGACTTCCTGCGCGAACAGACCCCGGACGACACGAAGCTGACGCCCGGTCGCCTGCGCCGCCAGATCGAGGAGGATTGGACCACGCCCGCCGAGTTCGTCGCCGCCGAGCGCACGCAGTTGACCGAAGTTGCCGCGCAGCGCGCCAACGCCGAGCGCGTCGCGGCGACCGACGCCCGCCTGGACCGGGCGCGCAGCGCCGCCATCGCGCGGCAGAATCGCCTCGCGGCCATCGGCCTGGGCGAGGACGATCAGTTGCTCTGGGCGCGCATCGTCCAGGCCGCGCCGGTCTTGCCGCCCCTTTTCCGCACCGCCCTCTTCCACGCCCCGCAGGGAGACGGCCCGGCGGCCATCATCTTCCCCACCCGGGCCGACTGCGATCGCGCGCTCGGGCCGACCCATGCCGCCACCCGCACCCGTGTCGCGTCGCGCCTCGCGGCCGTCGCGCCCGCCGCGCCGAATCACGACCGCGCGGCGATCCCCATCCGCTACCTTGTCTACGACGACCTGCTCGCCCTCATGCGTGGTGACGACTAATCGGCAGTGCTAATCCAGGTTTGCCATTCTGCGGGTGGCTGGGCCGATAAGCCCGGCCACCCGCGCTTTTCCCCTTGATTCGTAACTCTTGGCTCACTCGATATTCTTCTTACTCCATTACCCTCTGACCATCACCCTATCCGTGGTGTGATACGCACCCTTGAGAGGACGCTAGTTGATGTTTCACCCGCGCTATGCTGAAACTGGGTGTCCACGCCAGTCTCCGATTCATTCAGCCTCCATCTCCTGCTATTTGGCACGCATCGCGCAGCACTCGGCATGGCGCAATGGAGGTTCCATGCAGATTCCGGCCAATCCCGACTATCTGATCGTGGGCGCGGGCTCGTCCGGGGCCGTATTGGCCGGGAGGCTCAGCGAAAACCCCGCCACGACGATGCTGCTGCTCGAAGCCGGGCCGGCGATCTGGTCGGACGAGGCCCCGGCCCACCTGCGGAGCCTCAACCCGCAGCCGATTCAGTCGCTCGCCGACTACGCACATTATCGTTGGCCCGATCTGCGCGCTCAGCGCTCCGCAGCGCAGGAGTTGCGGCCCTATTTGCGCGGTCGCGGCCTCGGTGGCAGCTCGGCGATCAACGGATTAGTTGCCATCCGGGGCGAGCCGGGGGATTTCGATGCATGGGCCGCACTCGGCTGCACCGGGTGGTCCTGGGACGATGTCTTACCGGCCTTCAGGCGGCTGGAGCGCGATCTCGACTTCGGAGACGCGCCCTATCATGGCGACGCCGGGCCGATCCCGCTCTCCCGCACGCCGCTGGCCGAGTGGGGCGCGGTCGATCTGGCGGTGCGCGCGGCGGCGCTCGACCTCGGCTACGGCTGGGCTTCCGACCACAATGCCCCCGAGAGCACCGGCGTCTCCCCGTTTGCCTACACCGGGCGGGATGGTCGCCGCGTCTCCACCGCCGATGCCTACCTGGAACCGGCTCGCCCCCGGCCCAATCTGACGATCCTGGGCGATGCGCACGTTGATCGCGTGCTCTTCGCGGGGCGGCGCGCGGTAGGTGTGCGCGTGCGCGTGGACGGCGAGTGGCGGGAAGTGCGCGCCCGCGAGGTGATCCTCTCGGCCGGGGCGATCCATTCCCCGGCGATCTTGCAGCGTTCGGGCATCGGCCCGGCCGCGCTGCTGCGGGAACTCGGCATTCTGGTGGTCCACGCCGCGCCGGTTGGTGTGAATATCGTGGACCATGCGATTGTCTGGCTCGATCTCCACCTGCGCCCCGAGTACCGGGCGCGCTCGACGGAGGTGCGCCACGAGGATTGTTGCGTGCGCTATAGCTCGGAGCTCGCCGGGGCCGGGCGCAACGACATGATCGTGCTCTGCACCAACTTCACCGGCCCCGATGCGCGGGGCCACGCGACCGGTTTCGTCGGCGTCGCGGCGTTCCAGACCTTCTCGCGCGGCCGATTGCGCATCGCCTCCCCCGATCCGCTCACCGACCCGGAGGTTCACCTGAATATGCTGGCGGATGAACGCGACCGGATTCGCCTGCGCGATGGCGCGCAACGCCTTTTCGCGATCGGCCGCCACCCCGCGCTCGGCGGCATCGCCGAGGCGATCACACTCGGCGGCACGGGAGCACTCCCGGAGTCGATCGCCACCCACGCCGCGCTCGATGCGTGGCTCGATGCCACCGTCGCCGATACCTATCACCCCTGCGGCACCTGCCGCATGGGGGCGGCCGACGATCCGCGCGTCGTCGTCGATCCCACCTGTCGTGTGAATGGCGTGGACAACCTGCGCGTGATCGACGCCTCGATCATGCCGACCATCCCGCGCGCCAATCTCCACCTCGCCTGCGTGATGATCGGGGAGCAGATGGCGACACGGCTGCGCGGGGAGGCGCAAGCTCGGTAATGTCGAGCGCTGGCTACGTGGGCCGCTTCAGAACTACCCCAGATCCTCGCGCCTCTCGTGGAACAGTTGTTCCCAAGCCACGATCCGCATCGTCGCCGGGGTGCCAGGATTGGCATGCGAGCGAAGCGGCGGTTCTCTTCGTGTGCCTCCCGTGCTACCGCAATCAAACAGCAGGCAGGCTCCGCTCTACTTCCACATGCTCCCCATGTTTCGCTACCGGCGATTGCGTGGGGACTGTGTGGTCGGAGTGGGCGCTTTGTTGGTAACAGCAGCGCACTTCCTGGCCCAAACTGGTGGCAGGCCGGTAAGGCCGGTGCGGGTGGCTGGCGAACGTCGCTGACGCCCGCACCAGGAGCGGAAGGGGACGGTCGCGAACGTCCTCCCGCGCTGATCGCCAATTGGGGAGGCAGCTTCATGCAGGGGAGCGGCGTATTGGCCGCGCCCGATCAGCCCGTGAGAGGAGAACGGTGATGCATCGCGACTTCACCTTTGCGAAGGGAATGCGCCTGGGTTTGGTAGCTTTGACCTTGCTGCTTGGTCTCACCACGTTCGGTCTGCCCAGGCCGCTGGCGGCGGCGTCGGACCTCGGCTTGGTGATGCCCCAGGAGGTTGATTTCGGCAGGGTGCGCGTCGGCCAATCGGCGACGCGACAGGTCCCGATCCGCAACGATGGCACCGCGCCGATCTGGCTCAACAGGGTTGGCCTGCTCGATCGCACCGGCAACTATGGCGGCGGCATCGTCCCGCTGCTCGGTCCTTGGGCGTCCCAGGGCTGTACCAACCAGTGGCTCCAGCCCGGCGCGACCTGCAACGTGGAGGTGACCGTTCGCGGCACGCGAGATGGCCGACATTCCGCCGGTATCGTCGCCCAGTACTTCGCGCAGCCGCCGCAGACGCAGGAGGAGGGGAAGTACGATTACTGGGAGGGGACCACCGTCTCGGTGTTCACCTTCGGCGGTTCGATCGGCTTCACCGTGGATCAACACGATTTCGGCGGTACCTTCGTGGGGGAGACGATCCCGGCTCGCTTTATGATTGTGAACACGACCGCCGATACATACACGGTGAAGAGCTTCGACATCACCGGTGGCGGTGTCTTCGGCGGCGATGGTGGCTTCGCTTTCTCCTGGGTGGCCGATCCCGAGAGCTATCTTGAGCACCAGTGCCGCGTGCGGGACGGGCAACCGGGCAACAGCTATCCCCCCGATGACGGTAAGAATCTGGGCTCCGGCGAATGGTGCACTGTTCCGATGAAATTCACGCCCGACGACGAGGGACAGAGCAAGCGCAAGTTGAAGGTGACGCTGACCGGCCCGCGCCGCGACGTGACGCTCGAACTCCAACTGACCGGGATGGGCCTCGAAGACAACGGCAAGCAGGGCCATCTCAGCATCTACCCGGCGGCGGGGCTCGATTTCGGTCGGCAGGAAGTTGGCACCACCAGCCGCGTGCGGCGCATGTTGATCCAGAATGATGGTGCCGGTTCGCTCGTGATCGGGGCATTGAAGACCTACGAGCCATTCTCACTCAAGCATGATTGCCCGACGTATCTGAAAAAGAAGCAGAACTGTGTACTCGAAGTCACGTTTGCCCCGACCGAGTCGGGCACGTTTGATCGCTCCGACATCTCTCTGGTGCTCAGGAATTCCGACGACGATGGCTATGTCCAGATTCAGCTTACGGGAGTGGGAGTGGCCTCGGGACCGACACCATCACCCTCCCCGTCAGCTTCGCCCTCATCCCCGGCGTCGCCAACGCCCTCGCCAATTCCGGTGCCCAGCGCCTCGCCTTCGCCCTCGCCGAGTTCGTCGCCCAGCCCTTCCCCGTCGCCTTCGCCGTCAACTCCGCCATCGCCCAGCCCGTCGGCGAGTCCCAGTCCCTCGCCCTCCCCTTCGCCAGCGCCGGTGCTCTGGCCGCAACCGCCGACGAACCTGCGCCTTGTCGAGAGTTCCTGCCAGGGTGGGGCGTGGCGGGTGGGATTGGCCTGGAATCCGCCCGGCACCGGCCCGGTCGCCGGTTACCGCGTCTACCGCAGCACCGGGGCGGTCTGGATCGCCATCGGGGATAGTTCGGGCACGACGTTTACCGATGGCGCGACCGCGACGATCAATCCGGCAGTCTGCGGAGAACGCTACTACTACATGGTGCGCACAATGGATGGTGCGCACCTGAGCGACAACTCGAACGAAGTGGAAGTCTGGCCGTAAGAGATATCTCGGGCGACTGGCACGGTGCGGCGGCACCGGACCAACTCCGGTGCCGCCACATCGTGCTTTTTCGCTTCACATGAAACAAATGTGCCGATCTGCCGAGGTCGCGCGATTACCAAACTTTGGTAATCGCGCGCTGTCCACCACGGATGGTGGATAAGGCGTATGGCGGCGGTTACGGCATCGTAACCGCCGTTTACCGCGATTCGCACCGCCGAACGATATGGTGGTGCAGGCGCGGGGCGATCCCGGTGCAGTCAACGATGCCATCGGCGAATCGGAGGTCGGTATGCTGAAAGAGACCATCCGCAAGGGCGTGACCTTGTTCCTGGCCGCCGTGGCTGCGGCGGGACTGGTGGAACAGTTGCGCAAACCCGCCCGCCAGCGCACCTGGCACGGGCGGATCATCGGCATTCCCTACGACTATCGGCCGCCCACGCTCGCGCGATTGCGGGAAACGCTCTGGAATCCCGATGATCCGCACATCATCACCCCGCGCGCACTCGGGGTCGGCTGGTCGATCAACTTCTACCGGCTGGCGCACCCGGGCGCGGGTGCGAAGTAGGCACAAGTGTGTGCATCGAGCGCGGGAAGGCACGCACGAACTCGGTCGCTGCGGTGATCCTGCAACGTTGCGGGATCACCGCGCCAGGAAATGCTGGTAGTCGTCGCCGGTCCGCTCCTCCAGGATGGCGAAACCCGCGTCGTGCGTCCAGGCGCGTGCCTGATCGAGGTCCGGATAGTAGTGGTAGCCCGCTTCGTGGGCGTATTCGCCGGACACAACGGGCAATCCCTGCGCCCGCGCCGCTTCCTGGGATGCGCGCAGGAGATCCGGTGCGATCAACTCCACCGTGAAATAGAGCAACCCGCCTGGCCGTAGCGCGCGGCGCAGATTCGCGAAGATGGTTGGCCAATCCTCGGGCGGGACCAATTCCAGCGAGTCGATGCAGATGACCGCGTCGAATTCCCCGGCGTGGGCGATTTCCTGCAAATTTCGCTGCACGGTCGGCACGGACGGGAATTTGCGTCGCGCCCGGTCGAGCATCCCCGCCGCCCGATCGGTCCCCACCACCCCCCGGCCGCCCGCCAGGATGCGCGCCCAATATTTTCCGGTGCCGCAGGCGGCGTCGAGCACGCGCCCGCCGGGCGGCAAGCGTTCCAGCAGGGCGTCCAGCATCGCGCTGTGCGACGGCTCGATCGTTGCGCCCCACTGAGCGTCGTAGATCGGCGCGAAGAGCGTATCCATCCGCTCCTCCGCCACCCGACGCTTCTCGCGCAGCCACGCCGCCCGCTCCATCCGCTGCCCCTTTCGCACCCGTTCACCCGCCGCGCCAATATAATACCGAAAGCCGACGATCGGCCCGTATCCACGGAGGCCCGGTGCCATGGCATTCGTCACTCGTCACTCGTCATTCGTCATTCCCCGATGATTCAGCTCGTCTGGTATCGCCGCGACCTCCGCCTCGCCGACCACGCGCCGCTCGTGCGCGCGGCGCGGCGCGGCCCGGTGTTGCCCCTCTTCGTCGCCGAACCCGACCTCGCGCGGCGTCCGGACTTCGGCGCGCGACACTGGACCTTCGCGCGCGACTCCCTGCGCGAATTACGCGCCGCGCTCGCCGCGCTCGGCCAGCCGCTGATCGTCCGCACCGGCTCAATCGCCACGGTGTTGGCCGCGCTGCACGAGGTTGCCCCGATTTCCGCCATCTGGACCCACGCCACGACCGGCCGCGCCCCGGTGAGCGCCTGCACCGACGCCGCGCGCGACTGGGCGGCGTCGCGCGGCATCCAGTATCACGAGTTGGCGCAGGATGGGGTGGTGCGCGCCGGGCCGCGCGGTCGCTGGGCATCTGGCTGGGCGTCGCGCCTGGCTGGCTCGCCGCTCCCCGCGCCGGAAGCCCTGACGCCTATTTCGGGCGTCGCTCCCGGCGCGATCCCGACCCACCAGGCGCTCGGCCTGGCGCCAGATGACCGCCCCGTGCCCACGCCCGGCGGCACCCCCGCCGGCCTGGCCCTGCTCGACGCCTTCCTCGCGGCGCACGATTCGGGCTATCCCGCAGTCCTCGACGATCCCCTCCGCGCCGCCGCTGCCGCCACCCATCTCGGCCCCCACCTCGCCTGGGGCACGCTCTCCCCGCGCCAGGTAATTGCCGCGTGTGGAAAGGACAATAGCGAGGAACCTGCCGCAGCGGGTCGCAGTCGGTCGAGTCGCCGCGTAGAAGAAAGCCCGCGCGCGGCGCTGATCGCGCGGTTACGCGCTCGTGATCGTGCGATCCAGCGCCTCCACGATCCGGCATCGCAAATACCAGCCCACATCCGGCGGTGGACGAATTGCTCGCGACCGACCTGCCCGAGCGCGCGACGGTCAGCGTGCCGACCGAATCGCGGCATGGCGCGCGGGCGAGACGGGTTACCCCCTGGGGATGCCGCGATGCGCCAGTTGCGCGCCACCGGCTGGCTCCCCCACCCGCTGCGCGCCCTCGTCGTCGCCTTCGCGGCGCACGCGCTCTGGCTCCCCTGGCAACGGCTCGATCCCTTCCTTGCGAAGCAGTGGCTCGATTATGAGCCGGGCATCCACCTCGACCAGCTCCAGCACCACGCCGGGATCGGCCCCGCCGCGCCGCCGCCTCTGCCCGATCCGGTCGCCCAGGGCCAGGCGCACGACCCAACCGGGGCCTATGTCCGCCGCTGGCTCCCCGCCCTGCGCGCGATCCCGGATGATTACCTCCACCAACCCTGGCTCCTGCCCGCCGACGAGCAGGAGCGCACCGGCTGCCTCATCGGCACCCACTACCCCGTCCCGATCGTCGATCACGAAGCCATCGCCCGCGCCGCCCGTGCTGCCCTGGCCGAAACGCGCCGCCGTCCCGCCGTCGCCGCCGCGCTCGCCGCCGCCCGCGCATCGGCGGATAACCCGCCAGCGAAGGCGCAGCAGATGACGCTGTTCTGATGTGAGGCATGGTCGGTGACGCTACAACAATCCCACCTGTCCCAAAGTGCGGTGACATCCGGCCCCGCGCGTGCTACCGTCGTGGCAATGTGCGGCGCTCTTCGGCAAGGAGGTGCAATTTTGGCAGCCACACCGCGAAATAGTGCCGGGCGAATTGCCACCTCGGTGGTCCTCCCCGGCTGAGTGCGCCCCACAATCAGCGTGCATCCCACCGCATCCTGCGCCACCAGCGCTCGGTGATGCTGCCTGATCGCCCCTGGTGATCGGCGGCTCCCGTTGCTCCGGGGTTCGCTCCGATGCTTCCGGTCTGCCGCGACCACGGGCGCACTCGCCCCGTGGTCGCGCCTCTTCTTGGCGCAGATAGGCGCAGCGGCCACGGGCTGAACCCGTGGCCGCTGTGCGCGTGCGCCCGGCCGCGACGATACATCGGAAGCGCAAGGAGCGACGCCGGAATGTCGAAGTCTTCGAGTGTGAATGCCCACCCTGACGGGAATCAGCGAGCCCCGATCCCCAAGACCAGCTACGAGAGCAACGCCGACGTGCAGCGCTGGCTGCGCGAGCAGGCGCTCGATACCCAGGTCAAGCCGCCCTTCGATCCCACCTTCCTGGCCGGGCAGCACGACCGCCCCTGGGTGCTCTCCGCGCTGACCCACTTCTACGAGCGCGATCTGATCGCCGACGTTATCCAGGCCGCCAGGAGCGGCAAGGAGGCGACCGTCTACTGCTGCACGGGCGGCGCGGCGGCGGATGCGCCGTTGCTGGCGGCGAAGGTTTATCGCCCACGGATGTTCCGCAGCCTGCGCAACGACGCCGTCTACCGCGAGAGCCGTGCGCAGCGCGACGAGCGCGGCCGGCCCCTGCGCGACCGTCGCCGCAAGCGCGGCACCGGATCGGAGCGCGGGCGCGCGGAGCAGGTCTCCTCCTGGATCGAGTATGAGTTTGCCACGCAGCGCCGCCTCCACGCTGCGGGGGCCGATGTGCCGCGCGCCCTGGACCAGGTCGGCAACGCCACGCTGATGGACTATCTCGGTGATGAGGATGGCCCCGCGCCGCTGCTGCACCACGTCGACATCCCGCCCGAGGAGGCCCAGGAGTTGTTCGATCGCCTGCTCTGGAATATCGAGCTTTTCCTCGCCTGCGATTGCATCCACGGTGACCTCTCGGCCTACAACATCCTCTACTGGGATGGCCGCGCCACGATCATCGACTTCGCCCAGGCGGTCGATCCGCGCCACAACTCCGGCCTCTTTCCCCTCTTCGCCCGCGACATCGACCGCACCTACCGCTACTTCGTGCGCTACGGCGTCGTCGCCGACCCGCCCGCCATCGCGCGCGAACTCTGGCTCCGTCACCAGGGGGGCATCTGGTGAGTGCTGAGTGCTGAGTAATGAGTAATGAGTGACGGGGACGACAATGCGTGATCAAGACTTTGACGCGCGGGATGGCACCATGCGCGAGGGGTTGCCAGATCGCCGGGAACTGGCTCGGCTGGGACGCCTCGACCGTGCCGAGCGTCGGCGGCGGGGTGAGCGCACGCGCGAGCGCATCGCCCGCGAGCAGACACGCCCCTGGCGCGAGGAGGATCGCCCGACGCTGCGCACGCGCGTCTGGCGCGACCTGCGCGACGAGCAATGGGCCATCATGGAGCTGCGCGAACGCGAGGCGACCGGACGGGACGACGAGTGAGGGAGGAAGGGAGAAGGGGGAAGGGAGAAAGGGGAAGGGTGATTGGTAGTACATACCTAAAATGAGAATGATTCCAGAGAGCAGACGAGATATCGCTACCAGCGGGCGATGCGAATTCTGTCACCCTTCTCCCCTCACCCTTCTCCCTTCTGCTCCGCGTCGCCCAGGAATCCCGGCGGTGTCTCGGAGAGGACGATCACCTCCAGCGCGTTGGGGACGACGGTGAAGGTGGCCGGGGTAGTGCCGATATCCTCGCCATCGGCCTGGATGCGCAGTGGTTCCGGCGGATCGAGGACGACCCGTCGCGCGCGGCGATAGTCGATCGCCGGGTCGGCCGCATGCTGGCGGCGTAGCACCGACCAGCCACGCCGGACTAGATCGAGCGGTCCGCGCCCGGCGAGGACGCAGACATCGAGCAGGCCATCGTCCGCCCTCGCGCGGTAGGTGATCTCGGCGATGCCGCCGTAGAGTCGCGTGTTACCGAGAATGAGCATCAATAAGTGGCGGTTGACCGGTGCGCCGTCGATGGAAAGCGCCACGCGCCTTGAGCGGAAGCGGCCGAGCGTCAGCAGGGCACCGAGCGCGTAGGCGGCCGGGCCGACCCGGCGCTTCAGGCGCTTCAGCGACCCGCTCTCGACGACAGTGGCATTCGCCTCGGCGTCGAAGCCGACGCTCGCCATCATCAAGAAATAGCGGTCGTTCACCTTACCCAGATCGACCGCGTGCCGCCTGCCGGTCGCGATGCGCCGCGCGATGTCGACCTCGTGCTGGTCGGCACCCAGCTCGGTCGCCCAGACATTCACCGTGCCGCCGGGCAGGACCGCCAGCGCCGTGCGACGTTGCCCGGCCAGCCCTTGCAGCGCCTCGTTGACCGTCCCATCACCCCCGGCGACGATGACGACATCGGCACCGTCCTCCACGGCCGCACGGGCCAGCGCCGTGGCGTCGCCCTGCTTCGCCGTGCGGTGCAGCGCCACCTCCCACCCGGCCGCGCGCAATGTTGCCTGCGCGGCGGCGATCTGCTCGGCCCAATCGCCCTGTCCGGCCACCGGGTTCTCGATCAGCCACGCCCGCGTCGCGGTTGTCTGCCGGGTTTCGAGTTCCGCATTCCGGGTTTGCACGCTCGCCTCTTCGTTCTCTTGCGAGGTACGACATATGCCTCGCGCCTCGCGAATGCAACTCCCGGGCCAGGAATCTCCTCCACCCGTCCTCAACCGGGCACCGCTATAATGGCGTCGGCAGCCCGAGCAATGCATGGGGGGAGCGTGAGCGGATCGCGCCTGCGCGAATTGAGGCACCGGCGCGGCTGGTCGCAGGAGACGCTGGCCGCCTTCGCGGGGGTGCCGCCCGAGGCGATCGTCGCCCTGGAGGACGACGCCCTCGCCGACCCCGACCCGGCGCTGCTCGACCGGCTGGCGCGCACCCTGGAGACCAGCACCGCCGAGCTTCTCCCCGACCCGCTCGACCTCATCCTCGGCCCGCTGCACGCCGACGCCGCGCTGAACGCGCAACTGCGCGCCTTCCTCGTCGCCGCCTCGCCCGAGCAGGCCGATCACTTCCTCGCCACCGTCGCCGAGAGTTGGCGTGCCAGTCTCCGCATCGCCCTCACCCTCGCGCGCCGCCGTCGCTGAGTTGCCCCTGGCATTCCGGTACTCTGCTTGACGCCACTTGTGCTCGCGCGTATCGTAGCGGCCGGATCAGGTCGGAAATGAAGCCACGCTGCGCGGGAGGGCTGGCCATGAGTGCGCGATTCGCGGGCAAGGTGGTTGTGGTGACCGGCGCGGCCGGGGGGATCGGGCGGGCGGCGGCGGTGCGCTTCGGGCAGGAAGGGGCGCACGTCGTCGCGGTGGATCTGGAGCGAGCGGCGCTCGATGGGGTGGTGGCGCAGGTCGCTGCGGCGGGCGGCGAGGGGTTGGCCGTGGTGGCCGATGTGAGCCTTGCCGCCGACTGGGCGCGCGTGGCCGAGGAGGCGACGGCGCGCTTCGGGGGCGTCGATTGCCTCTTCAACAATGCCGGTATCGAGGGTGCGATTGTCCCGGTGCTCGACTACCCCGAGGAGATGTTCGACCGCGTGCTCGCTATCAATGTGAAGGGCGTCTGGCTTGGGATCAAGACGCTGGCACCGCTGATGCGCGCCCGTGGTGGCGGCGCAATCGTCAACACCGCCTCGATCGCCGGTCTGATGGGCTCTCCTGTGCTGGTTGCCTATTCGGCGAGCAAGCACGCCGTGAATGGCATCACCAAATCGGCGGCGAAGGGGCTGGCGGGTGACGGCATCCGGGTCAACGCTGTCTGTCCCGGCCTGATCGAGACGCGGATGATGGAGGCGCTGGAAGCAGCGGCCAACCCGGCCGATCCGGGCGCGGCGCGGCAGACCAACAGCACGCTGATCCCCATGCGGCGCTACGGTCGCCCCGACGAAGTTGCCGCGTTCGTCGCCTTTCTCTGCAGCGACGACGCCTCCTATATCACCGGCGGCGCGTTCACGATCGACGGTGGTCGGCTGGCTTGAGTTGTAGAACGTTGAACGTAGCGCGTTGAGCGTAGGGCGCAAAAGGTGGAGAATAGCCGCCGACGCAACCGCGTTACACGCTCTCCGCTTTACGTCCTACGCTCGACGACTAAGGAGGCACCATGGCCCTCGGTACCGCCCGCCAGGACATCCCCGCGCTGGCCCACATCACGCACCTCAACACCGGCGGCATGGCCCCGCTGCCGCGTGCGGTCGGCGACGAACTGGTGCGCCTGCCGAATCACGTCACCGAGTATGGCCCCGGCCTGCTGCTGGCCCACGCCGAGGAGTTGACCCGCGCCGACTGGGCGCACCAGCAACTCGCCACCCTCCTGGGTGCCGATCCCGACGAGATCGCCTTCACCACGCAATTCTCCGGTGCCGTCAACATCGTGGTGGAGGGACTGCCCTGGCAGGCGGGCGACGAGGTGGTGATCACCGACCAGGAGCACCCCTCGCTCGTCACGCCGCTGCTCAACATCGCGCGGCGCTTCGGCGTCGTCATCCGCCGCGCGCCGGTGTCGATGGACCACGCCACGTTCCTCGATGGCTTCGCGGCCTGCCTCTCCGAGCGCACGCGCCTGGTCGCCGCCAGCCACGTCACGACCGAGGATGGCACGATCCTGCCGGTCGAGGAGATGGTGCGCCTCGCGCACGAGCGGGGGGCGCTGATCTTCTTCGACGGCGCGCAGTCGCTCGGCCAGTTCCCGGTCGATGTCCGCGCGCTCGGCTGCGACTTCTACGGCTTCGTCGGCTACAAGTGGCTGCTCGGCCCCTACCCCTCGGCGGGCCTCTACATCCGCCGCGATCTACTCGACCGCCTGACCGTCACCTGGACCGGCAGCCGCGCCACCACCGGCGGCGGGATCGACATGGATCGCCTGGAGTTCATCCCCGGCGCGCGGCGCTACGAGTATGGCGGGCGCGTCTTCGCGTCCGACTCGGCGATGGCCGTCGCCGCCACCTTCGTCGCCGACCTCGACCTGGAGGCAATCGCCGCGCACGCCCACCGACTCGCCGCGCACCTCCACCGCAACTTCGCCCGCATCCCCGGCGTCGCCGTCCGCAGCCCGCGCGACCCGCGCGACGGCACCGGCATCGTCACCTTCAGCCTGGAGGGGGTCCCCGGCACCGATCTCGCCCCCGCCCTGCGCGAACGCTGGAACATCCTCACCCGCCCCGCGCTCAACGGCACCAGCGTCCGCAGCTCGGTCGCCTGCTTCACCGACGAATCGGACCTCGATCTGCTGGCGGAAGCCGTGGAGACGGTACGTCGGGAGGCGTGAGGATGTGGGAGCCGTTACCAAACTTTGGTAAACGAACTGCGAGAATCGTGCGCCGCCCGGAGAAAATCAGCCACCGGGCGGCGCACAAGCGGAGTCGTATAGTCGTTGCCAAACGCACTGGCGAGGAGCATCGTCATGCACCATTACCTCCGACGGTGTAGACCCGGCGCAATCGTCCTCCTCGCTGCTCTCTTGCTGGCTGCTTGCCAGCCATCGCTACATTCCGCTGTCACCGCTACGACGGTGCCTCCTACCTCGACCAATTCCGCGCCACCCCCTACCATTCTTGTGATCCAGCCGACCGGTTCGGATTTGATTCTGTTCACCCCGACGCGCCCACGCGGCACGCCGACACGTTCCGGAGTCGCCGATTGCTTCTGGGGTACTTCAGTCTTCGTCTGGCAAGATGATTATGGGGATGGAAAGCAGGGCGGCGATGAACCATCGCTGGCAGATGTACCGGTCGTGATGACGCGCCCCGGCGTTGGCCCGCTCGATGCTCCTAAAATGACAAACGACTCGGGGAAGGTGAGCTTCTACCTCAGCACAAGTTGTCCGATGGAGGAGTATAGCGTGGAGGTTTTGGTGCCGACAGGCTACCGCGCCACCACGCCGACGCGGATCACCGGGATCGGCGGGCTGACGTTGCGCGTCGGCCTTGTTCGTGAGTAGCGTGGCTCACGCAGCGTTTCAGTTCGCGACAACGACGATATCCAACGGCAGCCCCGGCACCGCGACCTCGCGCGTCGCGCCGGTCTCCAGGTCGATGACGGTGATGCCGTCCCAGGCACCGCTGGCGAGGGTGTAGCCCCCGGTCAGGTACGCGGTGCGGCCGTCGGGGCTGACCGCGACCTTCTCGTGCGGGCGCGCGAGCGGCAGGATGCGCTCGGCACCGCTTGCCAGGTCGAGGACCGTCAGGCTCGCGCCGCCCGTCGCCTGCCCGGCTGGTCCGGTGCCGACGACCAGCAAGCGCAGACCGTCGGGCGTCAGTGCTGCGCCGTGCTGATGCGTATTCGCCGACAGCGGTGTGGTGGTGAAATCGCCCGCCGGGGCCAGGTGCACCAGGGCGCGACCCATGATCGGCAGCAGCAAGCGATCATCCGGCCCGATCACCCCATAGTGCATCTTGGCATAGGCATCGCGCCCGACCGGGGCGATCGCCACGGTGCGCGTCGCCAGCGTCGCCGCCTCCACGATCGTCACCGAGAAGGAATCGTGGTCGATGCTGTAGATAACCCGACCGTCGCGGCTCACCGCCACATCGAACGGTCGCACCCCGACGGTCGCGCTACCCACCATGCGCAACTGCGCCGTGTCCAGCACCTCCAGCCGCCCGTTGCCGCCCGGCAGATTGATCCCCACATACACTCGCGCCCCATCGGGCGAGAGCGCGATGCCCATCCCCCCGGCGCGATACTCGCCCGACCCCGGCGACCCGACCTCGGCCAGATAGGGCACCAATGCCACCCGCCGCCGCGCCGCCATGTCCACCACCGCGACCCCTTCCGCCGTGGAGACATACGCCCGGCCCCCCGCCGTCGCCACCCCCCACGGCGCAGCCCCGACCTCCACTTGCGCGATCACCCCGCGCGCCGGGTCCACCCAGGAGATCTGCCGCGCCCCGAAATTCGTCACCAGCAGCAGCATCGTCCCATCCTGCGGCGCGGGCGAACTGCCACCTGGGGTGGCGGTAGGTGCCGCCATGGGTAGGCGCGTTGCTGGCGGTTTGGCGTCGGAGCGGCGCCCGTAGCCGTCGCGGCGGGTTGTGACGGCGCAGCGGCATGTGTTGGTGCGCTCGTTGGCGAGCATAGGGTGCTGGCAGGGGCGTTGGTATACCGGGCGTGGGGGTTGGCGCGGTGCTGCAGGCGATCAGCGCGCAGACCGCTAGCCACACGAACACGCCTCCCCAGCCGCGCCACCGCATCTTCACCCCGTCACCCCCTTCGCCGCACACCAATCCCGGTGTGAGAACGACGCGGAGGCGACGAATACGCGCAGCGGCAGGCTTTACCGCACCGACCATTCGTTGTAAGATTTTCAGGAACATAGGGTCTACTGTCTACCCCTGGATTTGTTCGTCAGCTTGGGAGGAGCCGATGCAGCGCCCGCGTCCCGCCACGGTTCGCCGCTCACCAGCGCCGTCACAAGGGGCGTTTTCCACCCCCCCCGACCCTCGCCTGCGACGCGCGCGCGAGCCTTCATCGACGCCTCCTATCACCGCCGCTCGACCTGGAGCAGATCGCCGCGGCAGGCCTATTGCTCACGCTTCCATGTCATCCGCCTCTTCCGGCAAGGCCTCGACCAGACCCCCGCACCAGTACCTGACGCAGCGCCGGATCGAGCGCGCTAAGGCACTCTCACCGACGGCGATCTTGGCGTCACCGAGAGGCCCGCTTCGCCGTCGGCTTCCGCAGCGTCGGCTTCTTCAGCCCTCTTCGCCGGGTGGCATCGCGCCCAGCGCCTACCGCGACGAGATGCTCCACGCCCGGCGGCCAGGGCGCAGATCGCGGCGCAGGCCCCGGCGATTCCGATGTGCTTCCTGCGGCGGACGATCGGGTGAGCGCGGCGACATTCACGGCGTGAGGGGCTGGAACGCCTACGCCGTCAACTCGTGCAGCGGAGGGTGGAGTAGCCAGCGAGTCGGTGCGCGCGGGACCAGGATGCCCTGCAGCAGCGGGTGTTTCCGTGCGAGCGCCCGTGCTGCATGTTGGGCCTCGGGCCAGCGAGCAACCGGGCGTGCGCGTGGATCGCCGACCCGGTCAGTTTTGCCGCGCACGGCCCGGATTGGGCGTCGGCATTGCCCGGCAACCCCGGATTGACGGCCACATGACCATCACTTGTTTTCCCAGATACCATTCTGGCCCCGCTTGGCTTATTCTGCATAAACTCTACTCAATGCCGATTCGATGAGCGGCAAGGCGAGCGCGGCGACCTTCGCGGCGTGAGAGGCTGAACGCCTACGCCGTCAACTCGTAGTGGAGGGTGGTGTAGCCGGAGAGGCGGTGCGCCAGCGGGACCAGCAGGCCATGCCGCGCTGGTGGCTGGCGCGATCGTCACCGCCGGGTTGTGGCGCAGCCGCCGTCATCCAGGAGACGAAATACTTCGCCCGCGCGTGACATCGCGCCCTACTGCGCAGGTATCGCTCGCAGTCTCCAGGCCCGGCCTCCGGTCACGGCCGCCAGTTGCAGAATCGGCCAATTTTGGAGAAGCCCACCGCGTTGCCCTGCACTACGCTTTGCCGGGTGAGGCAACTCGCGCAGCAGGGCCATTGTTGCTCGTCAATTGTCGATTGTTAATCATTATGCGGAAGGAGTGCCAGGGATGATCAGCAGGCTGTCCCATACCACGATCTATGTGCTCGATCAGGAGGCCGCCCTGTCGTTCTACACCGACAAACTCGGCTTCGAGGTCCGCACCGACCAATCGATGGGCGATTTCCGCTGGCTGACGGTCGGCCCGAAGGGGCAGCCCGACCTGGAGATCGTGCTCTACAAGATCGCCCCGAGCCCGATGATGGACAACGCCACCGCCGAGCAGATCAAGGGCCTGGTCGCGAAGGGCGCGATGGGCACCGGCGTCTTCGCGACCGACGACTGCCGCGCGGCCTACGCGGAACTGAGCGCGCAGGGCGTCGAGTTCCTCTCGGCCCCCGAGGCGCAACCCTATGGCATCGAAGCCGTCTTCAAGGACAACTCCGGCAACTGGTACAGCCTCACCCAGCGGCTGGGATGAGGAGAGTGGAGAGTGGAGAGAAGAGAGACGAGTGCGTTGATGATTGCGCTCGGAGTTGCGCGGCATAGCACGATGCCCCTCGCTAACCCCACGCCCTTCTCTCTTCTCTCTTCTCTCCACTCTCCTCACCCCCCGAGCGCGCCGAACATCGCGCGCACCGTCGGGTAGCCGAGGAGGAGTTGCGC
This sequence comes from Chloroflexia bacterium, assembly GCA_046328475.1. Taxonomy (GTDB): domain Bacteria; phylum Chloroflexota; class Chloroflexia; order Thermomicrobiales; family CADCWN01; genus CADCWN01. Next base: position 28,021 of record JAXLWN010000034.1, on the reverse strand, counting down.
CGTTTGCGCGCCCGAACCCGCCGCCGTCACCGCCCCGCCGCCCGGCTGCGTCCAGTGGCCGGAGAGGTAGAGACCGTCGATCGACGTGACGCGCGAGAGGCGATTGGCTCCCGCCTGCTTCGGCGACTGCTCCCAGCCGTAGATCGCGCCCAGGTGGTTGAGCGTGAAGCGTTCCATCGTGCGGGGCGATGCCCCTTCCATGAAGGTGATGTGGCCGCGCAATCCTGGCAGCACGCGCTCGGCACGAGCCAGCAGCCGCTCCATCATCTCCGGCTTATCCTCGCGCCACGACCGGGAGTGGTCGAACGGGATCAGCGTCATCGCCGTCACCAGGTGCTCGCCGGGCGGCGCGACCGACGCATCGAGCAGCGTCGGCATGCTCAACAGGAAGACATCGGGCTGACCCGCCAGCAGCCCCCGGTAAATCGCGTCGTGATCCCAGCTCTCGAAGACGAAGGTCTCGTGCGCCAACCCCGGAATCTGGTGGAGATCGAGGTCGGTCGCCATGTAGAGCATCGTCGCCGAGAGCGAGGGGCGCATCGCGCGCAAGTCGCAGAGGAAGCTGCTCGGCAGATCCTCGGGGCCGACCAACTCCTCGAACGTCTGCCGCGCATCGGCGTTGGAGACGACGATCGGCGTCTGGATGCGCTGGCCGGTCTCCAGGATGATCCCGGTCGCGCGACCATCCTGCACCATCACCCGGCGCACACTCGACCGCAGCAGCACCTCACCGCCGTGGCGCTCGATCCCCTCCACCAGCGCATTCACCATCGCCTGCATGCCCCCCTCCGGGTAGAACGCCCCCGTGGAGAGGTAGGAGATCAGCATCGGCGAGAACTTGAGGATGGAGAGCTGCGACGGCGGCAGCCCCTGGTAGCTCCAGAGCGTGGAGAGAAGCGCCTTCAGCTGCGGATCGGTGAAGTAAGCATCCAGCACCTCGGCCAGCGTGGTGTCGCGAAACTGCGCGTGGAGCGGATACTTCTCCGGTTCGCGCAGCGTCTCGTAGGAGGTTGCATCCGGCTCGAAGAGGAAGATTTCGAGGTTGATCTTCGTGCAGAGGCGCATGAACTGCTTCAGCGCGCGGGCTTCCTGCGGGAAGAGGCGCGCGTGGGCCTCGATGAACTCCATCACCCCGGTTGGCCCTTCGAAATGCAGGTCGGGGTAGAACGCGCCGTAAAAGGGATCGACCCGCAGGAAATTGACGCGTTCGCGCACGCCGAGCAGGTCGAGCAGGTCGTCGATCAGCGCACCCCAGCCGATCGAGAGCGGTTCGCAGCCGCTGATCATGTGGACGGCGGAGTCGAATTTGTACTTCTTGCGATTGAAACTGTGGGCGTAGCCGCCCGGCCGGTCGTGACGCTCGACTACCAGGACCGCTTTCCCCGCTTTGGCGAGCAGCCCCGCGACCGATAGGCCACCCATGCCGCTGCCTATAACGATGGCATCATATGACTCGTGCTTCGATTCCCGCTGAATGCTCACAATACCTCTCTCCATCGGTCATGGCAATGCCTACCTCCTGCCTTGAGGGCGCGATAACGTCGACAACATCGCCCAAGTTCTCCCCATAAACGGCCTGACGGGTAGAAAAGTTACGCGGGGCACGGACAAAAGTTGTGCCCGATTCCAGTCACGACCCCATGGTGTCGCAGGAGCGGGAACAACTGGGGACGGGAAACGCTACCCGAGCAGCGCCTTCGGGAGTCGGAACAGTCGCTCCACCGCCACCGAGAAACCCGGCAAGAGCGGCGAAGTGAGCGTGTCGCGCTCGGTCAGTGTCGCCGCCAGCGTCAGCGTTGCCTCGGCAGTTCGACGGTAGACCGCGATAGTCCGCGAGAACCGATCGATGATCCAATACTCCCGCACCCCGCGCCGGGAGTAGAGCGTCAACTTCACCTCCCGGTCGCGCGATTCGTTCGCAGAGCCCGGCGACAGCACCTCGATCACCAGGTCGGGCGCGGCATAGAAGTGTCCATCCCATTCACCCGTGGCCGGATTGATCTTCGCTAATTGCAGCTGTTCATCGCTGAACCACATCAAATCGGGGATCACCCCATCGTTGCGAGAGAAGACTACTCCGGCACCAGCAACAAGCCAACCCGATCCAACGTCATCCTGCCAGGAAAAAATCGCGTGTCCGGTCTGGTCCACAACGCTCTGGTGCTCCGCATGTGGCGCATGCGACATGTACAGCTCCCCCTCGATCACCTCGTAGCGATTGCCATCCTCGGGGAACGTTTCCAGATCCTCGACGGTGAAAAGCCGGACGCCTGCGGTCATCGCGACCTCCTCTGTCCATACCTCGCGCTTGCCGCAAGTATAACAACTCCGTCACATGCTGCTGCGACAACAATCCATCATCGTGCTCCGGCACGCCATAATCCCGCACCGTATTCGGTCGCCCTACCTGCGCCGTTACCATGCTGGCCTGGGAATAGGGCGCGCACGACAAAGGTTGTTATGCGTACTCAATCCGGCAACAATCTCCCCGGACGAGAACGAATCAGCGCAACGAGGGAGGCAATGACCCACACCGTCGAAGTGATCCTGATCCTCTTCCTGGCCGTGGCGGCGCTGGCGACGCTGGCGCAGCGGCTGCGCGTGCCCTACCCGATCCTGCTGACCCTCGGTGGGCTGGCGCTCGGCTTCGTGCCGGGGCTGCCCCATGTGGAACTCACCCCCGAACTCGTCTTCCTGATCTTCCTGCCGCCGATCCTCTACGCGGCGGCCTGGTTCACCTCCTGGCGCGACTTCAAGGCCAAGCTCTGGCCGATCAGCCTGCTCGCCTTCGGGTTGGTGCTGGTGACGACCGTCGCGGTGGCGGTGGTGGCCCGCGCGATCGTGCCCGGCCTGCCCTGGGCAGCGGCCTTCGTCCTCGGCGCGATCGTCTCCCCGCCCGACGCGGCGGCGGCCACGGCGATCATCCAGCGCCTCGGCGTGCCACGCCGGATCGTGACCGTGCTGGAAGGCGAGAGCCTGATCAACGACGCGACCGCGCTCGTCGCCTACCGCTTCGCCGTGGCAGCGGTCGTTACCGGGGCCTTCTCGCTCGGCGAGGCGACGCTGCAACTCGGCATGGTCGCGGTCGGCGGCGTGGCCATCGGACTGGCGGTCGGCTTCGCCGTCGTCCTGGTCGAGAAGTTGGTCGACGATGCGTCGGTCGAGATCGCCGTCTCGTTCATCGCGCCGATCGGGGCCTATCTGCTGGCGGAGGAGGTCCACTGGTCGGGCGTGCTGGCGGTGGTGGCGGCGGGGCTCTTCGTCAGCCGCCGCGCCTCGCGGCTGATGCAGTCCGACACGCGCGTGCGCGCACTGGCCGTCTGGGAGACGGTGATCTTCATCCTCAACGGCCTGATCTTCATCCTGATCGGCCTGCAACTGCCGACCATCGTGGCGGGACTCGCCGGGCGATCGGTCATCGAATTGCTCGGCTACGCCGTCGCGGTCAGCCTCACCGTCATCCTGATTCGCATCGCCTGGGTCTTCCCGGCGATGTATCTGCCCTATGTCCTCGCCTGGCGTAGCCGCGACGCCATGCCCTATCCGAGCCCGAGCAATGTCACCATCGTCGCCTACACCGGCCTGCGCGGCATCGTCTCGCTCGCCACCGCGCTCGCGCTGCCGCTGGAGATCAATGGCGGCGACCCCTTCCCCGAGCGCGACCTGCTGATCTTTCTGACCTTCAGCGTCATCCTGGCGACGCTCGTCGGCCAGGGCCTGACGCTCCCCTGGTTGGTCCGCCGCCTCGGCGTGACCGATGACGGCGGGGCCGAGCAGGAGGAACACAAGGCGCGCTTGCACGCGGCGAAGGCCGTCCTGCACCGGCTTGAAGAGCTAGTGAACGAGGAATGGGCGACCGAGGAGGCGATCGAACGCCTCCGCGACCACTACACCGATCGCGCCCGCCATCTCGCCGACGAGCTCGGCCTCGCGATCGAAGCGCTCGGCCCGCACGAGGATGGGCACGACAACGGTCACGTCCTGGTCGAGAAGCGCCTGCGCCGCGACTTGATCGCCACCGAGCGCCGCGTGATCATCGGCCTGCGCGACGAAGGCACCATCGGCGACGAAGCCCTCCGCGCCATCGAGCACGAGCTCGACCTGGAAGAGCTGCGGCTTGCGTGACGAGTCGTGAGGCGTGAGTCGTGAGAATCTCGCGTCTGGCTGATTGCCCCACCTGAAGGCACTAGCTCCAAGTGGCCCTCTCACGACTCACGACTCACGACTCACGTCTACGCCTGCGCCGCCACCTCGAACGTCTGCGTCGGGCCAAATTCAAGGCCGAGGGCCTCGTAGGCCTCGCGCACGTCGCCGAGGCGGGCCGGGGGCGCGGTCGCCTGCTCCTTTGTCTCCCAGACCGTGATGCTGAGTGTCTGACCGGTCTGATCATCGAACAGGGCCAGGTAGTGGACCAGCCCCGGCATCTGCTGGAACGCCGGGATCAGCCGATCCTGGGTGAGCTGCCGCAATTGCCCGATGGTGGCGACATCGGTGCGGCCCGGAGTGACGCGGGCGAACATGGTCGGCCTCCCTTCTGCTGGTGCGCAGGGCACCCGCCCGGCGCAATGCGCGGTGCCGCGCATCCATGCCCGAACAGGGAGTCGGTGGGGATGTGGGGCGTGAGGGCGTGAGAGTGGCGAGTCCTCCCCCTCCTCATGGAGAGGGGGCCGGGGGTGAGGTCCCCCCACCAACGCACAGACGCACGAACGCACGAATACACTGACTCGTCCTCCGCCCCCCACACCCTCACACCCTCACACCCTCACGGCCACGGCCGTCTGGCACGCCATTTGCATTCCCAACCGTGTTGGAGGCAAGTCTCCAGGCAAGGAGGGCGAACGATGGATGTGATGCCGATCGGACGTTCGGATGGTCTGGCGCAAATCCAGGAGGGCGCGACGGTCTTCGACCGCAACAACGACAAGGTAGGCACCGTCAAGCAAGTCTATCTCGGCGGCGAAGACCTCAGCGAGGCCGCCGTCTCCGGCGATTCGGTGCTCCACGATGTGCCGGAGGCGCTGCGCAGTCGCCTCGCCGCCAGCGGCTTCGTGGAGATTGCCACCGGCTTCTTCTCCGCCAACCGCTACGCCACCGGCGACCAGGTGGCCGCCGCCAACGGCGATCGCGTCGAACTGCGCGTCGGGCAGGACGAATTGACCAGGAAGTGACCGCCCCTCGCGCCAGCCGGCGATCCCACCGCGACCCGGCAGCCGCATCGCTGCCGGGTCGCTTGCATCTACCCGCCCGAATCGGCCCCTCAACCCTTCCTCAACCATCCCGCGACCATCCCCCACCGTATCTCGCTATCGTGGTGCTCGATCCCGAGTGGCACGCCGACGGACGGCGCTCCACGCGGACCACGCAGGCAGCGGTACGGAGGTACCATGTCCCAAACTCCTCACACACCTAACCACTATCGCCCATCGCCTATCGCCTATCGCCTCCTCACCCTCGCCCTCCTCCTCGCCCTCGGCGGCTGCGCCGCCGGCCGGCTCGGCCGGGTCGCCGGCGACGCCGACGGCGAAGGCCGCGCGAACCGCGTTCCGGGCCACGCCGGTGATCACGCGGCTGAACAAGCCGACGGCGGTGCGCTTCGCCCCCGACGGGCGCGTTTTCGTGGCCGAAAAGACCGGCGTGATCAAGTCCTACCCCGGCCTGGCCGATACCGAGCCGACCATCGTGGCCGACCTGCTGACCAACGTGAACGCCTTCTACGACCGGGGGCTGCTCGGCTTCGTACTCGACCCGCAATTCCCCGCCGTGCCCAACCTCTACGTCGCCTACGCCTACGACGCGCCGATCGGCGGGACCGCGCCGGTCTGGAAAGACAATTGCACCGACAACGAGAAGGGCTGCCTCGTCTCCGGCCGCCTCTCGCGCCTCGCGCTGAAGGGCGACGGCACGGCCGGTCCCGAGCAGGTGCTCGTGGAGGACTGGTGCCAGCAGTTCGGCACGCACTCGCTGGGCGGTCTCGTCTTCGGCCCCGATGGCGCGCTCTACGTCAGCGGCGGCGAGGGCGCGAATCAGGAGACGATCGACCACGGCCAGTTCGACAACGCCTGCGGCGATCCCGCCGACGCGGGCGGCGCGCTGCGCGCCCAGGCCTGGCAGACGCCCGACACGGCGCGCGGCTACAGCGGCACCGTGCTGCGCGTCGATCCGGCGAATCCTGGCGACCGCCGCGTGATCGCCTACGGCTTCCGCAACCCCTTCCGCATCGCCACGCGCCCCGGCACGAACGAGACTCTGGATCGGCGACGTGGGCAATGGCACCTGGGAGGAGATCGACCTCGTGCCCGACATGACCGCCAGCGGGATGCTCAACTTTGGCTGGCCCTGCTACGAGGACCGGTGCCCGAGGGCGGTTTCCAGCCGCTCGGCACGCCCCGCTGCGCCGCGCTCTACAACACCCCCAGCAAGGTGACGCAGGCCTACTACCAGTACAAGCACGGCACGGCGGTGGTGCCGAACGAGAACTGCAACGCCAGCAGCGACCGGTCGCCGAACTCCTCGATCACCGCGCTCGGCTTCTACAACGGCACCGCCTATCCCGACTCCTATAAGGGCGCGCTCTTCTTCACCGACTACGCCCGTGGCTGCATCCTGGGCGATGAAGACCGGCCCGGCCGGGCAACCCGACCCCTCGCGCCTCGAACTGGTGCTGGACCAGGCCGGCACGCCGGTGGACCTCCAGGTCGGCCCCGACGGCAACCTCTACTACGTCGATATCTGGACCGGGCTGGTCAACAAGCTCGTCTACGCGGGCCAGCCGGGGCGCGCAGCCCAGGCCGACGGCGTGCCGGTGGCGATGCCCCCGGCTGCTATACTTGCCGAACGGCGGCGCACGGCGAGCGGCAGGAGCAGGTATGCAAACCGCGACGCGACAGCAAATGCTTGATGAACTCTTCCGCGATCAGCTCCCTCGGCAGGGCGAGTGGGGTGCTGAGGAGTATCTGTGGCTCACCGACCACACCAATCGGCTGATCGAGTTCACCGATGGCTACATCGAGGTGCTGCCGATGCCTACCATCAGGCACCAGATCATCATTCGCTTCTTTCTCCTCGCTTTCATGGCGGAGATCGAGCCGCCAGGCAAGGTCATCTTCGCCGCGCTCCGGCTCTACCTCAACGACACCACCTATCGCGAACCCGACCTGTTGCTCTTGCTCGATGCAGAGGATCCGCGCAACCAGGACCGCTACTGGCACGGTGCCGATCTGGTGCTGGAAGTGGTCAGCGAGGACGATCCCGCCCGCGATTTGGTCGTGAAGCGTCGCGAGTATGCCAGTGCGGGGATCCCCGAGTACTGGATTGTCAATCCGCTCGATGAGACGATCACCGTTCTGGCGCTGCGCGATGGAGCCTATGCCGAGCACGGCGTCTTTCATCGTGGCCGGCGCGCGACTTCGGCATTGATCCCCACCTTCGCGGTGTCGGTGAGCGACGTGTTTGACGCGCACTAGTCGCACCATCTCGTGTCCAATCTTGTCGGTGGGGCGGCGCTGCAATACCATGGCCGCGCCGCCCCATTGCAACTGCGGCACCTTCTTCCTCTCCGCCGCCAGACTGTCCCAAATGGCAGTGACGCGCCCGCCACGGTGATGGCACAATGCCCCATGAGGCGCACAGGCACTCCCCTGCTGGGAGGTGATGGCGAAGAGCGTGGCGTGGCGCTGGCGGCAAGGCTGACGGGACTGTGGCGGCATCGATTTCCTCAAACTCTGGGGCGGCGAGTCGGTCGCCTTCTTCGGCTGCACCTCACCGCGCTGGCGCTGCCGCTGACGGCTGCCGTATCACTAAACGCCACGCCGCTCGAAATGGGCATCCTCGGGGCGATGGGGTCCGCGCCGTCGCTGGTGGTCAGCCTCTTCGCGGGGGCCTGAGGTCCGACCGGCTGCGGCGGCGACCGATCCTGCTGGTGGCAAATCTGGTGCGCGCGATGGCGCTCGGCACGATCCGCTCGCGGCCCTCTTCGGCCTCTTGCACATCGCGCAGCTCTACATCGTCGCGTTCATCACCGGCTGCGCGGGCATGCTTCTTCATGGTCGCCTATCAGCCCTACCTCCAGGGCGCTGGTGCCGAGCGAATTGCGGGCCGAGGCGAACGGTCGGCTCCGGTTCGGCAGGCCCTGGCGCAGATCGGCGCGCCGAGCATCGGCGGCGCGCTGGTGCGGCTCTGACCGCGCCGTCCGCTGTCGCTCAGCGCGCTCGCGCCGTTCGCCTCCTTCCTGGCGATCTTCAGCATCCGCGCCGCCGAACCGCCGGTAGAAGCGCCCGCCGCCCGCCGCAGCATCTGGACCGAGATCGGCGAGGGGATGCGCCAGGTCTTCGAGCTTGCCGCATCCTCCAGCCGGTGATCTTCAGCGACGCCCTCTGCACCTTCTTCGATAGCATGGTGCTGGCGGTCTACGTCCTCTACGCCACGCGCGAACTCGGCATCTCGCCCGGCCTGCTCGGCGGCATCGCCTGGCGATCGGCGGGCCGCTCGCGCTCATCGGCGCGCTCGCCTCCGGCCGCGTCGTGCGCACCCTCGGCCTCGGCCGACGCTGGTGGCGGCGCTGATCGCCGCTGGCCTCGCGGCGACCCTGCTGCCGCTCGCGGGCAGTTCGCTGGTTGTGAGCGCGGCGCTCTTCGTCGGTTGGCGTGGCCTGACCGGCTTTGCGCGAGCCGATCTACACCGTCGCTTCTACACCATCATGCAAACCGTGCCGCCGCCGCCTGCAAGGCCGGGCGGTGAACGCCACCGCGCGCGTCTTCATCTGGGGCGCGATGGCGGCGAGGAAACCTGGCTGGCGGCGCGCTCGGCCAATGGCTCGGCCTGCGCCCGACGCTGATCGTCGCGGCCATCGGCATGCTCTGCGCGCCGCTCGGCCTCTTGCTCTCCCCGTGCGCGGCCTGCGCGAGCAACCGGCGGCGATGGAGCGGCGCGCAACGGCCTGATCGCCCTGCCCGTTCTTCTGATGAAGCATTGGAGGTTACCTTTGGCTCACTGGTCGGGACACATCGTGGCACGAAATACCCTGTCGGCGGATGATCTCGCGGCAATTCGTGCGCTGGAAGACCTTTGCAACCAGGCCGACGCCACAAATCTCAAGCTGAACTGGGACCTGATGCAGATGCGCTCGCCCGAAGTGGTCAGCGACTTCTGCGCCTACGACGACGACGCGCTGATCGGCTGCCATCGACGGCGATGGGGACAGCTCGAACTGACCGGCGCCGTTGCGCCCCGACCATCGCCGCCGAGGGCATCGCCCGCGCCCTGATCGCGGCGGCGCTGGAGGAAGTGTCGTCGTCGCGGCACGCGAGGTGATGCTCCTCGTCGATGAGCGCGCCCTCGGCCAGCAGTCGCGCCTTCGCGACGTGATCGGCAGTCGCTTCTCGTTCGCCGAGTATCACCTGGAACTCGACGCCGGCCCCGCCAGTCGCGCCCGCGAGCGCGTTGCACCTGCGCCGCGCCGAACGCCGGCGACGAAATCCCCAACTGGCCGACGTACAGGCGCGCTGCTTCGCCGAACCGGGCGAGAACAGCAAGGCGCTGGTGCGGCGTAGGCCAATCGTTTCGACGATCCGGGCAGGCGCTACTACCGCGCCTTCGTGCAGGACGAACTGGTGGGGCAAATCGGCGTCCTCTTCGAGGCGGAGCAGCTCTACATCCGTGGCGTCGCCATCCTGCCGGAGTACCGCCGACACGGCTACGGGCGGCAGATGCTCGCGGCGACCGTCGCGACGATGTTCGCCGAGGGACAGCGACACTTCGCGCTCGATGTCGCCACCGACAACGAGCGCGCCCTCGGCCTCTACCAGTCCTGCAGCTTCCACGAAACCAACGTCTACGAATATTACGACCTGCCGCTCACATAGTGCCCGGTTTCGTCATCCTCCCGCATTGGTCCGAAACCCAAACCCTCTCCTCATCAGGGGAGGTCGCCGCCACAGCGGCGGGAAGGAATTACCCCGCCGCACCTGTCCCTTCGTGGAGCCAGCGCCCGCAACCATTGGTATACTCTCCCAACAAGTGAAGAGCGTCGTCGAGCAGGACCAGTATGCCAGGGCCGGGGTCGCCAGAGAAGGGGCCACCGACTGCGAGCCACCCGACCCACGCCGGGCAGAGCCACCTGCCGAGCCGACCCCGGAACGCCGGAACAACCCGGAGCCGCGCCCCTAACCGACGCCGGTCGGTTTCGTGGCCCGCAGGCCCCCAGGCGCGGTTTCAACCGCTCACGCCTCCCCCGGCAACTATGGGATCGCGGCAGGCCCCGTTACCGGCCAGCCATGAGGGGGCACCCACGCCCCGAACGCGGGTGGTACCACGGAAGGCCCTTTCGTCCCGGTTTTCGGGCGAGAGGGCGTATACGTTAAGTGGGAAGTTAAGTTAGAAGTGGGAAATACGGGCAAAGCCACCGCAACTCCATAGCAATTTCCCTCTTCCATTTCCGCTTCAACTTCCGGAGAGCGGATCCATGCGCCGCACGATGCTTTTCTGCGAGACCTTCGTCAGAATCCGGCCGACGCCGAGGCGGCCGGGCACCCGAACAACTCTTGCGTGGCGGCTATATCCAGCCGCTCGCCGCCGAATTTCGTCGCTGCTGCCGCTCGGGCAGCGGGTGCGGCGCAAGGTCGAGGCGATCCTGCGCGAGGAGATGGACGCGGCCGGGGGGCAGGGGAGATCACCATGCCGGTCGTCCAGCCGGGCGACGCCTGGCGCAGGCGGCCGGTGGCAGGCGATCGGCCCTGAACTGGCCCGTTTCCGCGACCGGGGCGACCGCGACATGGTCCTGGCGATGACCCACGAGGAGGCCGTCACCGATCTGCTGCGCCGCCGGATCCGCTCCTATCGGCAACTGCCGGTGATGCTCTACCAGATCCAGACCAAGTTCCGCGACGAGCCGCGCGCCGGGGCGAGCTGATCCGCACGCGCGAATTCACCATGAAGGATGGCTATTCCTGCCACACCTCCGTCGAGGACGCCGATCGCTGTGCCGCGCATCTACCAGGCCTATTTCAACGTCTTCCGCCGCGCCGAGAACCGAGCCGCGCGCCGTCCTCTCCGACACCGGGATGATGGGCGGCACGATGGCGCACGAGTTCATGTTCGTCAACGCCATCGGCGAGGACACCCTCTTCCTCTGCGACGGCTGCGGCTACGCCGCCAACCTGGTGCCACCTTCACGAGACGATCCGCCGATCGAGGAGCTGCTGCCGCTGGAAGAGGTAGCCACCCCCGGCACCGCGACAATCGCCGCGCTGGTGACTTCCTCGGCGTCCCGGCCTCGCCGCACGGCCAGGCGACCTTCTTCATGAACTGCGACGGCAAGCTGATCTTCGCCGTGGTGCGCGGCGGCATGAAGTGAACGAGGTCAAGCCGGCGAATGTGGCGGGTGTCGGCGAAGTGCACCCGGCAACCGTCGAGGAACTGGCCGGGACCGGGATCGTGCCCGGCCACGCCTCGCCGATCGGCATCCGGGGCGCGCTCGTCGTCGTGGACGATATCGCCGCCCGCGCGCCGAACCTCGTCGCCGGGGCCAACCGCGAGGGTACCATCTGCGCAACACCAACGCCGGGCGCGACTTCGCCAGATCGCATCGCCGACATCACCGCCGCCCACGAAGGTGCCGCCTGCCCAGACTGCGGCACCCCGCTCCGCACGGTGCGCGGCGTGGAGATCGGCCAGATCTTCAAGCTCGGCACGCGCTACAGCTCCGTGCTCGGCGCGACCTTCCTCGATGAAGGCGGGCAACTGCGCGAGATCGTGATGGGCTGCTATGGCATCGGCGTCAGCCGCCTGATCCGCCGCACGCCGAGGAGCACCGCGACGAGCGCGGCCTGATCTGGCCCGCGACCGTCGCGCCGTTCGACGCCTATCTCGTCGGCCTCGACCTCGACGATCCGGCGATCCGCGACGCCTCCGAAGACCTTTACCGCGATCTCGCCGCCGCTGGCGTGGATGTGCTCTACGACGACCGCGATGACCGCGCCGGCGTGAAATTCAACGACGCCGACCTGATCGGCCTCCCCCTGCGCCTCACCATCGGTCGCCGCGCGCTCGCGCAGGGCGCGGTCGAAGTCCGCGACCGCAAAACCGGCGACACCCAACTCGTGCCGCTTTCCGGCGTCGTCGGCTACGTGCATGGCGAGATCGCCCGCCTGAAAGCCGCAGTGCTGGCGCCGTGCGCGAAAAGGCCTGGTCTGACACTACAGCGCAAATGAGCGGGGGACGGATTCTTCGCTCACGCTCAGAATGACACACGGAAGGCACCCCTCCCCATTGTGTCATCCTGAGCGCAGCGAAGGATCCGTCCCCCTCGTTACTCGTTACTCGTCACTCGTTACTCGCGCCCCACCCCGACTACGACTTCCGCTTGCTGACATCCTTCGTCATGTACAGCCCATTCGGCGCGGTCGTCGTCGTCGAGTAGCCCGGCCAGTGCAGACTCTTGTTGCCGAGCTTGTCCGGCTCCAGCGCCTCGCCCTTGACCCAGGGCTTGAAGAGCTGCAGCGGCGTCTCGTGGTAGACGAAGACCCCCGGCACATCCGAGACCAGAATCTTCTCGGCGTCCTGGAACATCTTCAGGCGCTGCTCCGTCGGCCCCAGGAAGGTGGCCGCTTCCTTCGCCTTCGTGTCGAAATCCTTGTTCGCCCAGGAGTGGCGACCGCCGGAGAACCAGACGCTGAGCATGTTGTACGGGTCGAGGAAGTCCATGCCGTAGGAGACGAAGCCGAAGAGGATCTGCGTCGGCTTCGCCGTCAGGCTATCCATGAAGAGCTTCGTATCCTTGTTGGAGACCTCGACATCGATGCCAAGGTTCGTCTTGATCGAGGACGCGATGCTGGTGGCGACCGCCTGGTTCAGCGCCGATTCGTTGCGCAGCCAGAGCGTCTGCTTCGGGAAGTTCGCGCCATTGGCGAAGCCCGCATCCGCGAGGAGCTGCTTCGCCGCCGCCACGTCGTACTTCTGGATATCCTTCAGCCCTTCGCGGTTCGACGCCGGGAAGCCCGGTGCCAGCCAGGAGTAGGCCTGCGTGCCGCCGGGGCCCAGGATCGACTTCTGGATCTGGTCGCGGTCCACGACGTGGCTGAACGCCTGCCGCACCTTGATATTGTCGAACGGCGGCTTCGTCACGTCGAAGAAGAGGTAGAAGGTGCGGAAGTCGCCGACCGACGAGTAGACCTCCTTGGAGAGGTCCGCCGAGTCCTGCACCAACTTGACTTCGGCGGGCGCGAGCCCCTGCATGTAGTCGATCTCGCCATTCTGGTAGGCGGTGAAGTTCGTCGCCGGCGCAGCCACCTTCTGGATGATCTTCGTGATCTGCGGCTTGAGATTGCCGGTGTACTTCGCATTGCGCTCGAAGACGATTTGCTGATCCTTCGCCCACTTCGTCAGGATGAAGGGGCCCGAGGACACCGCCGTCTCCGGCTTGGTGTTGTAGAGCGGCCCGCTCTTCGCCAGGGCGGCCTTCGAGAGTGGCATGGAATACAGCAGCATCGCGGGCAGGTACGGCGCGGGCACCTGGGTCGTGAAAATCAGCGTATTGGCGTCCGCACCCTTCTTCACGCCGAGCTGATCGAGCGGGATCTTGCCGCCGATGGCGTCGTCCCAACCCGCGATCACGCCCTGGAAGAACCAGGTGAAGTCCCAGGCATGCTTGGGATCCGCCCCATACTGGAAGGTGGCGACGTAGTCGTCGGCGGTCACAGGATTGCCGTCGCTCCACATCAGCTTCGGATCGAGCTTGAAGGTCCAGGTCTTGCCGTCCGAACTCCCTTCCCAGGAGGTGGCCGCGCCCGGGATGACGGCGTACTCCTTGCTCAGCCGCACCAGCGGCTCGCTGAAGAGATCGGCGATGGTCGGGCGGGCATAGACCGCCTCGTAGAAGTCCATCACCTTGACTTCCTGGCCCGTATTGACCACCCAGACCTGCTGGTCCGCCGCCGCCGCGTCGGCCGGGAGCGCCGCCGTGCTCGCCGCTGCGCTCGCTGCTGTGCTCGCTGCCGCGCTCGCCGCTGCACTCGGCGCGACGGGTGCCACGGGTGCGCGCGTCGGAATTTCGGTCGCGGGTGGGGCCGCGCTGGCGGGGGCCGAGGTCGCGGTCGGCGTGGTGCCGCCGCACGCGGCCAGGATGGCCGCCGCCGTCAGTCCCGCCGCCCCGCCGAGGAAGGAGCGGCGTCCCAGTTCTTGCTGCAAGCGCATGAGCCGCTGGACTCCGATCGACTGCGACTCGACTTTGCTGGATTCATCTGTCCTGGTCTCGTCTGCCATGTTACGCTCCTTTTCCCACACCCTTTCCACTGCCTGCGCTGCAGATACCCACCTGCGGGATGTATGCGTATCTACATTGTCCCCCTTTCCGACGTTATCTGCATCGAGAAAGTTCCTATCGCTGGCGCGTATCGAGCGCATCGCGCAGCCCGTCGCCGACGAACGTGAACCCGAGCATCGCCAGCGCGATCGCCAGGGTTGGGAAGAAACCGAGGTGCCAGTAGATCCGGATGTAGGGCGAACTCTGGGCAACCATCTTCCCGAGGCTCGGTGTCGGCTCGTTGATCCCGATCCCGAGGAAGCTCAACCCCGCTTCCGCGAAGATCGCGCTGGGGATCGCGAGCGCGATGGCGACAATCATCGGCGCGACCGCGTTCGGCAGCAGGTGGCGCACCGCAATCGAGAACTCGGTCGCCCCGATGCTGCGCGCCGCGAGCACATAATCCTGCTCGCGCAGCGTCAGCAATTGCGCCCGCAGCAGTCGGCACATCCCGACCCACCCCGTCACCCCGATCACGAAGATGACGTTGGGGACGCCGCCGCCGACCACCGAGATCAGGAAGATCGCGAAGAGGATACCCGGGAAGGCGGTCATCACCTCCACCACCCGCATGATCGCGAAATCGGCTATCCCGCCCAGGAATCCGGCCATTAAGCCGAGCGGGATGCCGATCACGCAGGCCGCCGCCACGGCCGCGAAGCCGACCAGCAGCGAGGTCCGCACCCCGTAGATAATCCGGCTGAGATAGTCGTGGCCGATGGCATCGGTCCCGAGCCAGTGCTTGCCGCTCGGGAACTGGTTGGCCTCCGCCAGGTCGGCGAAGCTGTAGTGTGTCGGGGCGAGGATCGGCGCGAACACGGCGAGCACGATCAGGAAGAGGATGATCACCAGCCCCACCATCGCCAGCCGCTGCCGCATGAAGCGCTGCCGGGCAAGTTGAAAATTGGTGCGCACCCGCACCCTCGACATGCCACCGGCCTTGTCTGGCACTGGCGCGGCCAGCCCCGCACTCGCCTTCATCCCGCCCTCTTCTCGTTCACCTCGCCCCCGTCAGGCGGATACGTGGGTCCAGCACCGTGTACAGGATGTCGGTGAGCAGATAGGTGATCCCCCAGAGGACCGCGATCAGCAGCACCAGCGCCAGGATCATCGGGTAATCGCGCGTGAAGGTGCTGGTCACGAAGAAGCGCCCGATGCCGGGGATGTTGAAGCTCGATTCGATGAAGATCGAGCCGGTCAGGATGTTCGGGATCTCCGGCAGGATCACCGTGATCAGCGGGATCAGGGCGTTGCGGGCGACGTGCCACGTCAGCACCCGGCGCTCGCTCAGCCCCTTCGCCCGCGCCGTGCGCACATAATCGGCCCGCATCACTTCGAGCAGGCTGACGCGCGTGAAGCGGGCAACCAGGGCCGTCGGCGCGAGCGAGTAGGCGATCACCGGCATGATGTAGTGCTTCGGCTCGCCCCAGCCGCCGGTGGGGAGCCATCCGAGGCGCACGCTCAGGAGCAGAATCAGCCAGATCGCGACCACGAAATTCGGCACGGTCAGGCCGAGTGTCGCCGTGAACGTGACGACATAGTCGACCCAGCTATTCTGCCGCAACGCGGCGATCGCGCCGAGCGTCATGCCGAGGGTATAGGAGAGCAGAATCGTCGGGATCCCGATCCGAATTGTGACCGGCCACGCCCGGGCGATCAGCCCCGTGACTGTCTCGGTCGGGCTCTGGAACGGCACGCCGAAGTCGAGGTGCATCGCGTGCCAGACGTAGCGGGTGTACTGCACCCAGAGCGGCTTGTCCAGCCCGTACTTCTCCAATTGCGCCTGGCGCGTCGCCTCGGGCAATCGCCGCTCGCGCTCGTCGAACGGCCCCCCCGGGACGGCGTGCATCAGCAAGAAGGCGATCAGCGAGACCGCGAAGAGGATGAAAATCAGGCTCGCCAGCCGCGCGAGCAAATAACCAAGCATCGCCACATCCCTTTCGTGGGTGGACGGCCAGTCAATCGGGGCACCGGCACATGATGTTGGTAAGAATGAATCAGGTTCGGCAACTCCACGAATATAGCACCGCCACCACGCGCCCGCAATATGCTTTGGTGCAGATTGTTGCGCCAACTATGCACGTTGCTGTTACCGGGCGGGACACCTGGGTGCCAACCGGGCACGGATCGGCCGGAAAAATGTGCCGAAACGGTGGTTGTGTGCGCCCAGGGACCAGCAATTGCCGGGGTCTCGTTGCGACGTTCGTTGCCGCGCCGCCAGCATGTGGGGCGCGAATGCCCTTCCCTGCGCAGCGGCAGACGAGAACAGCCGGGGCATTACCACACTGCCCCGGCCGGTTCTCTTCTGCCGGCAGTATCCGCACATCACGGCACAGGGAATTGCCGTGGACGAACGTGTGCATCAGAGCAAACGTCAGAAAATGACACCATCCAGCCCGCGCAGGCGGGCTTTGCGGCGAAGCCTTCAGCCCAAGCCTTCAGGCTTCGGGCCTCTCGCACGGGCGAAAACGTTCCCCCCACGCTAGACCAGCGCCGCCCGCAGCGCCTGCCCGAGCGCCATCGCGACCAGCCCACTCGCCCCCAGCTTGAGCATCACCGCGAAGGCGCTGTCGCGCTCGACGATCGTCCGCACCACCCAGTTGTGGTGCTCGCGCAGATCCATCGACTGGTAGCCCAGCGCCGGATTCACGTTGTTGGCGAGGCCGCCGAAATAGCGCATCGCGCCGATTGCCATCACCACCAGCCCGGCATAGGTCAGCCCGTTGCCGAAATCCCCGGCGGTGCGCCAGCCCGCCAAACCAACGCCCAGACCAGCCCCATCACCGCGAATGGAGAGCAAGATTAAAGGAGCAGCGCCACGAACAGCAGGAATCGCCCGACGACCGCAAGAACCCGGTGCTCTGCCATGCCCGCAACCTCCACGACGCTTGCGATTGGTGGATGCCCCGCGCAGCACCCTGACGATGCATTGAACGGGCCTCACCGCAGCGTTTAGCGTAACTACGCAGCAGCGCATGGAGAGGTAACGCGGGCATGGCCCGCATCGGGTATCCTTCTCCCGCTAGCCCGCAATGTGACCGGGTGCGCGTTTCGTGGAGTGCAACCATCGTGGCTGTTCGGATGCTACGCAGCACGCGCAGATTCGGCCTGGCGTTGCTGGCCGCGCTCTGCCTCGCCCCCGCGCTGGCGCTCGGCGCGCTCCCGGCACGCTCGGCGAGCGCGGAACCGGTCTTCGGCCCGCCACTCGCCGGACCACCGGGACCGGATCGCTGGTTCATCAGCCAGTGGTACGGCAACACCGTCTGGGCCTACCAGAACCGCTCGCAGGTCTACGGCGCGGGCCAGGGCATCCACTTCGGCGTCGATTTCGCCACCCCCTGCGGCACCGCCGTGATCGCGGTCGGCGACGGCACAATCTTCGCCGTGGACGGCCCCTACGGCTCCGCGCCGCACAACCTCGTCATCCGCCATCCCAACGGCCTCTTCTCGCTCTACGGCCACCTGCTCGAACGCCCCAGCATCGCGGTCGGCACCGCCGTGCGCCGGGGCGACAAGGTCGCGCTCAGCGGCGATCCTTCGGGCGAACGCTGCGACATCGAGCCGCACGTCCACCTCGAAATCCGCCGCGCCGGGATGTCCGAGGCCATCAACCCCGTCCCCCTGGTCGCGCTCGACTGGGAGCGCGCCGCGATCGGCCTGCGCCGCAACGGCCTCCGCTTCGAAATCGACCTCGACGACCCCGCCCCCTGGACCACCCCCGCCGACCAACCCGACATCGTCTTCGGCCAACGCCTGCTCAACGACTTCCGCCGAGCGTGGCCATGATGCGGCACAGGCGAACGGGCGAGCGGGCGATATCTTTCCGGCGCAGGGCCACATCCTTCGCTCGCCTCAGCCCCCTCTCTATTTTGCGCGGCAGACGAAATGGAGAGGGGGTGCCGCCCGCGGCGGCGGGGGTGAGGTACCACTCCCTCCGCACGCCCTCACGCCCCACGCCCTCACCCTCCTCCTCACGATCACCCTCGCCTCCTGCTCCCTCCCCGGCGGCAGCGCCACACCAACGCCCGCGCCGACGGCGACGATTGCGCCAGCCGTCGCCACGCCCACCGCCGTGCCCGCCGCGACCGCCACACCTCGCTCCTCTCCCGAGCGCGACAATCCGAGCGCCACCGCCGCGCCTATCCCCAGCGTCGCACCGACGGCCACCGTCGCGCGCCCTCCTTCGCCCACCGCCGCGCCGACGCCCACGCCCGTCCCACCGTCCCCATCCCCAACCCGCTCGCCCGCACCGACCGCGACGCGCCCCCGGCCACCCCGACACTGACCAAACTGACCGCCAACGGCTGCTGCACCCAGCCGCAATGGCTGGCCGATGGCAGCGGCGTCCTCTACTACGGTTATGGCGGCGCGAACGGGCGCGACCTCGGCGCGTGGGTCGTGCCGCGCGGCGGCGCGGCGCGAGCATTCGGCCCCGCCTACGGCACCATCTCCCCGAGCGGGCAACTGCTCGCCTATCGCGAAGGGACGACCACCACCGTCGCGCGCCCCGATGGCACGCCGCTCGGCACCCTGCCGACCGGCGCGGCGCTCCTTTTCATCGCCCCCACCGACGACCGGATCGCCTGGCTCGAACCCGACCCCGCCATCCCCCAGGTCAGCACCTCGCTGGAACCGCCCGCCCGTGTCCGTATCGCCACCATCGGCCCCAATGGCGTTGGCCCGATCCGCACCCTCGACCCCATCGTGCGCGCCGAAGTCCTGACCTGGCTCCCCGACGGTCGCCGCATCGTGCTCAGCACGCGCGACGCGCAGGGGATCAACGGCGGCATCTCCCTGCTCGACACCGCGACCGGCGTGCTCCGCCAGATCGTCGCGGGCAACTTCCTGGAGAGCATCGCGGTCGCCCCCGACGGCACCGCCATCGTCTACACCGCCGTGCTCCAACCAACCGCCGCCGACAATGGCATCTGGTACATCCGCCTGGACGGCAGCGGCCGGCGCAAGCTCCCGATCACCGGCGGCTACCGCTGGACCCCCGACAGCCAGGGGCTCGCCTACCTCCCCGCCCCCTCCGACCAGCCGACCGACGAACTCCGCCTCTACTCCCTCTCCAGCGGCACCGTCCGTCCGCTCGTCACGCCCGCCCAGGCCCGTTTCCTCGTCGCCAGCAACGACTGGGACCTCGCCCCCGACGGCCGCGCCATCCTCTTCCGCAGCGCCACCGACGGCGCAATCTGGGTGCTCGAATTCGGCCCGTAAGCCTCCTCTCCCTGCCCGTTCCCCTCCTCGTTAGCGCGCCGGACTCGCCGCGCTGGTTGCCTGGCGGTCGGCCAGGAAGCCGAGGTAGCCGGTCAGCAGGGCGCTGGCGAGGTGGAGGATGGTGTCGGGCGGGTTGAGATTGACCCCTTCCACCAGTGGGGCGATGAAACTGGCGATGGTCAGCACGATGAAGACGGCGGTCATGATCCGGTTGGTGGTGATGACCGCGCCGGTCGAGCGCCCGCCGACGATCAATGCGCCGCCGAGCATCAGGTGGGCGACGTTGTGGATGAGGTTCACGGCAAAGATGCCGAGCAGCGTCCCCTCCAACGGCACCGCGCCGTAGCGATCGGAGAACTGGGTGATGCCGGGGATGAAGCCGAGAACCCCGACCAGGGCGTAGATCGCGCCGAAACCGATGGTGATCTTCTGGATGATCGCTCGCGTCATGGGGCTACTCCTCCTTCTACAGTTGCACCAGCGTCGCCAGCACTGTCTCGACTCTAGCACTCATCACCAATTAAGTCAATAAATTTATTGACTTAATTGACAGTGCGTCGGCGAGTTGCTATGCTGACCTGTGGAGAGGAGCTGCATGTATGGAAACTCGCTGGGATCAGCGTTTCTTCGCCAGCACGCGCGGTCAGATTGTCGCCCTGCTGCGCCGCGCCAGTCGCACCGTCGAGGAATTGGCCGCCGCGCTCGGCCTCACCGATAACGCCGTCCGCACGCACCTCGCCTCGCTTGAGCGCGACGGACTGGTGCGGCGTGGTGGTGTGCGTCGCGGCGCGGGCAAACCCGCTTACACCTACGACCTCACGCCCGAGGCCGAACGTCTCTATCCGAAAGCCTACGGTGTGGTGCTGCGCCGCCTGCTCGATGTGCTCACCGATCGACTCGGATCCGACGATGTCCTGGCGCTGCTGCGCGCGACCGGGCAGCGCTTGCTCGCCGGCTCGCCCGCGCCTGCGGGCGACCGCCGCGCGCGAGCCGAGGCGGCGGTCGCGATGCTCAACTCCTGGGGTGGCTTGGCCGAATTGGAGGAGCGCGACGGCGGCCTGGTCATCCAGGGCTATCGCTGCCCGCTGGCCGAGGCGATGCCTGGCCACCCGGAAGTCTGCGCCCTCGCCGAGGAGGTGGTCGCCGAGGTTGTCGGTGCCCCCGTGCGCGAGGTCTGCGAACGGGGCGAATTCCCGCGCTGCCGCTTCGCCATCGCGCGCGAGTGAGCGCCGGTTCGCCGTACAGTTCACGACGAAGTCCTACCGGCGCACTGACGCACTGACGCACGGTCCCACTCGCCCGCCAACTATGCGATAGTACCCCCCAACGCCATCGCCCCACACCGAGCCTTCCGCCAGTCACGCCGACGTAGCGGAGGAGTCCGAGATGAGCGCACCCGCCCCCATTTCCTACGGCCGTCGCCTCGCCGACCTCGCCGCCGAGGATCCCGACAAGCCCGCGCTGATCTTCGCGCCGCGCGAGGGGCCGGAGGAGGTGCTGACCCGGCGCGACCTCGACGCCGCATCCAACCGCGTCGCGCGCCTCCTCGCCGGGCGCGGCATCGGCCAGGGGCGCACCGTCGCCCTCGCCGTCGGGAACTGCCCGGCGCACTTCGTCGTCGCCTACGCCGTCTGGAAGCTCGGCGGCCTCCTCCTCTCCCTGCGCGCCGACCAGCCCGCGCGCGAACGGGACGACATCCTTGCGCTCGCCCGTCCCGCCCTGATCGTTGCCGACTGGGAGACCGAGATAGCCCCGGTCCTCCGCCCCGCCGACCTCGCCGAAGCCGATGCTCTCTCCGCCGATCCCCTCCCCGATCGCATCTCCGAACCCGGTCGCGCGCTCGCCTCCGGCGGCTCCTCCGGCCGCCCCAAGATCATCGTCACACCCGGCCCGCTCGCCGCCGCGCCCGGCGCGACCGCCACCCGCCTCGCCTCCTGGGGCTTCCGCCCCGGACAGGTGCAACTCGTCGCCGGGCCGCTCTACCACGCGATGCCCTTTGTCTGCGCCCACAGCGGCCTCTTCGAGGGCCACACCCTCGTCCTGCTGGACCGCTTCGACGCCGCCCATGCCGTCGCACTGATCCCGCGCCACCGGGTGCAGTTCGCCTATTTCGCCCCGACGATGCTGCGTCGCATCGCCCAGCTTCCCGTCGTCCCCCCCGCCCCCTTCGCGAGCATCGACGCGATCATCAGCGCGGGCGCACCCTGCCCGCCCGACCTCAAGCGCACCTGGATCGACCTCCTCGGCCCGGAGCGCCTCTACGAGTTCTACGGCATGTCGGAAAACGTCGGCTCGACCACGATTCGCGGCGACGAGTGGCTGGCCCGCCCCGGCAGCGTCGGTCGCCCCCAGAATCACGATGTCCTGATCCTCGACGCCGGGGAACAACCCCTCCCGCCCGGCGAAGTGGGCGAAATCTTCATGCGCCCGAAGGTCGCCGTCGGCCCGACCTACGCCTACCTCGGTGCCGACCCCGCCAAGACCACCGCCGACGGCTTCACCAGCGTCGGCGATCTCGGCTGGCTCGACGCGGACGGCTATCTCTACATCGCCGACCGCCGCACCGACATGATCATCACCGGCGGCGCGAACGTCTTCGCCGCCGAGGTCGAGGCCGCGCTGGGCGAGCACCCCGGCATCGCCGACCTCGCCGTGATCGGCGTACCCGACCCGGAGTGGGGCAAGCGCGTCCACGCGATCATCCAGCCCCGCGATCCTTTCGTTCCCCCGCCCATCCCCGACCTCGACGCCCACTGCCGCGCCCGGCTGATGGCCTACAAGATCCCGAAATCCTACGAATTCGTCGCCGAATTGCCCCGCACCGAGGCCGGCAAGCTGCGCCGCTCCGCCCTCGCCGAGGAGCGCGCCGCCGGGTGGACTCCCGCGATGCTCCCCGCCGCGCGCCATTGAGCGTATCCGTTGTGCCTCGCACGGCGCACGCGCGTGCGCCATAATGACGCGGGCAATCTGTGGGCAGGCGTTTGCGAGGAGGGGTGATGAGCGACGGGAATACGCCGCGCACGGAGCCGTGGCGAGTGGTGATCCTCACCGATTTCGGCGGCCAGGTCGTGAATCTGGGCGTCAGGCTATTCACCGGCATGGGCCACCAGGTGGTGGGCGTCGTGACCGGCCCGGGGCCGAAGAAGCGGCGCACCGACGACTATCTCGACGTGGTGCGCGCGGTGCCGCCCGGCATCGACGTGATCGTGACCACGCACATGAGTCGGCTGGCGGCGCTGCTCGCGCCGCTGCGCCCTGATCTGATCTTCTCGGCCGGTTTTAAGTGGCGCGTCCCGTCGGATGTGCTGCAACTCCCGCGCCTCGGCGTGATCAATCTCCACTTCGGCCTCTTGCCTGAGCGACGCGGCGCGAATCCGGTCGGCTGGGCCTTCCGCGAGCGACCGCGAGCAAGGGGCTACGATCCATCGCATGAATGAAGGCTTCGACACCGGGCCGATCCTGGCGCAGGCGCGCGTGCCGGTCGGCGACGACGACGCGATGGAAACCCTCTTCCCGCGCATCGTCGCCGCCATCCCCCGGCGAT
Source organism: Chloroflexia bacterium (assembly GCA_046328475.1). Taxonomy (GTDB): domain Bacteria; phylum Chloroflexota; class Chloroflexia; order Thermomicrobiales; family CADCWN01; genus CADCWN01. The sequence continues at coordinate 4,961 of JAXLWN010000034.1, read as the reverse complement.
GGGGCGGGCGCTGGCGCGCGTGGCGCAGGGCGATCCCGCTCGATCCCCAGGACAGTCGCGCGCCTTCTACGCCGACCTCTTCACCGACGACTGGCGCGAGATCGACTGGTCGCAACCGGCGCGCACGGTCCACAACCAGGTCCGCAGCTGGTTCGGCGTGCGCGGCACGGCGCGCGGCGCGTTCGCCCTGCTCGATGGCGAGCGCGTGCTGATCACCAGGACGCGCCTCGTGCCCGATCCCGGCGTCAGCCTCGCGCCCGGCGCAACCCGCCGCCGCGACGACGGCACCCTCCTGGTTGGCTGTGGCGACGGTCCGCTGGCGATCCTGGCCTCCGAACCCGTCGGCCCAGCGGAGACCCCCGCCGCGCCAGCGCAATAGCTACGGCGCGGGCGCGGCTTCAGCCCTCGCCCGCGCCATCCCCCGCACCCAGCGCCGCGAGGTCCTCCCACTCGTAGACCGCCAGCGCCAGCGTCAGCGCCCCCTCATGCCGCAACTCTTCGCCGACATATCGCGCGCCGCTGGCCTCGTAGAAACGCCGCGCGGGCGCATTCACGCCCAGCACGCGGACCTGCAAGGCCCGGTAGCCCCGCTCGCTCGCCCAGCGCGCCACTTCCGCCAGCATCCGCCGCCCGATCCCGCGCCGCTGCCGCTCCGTCAGCACATACAGCACGTAGAGATCGGCGAGCGCACCGGCCACCCGCTCGCCCCGCAACGGCCCGGCCATCGCCACGCCGACAATCTCCCCCTCCTCATCCTCGGCGGCGAAGACCCGCTCCCGCTCCCCGCGCTCCCCGCGCAACGCCCGCAGCGTGCGCGCCCAGTTGTGCGCCGATTGCTCCGGGCTGAGATACGCATAATCAGGCGGCAACTGGTCGCGGTGCGCGATCCGGTAGGTCGTCACCAGCACATGCGCGAGCGCCACCGCATCCCGCTCCTCGGCCGCCCGGATGCGCATGGGTCACTCCTGCATCAAAGTTGCGGGCGTTATCAAAGGGCGGATTCTTCGCTGCGCTCAGAATGACAGAGGTGAGGTTGCGCTTATCCGTGGTGTCATTCTGAGCGCAGCGAAGAATCCGTTACTCAAACCAACAACTAGCCCGCCGCACCTCACCCAGATGCGGATCGTCTTATCCCCGGCACCGCTGGCGAGAATGGCGCTGGTGGGATGCCAGGCCAGCCCCGCGACGTAGCCGCTATGCCCCGTACACGTCGCCACAACCTGCCCTGTGCCAGTGCAGACAATGACACGCCCGTCGTACACCCCGGCCGCGATGATTCCACCGCCCGGTTCGTTGATGTGCTTGCTCCAGGCAACGCTCGTGACCGACGGCAATCCTTTCATGAGCGTGCCGCGCGCCCCGCTGCTATCCCAGAGGCGCACCGTGCCATCCTTCGAGCCGGAGACGAGGAACGCGCTATCGGGCGAGAAGCTGAGGCCATACACCGTGTCGGTATGCCCGGTGAGCGTGCCGCGCGCCGTACCGTCGGTGTTCCACAGCTTGATCGTCCCGTCCTCGCTCCCCGACACGACAATACTCTCGGGACGGAAGGCGATGGTCCAGATCTTGGCGTTGTGCGCCGCGATCGTGCGGACGAGCGTGCCGTTCTTCGTGTTCCAGATCCGCACCGTCCCATCCCACGATCCCGACATGAGCGTCTGGCCGTCGCGGTGCCAGGCCACCGATGTCACCACGTCGGTGTGTCCCCGCAAGGTGGTGATCAACTGCCCGTTCGAATTCCAGATGCGGATCGTGTTATCGCCCGACCCGCTGGCGATGAACGAATCGTCGGGCGACCAGGCCACGCTGTTCACATCGGCGCTATGCCCGGTGAAGGTGGAGACATTCTGCCCGCTCGACTGCCACAGGCGCACGGTGTTGTCGTCCGAACCGGAGGCGAGCAAAATCGCCTTCGAGGAGAAGGCCACCGACTCCACCAGGTCCCCGTGACCGCTCAACAGCAGGCTCTGCTTGCCGGTGAACGGCGCGGAGATGGACGTCGCCGTGGGACGCGCGGGGGCGGTGGTCGGCGGGACGCTGGTCGCGGTCGGCTGGGCGGGGGCCGTGGTGGCGACCGGCACCGGCGCGACGGTCGGCGGCGCGGCGCTTGGCGGCACAGCGCCCACCGTCGCCGCTGGCGGCGCGGTCGTGGCGGTCGGCGCGGCGGTCGGTGCGACGGTCGCCGTTGCCGCCGATGCCTGGGTCGGCTGCGCCGCCGGAGCGGCGGAGGCCGCCGACGGTTGCGTGGCAGTCGGGGCCGCAGGCGGCGCGGAGGGCGGGGCGCTGGACGGCTGCCCGGCGTTGGCCGCGACCGTGGTCGGCGGCGGCGCGGTGGCGGTCGGGTCGGCCCCGCCGCGCGCTCGCAGCACGACCGCGCCGCCACCCGCCGCCGCGATCAGCGCGACCACGCCAAGCCCCGCCGCCCCGGCGATGAATGCGCGACGATTGCCGGTCGGCTGCGCCGGTGGCTGCACCGGCGGCTGCAGGATGTAGGGCACGCCCTGCCCCGGCATCTGCTGATATTGATTGCCGGGGGACGGTGCCCACCCACCTTGCGCGCCGGGTGCCATCCCCTCGTTGACCACCGTTGCCGACGGGTCATACGGCAGCGGTGCCGTACCCGAGCCGATCACCGTCGGGCCGAGCGCCTGCCCGCCACCCCCCACCACCGTCGCATTCGGGTCGGCCCCAACAATTGTGGCCGCCGCTCCCTGGGCAGTCAGCGGCCTCGTGTTGGTGATCGCCGACTCGTAGGCGGCGGCGAACTCTCCCGCCGAGGCGAACCGGTCCCCCGGACGCTTGGCGAGCGCCCGGTCCAGCACCGCCTGCACCCCCGGCGGCAGCCCGGCGACGTTGCGCTCGGCGAGGCGCGGGGCCGGGTGCTGCAAGTGGGCAAAAATCACCTGCTCGGTCGTGCCGCTGTAGGGCACCGCCCCGGTCAGCACCTGGAAGAGGACGCAGCCGAGCGCGTAGATGTCGGTCGCCGGGGTGACGATCCCCTCGAACTGCTCCGGGGCCATGTAGGAGAGCGTGCCCATCACGCCGGTGCGATTCTGCGAGCTTTCGCCGGTCAGCACCTTGGCGATGCCGAAGTCGGAGAGCAGCAGGCGGTCGTCCTCCGCCCGGATCAGCATGTTCTGCGGCTTGATGTCACGGTGGACGATCTTGCGCCGGTGCGCGTAGTCGAGCGCCGCCGCCACCTGCCCCAGGTAGCGCCCCGCCTGCCCCGGCGCGACCGGCCCGCGCGAGCGGAGGATGTCGTGGAGCGTGCCGCCATCCACGTAGGGCATCACCAGGAAGACCGTCCCCGCCGCGTCGCCATAATCGTGGATGGTCAGAATGTTCGGGTGATCGAGCGCCGCGACCGCGCGGGCTTCCTGGGTGAAGCGGGCGAGGAAATCCTGCCCCTGGTCCTCGGTCAGCTCGGCGTGCAGCACCTTCACCGCCACCTGGCGCTGCAGCATCAGGTCGGTCGCCAGAAACACCTGCGCGAAGCCGCCCCGTCCGATCTGGCGGTCGAGGCGATAGCGCCCATTCAGCACGCCCCCCGCGCCCGCCGCCGCACCCGCCGCCGGGCGCACCGTGGTCGGGATGCTCGTCTCCTCCCGAAAGACGCTGGTGCCCGGTTGCTGCCCCGGCTGGTTGAGCGCCGCCGTACTCGGTGACTGGACCAGGCGAATCGTCGTGCCGCCGATGGTGAAGGCGTCGTCGGGGTGTAATTCGACCGACCCGTGGACAGGTTGTCCGCCAAGCGTCGTGCCGTTGGCCGAGTCGAGGTCACGCAGCCAGACCCGCTCCTCATGGCGACGCACCTCCGCGTGGCGCCGCGACGCCTGCGCATCGGCCAGCACCAGCCCCGCCTCGGCGTGGCGACCGACCGTGATGGTGGCCCCGTCCGGCAACGGGACGGTGCGCCCCCGGTCGTTCCCCTGCTCGATGGTCAAGGCAAAATCCTGGCTCACACTGCCCCCCGTGCGGCTGGCGCGATCCGGCATCCCTCGACGCGCAGGCATGCGCTGCAATCGTGCGCTGATGGCGGTGATGATACCACAGGGGCGGCGGGCATTCGGCCCGGAATGTCGGGCACGCAAACGCCGGTATGGTCGGCAAACCGACCCGCGTGGCATGCTATTCGGCGTGGGGATGTCGATCTACGGCCTCGTGGTTGCCGTTGCTCCCGACTCAACGTAATAGGCAACAAACGGCGGTCGTTCGGTGTGGCTACCGACGACGACCGTCCCCTGCGGGTAGAGGGCGCGCACCTCGGCGAGTTGCTCGGTGTAATTCCCGAAGAAAACGTAGACAAAACGCCCGCTCGGCTGATTGGCGATCAGATCTGCTCGCTCGCCATACTCGCGCGAGCGATCCTCGCCCTGATACTGCGGCGCGAGATACATGCGCGTCTCGTGCTGGAATGACCAGCGCTCGGAGAAGAAATAGACGTAGGTATCGCCCGGCAGCCTGTTCAGGTAGTTGATCGCGTCCACCAGCTCGACCGAGAAGACCCAATCCTTCTCCTGCGACTGCGGGAACGCCCGGAAATAGTTCCTCGCGGTCCACGGCCCGAGCGCGACCACGACCGCCAGCGCGGCGGCGATCAGCGCCACCGGGGCGATCCGCCGGGTCCCGCGCACCCGCCGCCAGCGCGCGATGCCCCGCTCCACCAGCCAGCCGAGCGGGAGCGCCGCGAACAGCGCCAGGAAGGGCACCATCGCGAAGGTGCGCCGCGCCAGCCCCTGAAGCGTGAGGACCGAGGCCAGGGGGATTAGCAGGATGACCAGCGAGCCGAGCACCACCAGCGGCTCGCGCCGCCTGAGCCCCATGATCCCCCCGGCGACCGCGATCAGCAGCAGCGCGCTCGGGGCGATCGGCAGCACCCCCGAACCGTCCACGCCGTCCACCTCGGGCGAGCAGCAGGCCCGCGCCCAGAAATCGCGGTAGCGTTCGCCGAGGAAACGCGC